>NZ_BMGY01000016.1 GCF_014640435.1 Hymenobacter frigidus | reverse complement strand
AGATGTCGGCCGGGCCGTAGGTGCCTTGACTCAGCCAGCGCGTGATGTGGTCGTGGCTCAACGCCCTGTCCAGCAGCCGCGACAAGCCCGTGGCCGTCGTCGGACCCGTCGAACTCAGCAAATAATCCGTGTACAGGTCCAGCGTGCAAGTCATCATAAGCTGCTAAACGGGCTAAGATGCCCAACGACTGCGTAACATCAGTTAGTAACCCTATCAACATAACAACTGGAAAAGCAGAGCATTACATGATGCGAAATATATTACGTGGAAAGCTCGATATGCGGAGTTCTAACAATGTTTCACCAAAGCATTTCGCATACACTGACTTTGATAGTGAAACCGTTTTTGGATTAACTGCTGATAAAATCAAAGAACCTTATTACGAAATTCAATTACAGTCACTGACCTACACTTTTAATAAAAACGCTGTAATCACTCAGGACTCTGGCAGCAATCGTCTGACCCCTCCTCATGGTAGCAACCTCATTGAAGTTATCCAAACTCATTCTAGGCTTCGTCAGGAAATTGCCGCCATGTTCGAGCGCTATGGGCAGAAGCTCCAGCTTCGGATGGATGAGCGCCGGCTTGAAATCATTAAAGACCAGGACGGCATAATCTACTCCTATCCCTATTCCAGCGTAGCCGATACCCTACAACGCATCATCTTCTATCTGGCCGCGATTGAGAGCAACGACGATGCCGTGCTCCTTTTCGAAGAGCCCGAGGCTCACTCTTTTCCGGTGTACGTGTCGAAGCTGGGCCGGCGCATTGTGGAGAGCCGCAACAACCAGTTTTTCATCGACACGCACAGCCCCTATCTCATTACCGAGATACTGGAAACCATGCTAACCGACGACGCGCAGGCGGGCGAACTGGCCATGTTTGCGGCCTATTATGAGGACCATCAAACCAAAGTACACCAGCTCAGCGACGAGGAAATCCGCAGCATCCGCGCCGATGGCATCGACGTGTTCTACAACATGAAGCGGTTCACGACCGGCGCGGCCCACAATGCCTGAAAACGTTCTGTTTGTGCCCGAGTGCCACGTCGATACCGCCCTCACCCGCTCTCTGCTCGCCGACCGGCTCACATTTATCAACCACCAGCACGGCATTTCCAAAGTAGCCAACGTGCTGCGCCAGCAAGCTGAATCGGGCAAGGCGCGCTTCGTGGTGGGCATGGTGGACAAGGATAAGAAGTTTGCCGATGTCAAATACTTGAGGCCATTCGCTGGTTCCTCGCCCATAGCCGCCCGCCCCGGCCCCGATTGTCGCTACAGCATCCATCAGCATCCGGAGCATCTCACCCATTACCTCATCGTGATGGAACCCGCCTGCGATACCTGGATTTTTGAAACCGCCCACGCCGCCGGGCTCAACCTAACTCACTTCGACCTCCCCACCACCTTACCGGCCTTCATCGAGCTGATGAAGGATGAAGACGCGGAAGACAATCCGCGCCTGATTCGCCTGCTACGAGCCATCAAGCAGGCCCAGCCCGCTGCCTACCGCGAGTTAGCTGAGTTCGTGGCCGATGTGATGGACCAGAACGGCCGGCTCTGGCGGGAGTACTAACTGCACAAAAAAGGCGGCCTCCCCGATGGGAAGGCCGCCTTTTTTGCTTTAAAGATTGGGCTGATTAATCTACCAGCACGCAGCGGTTTTCCAGCAGGTCCTGCTCCACGGTTTTGTATTTCACGTCGCGCATGATGCGGCCGTCCATGTACTGCACGTTCACTTTCTCGTTGCGGTTGGCCACTTTCTGGCTGCGCACGGGCACTTGCTTTTCGGCTACCTGGGGCGATTGGTAGTCGGGCCCGAAGTCCTCGGGGCCGGCACCGAGCGAGTCGAGGTTGCTCTCGTGCTCCACGGTGAGCTGGGGCTGGGACTCCTCGTCCTCCAGGTAGTAGTCCTGCTCTTCGTTGGTGCCCACGGCACCTTGCTGCACCGGCACATCGGCGTGGAAAAGGAAGGCCGTGGTCTCCTCGTTCACCTTGCCAATCATGCGCTTGAATAGCTCAAATGACTCGAACTTGTAGACCAACAGCGGGTCTTTCTGCTCGTACACCGCGTTTTGCACCACCTGTTTCAGGTCGTCCATCTGGCGTAGGTGCTGGGTCCAGGCCGTATCAATCACGCTCAACACCACCACTTTCTCCATCTGACGCAGGATGTCGTGGCCGCCGGTAGCCTGGGCGCGGCGCAGGTTGGCGATGGCCTGCACCTGCTTCTTGCCATCGGTGAAGGGCACGGCGATATTTTCGTAGGGCGCATTCTGGCTCAGCAAGTCGTTCACCAGCGGCAGCGAGTTTGAGGCAATGTGCTCGTTCTTGCTCTGGAAATAGCCCAGGGCTTCGTCGTAGAGCTTCTGGGTGAGCGCGGGCACTTGCAGGGATAAGTCCTGCGCCGACAAATGCGTGTCGTAGCCAAACACCCGGATAACGGCCAGCTTGAAGTCCTCAAAATCACCCGTGATTTTGTGACCGGCGGAAATATCCTCGCTCACGTCGTAAATCATGTTGAGGATGTCGACTTCCATGCGGTCGCCGTGCAGGGCGTTGCGACGGCGCTTGTACACCACTTCGCGCTGGGCGTTCATCACGTCATCGTACTCCAGCAGGCGCTTGCGCGTGCCGAAGTTGTTCTCCTCCACTTTCTTCTGGGCGCGCTCGATGGAGTTGGTAATCATCGAGTGCTGAATCACTTCGCCCTCTTCCATGCCCATGCGGTCCATCAGCTTCGCAATCCGGTCCGAGCCGAATAGGCGCATCAGGTTGTCCTCCAGGCTCACGAAGAACTGCGAAGTGCCGGGGTCGCCCTGGCGGCCGGCACGACCGCGCAGCTGGCGGTCGACGCGGCGGCTTTCGTGGCGCTCGGTGCCGATGATGGCCAGGCCGCCCGATTCTTTGGAAGTCTCGCGCAGCTTGATGTCGGTACCGCGGCCGGCCATGTTCGTGGCAATGGTCACAGTGCCGGGAAAGCCCGCACCGGCCACAATCTCGGCCTCGCGCTGGTTCTGTTTCGCGTTCAACACCTGGTGCGGAATGCCCCGCAGCTTCAGCATGCGCGACATCAATTCCGAAATTTCCACCGATGTGGTACCGACCAGCACGGGGCGGCCGGCTTCCACCAGCTTCTGGATTTCCAGGGCCACGGCGTTGTATTTCTCGCGCACCGTCTTATACACCTGGTCGTCGGAGTCTTTGCGCGAAATGATGCGGTTGGTGGGTATCACCACCACGTCGAGCTTGTAGATTTCCCAGAACTCGCCGGCTTCGGTTTCGGCCGTGCCGGTCATGCCGCACAGCTTGTGGTACATGCGGAAGTAGTTCTGCAAGGTCACCGTGGCGTAAGTCTGGGTGGCGTCTTCCACGCGCACGTTTTCCTTCGCCTCAATGGCCTGGTGCAAGCCGTCGGAATAGCGGCGGCCTTCCATCACGCGGCCGGTTTGCTCATCCACAATTTTTACCTTGCCGTCGTCGGTCAGGATGTACTGGTCGTCCTTCTCAAACAGCGTGTAAGCCTTCAGCAGCTGGTTCACGGTGTGCACCCGCTCGCTTTTCTCGTTGTAGTCGCTCATCAGCTTGTCTTTCTGATGCAGCTTTTCCTCCGCCGAAAGCGTGGCGTTTTTCTCGATGTCGGCGATGGCCATCCCGATGTCGGGCATGATGAACAGCTGCGGGTCTTCGCCCTGGGCCGTAATTAAGTCAATGCCTTTCTCGGTCAGCTCAATCTGGTTGTTCTTCTCGTCAATGGTGAAGAACAGCGGCTCGTCGGCCTTGGGCATCTGGCGCGAGTTATCGGCCAGGTAGTGGTTTTCGGTGGCCAACAGCACGGCCCGGTTGCCGCTTTCGCTCAGGAATTTGATGAGCGGCTTGCTCTTGGGCAGGCCGCGGTGGGCGCGGAAGAGCATGAGGCCGCCCTCGCCGTTTTTATCGCCTTCCTCAGCGCCGGTTTTTCCCTCGGCAATGAGCTTGCGGGCTTGCACGAGGTAGTTCTGCACCACTTTTTTCTGCTCATCCACGAGGCGCTGAATACGCGGCTTGAGCTGGTAGAACTCGTGCACATCGCCGCGCGGCACCGGGCCGGAGATGATGAGCGGCGTCCGCGCATCGTCAATCAGCACGGAGTCCACTTCGTCGACCATGGCGAAGTGGTGCTTGCGCTGCACCAGCTCCTCGGGGTCGCGCGCCATGTTGTCACGCAGGTAGTCGAAGCCGAATTCGTTGTTGGTGCCGTAGGTGATGTCGGCCTGGTAAGCGGCGCGGCGCTCCGGCGTGTTGGGCTGGTGCTTGTCGATGCAGTCCACGGAGATGCCGTGAAACTCGAACAGCGGCGCGTTCCACTCGGAGTCACGCTTGGCCAAGTAGTCGTTCACCGTCACCAGGTGCACCCCGCGCTTCGACAGCGCATTGAGGAACGATGGCAGCGTCGAAACCAGCGTCTTGCCCTCGCCCGTGGCCATTTCCGAAATTTTACCCTGGTGCAACACCACGCCGCCGATGAGCTGCACGTCGTAGTGCACCATGTCCCAGGTGATTTCGGCCCCGCCGGCCAGCCATTTATTGGCCCACACGGCCTGGTCGCCCTGAATGGTCACGTTGGCCTTGCGGCTGGCGTACTCGCGGTCGTACTCCGTGGCCGTGACCACTAGCTGGCCGTTTTCCTTGTAGCGGCGGGCGGTTTCCTTCACAATGGCGAAAGCCACGGGCAGCACTTCCAGCAGCACGGCTTCAAGGTCCTTGTTGCGCTGCTTTTCCAACGCGTCAATCTGCTCGAACAGCACCTCTTTCTGGGCTATATCTAACTGGGGCTGGGTGTCAATCTGCTGGTGCAGGCCGCCAATCTGCCCATCGAGAGCGGAGAGACGCTCGGCAATGCGGGCACGCACGGCATCGGTCTGAGCGCGGAGCTGGTCGTCGGTCAAGCCGGCCAATTTGGCGTATTCGGCATTAATCAGCGCCACGTAGGGCACGATTTCTTTTAAATCGCGCTCCGACTTGGAGCCAAATATTTTGGCGACGGTCTTGCCTAGGAATTCAAACATCAGGTAGTTTTATTAACGATTAGCGCCGAAGCACAGCCCAAATTTACGGAGCGTTCCGCTAAAACCGTCCCAATCTAAAAATTGCGCCACTTTGGCGGGAGTTGCCGCGGGGGTTCTGCAAGGCCGCGCCTCGGTCAACCACGCGCGGACTCGCAGAAGCCACGCTACAGCATCCGGCCCAGCGCGTCCTCAATAGAAGGCTGCAGCATGCCCTTTTCACTGGCCAGCACGCTTTGCCGGGGCCGGGCGGCGGGCAGGCCGAAATCGACCATGCGGCGCGGCACCACAAATTCGTCGGAAATACCGGCGCGGCGCGCGGCGGCGCGGGCCAAATCGGCCCAGGTGCAGCTGTCCTGGCAGGCCAGGTGCCAGATGCCCTGGGCCCCGTCGAGCAGCAAATCCAAAGCGGTATTCACCAAATCGGGCACGTAGGTGGGGGCCATGCGCACATCTTCAGCGGCTTCGAACGGCTGGCCGGCACGACCCGCTTGCAGGGCTTGGTGCACAAAATTATACTGGTCCCACCCGCTGAAAAAGGCGCTGGTTCGCACCACCAGCGCCGCCGGGCAGGTGGCCAACACCAGTTGCTCGGCGGCCAGTTTACTGCGGCCATACACGTTAAGCGGGTTGGGCGTGGCCGACTCCGTATAGGGTTCCTCCTGCTCGCCGTCGAACACCAGGTCCGACGAAAAGGTGAGCAACGGCAATTCCCACTGGGCGCAGGCGGCCGCCAGCACGGCCGGGCCGGTCGCATTCTCGCGGAAGCAGCGCTCCACGTCGTTTTCCGCGTCATCGACACGCACGTAACCGGCGGCGTTCACCACGGCCCAGGGACGGTGCTGGTCGAAGGCTCGGGCCACAGATTTGGGGTCGGCAATGTCCAGTTCGGCACGGCCCAGCGCTACGGCTACCAGACCACGGGTGTGGCAAATGCTGCTGAAGGCCCGGCCCAACGTGCCGTGCGCTCCGGCAATGAGCAAAGGCCGGATTTCAGCTTCGGGAAGGTGTTCAAGCACGAAATCAGGCCGCATACGTCAGTTTTTGGGTGGTGGCTCGAATCGGATGCGGGGCTTGGGGCCGCGCATTGATAATGCTGAATTTTTGGGGCGTAGCCGGGACGCTGCTGGGCTCAAAATGCACGCGGCCGGGGCGCTGCCACCAGCCCAGGCCTTGCAGCGCAGGGTGGCGAAAGGCCTGGCCGTTGGCAAGGCACTGCACGATGCTGGCCAGCAAGGTGGGGCGCAGCTGCCCGCTGCGCACGTCGAACACCCCAGCTTCGTAGTGGCCGGCATTTTGCGTCAGCAGGCTATTCCAATCGTAGGCCCCGAACACCGACCACACCGTTACGGCACGCACATCGGCTCCTTGCTCCCGGGCCGCCCGGGCCGACTCCCACACGTGGTGCAGCCAGCGCACCTGCTCTTCGCGGGTGCAGTTGAGGTGGGCTTCGGTGATGGCTACCGGAAGGCCGTAGCGCTGCCAGGCTTGCAGCAGCAGGCTGGTGACACCAGCCAGCGTCACCCCGCCGCCCACGCGCACGGCCTCTACATCGGCGTAGCGCTGGCCGTCGCTATCGGTTACGTGGCAAGGCCAGTAGTTGCCGGTGGCCTCGTCGAGAAACCGCTCGCTGGTGAGGTAGTGGTTGAGGCCGAGCACATCGGGCGGGCAGGGAGTATCAATCCAGCTTTGCAGCTCGGCTTGGGAAGCACCGTGCTGGCGCAGGTAGCTCCAGAACGGGTGCACGGGCGTGACGTGGCCGCAGAGCAAATCGAAGCTGAGCCAGCGGCGGTGGTTCTCAAAATCGGCCTGGTGGCGCATGGCCGGCGTGCTGTGCACCTGGGCCAGGTCCTCGGTTTGCACCAGCTGGGCATGCGGGATGGTTTCGCGGATGGCGCGCATAGCTTGGCGCGTGGCGTCGAGCTGGTTGAGCAAGGCCCGTACAAAAGTGCGGTCATCGCGCGTGTGGGGGTACCAATGGCCGTAGAGCGCGCTGAAGCGGGCGGTGGTCAGGGGCTCGTTCACGGGTGTGAAGTGCGTAAGCCAGGGAAAGCGGCGGGCCACATTGGCCGCGTGCATGGCCAGGCCCGCGGCGAAGTTTTCTTGGTGCAGCGCGGTGTAGCGGGGGCCGCTGCCGTGGTGCACCAGGCCAACGATGGGGTTGATGCCCAATTCGCGCAAGCGGGGCAGGCGCTCGTCGGCCCAGGTCCAGTCGCAGGCATCGGGACTTTCGGGCGAGGTGTGTTCCCATAGCACGGGGTAGCGCAGGGTTTTCAGGCCCAGTCCGGCCAGGGCATCCAGGTCGGAGAGGCGGTGCCAGTGGCCGCTGCGCGTGAGCTGGTCGGAATACGCATCGCCCACGCGGCAATGGCTGCATTCGACGCCGCCCCAGAGTTCAAGTTCAGTCATAGCTGCAGGAGTTGGTAGAACAATGGCCCAGGCCAGCGTGAAGCTTGTCCGGACTTAAATTAAACTGCCACCCCAGCGCGGGTGCGGGGTGGCAGTTTGGGCTTAAAAAGGGTGTCATGCCGAGCGCAGCGAAGCATTCTTATCTCGACTCGACACTTAAACTACTTGCGCAGCAACGATGCTTCGCTGCGCTCGGCACGATGGCTAACTACTCCTGCTGCGGCGAACGGCTCACCAGTTTCTCCACCAGTGCCGTGCTGCCCGTAATAGCGGGGCGAGCGGGCTTAACGGCGTTTTCTTTCTCCGTCAGTTTCTTATACAGCGTGAGCGCCTGGGCTACTACCTGGTCCATGTTGTAGTACTTGTAGGTGGCCAGGCGGCCCACGAAATGCACGCTGGGCGTTTCATCGGCCAGCTTCTTGTACTTGTTGTAGAGCTCGGCGTTTTCGGCCATCGGAATGGGGTAATACGGGTCGCCCTCAGCCTGCGGGTATTCGTACACGATGGCCGTTTTGGGGTGGTCCTGACCGGTTAGGGCTTTGAACTCGGTGATGCGCGTGTAGGGGTGCTCGTTGGGGTAATTCACCACGGGCGCCGCCAGGTGCTTCTCCTTATTCAGCGTTTCGTGCTTGAACTCCAGCGAGCGGTAGGGCAGCTTGCCGAATTTGAAGTCGAAATACTCATCGACCGGCCCCGTGAAAATCATTTCCTTAAAAGGGATGAAGTCCATAATTTCGTGGTAGTCAGTGTTCAGCATCACCTTGATATTGGGGTGGTTGAGCATGTTCTCAAACATCCGGGTGTAGCCGTGCAGGGGCATGGCCTGGTAAGTATCGGTGAAGTACCGGTCGTCGCGGTTGGTGCGGGTAGGCACGCGGCTGGTCACCGACTTATCGAGCTGCGAAGGGTCGAGACCCCACTGCTTTTTGGTGTAGTTCTTGAAGAATTTATTGTAGAGCTCGCGGCCTACTTTGCTCACCACCACGTCTTCGGAAGTCCTGATAACGTCGATGGGCTCGGCTACGGAGGCGAAGAATTCGTCCAGCTCGAAGCTGGTCAGGTTCAGGCCGTAGAGCTTATTGATGGTGTCGAGGTTAATGGGCATCGGCACAAACTGCCCGTCAACAGAAGCAAGCACACGGTGCTCATAAGGACGCCAGTCGGTGAAGTTGCCGAGGTAGTCGAACACGTCTTTCGAATTGGTGTGAAAGATGTGCGGACCGTATTTGTGCACCAGAATGCCGTCCTCATTATAATGGTCGTAGGCGTTGCCCGCAATGTGGCTCCGTTTGTCAAGAATGAGAATTTTTTTGTTGCTGCGGGTGGCTAGCCGCTCGGCCAGCACGCTGCCGGCAAAACCGGCTCCAACGATGAGATAGTCGAACATGGGGCGTAGGGTATGGAAGTGTAGGAATGAAAGGGCTATTGACGGGTAATCAATACGTAGCAATGGGCAATCGAATCAGCGAGCCTAATAGGTAGGCATAATGGGCGGCAGCTCTACTTCTGAGACTTTGGTGGCAACCAAGGGCTCTCCCGTTACCACGGTGGTCGAAGCGTCGGGGGCCTTGGCACCGAGGCGCTCCTGCATGAGCGCGACCATGGCTTGCCAGGTCTGGTCCCAGGAAATGGTGGCCAGGTAATCGTCGGTGCGCTGCTGCCAGTCGGCATCGGTGCGCTGGGTCAGGGCCTTTTCAATGGCTTTGCCAAAATCAACCGCGTTATCGGCAATGTGCACGAGGTTCAGGTCGCCGTAGGGCCGCACCACATCGCGAATGGGTGTGCTCACCACGGGGTTGCCGGCAGCCAGGTACTCCGGGGTTTTGGTCGGCGAGATGAACTTCGTGCTTTCGTTATCAGCGAATAGCAAAGTTGCCACATCCCAACCCTTCAAATAAGCTGGAAGTTCCTGGTAATCCTTGCCGCCGAGGTAGTGTAAGTTGGCCGTGCGGGGCAAAGTGGCCGGGTCAATCTTCACCACCGGGCCGATGATGATAAACTGCCAATCCGGTTGCTGCTGAGCCAGTTCGCGCAGCAATTCGATATCCAGGCGTTCGTCTACCACCCCAAAAAAGCCGATGCGCGGGTGCGCAATGTCCGCCTGGTCGGCGGGCTCGGCCAGCGGACCCCGGGCCTGGCCAAAGTGGGCCTTGTCGATGCTGCTGGGGAAGGCGTGCGCATCGGGGTGCTGCTCACGCTTGGCTTCGTACAGCGTTTGACCGCCCGTAAATACGAGGTCGGCCTTGGTGAACAACTCCTGCTCGAGGTTTTTTAGCTCGGGCGGAGCGAATTTGAAATTCGCTAGCTCGTCCATGCAGTCGTACACGGTAAGCTCGGGATGGAACTGGCGGGACTTGCCCAGCGCCATCGGCGTGTAGTACCAGAAAATGTACCGATTGAGGCCCTGTTTGTTGAAGTAGTGACTTAGTATTTCAAACTGCGCTTGGTCGGCGGCCGCCGCGTCGGCGCGTAATCGGTGGGGCAGGTGCACTACTACCACCTTCAGGCCATTCTGGCGCTCCTTAATTTCGATGTGCGGCTCAACCAGATTATCGATGTGATAAAAAGCCTCTTCGACGTAAAATACCCGGCCATACTGGGCAAACCGCGACAGCAAGTGCTGGGGCCGCTGCCACACAAAATCCCAGTGCAAGTGCGCGAAGCACACGAGGTCGGGCAGGGTGTAAGGGATGTTATTTTCGGCAGCTGAGTCGCTGGGCCGGGCAGCGGTGGCAGAGGCGCGCAAAGGCACATCCACCGTCGAAGAAGGAGGCATGAAAACGGGCAGTAATAAGGAGTTTCGCGCCGTGCCGGGATGATTCGCAACCTATGCGGGCGGGACGCTTGCTAACCTATACGGTGCCCTCCGACCAAAGGATATAGTCCAGCTTATTTTACCAAAGCCCCACTGAATCCTCACTTTATCAATGCGATATACAATTACGCTTATTTTGAAGTAGTGGCAGGGAACCTAAGCAGGCACTGCCATTCCACGGCATCCTGCCAGCCGGCAGCCGTGCGTAACCAGGCCTGCCGGGTGCCTACACGCCGGAATCCCGCCGCCCGAAACAGCTTCATACTGCCTTTATTATCGCCCCCTACGGTGGCGTATAATTGATGCAGACGCAGTACCTCACGGGCATACTTTTGCAGCAAGTCCAGGGCTTGCCGGGCGTAGCCGTGCCGCCGCTCATTGGCCAAAATGGTGATGCCTACGCCAGCCCGCTGGTGCAGCGGGTCGTAGTCGAACAAGTCGATTACGCCCACGGCCGGACTGCCAATTTCAGCAGTAATCACGAGGCGCAACTGGCGGACTACGTGAAAATCCTCGGTGGCGTGGAGCAAGTATTCGCGCAAGGCGTGCCGCGATACCGGAGCCAGGGTATCGGACACGCCCCACACGTCCCGGTCATTCTCAAGAGCGTAAAGGAACTCCAGGTCGTCGGGTTCGAGGGCGCGCAGCGTAATCATGGGCATTAGATAGTGCCTTCGAACACCCGCGTGGCAGGGCCACTCAGCCACACGTTGGTGAAGCCGCCGGCCGTTAGCTGCTCAAACGATACTTCCAGCTGGCCGCCCGGTGTTTGCAGGCGCACTGGTGAGGTGGCACCGCGCTGGGAAGCCGCCAAAGCCACGGCCGTTACCCCGGTGCCGCAACTCAGGGTTTCGTCCTCGACACCGCGCTCGTAGGTGCGCACGGGCCAGGCTTGGGCAGGGTCGGCAGGCACCTCAACGAAATTGACGTTGGTACCGGCCGGGCTGTAGGCTTGGTGGTGTCGGATGCCATGGCCAACACCGCACACGTCGAACTCAAGCAGACTGTGGCCCTCAGTAGGGTTGATAAAATGAATGTGGTGCGGCGAGCCCGTGTGCAGAAATACATCGTTCTCCCCTACCCCGGCGCGCTGCGGCGCAACTACGTCAATCATGCGCAGGCGCACGGTGCCGTCGGGTTCCACACGAGCATCGTGGGGGCCATCGACGGCCAGGAAATGGGTTTGGCCACTGATTAGCCCCAGGAACTTGGCGAAGGCCACGGTGCAGCGCCCACCGTTGCCGCACATGGAGCTGGGGCGGCCATCGGCGTTGAAATACACCATCTCGAAATCAAAATCCGGCTTGTTGCGCAACAGAATCAGGCCATCGGCCCCAATGCCAAAGCGGCGGTGGCACAGGCGCGCAATCAGGACCTGGTCGGTTTCATCGAAAGCACGGGCGCGGTCGTCAATCATGACGAAGTCGTTGCCGGTGCCCTGGTATTTATGGAATTGCATGGACGGGTATTTAGCTCGCAAAAGTAACGCCACTCCGAAAGACCGTGATGCAAAATACGGCCCGGCGGCCACCCGAAGCTAGCGGTGCTCTCGCTCGTACTGGTAACCACGGTACTTCATGCGCTGCTCCCCGCGCTTGCGTTTCGGGGCAATGCTGCCCCGCAGGTATTTCTCGATGACCAAGGCGGCGCAAGGGGCTGCGGCCGTAGCGCCGAAACCAGCGTTTTCGAGGTACACGGCGACGGCGATTTTGGGGTTATCGGCGGGCGCGAAGCCGACGAAGGTGGCGTGGTCATCACCCTCATCGTTTTGAACGGTACCGGTTTTGCCGGCTACCGTGATGCCTACGTCGGCCAGGCTGGAGGTGGCGGCGGTACCGCCGCGCTGCATCACGGCTATCATACCGGGGATGAGGGCTTCCAGGTTCACGCTATCGATAAGAGTGTGGTGCTTCTCAAGAAAGCGCGGCAGAGGGCCGCCGGTGCCCACGCTGCGCACAAAATGCGGCGTGTAGTACCAGCCCCGGTTGGCGATGATGGCCATCATATTGGCCATTTGCAGCCCGGTAAGATTGATTTCGCCCTGCCCCACGCTGAGCGAGTAGATGGAACGGTACTTCCAGTTTCGGGTTCGGCGGGCCTTGTCGTAGAAGGCTGGGGTGGGCAGAAAACCGGCCTGTTCACGGGGCAAATCGACGCCGAGCAGCGTGTCGAGCCCGAACGATTTGGCGTAGCGCTGCCAGGCGGCGAGGTTGGCGTGGCGGGCAGCCGTGGTGTCGGCCACCAAGCTGTCGGGCACGTGCTCGATGAGCTTGCGCATCACCTGGTAGAAGTAGGGATTGCAACTGTATTGCAGGGCGATGCTGACGTTGCGGGCCTGCGGGTGGTGGTGCACGCAGTTGATGAGCGACTGGTCGCACCGAAACCCGGTGGTGGGCCGGATGGCACCGAGCTGCAAGGCCACGGCCGCATTCACCAGCTTAAACACCGAGCCGGGCGGATTGGCTTGGGTAGCGGAGCGGTTGAGAAGGGGCATATCCTCGTTCTCCAGCAGCTTACGGCGCGTGCCGGCGCGGTCGGGAGCGGTAAGATTGCCGGGCGCGAAAGTGGGAGCCGACACGGCGCACAGCACCTCGCCGGTGCGTGGGTCGAGGGCCACCAGGTAGCCTTTACGGCCGGCCAGCAGGCTTTCGGCGTAGGCTTGCAATTTGACATCAATGCTTAAATGAAGGTCCTGGCCCTGCTGAAAAGCAGTGTCGGCGGCCCAGGTGCCGTGCGGCTGGCCCAGCGTGTCGAGGAGCGGATGCAAATAGCCGCGGTGGCCCTTGAGCAAGCCGTTGTAATAGGTTTCGACGCCGCCGTTGCGCACGCGGTAGAACCGGCCGCGCCGGTAGCGCTGAATCAAATTCAGGAACGGCTGGGCCTGGCTGTAAGCATAGCCCAGCACGGGCGCGCCGGCGCTGGTGGTATAGGCCCGCATGGTACGCTGTTCCAGCTTCAGCATGGGCCACTCTGCCTGATGCGCCTGAATTTTTTTGGCTTCGGCATTGGTCAGTAGCAGCTTCACGCCGCCTCGGGGGCGGGCTCCCTTGTAGGGCAGCGCCGCCTCAATGCGGTGCCACAGTGTGCTGTCGCGCCAGCCCAGCAGGCGGCTGAGCTTGAGGGAATCGAGCGGCGGGCGGAGCGGCAGCGCGAGCAGGTACGCGGGCCGGGTGACCACCAGCACCGAGTCGTTGCGGTCGAGTATGCGGCCGCGGCGGGGCGCTTCCGATATGTCACGGCGCGGCGTGAGCAGTCCGAAGGTGGAATCCTGCGCGGGCGGCAGCGTCTCTACTTGCTGACCCGGCGATGAGCAGGCATTGAGCAGGAGCAGAATTGCCAGGAAGCAGGTTTTCCAGTGAAAAGCTATTAGCATCAAGTAAAGCTAGATAATGGGAAATGGGCTTATACGGCCGCTTCGATGAACCGCGTATGTGGCCCCACCAAGTGGGCCAATCATCCGATGGCCCGGCCCGGGCATGGCGCCCCAAACGGCCCGCCCTACCGGGCGCGGCCCCTACCTTTGCGCTCTGCTTATGTACGACTTCCTCACTACCTCCCCCTGGCCCGATTACGAGCTGATTGATTGCGGCAACTTCCAGAAGCTGGAGCGTTTTGGCAAATACCTGCTAGCCCGGCCCGAGCCGCAGGCCATCTGGGACCCGCACCTGCCCCTCAAAGAATGGGAAAAGGCCGATGCCGCCTTCGCCCGCGCCCCCGGCAGCACCGAAAAAGGCCAGTGGCGCCTCAAGCCCGATATGCCCGAACAGTGGCTCATCGATTACCAACGCCCCGACGGCCTGAAGCTGAAGTTTCGGCTGGGGCTGTCGTCGTTCAAGCACGTGGGGCTGTTTCCGGAGCAGGACCCCAACTGGCAGTTCATCTACAACCAGACGCGCCAGCGCCGCGCCAAGCTGCCGCGCGTGCTCAACCTGTTTGCCTACACCGGGGCTGCTACCCTAGCCGCCCGCGCCGCCGGGGCCGATGTTACGCACCTTGACTCGGTGAAGCAGGTGAACTTCTGGGCCCGCGACAACATGGAGGCCAGCCAGCTCGACGGCGTGCGCTGGCTCGTGGAAGACGCCATGAAGTACGTGCGCCGCGAAGTGAAGCGCGGCAGTAAGTACCAGGGCCTCATCCTCGACCCGCCCGCCTACGGCCGCGGCCCCAACGGCGAGAAATGGCAGCTGGAAGATGAGCTCAATGAAATGCTCAAGCTCAGCCAGCAGCTGCTCGACCCCGAAGACCATTTCTTTGTGGTAAACCTGTACTCGCTCGGCTTCTCGGCGCTGATTCTTGATAACTTAACCACGGCCATTTTCCCCGGTGAAAAAGCGGTGCGCGAGCTGGGCGAGATTTATTTGCACGATGCCGGCCAGCGCAAGCTGCCGTTGGGCACGTTCTGCCGGTTCGCGGTTTGATTATACTCGTTTGTCATCCTGAGCTTGCGAAGGATGACAGCTATTTTGCAATAAATCACCCATGCACACGCCGCACACTCATCCCCGCCGCCTCGCGCTCATCGACCTGGGCACGAACACTTTCCACCTGCTCATCGTGGAAATGCCCACCGCGCCCGGCGAAAAGCCCTTGGTGCTGCTGCGCACCAAAGCCGGCGTGCGCTTGGGCGAAGGCGGCATCAGCAAAGGCGAAATCGCGCCCGAGGCCTACGCCCGCGCCCTGCACACGCTGGCCGGTTTCAAAGAGGAACTTGAGCTGCACCAGGTAACGGAAACCCGTGCCACGGCCACCAGCGCCATGCGCGTGACCCGCAACGGTCCCGATTTGGTGCGCGACATTTTCGAGCAAACCGGTATTCAGGTCGAAGTAATTGCCGGCGACCGCGAAGCTGAATTAATCTGTGCCGGCGTGCGCCAGGCCGTACCGCTAGGCCCAAAACCGCAGCTGATAATGGACATCGGCGGCGGTTCCGTAGAGTTTATCATCGCCAATGCCACCGAAATTTTCTGGAAGCAGAGCTTTGAAATCGGCGCGCAACGGCTACTCGACAAGTTTTTTCCCGAGCCCGAGGGCATCATGCCCGCCGCCGCCGTAGCCGCCGAGCAGCAGTACCTGAACACCGCCCTGGCCCCGCTGGCCGCCGCCCTCCAGCACCACCGCCCAATGGGCCTGATTGGCGCATCCGGCAGCTTCGACAGCCTGGCCGACATGCAGCTGGGCCTGCTGCGTTCCGAAGCCGAGCTGCCGCCCTACACGGAACTGGCCCTCGCCAGCTTCCAGGCCAGCTACCGCAGCTTACTCAGCGGCAACCACGAGCAGCGGAAGGCACTGCCCGGCATCATGCCCATGCGGGCCGACATGCTGGTAGTTGCCACGGTGCTGATTGATTACGTGCTGGGCATTTCGGGCATCACGCACTTGCGAGCTTCAGCCTACGCCCTCAAGGAAGGCCTGCTGGCCGAAATGCTAGTCGCTTAATTCTTCATCATGACCTTCCCCTACACCCAGCTGTTCAGCTTTACCGAGGCGGTTTTTCGCGGCATGGGCTGCCCCGAAGCGGATGCGACGCTGGCCACCGAAACGCTGCTTTCCGCCGATTTGCGCGGCGTGGACTCGCACGGCGTGGCCCGCCTCGTGGGCTACGTGCGCCTGTGGGAAGCCGGCCGCATCAACGCCAGCCCCAGAGTGGGCGTGACCTACGAAACGCCCAGTACCGCCGTGGTGGACGGCGATGGCGGCCTCGGCCTCGTGGTGGGACCCCGAGCCATGCGTATTGCCATTGAGAAGGCGCAGCAAGTAGGTAGTGGCTGGGTTTCGGTGAAGAATTCCAACCACTTCGGCATTGCCGGCTACCACGCCATGCTGCCCCTGGCGCACGACATGATTGGCATTGCCATGACCAACGCTTCGCCGCTGGTAGCGCCCACGTTCTCGCTCGACCGCCTGCTCGGCACCAACCCCATTGCCGTGGCCGTGCCCGCCGGTGAACAGCCCGATTTCGTGGCCGACATGGCTACCACCACCGCCGCCAACGGCAAGCTCGAAATTGCCCAGCGCAAAGGCCTGCCCCTGCCCGAAGGCTGGGCCCAAACCGCCGATGGCCAACCCAGCACCGATGCCAACGCCGTGAAAAATGGCGGCGCGCTCCTGCCCCTCGGCGGAGCCACCGGCTCGCACAAAGGCTACGCCCTAGGTAGCATTGTGGATATTTTCTCGGCTGTTCTGTCGGGCGCGAATTATGGGCCGTGGGTGCCGCCGTTCGTGGCTTTTCTGCAACCTGCTGCCAATCCGGTGGGCCAGGGCCTGGGCCACTTCTTCGGAGCCATGCGCGTCGATGCTTTCCGACCCGCCGACGAGTTCAAAGCGCACATGGACAACTGGATTACGACTTTCCGCAACGCGCAGGCCGTGGAGGGCAAGCACGTCTTGATTCCCGGTGACCCGGAGCGCGAAACGGCCGCCCACCGGCTGCTAAACGGCATTCCGCTGCTGGACGCGGTGGTGAAGGACCTGGAAGATGTAGGAGCCAAATTTGGGGTACAGCTGTAAATTTTTAGTAAATTCACTCCTCTCTGCAACTCTTTCCAGGTACCTGCATGAAATTACGCTACGTTGGTCGTGTCGCTGCGGCGCTCGCTGTTGTGAGCGTGCCCCGGGCCCAGTGCCAAACCGTGCACCCTGTTGGCGCGCCCATCACCAGCTTGAACTGGCAACCGAATGCCGCCACCGACTCGCTGCGGGTAGACATCGACGGCGACAACGTTGCCGATGTCACCTTCCGGCACTCAAGCCTGCCGTCGGGTGGTCAGGGCCAACCTTCGTTCGAGACTTTTTCCGTCAGAACTCCACCGGGAGGAGCCGAAGTTGCCCTAGACTCGGTTGAGTACGACAGCGCGCATCGTTTTACGAGCGGCGACCTCATTCGGCGCGGGTTACGCTGGGGCGGCACCGGATATTTGGCTTACACAGTCACCGGAAATGGCGGAGTCGGAGGACGTGGCTTCTTCCGAAACGGCCAATCTGGCTACGTTGCAATTCGCAAAAATATTGCTGGCCGGTGGAGCTACTGGTGGTTCAACATTACCGGCAAGAGCGCGGCCAATAGCAGCATCGTAAGCTTCTATGGTCAGTCTGCAGTGGTGCTTGCAGTGGCGGCTTCGCGCCTTATCGATAAGGTGCCCGTTTTTCCCAATCCAACCACGAACAATTGGAAGTTGCGCGGTGAAGGCAACTATAAGCTTTTTGATAATACGGGCCGCTTGGTTGGCCAAGGCGGCATTCAATCAGCCGGGATAATCAATGGCAGCCACCTTACCCCGGGCATCTATTTTCTACGTTTCTTCTCAGCCGATGGCACCATTTCGCAATGTGTTCTCGCCCGGGAATGACATCGTTCGTAAACACAAAAAAGCCCTTCGCTAGCTGCGAAGGGCTTTTTTGTGTAAATAATCAAGCGCTACGAAACGCCGTTGACAGCCTGGGGCACCAACGCGGCAATAGCCGCATCCTGGTTCAGGAACCGCGAGGAATAGCCAGCATTTGACTTATTCAGGAATAGGCAAGTACCGCCGGTCACGGTTTCAATAATCTGGTCTTTCAACTCCATTGGCAGGGCGGGGCAGCCGAGGCTGCGGCCCAGGCGGCCGTTCTGCTTGATGAAGGCTTCGCTGACGTAATCGGCCCCGTGCATCACCACCGAGCGGGATTCAGCGTTGGTGTTAAAGCCTTCATCCAGGCCTTCCAACTTGAGTGAGCGGCCGTGCTTGCCCTCGTACTCGCCGCCCGTGGCGTAGAAGCCAAGGCTGCTCATGTTGCTTTGGTCGGTGTTCGAGAAGTTGTTGGCTTCGTTTTCGCCGGAGTTATGGCCGTGGGCCACCAACGTATGGAACAGGATTTCGTTCTTGGCTAAGTCGAGCACCCACAGGCGCTTTTCCGTTGAAGGCAGGTCAAAATCAATAACTGTCAACAGCTGCTTCCCCGCGGCCAACTTGCCTTCCTGACGAAGGTTTAGGTAGCCGGTCATGGCTTTGGCAAAGGTTTCGAAGCGTAGGCCCTCCTGCTCAGCCCCAAGGGCCTTGTAGGTAGCGTGCAGCTCTTGGTCGAATATATTTTGAGGAGTAGCGGCCACTTTGGGCTTGCGCAGCTCATTGCCCGTGCTGCCCGCCATGGATTTGGTAACCGTACCAGCCATGGGAGTGGCCAAAAACAACGATGCCAGAAAAGGCAACACGCGCCGCGCAACCCGCTGGGCCCGCCGCTGCGAAACTCGTTTCCGCTGAACTACGCTGGTTTGATGCATCATTTTTCCGGTTGACTGAGAATAAAAAGAACCAGCCGTTGCCAAAGCAGCAGGCGGGTTCACATCTTCACATACGAGACTTTTCGCTCGCAGGCTGTCGATTAAACGGGTGCCTGAGTCAAAAGATTCCGAAGGGCCGGTTCCACCAGCGCCTTCACTTCCAGCCGTGCCGCGAAAAGCGGCGGCCAGCCGCCGCGCCATCCAGCCAGCGCGAGGCCAGCCCCGGCCCACTCAGCAGCAGCATACTGCCCACTCGCACACTGGCAATAATCTCCTTGTACTGCTCGGGCGGCAGGGCCGGGCAGCCGCGGCTGTAGCCCAGACGCCCGTGTTGCCGAATGTATTTCGGACTGGCATAGTCAGCGGCGTGCAGCACCACATACCGGTCGAAAGCGTTGGCATTTTGGCCCTTATCGAGCCCTTCGATACGGCGCGAGTAGCCATGAATGCCGTCGTAGGTGCCGGCGGTGCGGTAGAAGCCCAGCGAGGTGCAAGCCGACTCTTCGAGGTTAGAAAACCGCGTGGCCCGCAGTTTGCCGGAGCCTTCGCCGTGCGCCACCAGGCTGCGGTGCAACACCTGGCCTTTGCGCAAGTCCAGCACCCAGAGGCGCGGGGTGGTGCTGGGCAGGTCCATGTCGGCCACAGCCAACAAGCCGGCGCGCTCGATGCGGCCCGTGGGATGCAGGGTGAGGTAGCCCACGCAGGCCTGTTCCAGCACCTCGGGGCGCAGGGCGGCGGCGGCCGGGCCCAGGGCGGTATGCAGCTGCCGAATGGCCCGGCGCAAGGTGTCGGGCACACCGGGCAAGACCGGGAGTGGCGTGAGGGCCAATGAATCGGGAATAGCAGCCGCCACCACAGCTGGTTTGGCGGCAATGCTCTGGGTCAGCGGCAGACCGCCATTGGGCCGCTCATCGGCCCGCAGCTGACAACCCGTGACGAGTAGCAGGCCCACACCGCATTGCAGCAACAGGCTTTTAATAATCAGCAAATTGGTCGCTGCCCCTATCCTTTTTATCCCAAACATATACCTGAAAGTACGGCTGCAAGTGGCATGACCACGGCTGGGTGCCCGCGCAGCAAAGGTTTTATCAATGCCTGGAGCAGTGGAAGTCAGTCTGAACGACGATGAGCAGAGGACCCCAGTGTCAGGCTGGCGATGAAAAATCGAAAATCTTATACAATCTCAAGTAGAGGACGAATTTAATTAGCTAAAAAGTGCAATCTGTGACAGACATAAAATTATGACATATTTAGTTCGATATACGGTTTTTAATTACCTTGACATGCATATTAGGAGCAAAAGCACTATTTCGCCGCTACTTCTCATCGCAACCACGCGCTTCTTTTTTTCACCATAAAACCCAATTCCCACCTCATGATGCACTTTTCCCCGTATTTTAATTACCGCAAACGATTCCGGTACGCAGCGCTACTGATTTTGGCCCTGTTATTCGCAGGAAACCAACAGATTAAAGCCCAGCAAGTAGTGTTGCAAGGCTTCTGGTGGGACTACAGTAATGCGAACTATCCCAACGGCTGGGCAAACTACATTGCCGACCTCGCCCCGCGCCTGAAAGCCATGGGAATTGATGCCGTATGGATGCCGCCTACCATAAAAAATTCCAATCAGGGCAACGGCTACTCGCCCTTCGACAACTACGACCTTGGCGATAAGTACCAGAAGGGCTTTCTGGCCACTCGCGTGGGCAACAAGGACGAGCTGCTGCGCGGCGTGGCCATTCTGCACGCCAACGGCATCGACGTGGTGCAGGACATCGTGCTGAACCACAACGATGGCGCGGGCTCGGCCAACGGCGCGGGCGGGCAAGACCCGGCGGCGTACGAGGACTTCACGACCAGCAAGTACAAGAACTTCCGCTACGTGAGCTACGGCACGCCGGCTGCCGATGAAACGGCCGCCAACTACCTGGCCCGCAGCGGGCGCTTCTCCAAAAACTGGCAAAACTTCAACCCCAACCCCGGCAACAACACCACCAGCGGCGACCAGAACGCCGTCCTGTTCGGGCCCGACATCAGCTACTACAACGGCTCCTACGGCCAAAGCTCCAACGCCACCTTCAACCCCGTGCAGGGCGCCGACTACATGCGCAACAAGGAACGCGAGTGGCTGATTTGGTACAAAAAGCAGGCGGGCTTCGACGGCGTGCGGCTCGACGCGGTGAAGCACTTTCCGGCCTTCGCCATGGAAGATTTCCTCTATAACCTGCAGAGCAACGCCGGCTGGGCCAACGGCGGGGCCACCATGTATGCCGTGGGCGAATGGGTGGGCGGCTCGGCTCAACTAGACCAGTGGTGCACCGACGTGCAAGACCGCGCCGGCACCTTCGATTTTAGCATGCGCGACGGCATTTATTCCATGGTGAGCGGGGGCGGTAATTTCGACCTGGGTACGCTGCCCGGCTACCAGCAGGGCCGGCGCGTGGTGCTCACGGGCAGCACCTACGTGCACCGCACGGTGCCTTTCGTGAACAACCACGACACCTTCCGCCCCACGGTGGATGCCAACGGCAACTACACTGGCTGGAACACCGGCTCGGAGCTGGCCCCGCACATCGACCCGTTCGACCCGCGCCTCTCGCCCGCCTACGCCGTGCTGATGGCCGTGGACGGCTCGCCCCAACTCTTTTTTGAGGACCTGTTCAACATCGGCAGCACCGGCAAGCGCTACTCGCACTCGCCCAAAAGCGCCACCGACCTGCCCGTGCGCTCCGACATCGAAAACCTGATTTGGTGCCACCAGAACCTGCGCTTTAAGGACGGGGCCTACAAGGTGCGCTGGCAAGCCGCCGACCACCTCGTGATTGAGCGCAGCACCAAGGCCATCATCGGCGTCAACGACAACTTCAGCGCCTGGCAGAACAGCACCGTAACCTGCGATTTTGCGCCCGGCACCGTGCTCAAAGATTATTCCGGCGCGAATGGCACCAGCACCGTGACCGTGAGCGGCTCACAGACCGTGGCCATCAACACACCGCCCTGCAACGGCACGGCCGCCGGCGGCCGGCGCGGCTACTCCGTATGGGCTCCTACCAACGCCGTCACCAACTACACCAAAACCGGCCGCGCCACCACCCAGGAGTGGGAGTTGGCCAATGACCTCGGCGACTCCGACCCGCGCAGCCTGCAGCAGGGCGGCGCACTGCCGGGCGCTTCCACGGCCTACCGCACGGCCGGGCGCATCTACATGAGTGCCAACAAGGCCCTCAGCTACACACTGATTCCCACCGACGCCACCCGCAGCCTCACCGTGGCCGTGCTCAACAGCGCCGGCACCGTGGTGAGCAGCAGCACCGGCACCGGCAACCTTGGGGGCACCTACACTCCCACCGCCGAGGGCTGGTACACCCTCAAAGCCAAAAACGCCACCACGACCAACCCCACCCAGCGGGTCTTTGTGAAAGCGACCTACACCGCCCCCACGGTGGTAACGGGGGCTATGACCGGCCGCCGCGACGCCGCCGTGCTGGCCAACACCCAGGATATGCCCACCGCCGAAGTGTCGGTGTATCCTAACCCCACCACCGCTGACCGCATCGACCTGGTGCTACAGACCTCCAGCCCGCAAACTGCTACCGTGCGCCTGCACGACCTTACCGGCCGGCTGGTGCACGAAGAAACCGTACGCCTTTACGCCGGCTCGAACGAGCTGCGCCTGGGCGTGAAGCGGGCACTGCCCACCGGCATCTACCAGCTCACCGTGCCGGAGTTCAAAATCAGCCGGAAGCTGGCGCTACGTTAAGCATCAGTGCGCTGATTCCTGATTTGCGAAAAGCCTCTCCAATATTTTGGGGAGGCTTTTTTTATTTCGGCACAACATCACTACAGGTGCCTAAAAAAACACGCTGGCATTCAGCTTGAAGAAGAACGGCGTGCCGGGCGTGAAGTGCAGCTGCTCTTGTACCGGTTCGGTTTGGCCACGCAGGCGGCTGGGGTTGGCGAATTGGGCTTCGTTCCAATCCACGTTGAGCAGGTTTTCGGCGGTGGCGCCGATTTGGTAGCGTGGGCGGGTGTAGCTCAGCACGCCGTCGAGCAGGAAGTAGCCGCGGGCACGAATGGAGTTGTCCTCGTTGGCCGCGCGGCTGTCGAGATGGCGGTAGCGCAGGCTGGCACTGAAGCCCTGCGGGTTTTTGAGGGTGAGGCCGCCCACGCTGGTGAAGCGCGGCGCGAGCGGGATGAAGTTCTCGCCCTCGGCCACGCCCACCAGGCGGCCGTGGTTGTAGTTCAGGTCCACATCAGCAAAAAGGAAACGGGTGAGCTGGTAGCGCACCGACAAGTCGGCGCCGTAGCGGCGGGTGCGGCCGGCGCTTTCCACAATGGCCACGTCGCCCACGTACACCAGTTCGTCTTCCAAATGCAGGGCCCACAGGGCGGCATTCACCACCATACCCGGCAGGGGCTTGAAGGTGCTGCCCGCCTCGTAGCCGATGGCGCGGGGCAGGGCGTTGCCGTTCACGGTGCCGCGCACCACGCCCCGAGCGTCATTGGAGTGGAAGCCGAAGCCCGAGCGGGCAAACAGCTGCACAGCCGGCGACACTTGGTAGTACAGATTCAGCTTGGGCGAGACACGAGCGCGGGTTTTACGGCCGTTCAAGGGTTGCCGGGAGCCTTCTTCATCGGTGTAGTTTCCTCGAAAATCAAACACGAATACATCGGCCCGCACGGCGGCGTTTAGTGTGAGGCGGTCGGTCAGAGCCAGGGTCTCGTCGAGGTAGGCGTTGAAGTTGCGCTCCTGCACGCGGCCGGCCGTGATGGTGTCGGTGATGGTGCGACGCACGGCGCGGCGCAGGGTCAGGTCGGTGTCGTCGATGCGGGTGCCCAGGCCGAAAGTGGTGTGCAGGTTTCGGGCACCCAGCCGGTCGTCGCGGTCGTAGGTGCCGGTGTAGCCGTAAAGGTTACGGGCGTCGGTCTGGTTGATTTCGTCGCCGTTTACTTCGTCATTCAGGAAGAAAGTGAAGTTGGAAAACAGGTTGAAATTATAGCGCGAATAGTACAGCTGCTGCCGAATGACGGCATCGCTGGGCAGGCCGGTGGTGAGCACCACCGAGGCGTTGGTGCGGTCGGTATTGCCACCCTCGCTGGGGTCGATGCTGCCGTAGCGGGTGATGACGCCGTCGCGCACGGCGCTCTCGGGAATCTGGCCGCTGGCATCCCAGCTCGACGTGAAGTGCGAGCCCAGCAAGGTCAGCGACGTGCGGTCGGAAAGCTGGCCGGTGTACTTGGCCAGGCCGTTGAAGCGCTTGAAGTGCTGCTTTTGCTCGAAGTAGGCATTGGTGAAATTGTACTCGGCCGCCACGTAGGCACTTTCGGGCTTTTTGGATAACAGGTGGTGGTTGCCGTTGCCCAGCAGGTCCAGCATTACCAGCGCCCGGCGCGTATCAAAACGGCCCACCTCCAGCTTCACCTGACTGGCATCGAGACGAGTTTTAGTACTGAACTCGCCCGCACCGGCCGTGGCAAAGTTGCCAAACCGCGCCGTGTAGGGCCCTTTGTACACTTTGAGCTGCTCCACCGTTTCGGGTATCACAAAGTGGAAATCGGCATAGCCCTGGCCGTGGGCGTGGCTCACCATATTCACCGGCAGCCCGTCTACGCTCACCGCGAAATCGGTACCGTGGTCCACATCAAAGCCGCGCAGAAAAATCTGTTCGGCCTTGCCGCCGCCCGCGTGCTGGGCAATGAACAGGCCCGGCACCAGCCGCAGCAGGTCCTGCGCCGAGTTCACGGGCCGCAGCACCTTGTCGATTTGACTAATCGCGGCCAGGCTTTGGTTGGGGTCGCGCGGCTGGCTCACGGTCACTTCCGACAGGTTCAGGGCCGAGGCCGCGATGGCAAAGGGTACCGTGCGGGTTTCGCTGGCGCCCACCGTCACGGCTTGCGCCACACTACGGTAGCCCAGCGCGCCCACGCGCACCAGGTAAGTGCCGGGCGCAAGGCCAATGAGCCGGAAGTTGCCCAGCGCATCGGTGGCGGTGCCACCGGGCTGTCCTTGCAGGCCCACGCTCACGCCTACCAAGGGCTGGCCCGAAAGCGAGTCGGCCACGGTGCCACGCAGGGTGGCAAGACCTTGGGCGCGGCTCCCGTGTGCCAGTAAACATAGCCCGACGAGAAAGCCCCACCAAGCCCACGTAGCAGTAACTATTTGTTTCATCTCTGGAGATAATGCGGAGCGATTGGAAGCCCTGCCTCAGCAAGACTTCCAATTAGCAAATCCGGGTTGAAAGAGAAGATTAAATCGGCGCTGGCGGACTAAAAATTAGCCTTGCTCATGCAGTTGGCGCGGCACTGCGCCCGGTGCTGGGCCTGGTGCCGTGCCATGCCGTTGCGTTGCTGGTCGTGCCCACCCGCGGCAGCACTGGCTGGGAGTGAGCGGCTACCGCCAGCCTCAAACACGGAAATGGCAACGTGGCCCACGGCGGGGAGCTGCACACGGGAAATAACACCCGTAGCGCCCGCTACGGGTTGAAGAGAGTTGGCCCAGAAATTCATGGTTTTAAAGAGTTGGACGTGCTCAGGCACACTGGCCCGGCAAGCGGCGTCGGATTTTTGAATAAGACGAAACGGCCCAGACGTACGATGTCTCCGGCACCAAGCAGCCTGCACACAGGCTGCACACGACTTATCCCCGACGGGGCGGCAACTCAATCTGGCCCCGATAGCCACTGGGCACCGCCACCGCGGACCGCAGCATCCGCACTTCAGCCCGTGCCCATACGGACCGGGCAAACACTACCCGCGTCTCGGACAGGCAGTGGACATCCAAACTTTTAAACGACGTTAGCAACTGCTGCAGCGGCAGCCGCTCGCCGTTTTTCCTCACCGTGTACTGCGTGCCGTTGCAGTCATCGAAGCAGCCCAGCCGCAGGGTATTTTGCAGCTGGCAATCGTGGCTGTGCTGGTAGGCAAAAGGCCGGTCAATGGTTTGCGCCGGGCGCTCCACGAGGCCTGCCCCCACCACCAGCAGGTAGTTGAGCAGCAACAGCAGCGTGAGGTACGGGCGAAAAACCATGGGTGCGGGCCAGGCAAGAACTGCGCTATCTACGGCGCAAACTGCCGGTTGGATGAAAGGCGAATGGATTAGCGTATTTTAATAATCAGCAACTAAATATTTCAGTGTCAAGTACCCACGCACAAGTAACCGAATAAAAAAGAACGTAATTCCGAGCTTGCCGAGGAATCTCGCCCGCGCCAGCAGGCGGCGCGGATGACTCCGGCGAGATTCCTCGGCAAGCTCGGAATGACGTTCTTTTTAGTGGACTACGGCTACTTATGCGCGACTGTTTAACTCAAGCAAAAAACACCCGTTCTACCGTCCAATAAGCGGCGACCAGCCCGATAACGACGGATACTGGAACTACCACGCGTTGCTTATACCAGCTTTTGTTGGCAGCCCAGCGGCCCACCAGCGCCCAGCACAGCAAAATCACCGTTACCTGCCCCAGCTCCACGCCCACATTGAAGGAAATAAGCGAGCCGAAATAGTCCTTTTGCGGCAGCCCCAACCCCGTGAGCGCACTGGCGAAGCCCATGCCGTGCACCAGCCCGAAGCCGAACACAATGGCCACCCGCCACGGGTTCAGCCGGTCGGTAATAATGTTTTCGATGGCCACGAATAGAATGGACAGCGCAATGATGGGCTCAATAATGGACGACGGCGGCTGAATAAACCCGTACATGGCCAGCCCCAGCGTGATGGAGTGCGCTACGGTGAAAGCCGTGGCCTGAAGCAGCACCGGCTTCAGGCGGGGTTCCAGAATGTAGAGGCTAATGATGAACAGAATATGGTCGAACCCCAGCGGAATTATGTGGGTAAATCCCAACTGCAGGTAAGTCCAGAAAATCTCGGTACGGGAGAGTTTGCTCAGGTCTGTATTGAGGACGTGCGCGGTGGCTGGCAGTGCCAGCACTACCAGCAGCGGCAGGGCCACTAAGGCACGGCGCGGAAAACTCAGCCCCCGCAACGGTCCAGTATTCTTCATCTTAGCGGGCAGCCAACAACTTCTTGCCTTCCGCTTCCACCTCGGCATTCAGGTAAGGTGCCATTTTCAGGGAATTTTCGATTAGCGCCTGGCCCTCGGCCGTTTTGCCTATTTTAGTCAGAATCAGGCCAGCGCGGCCCAACAGCACCGGGTTCTTCGAGCCGGTGCGGCGTGCCACCTGCATATACTTCTGCGCTTCAGGATACTGCCCACGCTTGTAGAGCACCCAGGCCATGGTTTCGTTCACATCAATGTTATCGGGACGGCGCTCGTACTCAATTTTGGCGTGCTCCAGGGCTTTGTCCAGCTCATTGGTCTTGAGGTAGGCATAGGCCAGCTCACGGTCAGCATAATGGCCCATCTGCTCGTTACTATCGGCTTCTTTAGCCGCATCGGCCAGCATATCGATGGACTCTTTCGCCATCTTATCGGCCTCCGCGGGCTGTCCGCTGAGGCGATATAAATCGGTCAGCTCGTCGGCAAAAGCATAGTCTTTCACCGTAATACGTGCCTGCTGGTATAGCTTGATGGCTTTGGGATAGTCCTTGCCAGCGGCGGCAATCCGGCCCAGGCCGGCCAGGGCATACGCGTAGCCAGGGCGCACCACCAGCGCCATGAGGTAGTTGCCGTGGGCGCGGGCAGTGTCACCGCTTACTTCGTACAAATGGCCCAGGGCCACGCGGGTCCACTCCGTTTGCTCCAACCCAATATACCCCGCTTTAACGGCCATGTCCATCGCCTGGATGGCACCGGGCATATCGCCGTGAATTTCGCGCAGGTAGCTTACCCGGGCGTAGGCGGCTAGGTCGGGACGCACCGCATTCATCTTATCGGCCATTTTAATGGCCTCCTCGTAGTGGCCCATTTCCACGTTGGCATCAGTCAGCAGGCCATATACGAAGCCGCTGTTGGGGTTCAGCTGCCGGGCTTGCTCGGCTAAGCCGAGGCCTTGGGCAAAATGGTGCTGGGTGAGGCACAGCGAAGCCTTACAGCACAAGGCTTCAAAATTCTCGGGCTCGGATTTTAGCACTTGCTCCAAAAGCTCCATTGCGGCCCCATCATAGTAAGGATGATTGCCAGTTACGCGGCCTTCCTGCATATAGGCCTGGGCCAACAGCAGGCGGCTTTTTTGGTCATCGGGATTGGTGCGCAGCTTGGCCAGCAGGCCCTCAATAGCCGCTTTGGTGTTAATCCATTCCTTGCCCGCCGATAAGCTCCCTTGACGCTCTATAAATTCAGGGGTGCGAACGGCCGGCTTTTTAAAGATAAAGATGGCGGCAGCCATCAGGCCGAACACCACTAGTAAGCTGGGGTAAAGATACTTTTTCAAGACAGAGTAGGTTAGAAAAGTTAGAACGAATATCTGGCAAAAATCTACAAAAAAGAGCCGCCGCCAGTCCTGACAGGACCAAACGACGGCTCTTTTTATTCAGTAGCCGAAGCTAATTACTGGCGCTCGATGCGCACCGATTGCACCACGGTCTTGCCGTTGTAGAGCGTAGCAATGTACTGGCCGGGAACCACCTCACGGCCGGGCTGCCAGGTCAGTTCGTTGGCACCGGCAGCAAAGGTTTTATCCTTAGCAATGGTAGCTACCCGACGGCCCGTCACGTCGCTGATAACGATGCTCATGGTGCCTTTGGCGGGCAACTCAAAGCGCAGCGTCGTGCGGTCCACGAAGGGATTCGGGAAAGCCTGAGCCACAGTCAGGTTAGGCGATAAACCCAACCCACCCGAACGCTGGGACAAAGCCACGCGCTGGGCAGTAGTGCCGCTCCAAGGGCCCTGGGTGTAAGGGAAAGCTGCTTTGAACGTCGTGTCGTTGGCGGTGATGCCGGCATTGAAGCCAAGTACGCGGCCCAGTTGCGCCGTTACCGGGCTGGTCGAAGAGGGCGTAAAGTCATCGTACCACAGGCCGATAGCGGCCAGAACCACGCCACCTACGGCTTGCAATTCGATACGCGTCACGTCATCCTCCAGGCGGCGACCGTTGGGGAAGCCATCCATGTTGGGGATAAGTTGGAGCGAATTGTTCGCGTTGAAACGCGAGTCGGTCAAACCAAGCACAGCAGCGTACAACAGGCCTTCCGAGTTGAAATCGGGCGAGTTACGAGCCGTGGGGGGCACGGCCATGTTTAGGCGCAGCATGTCGCCACCGGGGTTAGACGCGGCACCACCCACCAACAGGAAGTTGTTGATGAACGGCTTGCCAGCGGCCAGCGGGTTGCCCGCTTTGCCGGTAGCCAGCTGGTACGGAATCGCATTCGGCACACCGGTGTGGAAAATCGGCAGGATATCGACCGAACGGGGCTTGCCAGGGCGGAGCAGGTAAGGGCCAAAGGCGTTGGCCGCCAAGGCCGTACCATTCAGCAAAGGACTACCAGCCAAGCCGCTCAGGCCGGCGGCACCGTTACGGAAGTCAAAGCCGGCGAAGCTGGCACCACCCAACAAGGGCTGCCCAGCCAACGACTTGGTCTGAATACGCAACGGACCGAGGCCGGGTACCGCTTCGCCAAAGTACGTCTGACCAGCGGGCTTGGGAGCAGCCGGTGCTACGGGCACGTTATCAGCCTGGTACAAGCCCAGCTCGGGGTTCGACAGGTAGTTATCGGTATCCGCAGCCTCAGCATAAGGCGTTACGGCGTTCCAGGCGTCTTTGGCCCCAATTGGGTTGATAACCTCGTTGAAGAGCGGCATGCCTATGCGCGAAACCTGCACAAAGTTGCCCGAAACAGTGGAAGGCCCACCCGTGGCCGAAAGCACGCGGGTAGAAGGACGGCTGGCCGAAGCCCATACACCGATGATAAAGTTGCTATCCAGAATGTTGGTGGTAGCCGTCAAGGCCGGCGTACCGGTTTTGGCGAGCAGCGCAACGGGCACTTGCAGCACAATGGCGTGCGTGTTCTTACGAGCCAGGCCATCGCGGGCAGCGCCGGGGGCACGAATGCCGCCCAGGTCGAAAATACCACCCAAGTCAGCGAAGAACGGGTCATCGGTCTGGCCACAGAAAACTCTGGTGCCATCGCCCAAAGTCTGGATTGCACCAGTCAACAAGGCATCGTAGGTAGTACCCAAACCAGCTGCTGACGTAATGGAGCGCGGGCCGACATTGGGAGGCGGCACAATGCCGTTGGTAACGATGGAGGTGTAAGCACCACCGCCAACGCTTTTCTCGCAGGTATAAGTCGCTTTCAGGTTCTGCTGACCCAACCGAATGTTGAAGAAAGTAGTGGCGTCCTGATTGATGCGGGTGAACGTGAAACGGTACGTGATGTCATCACCGGCCGTGGCCGAGTTGTTCTTCACGTGGATTTCGTAGCGCACATTTTCGCCGAACGTATTGTAGTTGGGGCCGCCCTGGGGCAACTCAAACGGAACGTAGTTGGCGATAATTGTGACACTGGCGTTGCCATCGTTGGCCGGCGAAGCCGGGCTGCGGAAAGCATACAAGTCGGTATTATCCGCCAGCGGGTCATCGGCGATGAGCGGGGCTTCGCGGTGGCTCGATGCTTCGAGCGTGTTGTGCTGACCGCTCCAGGCCAGTATTCCTCCTACAGAGGTCGCGAGTAACGCAACGTGGAAAAGAGGACGAGTAAGCAAGTTTTTCATAAATGAAAAAAATTGGTGAAAAGGTGATTGTTTGCAGTTTATGAGCTCATCGAGTTGATTTTAGCGCTGACAGTTCAGCTTTAAAATCAACTCGGATGTCCTAACTCTTTTCCCTACGTGGAAACCAAAGCTGGCGGTTTGCAAAACGGACAGAATAATATTAAAACATTTGGGCGCGCTCCTCAGCTTGAATAGTCATCCTCGTGCTTTACCTGAGCCTAGTGGGTTACCAGTTACTTTTGCACTACGCTTTTAGGCGCGTTTATCCTTACTTTTTAGGGTGGCCACTTCCGGCAGCCCCCGTGTACTTATGGCTACAGTAGCTATCAACCTTGCCACCGGCAGCCTTCAGCAGGAAGAAATCATCGTCGGCATCGACCTGGGCACCACCAACAGCCTCGTGGCTTACGTGCACCCCGAATCGCGCCAGCCAGTGGCCATCAACGACCAGGGTCGGGGCAGCATCGTGCCCTCGGTGGTGCACTTCCCCGCCGACGGCTCCGACCCGATTATTGGCACCGAAGCCTGCGAGTTTCTCCTCTCTGCCCCGCAGCGTACGGTGTACTCGGTGAAGCGCCTGCTGGGCAAAAGCTACCGTGACCTTGGCAACCACGCCACGCAGCTCGGCTACAAAGTCATCGATGATAATTCGGAAGGGCTGGTCAAAATTCGTGTTGATGACCGGTTCTACTCCCCCATCGAGCTATCGGCTGATATCCTGAAGGAACTGCGCGCCCGCGCCGAGCATGCGCTCAAAACGCCCGTCAATCGCGCCGTAATCACCGTGCCGGCCTATTTCAACGACTCGCAGCGCCAGGCCACCCGCGACGCGGGCCGCCTCGCGGGCCTCGAAGTGCTGCGCATCGTGAACGAGCCCACTGCGGCCGCGCTGGCCTACGGCATCGGCCTCGACCCGGACGAGGAAAAGACCGTGGCCGTGTACGACCTAGGCGGCGGCACCTTCGATATCAGCATCCTGCGCATCCAGCAGGGCATTTTTGAAGTCCTGAGCACCAACGGCGATACCTACCTCGGCGGCGATGACCTGGACCGCGCCGTGGTCGACCATTGGACGACCACCTTCGGCCTGTCCGCAGCTTTCCATACCAATCCGCACCTGCAGCAGCAGTTGCGCCTGGCCGCCGAGATGGCCAAAAAATACCTAAGTCAGCACGGTGATTTTACCACCCACCTCACCGACGAAACGGGCCAGAACACCACCGTTACGCTCACCCGCGCGCAGTTCAACGACCTCATCCGGCCGCTAGTAGAACGTACCATCACGGCCTGCCGCCAGGCCGTAGCCGATGCCAAGCTCACGACCAAGCTCGATGCCGTGCTGCTGGTGGGCGGCTCTACCCGCGTGCCCTTGGTCTACGATGCCGTATCGGAGTTCTTCGGCCAGCCGGCCAATAATTCACTCAACCCCGACGAAGTCGTGGCGCTGGGCGCGGCCATCCAAGCCGATATTCTAGCCGGCAATCGCCGCGACGTGCTGTTGCTCGATGTAACCCCGCTCACGCTGGGCATCGAAACGCTGGGCGGCCTGCTGGACCCCATTATTCCGCGCAATTCTAAAATCCCCACCAAAGCCGGCCGCCAATACACCACCAGCGTCGATGGGCAGGTGAACCTGAAAATCGCCGTTTACCAAGGCGAGCGCGATTTAGTAAGCCAAAACCGCAAGCTGGGTGAATTCATCCTCACCGGCATTCCGGCCATGCCCGCTGGCCTACCGAAGGTTGATGTCAACTTTCTCCTCAATGCCGATGGTATCCTGCAAGTCGAGGCTATCGAGCTGCGCTCAAACACCCGCCAGCAAGTCGAAATCAAGCCCCAGTACGGCCTCACCGACGACCAGGTGGAGCAAATGCTAATGGATTCGCTCCTGAACGCCAAAGACGACGTAGCGGCCCGTCTTCTCATCGAGGCCCGCACCGCCGCCGAGCAGTTGCTGTACCAAGTGAACAACTTCACCCGCAAAAACCGTCAGCACCTCACCGAAACCGAGCTGCACGACACCGAAGCTCAGGTTGATAAGGTTCGCACCGCCCTCACCGGCACCGAGCGCGACCCCATCCTGAAAGCTATGGATGAGCTGGATGAGCTGACCCGCCCCTACGCCGAGCGCGTGATGAACATCTCCATTCAGCAAGCCATGGCAGGCAAGAAAATTCTGTAGCTCCAACCCGGAATTTACCCTGACCTAAGCAGGTTTCACCTTGCTTAGGTCAGGGGTTCCTTGTTGCTACTTCTTCAGGCTTGGCCGTGCCGTGGCGGCGGGTCGCAAGCCAAACCCCAGCACGCTGCGCGATGCCGTGTCGCGGAAGGTAACTTCCAGTAAAACTGATGGGGTTTTTAAGCTGGAATCGGCGGCCAATGAGAATGAGTAAAACAGCCGCGAAGCGCTGCCATTGAGCCGTACGCCTAGCTTGTACAACTGAATTTCGGGGTGCCGATGGGCCCGTTGCCAGAGCGGCTGGGCTGCTGTCGTGAACCGGTCCAGGCTCACAGACCGGCGTACTTCCGGAGCCAGGCGCGCGTAGGCCGCTGGGTAGTCGGCCCGCAGTACCGCCCGCAAAAACCGCGCGGCTACCTGGCTTTGCCCGATTCGGGCCGGAGCATGAGCAGGCTGCTGCGCGCCAATCCCCAGCATAAGTAGCACAGCTAGCCCCGCGCCTCGTGTGCACGCATGCCAGCAATGGCTGGCCAGTCGGGGCTTCCGTGTGGGAGTTGGAGGGTCTTGCACGGTCAAAAATAAGCGGGGGCGGCTCTCCCGGCACCATGCCCGGACAGCCACCCCCGCGTTCTCGTCCCGCCAGGAGCGGGATAGCACCCACTGGCTACTCAATCACCACGCGGCGCGTAATGCTCAGGTTTGGACCAGTGAGGCGTAAGGTGTACACACCAGTGGCCAGGTTTTGAGTCGTTACTTCGGCCAGGTTGGCCCGCCCAGCTCCCAATGCCAACGGCTGCGTACGCACCCGCTGGCCCAGCACGTTGTAGAGGCTCAGCTCGGCCACGCAGGATGCTCCGGGGCCGCTGAGCTGCACGCGAAGCGCTTGGCCAGTTGCCACGGGGTTGGGGACGACGACAACAGCATAGCCGGCGGTTTGCTCGCGGCTGGCCAAGGCCTGGGTTACCGTCACGGGCAACGCAGCCAGGTTGTTGGCTTCATTCGTCTCGCTCACGGCGTTTGTGGGGTCGGCCACGGCTAGCACGTAGTAGGCTCCCGGCGTCACATTGGCAGGCACCATAGTCAGCAGGTTGCGGGCGCCGTCGAGGTTAGGACCCAGCGCACCGCCAGCACTGGTACCCAGATTGCGGTCGCTGGCGTCAAGCTGTTGGTCGACTGACAGGAAGAAGCCCACTGCCGAGCTACTGGCGGAGCCCGAACCCTGGTTAGCCACGATGGTGCTCAACGACAAGCTGCCGCCTGCTGGCACCGATGAGGGCGACGCCCCGATTTGCGTCAGCAATAAGTCGGGTTGCGGCGGGGCCGTGCAGCTCACCACGGCTTCGAAGCCGGAAGCGGTTACGCTGCCATCAGTGGTGAACACCAGCGTCAGCACACCCGACGAATTGGTAGCCACAATGGGCCCCACGGGCATCGAGCTGAGCGAGGCCAACAACGGCGACTGCGCATTGGGTCCGTCGTAGATATTAAGCCGGTCGCAGCACTGCTCCACCACAAACGAATTGAAGGTGAGCCGCACCAGTGAGCCCGGCGTAGCGGGCAAGATAGTGAGGGTACCGTTGGCATTGTCAGCGTAGTTACCAAACCCGCCGTGGTCGTAAATAGTGGCCGTGCAGGTGGTAACAGTAGCCGCGCCAGAGAAAGGGACAACCGTGCCGAGGAAGGGACCAGTTACGGTCAACTGCAGCGCTATCACATTGTTGTTTTCGTTGGTTTCGGTCACTTGGGCTTGCGGGTCGGCCACGAACAGCACGAAGTAGTTGCCCGCCGTGGTGCCCGTGGGTATTACCAGGTTGGTGAAGCGCTGCGAGCTTTGGCCGCCCCCCAGAGCGAAACCAGTTACCGTATTCAGCAGCACGTCGCTGGCATCAAACTGTGCGTTAGTCGACAAATAATAGCCTACCGTACTGCTATTAGCAATGCTGTTGCCAATATTTTGAATGCTGCAGCTGGCATTAATCATAAAGCCAGGGGTGACACTGCCTGCCGAAAGAAATGGCTGCTGGATTATCAGGTCGACGCCGGGAGCAACCACTTGCAACGGCGCCGAAGTGACGTTGTTGAGTTCGTTGGTCTCGCTTATCTGTGCCAGGTAATCAGCTACAAACAGCACATAATAGCTGCCCACGGCCGTGCCAGCCGGCACCGTGAGGTTGGCAAAGCGCGAGGAGCTGTTGAAGCCGAACACGCTACCAGTAGTGTTAGCCAACAATATATCATTGGCGTCCAGCACTAAGTTGGTCGATAAATAGTAGCCCACCGTGGCCGGGTTAGCCACGGCATTGCCCTGGTTGAAAAGCACACACGATGCCGCCGTAACGCCGCCCGGTGCTACAGAGGAAGGGTTAAGAAAGGTGCTTGATACCTGCAAATCGATGCTCGGAGCGATGACAGACAGGGGTAGGCTTCGCACGTTGTTCGTTTCGTTTACCTCGGTCACCTGAGCCTGCGGGTCGGCCACGAACAGCACGAAGTAGCTGCCCGGTGCCGTGTTGGCAGGCAGTTGGGGGTTCGACGAGCGGAAGCTGGTCTGGTTAGCAAAGAGCGTCCCGCCTTGGGTAGTGCTCAACAACACATCTGCAACATCAAACACCTGGTTGGTGGAGAGATAGAAACCCGCCGTGCTCGTATTCGCTTGAATATTGCCTTGGTTCACTATCAAGCAGTTGACCTGCAGAAAATTACCGGCAACCGCTGATGATGGAAACAGCTGTTCCTGGGTAATAACCAGGTCAACACCAGGAGGCGACACCGTGAAGCTAACCGCTCTTACGTTGTTGTTTTCATCGGTTTCACCCACTTGATTCTGATAATCAGCCACGAACAGGATAAAGTACGCGCCTGGTGCCACGCCGGGCGGTACTGCCGCCGTGCCGAAACGCGAGGACGGGAAATTGGGCGAAAGCTGACCCCCAAACTGCGAAGTAAGCAGTTGGTCGGCCGCGTCGAGGGTAGCATCGGTAGAGAAGTAATAGCCCACGCTGCTGCTGCTGGCCACGGCGTTGCCTTGGTTGATAATCTGGCAGTTCAGGCTGAGCGGGCTCCCTGGAGCCACGTTCAGCGGGGTAACTCCGGCCTGCGGAATGGTCAGGTCAATGCTGGGCGGCGTCACGCTGATGTTCACCGGGGTCACGTTGTTGCCCTCATTACTTTCCGGTACCTGGTTGAGGTAGTCGGCCACGAACAGAATAAAATAGTTGCCGGGCACTGTGCCTGCCGGCACCTGAAAGTTGGCGAAGCGCGACGATGCTTGGCCAACGGCCAGCGAAAATCCCATCGAGCTGCCCAGCAATTGGTCGGCAGCATCGAGTACGGCATCGGTGGACAAATAATAGCCCACACTGCTGCTGCTGGCCGTGGCTCCCGACAGATTGTAGATGGAGCTGCTAGCCGACAAATTACCTCCGGCCACCACACTCAACGGCGAGAGCGAAGCTCCTTGCAGCGCCAGGTCAGCCTGAGCCTGCGGTGGCACCGTGGTCACGCACCCAATGGTAGCCTCAAAGCCGCCAAATTGCACCACGCCATCGGAAGTCAGGCGCACAGTCAGGGCTCCTGAGGCGGTTGTACCGAACACGGTGGTAGGAGGATTGCTGGAATCATACGTTCCAATCAGCGGGGAACTGGTGTTGGGCCCATCGTAGATGTACACCAAATCGTAGCTCGACTCCACAGAAAAAGAGGTGAACTGTAGTCGAATTTTATTGCCCGCCGTGGCCGGCGTTAGCGTCGTAGAGCCGTTGGCACTGGGAGAATACGGAGCGTTTAAACCGCCATCGTCCGTCAACGTGCCAGAGCAGGTGGTAAAGTTATTGGTCCCGCTTGCCGGCAACGCATACGTTTGGGCCCGCAGGCTGGCCGGCTGGGCAAACCCTAACAGCGCCAAACCCAACATCAAAAAGAACAGCCGCGAAGCGGCAGGGTAGCTTTGCTTCATACAAAAAACGTGAAAGGTTAAAAAAGAAGGAACTCACTTATGACGTACAATGCTATCAATCTGGCACATACTCAGTCAATATCACTAAATCAGGCCGCCCGCAAGTTATTATTCGGTGGTGGCAGGCACTAGTACAAACACGTCCTCACCGGGCCGCTTCATCAGGTACTTCTCCCGCGCAAATTTCTCCAGCAGCGCTGGTGAGCTCATCAGTTCAGCCCGCTCTCGCTTCACTACCTCAATGTTATCGAGGTAATACTGTTTCTCGTTTCGCAGTTCTTTCCACTTGCGGTAAATGTCAAACTGCTTGCCCAAATCGTTGGCGTCAAACACCAGCATCCACACCAGAAACCCTACGCCGGTAAGGAAGTAAAAGCTTCGTACTGTTCGCAGTATGGGGCTAATAAAGGAAGGTAGATTCATCAGGATAAAGGTAATACAAACGGCCAATTCTGCAGTAGCAAAATTGGCCGTTTGTTTTTGCAAGAACCGAAATAATTACATTTTCTTTCCTGGGAAGTACGCTACCTCGCCCAACTCCTCTTCAATGCGGAGCAATTGGTTGTACTTAGCCATCCGGTCCGAGCGCGAGGCCGAGCCCGTCTTAATCTGACCCGTGTTCAGCGCCACGGCCAAATCGGCAATCGTGCTGTCCTCCGTTTCGCCCGAACGATGGCTCATGATGCTTTTGTAGCCGTTGCGGCGACCCAGGTTCACGGCCGCGATAGTTTCCGTCAGCGTACCAATCTGATTCACCTTGATGAGAATGGCGTTGGCAATATTCTCATCGATACCGCGCTGCAACCGGTCCACGTTGGTCACGAACAGGTCGTCGCCCACCAGTTGCGTCTGCTTGCCCACGCGGTCCGTCAGCGCCTTCCAGCCACTCCAGTCGTCCTCGTCCATGCCATCTTCTAGGCTGATAATGGGGTACTTCTTCACCCAATCAGCCCAGTAGTCCACCATCTGCGACGAAGTCAGCTTGTCGCCGGTGCTTTTCTTGAAGTGGTACACTCCATCCTCGTAGAACTCCGATACGGCCGCGTCCATAGCAATAAACACGTCCTCGCCCGGCCGGTAGCCAGCCGTTTCAATGGCCTGCAGCACAATTTTGATAGCTTCCTCGTTCGATTTGATGTTCGGCGCAAAGCCGCCCTCATCCCCTACGTTGGTGCTGAAGCCCTGCTTTTTCAACACATTCTTCAGGTGGTGAAAAATCTCGGTGCCCCAGCGCAGCGCTTCCGAAAACGACGAAGCGCCCGTGGGCATAATCATGAATTCCTGAAAATCAATCGAATTATCGGCATGCGAGCCTCCGTTCAGAATATTCATCATCGGCACCGGCAGCGTCGAAGCCCCTACCCCGCCGATATAGCGATAAAGCGGCATGCCGGCATCCTGCGCCGCCGCGCGAGCCGCCGCCAGGCTCACGCCCAAAATAGCGTTGGCCCCCAGGTTAGCCTTATTAGGCGTACCGTCGAGCTCAATCATAATTTTGTCGAGTAACGCTTGCTCATAGACCGAGAAGCCCACCAATTCCTCCGCAATGCGGGAATTGACATTCTCCACCGCTTTCAGCACGCCCTTGCCCATAAACTGGCTGGCATCGTCGTCGCGCAGTTCCACCGCCTCGTGCTTACCGGTGCTGGCGCCCGAAGGCACCGCCGCCCGGCCCACCACGCCCGAATCGAGCGTGACATCAACTTCTACCGTCGGGTTACCACGGGAATCAAAAATCTGGCGGGCGTGAATTTGCGAAATGAAGCTCATAGCAGGTCGTTTGGAAACAGTTAAATGAGCTACAAACCTACGCGAATCGACGCGCATAAGCACAACGCCATTGGCAATTCCTGGCACGTACCAACTCCACTGGCACCAAACGTTTGCAGTCAGAATCAAGGCCGCAACGCTACCCCACACCGGATAATGGAACGCAAATCGACCCATACCTCAATAAAAAAGAGGGCCACACCTCACGGTGTAGCCCTCGTCTGTTTTTAGCAACTCGCGTTACTTAAGCACCAGCTTCGTCAGCCTTCGCCTCAGCAGCCGGAGCAGCTTCTTCCTTAGCAGCAGGAGCCACAGCTTCAGCTTTCACTTCAGTAGCCGAAGTAGCGTCGTCGCCGGTCGTAGCCTTCTTGCGGCTGCGCGAACGACGGGTAGTAGTGGCTTTCTCAGCAGCAGCCGACTTAGCCTCCAGCAACGTCTCATTAAAGTCAACCAACTCAATGATACACATTTCGGCGTTGTCACCCAAACGCGTGTCGCTCAACTTCATGATGCGGGTGTAGCCACCGGGACGGGTAGCAATTTTGCCCGCAATCGTACCGAACAATTCCTTGATGGATTCTTTGTCCTGCAATGCCGCGAACACCATCCGACGGGAGTGCGTCGTGTCATCTTTCGACTTGGTCAGCAGTGGCTCGATGTACTTACGCAGGGCCTTGGCCTTGGCTACCGTGGTAGTGATGCGCTTGTAGATAATGAGCGACGTCGACATGTTTGACAACATGGCGTGGCGGTGGGCGGTAGTCCGACCCAGGTGGTTAATCTTTTTTCCGTGTCTCATTGGACGTTTGAAAAAGTATGCGCTTGCGGGCGGCGACCACGGCGGGCCTGAGCCTCATTAGAACCGCTGCCCCTTGGGCGCACTGTGAATAAATGTGATAAAACAAAAAAAATGTGGAGATGTGAAAATTGTGGATTGAGCACGAAGCTCACATTTCCACCTCATCACATCTCCACATTATAAAACCTAGTCTTCGTCGAGGCGATACTTCCCAAGGTCCATACCGAACTCCAAGCCACGCTCTTCAACCAGGTTTTCCAGCTCGGTGAGGCTCTTCTTACCGAAGTTGCGGAACTTCATCATGTCAGCAATCTCCAAGGTCACCAGTTCACCCATCGTCTTGATGTCGGCAGCCTTGAGGCAGTTTTTAGCGCGTACGCTGAGCTCCATGTCCTCCAGAGGAGTCTTGAGCATCTTGCGCATTTGCATGGTTTCCTCGTCAATCGGCTCATCTTCCGTCACCCGCGGACCTTCGAGGGTCATCGTGTTGTCGGAGAATAGCATGAAATGCTGGATGAGGATATTGGCCGCACCCTTCAGTGCTTCCTCCGGATGAATCGAACCGTCGGTTTGAATCTCAATGACGAGCTTCTCGTAGTCGGTCTTTTGCTCCACCCGGGTGTTCTCAATGCTGTACTTCACGTTCTTAATGGGCGTGTAGATGGCATCGATAGCGATTTGACCGAAGACTTGGTCGGTCGGCTTGTTCTCGTCGGCGGGCACGTAGCCACGGCCACGAGCAATTGTCAACTCAAACTCTAGCTCTTTGCTTGGGTCAAGGTGGGCAATGACATGGTCGGGATTCAACACCTCAAAACCGCTGGCAAACTTGCCAATGTCGCTGCCCGAAAAGGTCTCCTGACCCTTGACGCGCACGGTGATTTTATCGGCAATGGCATCGCTCGTCTTCTTGAAGCGGACCATTTTCAGGTTCAGGATGATTTCGGACATGTCCTCAATCACCCCTTCAATGGTCGAAAACTCGTGCAGCACACTGTTCGTGCGAACCGACGTGATAGCAAAGCCCTCCAGCGACGACAGCAAAATGCGACGCAAGGCATTACCGATGGTGACGCCGTAGCCCTTCTCGAGCGGCTTAAATTCAAACGTCCCGGTGAAGTCGTCGGATTTCTCCATCACCACTTTCTCCGGCATCTGAAAAGCTAGGATTGACATATGTTGGGCGTTAAAAATAATGAAAAATTGGGGGAGGTAAAAGCACAAGTGCGGCCCGGCAAATTGCCGAGCCGCATCTAATAGCGCTAATTACTTCGAATACAGTTCGACAATAAGCTGCTCCGTAATTTTCTCCGGAATCAACTCACGAGCGGGGGCGTTGATGAACTTGCCAGCCATCTCCTTACCATCCCACTCCAACCAGGAAAACTGGCGTGAGTTACGAACTGACAAGCTAGTAGCAATGGCTTCCAACGACTTCGACTTCTCGCGCACGGCCACAATGTCGCCAGGACGGAGGTGGTAAGAAGGAATATTCACCACTTCACCGTTCACGGTGATGTGCTTGTGACCAACTAGCTGGCGGGCAGCGCGACGCGTCGAAGCAATGCCCAAACGGTACACAGCGTTGTCCAAACGGGCTTCCAACAGGGCGAGCAAGTTGTCGCCGGTGATGCCGGGCAGCGCAGCCGCTTTGTGGAACAGGTTTTCGAATTGCTTCTCCAACATGCCGTACATATACTTTACCTTCTGCTTTTCCATCAACTGGACAGCATACTCCGACTGCTTTTTGCGGCGGCCACGGCCGTGCTGGCCCGGAGGATAGGCTTTTTTATTGAGCGCTTTGCTCGGGCCGAAAATCGGCTCGTTGAAGCGACGGGCAATTTTTGAGGTAGGGCCGGTATAACGTGCCATTGTAATCTAATTTCTGAAGTGAAAAACTAAACGCGACGACGCTTGGGGGGGCGGCAGCCGTTGTGCGGCAGCGGCGTTACGTCGCGGATGGTGGTCACCTCAATACCCACGTTGCCGAGGGCGCGGATGGCCGACTCACGGCCCGAACCGGGGCCTTTCACGAATACTTCGGCTTTGCGCATACCCAAGTCGTGGGCCACTTTACCGCAGTCGCTCATCGCCATTTGGGCGGCGTAGGGCGTGTTCTTTTTCGAACCACGGAAACCCATCTTGCCGGCCGAAGCCCACGAAATAACTTGACCGTTGTTGTTGGTAATGGAGATGATGATGTTGTTGAACGAGGCACGGATATGTACCTGGCCCACCTGCTCCACCACGACAACGCGCTTCTTGGCTTTGTCTTTTCTTTTTTGTGCCATTTGGTTATCGCAAAAAATGCGGGAGGTGTTGGCGCTGACCGCGCGGATGCATTATCCGCAGCCGCCAGCGCCGATTCCCGTGTGAGATTATTTGGTTGCCTTTTTCTTGCCAGCCACCGTCTTACGCTTGCCCTTGCGGGTACGCGAGTTATTCTTGGTACGCTGACCACGAACTGGTAGGCCTTTCCGGTGACGCAGGCCACGGTAGCAACCGATGTCCATCAAACGCTTGATGTTCGTCGTTACTTCCGAGCGCAGCACGCCTTCCGTTTTGTGCTCAGCAGCAATGATAGCGCGGACAGCACCCGACTCCTCGTCAGTCCAGTCCTTCACTTTCTTGTTGATGTCAACCCCGGCTTTCACCAGGATTTTCTGAGAATTGCTCCGGCCAATGCCGAAAATATAAGTCAGGGCGATTTCGCCGCGCTTGTTGTCCGGGATATCAACCCCTGCGATACGAGCCATTGTGTGTGGTTATGTGTTTGCGGACAGAAACCCGGCAACTGCTTGGAAGGCGGGAAGATGGATTAAACCAGCTTCTCAGTACCCAAGGTTCCGGGATTCTAAAATTAGGATTAACCCTGACGCTGCTTAAAGCGGGGGTTTTTCTTGTTGATGACGTAGAGCTTGCCATTACGACGTACAATCTTGCAATCGACGCTACGCTTTTTGATGGAGGTTTTGACTTTCATGATGAGCAAAAATTAACTTCTTTAAAACAGGGTAGGCCAGAAGTTCTTTCTTGCTTATGCTTGTCAGTTTTACCAGCAAACAATCGGAGAACAACTACTAGGATTACTAAGCTTAAGACAATACCAACCGGAACTGCTACCAATTGACCAATTACGGCTCAGGGATTACCTGATAGCAGCACAGGAAGGAAGTTTACTTATAACGATACTTAATTCGGCCCTTCGACAAGTCGTAGGGAGACATTTCCAGCTTAACCTTGTCACCGGGCAGAATCTTGATGTAATGCATCCGCATCTTGCCCGAAATGTGGGCAATCAACTGGTGACCGTTTTCCAATTCCACGCGGAACATGGCGTTGGAAAGGGCTTCCAGGATGGTCCCATCCTGCTCAATAGAGGCTTGTTTTGCCATAAGGGCTACTGCTGCAGTGCTTTTTCTATGTATTCAAAGGAGGTAAGAATCTCCGCCTTTTCTTTTCTAACTACTACGGTGTGCTCGAAGTGCGCCGATGGTTTGCGGTCCTTGGTACGGATAGTCCAGCCATCCGCCTCCTGCACCACATCCTTCTTGCCCAGATTTACCATCGGCTCAATGGCCAACACCAAACCTGTTTGCAAGAGCGGCCCGGAGCCCCGTTTGCCATAATTCGGCACCTCGGGTTTCTCGTGCAGTTTCGCGCCAACTCCGTGACCAACCAACTCGCGTACCACCCCATAGCCCAACGGGGCCACATGGTTTTGGATGGCGTAGCTGATATCGCCCACACGGTTGCCGCTCACGGCTTGTTCGATGCCTTTGTACAATGACGCTTTGGTTTCCCGCAACAGCGTCAGTACTTCCGGCGCCACCTCCCCGATTGGGTAAGTGTAGGCACTATCTGAATGAAAACCATTCAGAAAGACTCCGCAATCCACCGACAGTATGTCGCCACTCTTCAGCGGCTCATCGGTGGCGAACCCGTGCACAACCACCGAATTCGGCGACAGGCATAGGCTATAGGGAAACTTGTTGTATCCTTTGAAGGATGGTACTCCGCCGTGGTCCCGGATGAATTCCTCCGCGCGCTTATCAAGCTGCCGCGTCGTCACTCCTTCTTTCACCAAGCCTGCGACTTCGCCGTGGGCCTTGGCCAGCACTAATGCGCTGGCCCGGATGAGGTCAATCTCTTCTTCAGTTTTGTATTGAATGCTGCCGCTTGCCATTACTACCTACGAAGCTATCGAAATAGGCTGTGCTGTGCGTCCGCGCAGCTTGCCTGATTTCATCATGCCGTCGTAGTGCTGCATCAGCAAGTAGCTCTGCACCTGGTTTACCGTGTCGAGTACCACTCCCACCATGATGATGAGTGACGTACCGCCATAGAAAGCCGAGAAAGGACGAGTTACACCAAGCAACAAGGCAATGGCCGGAAAAATGGCAATCAGAGCAAGAGCAACAGCACCTGGCAACGTTACACGCGTCAGGATTTCATCGATATACTCCGAAGTCTCGCGGCCTGGCTTCACGCCGGGCACGAAACCGCCACTCCGTTTCAAGTCATCGGCAATCTGGTTAGGATTGACACTGATGGCCGTGTAGAAGTAAGTGAAGATGATAATCAGCAGACCGAAGGTCAGGTTGTACTGCCACGAAGTGTAGTCCGAGAACTTCACGCCAATGTAGCTAGCCATATCACTCTGATTCTGCCACACCGAAGCCACGATAGCCGGTACAAACATCAACGACTGCGCGAAGATGATTGGCATTACACCGGCTGCATTCACCTTGAGGGGAATAAACTGACGCTGTGCATCGAGCTGCGTAGTGCCGCCTACCTGCTTAGCATATTGCACCGCGATGCGGCGAACAGCTTGAGTAAGCACAATAACCGCCATTACGACGAGGAAAAGCACTACCATTTCCAACAGGAAAATGAGTGACTTATTTACGCCTTTGGCGGCAGCCTCACCAATGATGGCACCGGGGAGACGCGACACGATGCCAATCATTATAATCATGGAAATACCGTTGCCGATACCTTTATCCGTGATTTTCTCACCCAGCCACATGCAGAACAACGTGCCGGCCGTGATGATAATCATGGTCGAAACGGTGAAGAATGTGCCGGGATTGATGATGGCCTCAGCGTTAATCGTGGCAATGAAACCAACCGATTGAGCCAACACAATCGGAATCGTGAGAATCCGAGTATACTGGTTAATTTTCTTACGTCCCGACTCACCTTCCTTCTGTAGCTTCTGGAAGTAGGGCACGGCAATCGTGAGCAGCTGCAGCACGATAGAGGCCGAGATATAGGGCATGATGCCCAACGCGAAAATCGACGCGTGGCTAAATGCGCCGCCGAGCAGCGTATCCAGAATACCAAACAAACCCTCAGCACCCGTCTTGAGTTGGGTGGGGTCAACGCCTGGCAACACCACGTACACGCCGAGGCGATAGATGGCAATGAAGAAAAGCGTATTGAGGATTCGCGTACGCAAATCCTCAATCGCAAAGATGTTTTTTATCGACTCGATAAACTTATTCATTGCCGAAGGTAGCTTTTAGAGCGTTACCGCTTTGCCGCCCGCCTTCTCGATGGCTTCAATAGCCGACTTCGAGAATGCGTGAGCATGAACTTCCAGCGCCGTAGTTACTTCACCACGACCGAGAATTTTGATTTTAGCGTTCTTGGAAACCAAGCCGTTAGCAACGAAATAGGCAGCGTCCATGGTGGTAGTGCTGTTCTTTTCGAGAAGGGTAACCAGCGCATCAAGATTGATGGCTTTATACTCTACACGGTTGATGTTTGTGAAGCCGAACTTAGGCACACGGCGCTGAAGGGGCATCTGGCCACCTTCAAAACCGGACTTGCGCTTGTAGCCCGAACGCGACTTGGCGCCTTTGTGACCACGGGTCGACGTGCCACCGCGCGTGGAGCCTTCGCCCCGGCCAATCCGCTTCTCGTTTTTAGTCGAGCCGTAAGCGGGCGATAGATTGCTGAGATTGAGCATGACGATTATAGTCTTACAGTTCGGTTACTTGGAGCAGGTGCTGCACACTTTTAACCATGCCCATAACGGACGGGTTTACTTCGTGGGTAGCGGTGCTGTTGAGTTTGTTCAGGCCGAGGGACTGAACGGTGCGCTTCTGACGCTCGGGGCGGTCAATGGCGCTGCGCACGAGCTTTACTTGAATTTGTGCCATGTCAATTAACCGTTAAAAACGCGGGCCAAAGAAATACCACGGGCTTGAGCGATTTGCAATGGGTCGCGCATTTTGGCGAGGGCTGCAAACGTAGCTTTTACCACGTTGTGAGGATTCGACGAGCCTTTCGACTTCGCCAGCACATCCTTGATACCAGCGCTCTCGAACACGGCGCGCATTGCACCGCCGGCGATTACACCCGTACCAGCCGCTGCGGGCTGGATGAGCACGAAACCACCGCCGTAGCGGCCTTCCATGAGGTGAGGAACAGTGTGCTTGTACATAGGCACTTTCACCACGTTCTTCTTGGCGTCGTCAATGCCTTTGGCAATGGCGTCGGTTACTTCATTGGCTTTGCCGAGGCCGTAGCCCACGTTGCCGTTGCCATCGCCCACTACCACAATGGCAGAGAAGCTAAAGCGGCGACCGCCTTTCACCACTTTCGCTACGCGGTTGATGGCTACTACTTTTTCTTTGAAGTCGGAATCAGCGCCCATACGGGAGTTATCCTTGTTCCGGTCGCGGTCGTTGCTGCGCTGACGGTCTCCGCCAGGACGATTATTGTCGCGTTCTTGCGCCATGATAGTTTAGAAATTGAGGCCGCCTTCGCGGGCTCCTTCAGCCAATGATTTTACGCGACCGTGGTAGAGGTAGCCCGAGCGGTCAAACACCACTTTCGTGATGCCTTTCTCTTGGGCTACAGCGGCGAGTTGCCGACCAACGGCAGCAGCCAGAGCTACACCGTTACCACCTTCGGCGGTTACTTTTTTCGACGTAGCAGCAGCCAGCGTGCGGCCGGTCGTGTCGTCGATAATCTGGGCATAAATGCCCGTGTTGCTGCGGAACACCGACAGGCGCGGACGCTCCGTCGTACCAGACACTTTCGTGCGGATGATGCGCTGAATCCGCTTGCGGCGAGTTGCCTTATCAAAAGCCATGATGCGAATTTATTTAGAGGCCGTTTTACCAGCTTTGCGACGGATAATCTCGCCCACGAAACGCACACCCTTGCCTTTGTAGGGCTCAACTTTGCGCAGTGAACGAATTTTGGCGGCCACCTGGCCCAGCAGCTGATTGTCGATGCTGGTCAGCGTAACAATCGGGTTTTTGCCTTTGTCAGTAACGGCTGTAGCCGACACTTCACCCGGCAGGGCAATGTACACGTTGTGCGAGTAGCCGAGGGCCAACTCCAGCGTGCTGCCTACGAGCGAGGCCTTGTAGCCTACGCCTACCAGCTCCAGCTTCTTCTCGAAACCTTTGCTAACGCCTTCCACCATGTTGTTGATGAGCGAGCGGTACAGACCGTGCATGGCCTTGTGGCGCTTCTGCTCGGTGGGACGGGTTACCGTGAGGGTACCGTCTTCGATGGCAACGATGATATCGCGGTCCACTTTCGTGGTTAGCGAGCCCTTAGGGCCTTTCACCGTCACTGCGTTATCGTTGTCGACCGAAATATCGACCCCAGCGGGGACAGAAATCGGCAGTTTACCAATACGTGACATAATTGAATTTGCTAAAGCGGTTCCGGATTAGTACACGTAGCACAGCACCTCGCCGCCCACGTTCTCGGTTTTGCACTCTTTCTCCGTCATCACGCCTTTCGAAGTCGAGATGATGGCGACACCCAAGCCGCTGAGGACGCGGGGCAGGTTGTCGGCGGCCACGTACTGACGCAAACCGGGCGTCGAAACGCGCTGCAGTTTGGTTATGGCGGGCGCCTTCGTGGTCGGGTTGTACTTCAAGGCAATTTTGATGGTGCCCTGAACCGAAGAATCATCAAATCGGTACGACTGAATGTAGCCCTTGTGGTAGAGCACCTTCGTGATTTCCTTTTTGATATTGCTGGCCGGGATTTCTACCACCCGGTGATTCGCCTTGATGGCGTTGCGAACCCGGGTCAGGTAGTCGGCAATGGGGTCAGTATTCATTGAATATTAAAATGCGTCCACTTTTTTCGGAGCGCAAAGATAAGAAAATTTCGCCGGGTGCCCAACGGGACCAACGAAATTTCGGTTAAGACTACTTGGCATGTCCGGCGACGGCACAGCCAATGGTTTCTTTTGGCAACCTGCCAAATGGTTTTGAGGCCTTCCCCAGTATTTCGGAGTGCAAAGGTAACGGAAAACGTGACACTTATGCAAGCGGACTACTTAAATCGAGCTTAAACTTTTTGCAGCTTGCTTACCTCGCCTACCAGCAGCATATCCCGGACCTTAACCATTATCCACAAAAAAAGCCCCCAATTGCTTGAGGGCTTTTTTTGTGGGCAGAAGCCTGACTGGACTACCAGCTCGACTTAGTCACACCGGGAATCTTCCCGGCGAGAGCCATTTCGCGGAAACGCACGCGGCTGATGCCAAACTTGCGCATGTAGCCGCGGGGGCGGCCGTCAATCATGTCGCGGTTGTGCAGGCGCACGGGCGAAGCGTTTTTGGGCAGCTTGTCGAGACCTTCGTAGTCGCCGGCAGCTTTTAGAGCCTTGCGCTTCTCAGCGTAGCGGGCCACGGTGGCAATGCGCTTGCGCTCCCGTGCTTTGATGGATTCTTTAGCCATGAGTTCGGGAGATTAAGCTTCTTTTTTAGCGTTAGCGAACGGCATACCGAAAGCCTTGAGCAGCTCGTAGCTCTGCTCGTCGTTCTCGGCATTGGTTACGAAGGTAATGTCCATGCCCGAGATGCCCTTGATTTTATCAATCGAAATTTCGGGGAAGATGATTTGTTCCTTTACGCCAAGCGTGTAGTTGCCACGACCATCAAAACCTTTGTCGTTGATACCTTTAAAGTCACGTACGCGGGGCAGGGCCACCGTCAGAAGACGGTCCATGAACTCGTACATTTTCTCGCCGCGCAGGGTTACTTTGGCACCGATAGGCATGCCTTCGCGGAGCTTAAAGTTCGACACCGATTTTTTGGCGATGGTGGCGATGGCTTTCTGACCGGTGATAACCGTCAACTCTTCCACGCCGTTGTCGACCAATTTCTTATCGGCTACGGCCGCGCCAATGCCGCGGTTGATGCAGATTTTGGTGACACGGGGTACCTGCATAATGCTCTTGAACTGGAATTTCTCCTGGAGCGCGGGTACGATGTCTTTCTTGTAAATGTCTTTGAGACGGGCCATGATAAGGGGGGCGGGTTACGCCGTTTTCTTGGCAGTGGCACGCTTGGCTTTGGCAGGCGCGGCAGCGGGGGCTGCAGCAGCTGCGGCGCCTTTGCGCACACGCTCACCAGTGGTGGGGTTAATGGCCTGCACGTTGCTCACGTGCATGGGCGCCTCCATCTTGGTGATGCCGCCCTGGGGCGATTTGGCGCTCGGCTTGTTGTGTTTCGTCACCAGGTTCAAACCCTCTACGATTACGCGCTGGGTCACCCGATTTACCGACTTGATGATGCCGGATTTACCCTTTTCGTCGCCAGCAATCACCTTCACGGTATCGCCCGACTTTACGTGCAGTTGCACGGGGTCTGCTTTCTTGATAGCCATGGCTTAGAGTACTTCGGGGGCTAGGGATACGATTTTCATAAACTGACGCTCACGCAACTCGCGGGCTACTGGCCCGAAGATGCGCGTGCCGCGGGGCTCGTCGTTGTTGTTGAGCAATACGGCGGCGTTGTCGTCGAAGCGGATATACGATCCGTCCTTACGGCGGATTTCCTTCTTCACACGCACGACCACAGCCTTGCTCACGGTGCCTTTCTTGGCGTTGCCGGAAGGGATAGCCGATTTGATGGCCACCACAATCTTGTCACCAACGCTGGCGTATTTCTTGCCCGTGCCACCCAAAACGCGGATGCAGAGGACTTCCTTGGCGCCGCTGTTATCGGCCACCGTCAGGCGGGATTCTTGCTGTATCATCGAGTTAGATTATTTAGCGCGTTCAACAATTTCCACCAGGCGCCACCGCTTGGTTTTGCTCAGGGGACGGGTGCTCATGATGAGGACCGTGTCGCCTTCGCCGCACTCGTTTTTCTCGTCGTGGGCGTGGAATTTCGTGGTTTTTGTCACGAACTTGCCGTATTTAGGGTGCTTTTGTTTCTGCACCACAGCCACGGTGATGGACTTATCCATCTTGGAGCTCGTCACCTTGCCGGTGATTTCCTTGCGCATGTTGCGCGAGGCTTCATCGGCAGCGGTTTGGTCTTGGGTTGTTACGTCGGTTGCCATCGGAATTAAGCGGGGTTAGCGGCCTGCTCGTTGTTCCGACGCGTCTGCTCGGTGAGCAAGCGGGCGACGTTTTTACGGTTGGCCTTGAGACGGGCGGGGTTTTCCAGGGGCGAAATCGCATGAGCGAAACGCAGCTGCTGGCCCGTAGCCTGCTCGGTTTTGATTTGCTCTTTCAGCGCGTCGGCGGAAAGGCCCTTATTATCGGTCTTGTTTTTCATCTTAGGCAGCGTCCGTGTAGTCGCGGCGAACCACGAATGAAGTACGAACCGGCAGCTTCTGAGCCGCGAGACGCAGCGACTCTTTGGCTACTTCCAGCGTAACGCCGTCCGACTCGAACATGATTTGACCCGGCTTCACGCAGGCCACCCAATACTCGGGCGAGCCTTTGCCCTTACCCATCCGCACCTCAGCGGGCTTCTTGGTAATCGGCTTGTCGGGGAAAATGCGAATCCATACTTGCCCTTCACGTTTCATGGCGCGGGTCATGGCAATACGGGCTGCCTCAATTTGGCGAGCCGATATCCACGATACTTCCAGCGACTTGATAGCGAACGAACCGAAGTCAATGGAGCTGCCGCGGTAGGCTAGGCCTGTTACGCGACCCTTTTGCATCTTGCGATACTTGGTCCTTTTCGGTTGTAACATTTTATTGAAATTTAAAAGAAATCAGAAGAAAGAGGAACGTCCGGTAATTCAGAACGTCATGCTGAGCTTGTCAAAGCATCTCGCGTGCTTCGCTAATCTCAATTGGTCAACGAAGCGGGCAAAATGCTTCGGCAAGCTCAGCATGGCGTCTCTTTAATTCAGAACGCTCATTTTAGAATCGTCTAGCGACGCGGGCCGCGCGCGGCACCGGCTGCACCACCAGCGGCGGGGCCATTGCGACGGGGACCGGCGTTGTCACCGCGGGGAGCACCACCAGCGGCGTTGCCGCCACGGTCGTTACCACCACGGCCACCGGCACCACCGGCACCACCGTCACGACGCGGGCCACGGTCGCCTTCACGACGCTCGCCACGGGGGCCACGGTCGTCACGACGTCCACCGGCATCACCACCGGGGTTGGTGAGCTGCTGGTTGGGCGAGAGGTCGGGCTTGCCGAACACCTCACCGCGCATCACCCACACCTTGATACCAATTTTGCCATACACGGTCTGAGCTTCCGACAAAGCGTAGTCAATGTCCGCACGCAGCGTGTGCAGCGGGGTCCGACCTTCTTTGTACTGCTCCGAACGGGCAATCTCAGCACCGCCGAGGCGGCCACCGCACTGAATCTTGATGCCTTCGGCACCAACACGCATTGCAGCCTGGATTGACATTTTCATGGCGCGACGGAAGGAGATACGAGCGGCCAACTGCTGGGCGATGCTCTCGCCGACCAGTTTGGCATCCAACTCCGGACGCTTGATTTCGAAGATGTTGATTTGAACGTCTTTGCTGGTGATTTGCTTCAGCTCGTCCTTAATCTTGTCTACTTCCTGGCCGCCTTTACCGATTACCACACCCGGACGAGCCGTGTTGATGGTAATGGTGATGCGCTTCAGGGTGCGCTCAATCACAATGCGGCTGATGCCACCTTTCTGAATGCGAGCGTTGATGTACTTGCGGATTTTTTCGTCCTCCACCAATTTCTCGGCGAAGTCCTTGCCGCCGTACCAGTTGGAGTCCCAGCCTTTGATAACTCCCAAGCGGAAGCCAACCGGATTTACTTTCTGTCCCATATTAAATTAGGATTTGGCGTCGGCCTTAGGGTTTTCAGTAGTGGCAGCTTCTTTAGCGCCTTTGCTGCTGAGCTTCTCCACTTTCGTGTCGATTTTCAGCGTCACATGGTTGCTCCGCTTGCGAATGCGGTGGCCACGGCCCTGGGGGGCGGGGCGCAGGCGCTTCAACTGGCGTCCTTCGTCCACGAAGATTTCGCTGATGTAGAGGTTTGCGTCCTCAATCCGCTCTTCTTCGTTGTGCTGCTGCCAGTTGGCCAAAGCCGAAAGGAGCAGTTTCTCAATCTTCTCGGCGCCGATATTGGCTTCGAAGCGCAACAGGCCAAGGGCCTGCGTCACTTTCTTGCCGCGCACGAGGTCGGCCACCAGACGCATCTTACGAGGCGAGGTCGGCACATTGCGGAGTTTTGCTACTGCTTCCATCTTAGCGCTTGCCTTTATCTTTTTTGGCGACGTGACCACGGAAGTTACGCGTTGGGGCGAATTCGCCCAACTTGTGCCCTACCATGTTCTCGGTCACATACACCGGGATGAACTTATTGCCGTTGTGAACAGCGAATGTGTGGCCAACGAAATCCGGGGAAATCATCGAGCGGCGCGACCAGGTCTTTACCACCGATTTCTTTCCAGCCGTTTCGAGTGCCGTGACTTTCTTTTCCAGCCGGAAGTCAATGTACGGCCCTTTTTTGAGTGAACGTGCCATATGTTACTTCTTGCCTTTGCGGCTCACAATCAGGTTCTCCGAATACTTGTTCTTGTTACGGGTCTTCTGGCCTTTAGCCAAAATACCGTTACGGCTGCGCGGGTGACCACCCGACGACTTGCCTTCACCACCACCCATTGGGTGGTCGACAGGGTTCATAACCACACCACGAACGCGGGGACGACGACCAGCCCACCGGTTACGGCCAGCCTTACCCATCCGGGTGTTCATGTGGTCACCATTGGATACCGTACCAACCGTGGCCATGCAGGTAACAAGTACCATGCGCATCTCGCCGGAAGGCAATTTCAACGTGGCGTACTTCTCTTCGCGGGCTACGATTTGGGCGTAGGTACCGGCCGAGCGAGCCATGGCCGCGCCCTGGCCGGGCTGCAGCTCAATGTTGTGGAGGATGGTACCGAGGGGAATCTCGCGCAGCGGCAAGGTATTGCCCACTTCGGGAGCCACACCCGTACCCGATACTACGGTCGTACCCACGGTCATGCCGGCGGGTGCGATGATGTAGCGCTTCTCGCCGTCAGCGTAGCTGAGCAGGGCGATGCGGGCGGTGCGGTTGGGGTCGTACTCAATGGTCTTCACGGTAGCCGGCACGCCGGCTTTGTCGCGCTTGAAGTCCACGATACGGTACTGGGTTTTATGACCACCGCCGATGTAGCGGTTGGACATTTTACCGGAAGAGTTCCGGCCACCCGATTTGGGGAGGGAAGTCATCAAAGACTTCTCCGGAGTCGACGAGGTAATCTCGTCAAACGCCGGCGCAACGCGGAAGCGTTGCCCTGGGGTTGTTGGTCTGAGTTTTTTAAGTGCCATTACTAGCTAGTTGTGCTTTTGCGGCGGAAAATTGAGGCGAAGCCTAGAGGTTGCTGTAGAAGTCGATGATGTCGCCTTCCTTCACAGTAACAATAGCTTTCTTGCCGTGGGCACGACGACCAGAAACCTGGCCGCCTTTGGTGCCTTTCGACTTCATTTTACCAATGGTGCGCATCGTGTTGATGTCGGTTACCGTCACGCCGTACAGCGTTTCGATGTCCTTCTTGATTTGCACTTTGTTGGCGGTGCGCTCTACTTCGAAAGTGTAGCGACCTTTCTCGTTCAGGCCAGTGGCCTTTTCGGTGACGATGGGGCGTTTTAGCGTGCTCATTATTCGGCGGTGCTATAGAGTTCAACCAATGAAGCCATGCCGTCTTCCGAAATCAGGAGCGTGTCCGTGTTCAACAGGTCGTGGGTGTTGAGGCCGATAGGCGTCGACACTTTCACTTTCTGCAGGTTGCGGGCGCTAAGGATGACGTTCTTATTGACCTCACCGGTCACGAGCATGGTCTTTTTGCCATTGTTCAGCTTGAGGCCGTCAATGATGGCAACGAAGTCCTTGGTGCGGGGAGCGTCCATGGCAATGTTCTCCACAATGGAGATTTTGCCGTCTTTGGCCAAGCTGGACAAAGCCGAGAGGCGAGCTACGCGCTTGGTCTTCTTGTTCAGCTTGAAATTGTAGTCGCGGGGCTGCGGACCGAACATCCGGCCACCACCTACGAACACACCTGACTTCATGCTGCCGGCGCGGGCACCGCCCGTACCTTTCTGTTTCTTCAGTTTCTTCGTGGTGCCGTGCACCTCGTTCCGCTGCTTGGATTTGTGCGTGCCCTGGCGCTGGTTGGCCAAGTACTGCTTCACGTCCAAGTACATCACGTGCTCGTTTACTTCGAGACCGAAGATGGCGTCAGACAGGGTCACCTTGCGGCCGGTGTCTTCGCCTTTGAGGCTGTATACTGCGAGTTCCATCGTATCGTCTATTTCTCGATTACCACGTAAGAATTCTTAGCACCGGGAATCGAGCCGCTCACCAGAATCAGGTTCTTGTCGCCTACTACGCGCATCACCTTCAGGTTCTGCACTTTCACGCGGTCGTTGCCCATCCGGCCACCCATGCGCATTCCTTTGAATACGCGCGAAGGCCAAGAGCACGCACCGATAGAACCGGGGTGACGCAGGCGGTTGTGCTGACCGTGGGTCTGGCCACCAACACCCTGGAAGTTATAACGCTTCACAACGCCCTGGAAACCTTTGCCTTTGGAGGTACCAACAACGTCCACAAATTCGCCTTCGGCAAAGAGGGTAGCGTCGATGATTGCGCCGGCGGCGTAGGTCGATTCGGCGTCGAGGCGGAATTCGACCAATTTTTTCTTGGGGGTAGTACCGGCTTTCGTGAAGTGACCTACCAAGGCTTTGGTGGTGTTCTTCACTTTCTTCTCGCCGTACCCAATTTGAATGGCGGTGTAGCCGTCATTCGCGATAGTCTTAACCTGCGTCACTACGCACGGACCCGCTTCAATGAGCGTGCAGGGAATGTTTTTCCCATCCGGAGTGAAGAGGCTTGTCATACCGATTTTCTTACCGATGATGCCAGGCATTCTGTTAATGATTAAATGACACAAAAAGAAAACGACCGAGTGCCGTTTTCGCTAAGGGAGTGCAAAGATAGGAAAAAAGGCTTGGGAATCACAAGCAGGATTGGAAATATTTTCTGGGTGAGGCGGTTAGCTCGCGCAAGTGCGGCCGTTCTGGCGAGAACCTCACCCTCCTCTCCCATGGAGAGGGGGAGCCTGACGCTAGGCTGGACGCCAGGTCTTGTCCTCTTCCTCGTAGGGCAGGGAGCCTTGCAGTGCAAGTAGCAAGATGAACACCACAAAGGCGAGGCCAATCTGCGTTTCCAGCGTGTATTCGACCAAGAAGGAAAGGGCAATGCTCACATATTGGGCAAGCAGCAGCGGCGCGCGTTTGCGGCGGGCCCACCACGCGGGGTAGAAAAGGCCGATGCAGAATATTAGCAAGCCCAAAGCACCGTAGGCGGCTAGATTGTAGAGGTACTGGTTGTGGGGTTGGATGTAGAACTTGGCACCCATTTCGGGGTAGAGCGTAGCATAGCGCTTAGCCATCTCCCCTTCCAAGTCCGGCTTCCCCACTCCTACTAGCTTGTTGTCCTGCCATACGGCTAGCGCGGCTTTGTAGGAATACACCCGTGCGGCGATGGAGTAGTTCTTGCCTTCCGCACTATTAGTTTGCTTAACCTTGCCTACGTCCTCCTGGGTATTGTAGAACTTATTACGAAATGTGGGAAATGCCACGAAGCTGAAGACTGGTAGCAACACCAGTACCGCCGCCAGTGCGCCGGCTTGTTTCCACTGTCGCTTGCGAAGCACCAACCACAAAATAGACAGACCGCCCAAGGCGTAGAAGGTCATTTCGCCGCTGCGCACCGCCAACAAATGCAGAAAAAGCGCCAGCACTACAATGGCTCCACCAACCCAACGTCTCCACACCGTTCGCAGGGCTTCATGCGCCAGCAACAATGTGGCGGCCGCGATGGCCAAAGTGATAATGAGGCTAAAACGGATATGGTCCGGTTCCGTCGGCATCACCTTCGAGTGGAGGTAGCTTTCGTTGATTTCGCGGGCGTGTAGCAGGTAGTTGATGGTCGCGCCAGTAGCAGCCAGCACTGTCATACCTATTAATAGCAGCCATAGCCACCGCAAGTAGCGGCCGGGCAAGGCAGGTAGCAGCCAGAAACCCAATGGCAACGCCAGAAACGGCAGTTGCAGCACCACGTCCCTGCCGTACTCTCCCATACTGGCGGTTTCGGTGTTGAAGCCTTGTAGAAGGTGCACGAGAAACACCAGAAACAGGCTGCCGAACACCGGCCATAGGTTCCAGTGGGCTACGCGGCGGTACGCGGCCGCATATACAAGGCCCGTCACGGCGATACCCGCCATACCGATACTTGGCAATATGCGAAACCAATTGGCAATGAAGATACCGACGATGACGCAGCCACAGAAGAACAAGGCGGCCCGGTGCAGGCGGGCAAGGGTAAAGATGGATTGTAATGGCATAGGTGCATAGTGGTAGCCCCGCAAGTTCTAAAGAAAAAGCCCCCCCGCAGTAATGCGGGGGGGCTTTTTCTTAATTAACACTGAAATCGAATCCTCAGACTTTGATTTCTACGTCAACGCCGCTGGGCAATTCCAACTTCATGAGTGCATCCACGGTCTTCGATGAAGTCGAGAAGATGTCCACAAGGCGCTTGTAGGTGCAAAGCTGGAATTGCTCCCGGCTCTTCTTGTTCACGTGGGGCGAGCGCAACACGGTGAACCTTTCTTTTTGGGTCGGCAAAGGAATCGGGCCGCTAACGATGGCACCGGTGGCCTTCACTGCTTTCACGATTTTCTCGGCCGATTTGTCTACGAGGTTGTGGTCGTAGGACTTCAGCTTAATGCGAATTTTCTGATTCATTGGTGGTTTTGGTCCGATTGACCAAGTTAGTGACCGGTATTATTTAGCTCCTTTTACTTTAGCAATGATGGCATCAGCCAAGCTTTGCGGCACCTGCTCGTAGTGCGAGAAGGTGAGCGAAGCCGAAGCCCGACCCGAGGAAATCGTCCGTAGGTCCGTCACGTAGCCAAACAGCTGCGACAACGGCACGTCGGCCTTAATCAGCTGGGCACCGCCTTTGGTGTCCATGCCTTTCATCAGGCCACGACGGCGGTTCAAGTCGCCGGTTACGGGACCCGTGTATTCGTCGGGGCATACCACTTCCACGCTCATGATGGGTTCCATCAATTTGGGACCAGCCAAGCGGGCCGCCTCACGGAAACCACCACGGGCGGCGAGTTCAAACGACAGAGCGTCCGAGTCAACATCGTGGAAAGAGCCGTGATAGAGGCGCACTTTCATGCCCTCAATCGGGAAGCCAGCCAGGGGGCCTTGCTTCATCGCCTCTTCAAAACCCTTCTGGATGGGGGCAATAAATTCGCGGGGGATGACACCGCCCACAATGGCGTTGTCAAATTCGAAGCCGGGCTTTTCGGGCTCGGTTTCTTTCGGACCGAGTTCAAACAGGATGTCGCCGAACTTACCGCGGCCACCGGTCTGCTTCTTGTAGGTTTCGCGGTGGTCGACTTTCTTGGTGAGAATCTCCTTGTAGGCCACCATCGGGGCACCCTGGTTGATTTCCACTTTGAATTCACGACGCATACGGTCGATGATGATTTCCAAGTGCAGCTCGCCCATGCCGCGCAACACCGTCTGACCGGTCTCGGGGTCGGTGTTGACTTTCAGCGTGGGGTCTTCCTCGATGAGCTTGGCGATGGCCATGCCCATTCTATCAACGTCGGCCTGGGTCTTCGGCTCAATAGCGTAGCCAATTACCGGCTCCGGGAAGCTCATCGACTCAAGGACGATGGGGTGCTTCTCTTCGCTCAGCGTATCACCGGTTTTGATGTCTTTGAAACCAACACCCGCCGCAATGTCACCCGCCTGGATTTTATCAATCGGGTTCTGCTTATTGGAGTGCATCTGCATGAGGCGCGAGATGCGCTCCTTCTTGCCGGTGCGGTTGTTGAGCACGTACGAGCCGGCGTCCAACACCCCGCTGTAGCAGCGGAAGAAGCACAAGCGGCCCACGAAGGGGTCGGTAGCAATTTTGAACGCCAGCGCGGTGAACGGCTCCGAGTTATCGGGGTGACGCACAATTTCCGCCCCGGTGTCGGGGTGAGTGCCCATGATGGCGGGCATGTCGAGTGGCGACGGCAAGTAAGCCATCACAGCATCCAGCATGGTCTGCACACCCTTGTTTTTGAAGGCTGAGCCGCAGAGCACTGGAGAAAATTTCATGTCGATTACCGCCTGGCGGATAACGACCATCATTTCTTCCTTGGTGATGGAGTCGGGGTTATCGAAGAATTTCTCCAGCAACGCGTCGTCGTACTCGGCCACGCTCTCCACGAGCTTTTGGCGCCACTCGGCCACGGTTTCCACCAAGTCCTCGGGCACCGGAATTTCGCTGTACGACTTGCCTTCGGTGGCATCGTCCCACACAATGGCTTTGCCGGTCAGCAAATCGACAACGCCTTTGAAGGTATCTTCAGCGCCAATCGGAATCTGGAGCGGCACGGGGTTGGCACCGAGCTTCTCTTTGATTTCGTTTACGGCCTTGAAGAAGTCGGCACCGGCGCGGTCCATCTTGTTCACGAAGCAGATGCGGGGCACGCTGTACTTGTCAGCCTGACGCCACACCGTTTCCGATTGCGGCTCTACGCCCGACACGGCACAAAACAGTGCCACGGCACCATCAAGCACGCGCAGCGAACGCTCCACTTCCACCGTAAAGTCTACGTGGCCGGGGGTGTCAATCAGGTTGATTTTATACTGGTGGGTATCCGCAACTGGCTCGCCCTTGATGTCGGTAGGGTAGTTCCAGAAAGTAGTCGTGGCAGCCGAGGTAATCGTGATGCCGCGCTCCTGCTCCTGCTCCATCCAGTCCATCGTGGCGGCACCATCGTGCACTTCCCCGATTTTGTGGGTTTTACCCGTGTAATACAGAATACGCTCCGACGTCGTGGTCTTACCGGCGTCGATGTGCGCCATAATCCCGATGTTGCGGAGGTATTGTAGGTCTTTGTTAACGGCCATGATTTCGGTTAGGGTCTTAGCGACTTGGGGTCTTAGAGTCTTGGGTCGTTTAACAGAACAGTCCGTCAAAAAAATCCAAGAACCTAAGACCCCAAGCTGCTAAAAGCTGATTAGAATCGGAAGTGCGAGAAGGCTTTGTTAGCCTCGGCCATGCGATGGGTGTCGTCTTTCTTCTTAACGGCAGCACCTTCACCTTTAGCAGCAGCGATGATTTCGCCAGCCAGCTTGTCCTTCATGGTCTTCTCACCACGACGACGCGCGTACTGAATCATCCATTTAGCACCTACCGAAATGCGGCGGTCTGCGCGCACTTCAATCGGAACCTGAAAAGTGGCACCACCTACGCGGCGGCTTTTCACTTCCACGGTCGGCATCACGTTGTTCAACGCTTTGCGCCACATTTCGAGGCCGCTTTCCTTAGTGCGGGCCTCTACGAGGTCGCAGGCATCGTAGAAAATGGTGTAGGCCAGGTTTTTCTTACCATCGTACATCATGTAGTTCACAAAGCGGGTCACCAGCGTCTCCTTGTATTTAGGGTCCGGCAGCAAGATGCGCTTCTTTGGTTTTGACTTTCTCATTGGTTTATTTAGTTGTCAGTTGTTAGTTGCCAGCGGTCAATTATCAGGATTTACACACCCCGGCAATTGATTACTGGCAACTGACAACTAATAAATTATTTCTTCTTCTTAGCGGGTGCACCCTTGGCGGCCACTACGGGCTGACCGGGCTTCGGACGCTTGGCACCGTACTTCGAACGGCGCTGCGTGCGGCCGCTTACACCGGCGGTGTCCAGGGCGCCACGGATAATGTGGTAACGCACGCCTGGCAAGTCTTTAACCCGGCCGCCACGAATCAGCACAATGCTGTGTTCCTGGAGGTTGTGGCCTTCACCGGGGATGTATGCGTTTACTTCCTTACCGTTGGTAAGGCGCACACGGGCCACTTTGCGCATAGCCGAGTTCGGCTTCTTAGGCGTGGTGGTGTACACACGGGTGCACACGCCCCGACGCTGCGGGCACGAATCAAGGGCGGGCGACTTCGACTTGGTAGTCAAAGCCTCACGGCCTTTTCGTACTAACTGATTGATGGTTGGCATTTAGTGGATGGTTTGTTTGGAGCCGTTTGCCCCTGAAATTTGGCTTGCAAAGGTAAGATTATTTCGCCGCAATAGCAAACAGCGTGAGGATGTTAATTTTCTGTAGCTGTTGCGAAGTCGCCCCTCCGGCAACCTCACCCCCGGCCCCTCTCCAGAAGAGAGGGGCGCCTGACGCCTGCGCAAGACCGGTTTCCCCTCTCTTTTGGAGAGGGGGTCAGGGAGTGAGGTTGCCGGAGGGGCAGCAAAAAAGCGCCTCCACTATCTAGTGAAGACGCTTTAGCAGCTAAAGCTTCCAGTTCAGCTTACGCCTCCCCTACCGCGCCGCCGAAGTTCATCGGGTAACTCGGGGCTTCGTTCTGCATCTTGATGGGCCCAAAGGCGGCCTCAAACCGCTCGATGTTCTCCGTGAGAGCTTGCAGGAGGCGCTTGGCGTGCTCAGGCGTGACGACGATACGCGCCTTCACCTTGGCCTTGGGCAGGCCGGGCATCATGCGGATGAAATCAATCACGAACTCGCTGTTGCTGTGCGCAATCATGGCGAGGTTGGCGTATTCGCCCTCGGCCATGGCTTCGGAAAGCTCAATGTTGATGGCGTTGGGGTCCGGGTTTTGGTCGGTTGGTTGCATAGTCTTTCTGAAAGATTGGTTACATGGAATCAGCCCTGTATATGAGAAGAAGCATAAAGACCACGAATAAGCAAAGTGTTACTGCAATAACCTTCCCTAGTCGCTTTGCAATCCTACAGAAAATGGTTCCTGATGGGACGTTATCCATGTTCTAACAAAGGAAAACAAAAAAGCCGACCGGTTTGCACCGGTCGGCCTCTTCTTGCTTTAAAGGGTTGGCTTACTCAGCCGACACTTCGCGCTTGCCGGCGCGGCTGGGCCGCTTGACAGGCACTGCTTCTTCGGCAGCCTTGGCGGCTAATGCAGCCTCCATTTCCTCTTTCGAGCCTACAATCTGACGCGTGTACTCGCGCAAGCCAGTACCGGCCGGAATGAGGTGACCGACGATGACATTCTCCTTCAAGCCCAAGAGCTGGTCGGATTTGCCACGAATAGCGGCTTCGCTCAGCACCTTGGTCGTCTCCTGGAAAGAGGCCGCCGAGATAAACGAGGCCGTACCCAACGACGCTTGCGTGATGCCTTGCAACGTGGGGCGCGAAACCGAAGGTTGCGCGTCGCGCACTTGCACCAAGGTCAGGTCGCGGCGTTTCAGGCTGCTGTTCTCGTCGCGGAGGCGACGGGCCGTCACAATCTGACCGGGCTTCATGTTGGCTGAGTCACCGGCTTCGGTCACGACTTTCATGTCGATAATCGTGTCGTTCTCGGCCATGAAGAGGATTTTATCAATCACCTGATTTTCGAGGAACGACGTGTCACCGGCATCGAGAATCACGACTTTTTGCATCATCTGCCGCACAATCACCTCGATGTGCTTGTCGTTGATTTTCACGCCCTGCAAGCGGTACACTTCCTGAATCTCGTTCACGAGGTACTCCTGCACGGCACCGGGACCCTGAATGCTCAGGATGTCGGACGGCGTGATGGCCCCATCCGATAGCGGCATGCCGGCGCGGATAAAGTCGTTGTCTTGCACCAGAATGTGCTTCGACAGCGGTACCATGTACTTCTTCTTGACACCGTCTTTCGACTCAACGTAGATTTCACGGTTGCCGCGTTTCACGGTACCGTAAGTTACCACGCCATCGATTTCCGACACCACGGCCGGGTTCGACGGGTTCCGGGCTTCGAACAGCTCCGTTACGCGGGGCAGACCACCCGTGATGTCACGGGTTTTGCCCACCGAGCGCGGAATCTTGGCTAGGATATGGCCCGCCTTGATTTTCTCGTTATTCTCCACGTTCAAGTGGGTACCCACGGGAATGCTGTAGCCTTTCTGGCCTTCAACATCGCCCTTTTTACCGGGGCGAATGATGATGGACGGATTCTGGTCCTTCGCTTTCGACTCGATAATAACCTTCTCGCGGTGACCGGTCTGTTCGTCCGACTCCTCGCGATACGTCACGCCTTCGGTGATGGCATCGAACTGCACGGTACCGTCGAACTCGGCCAAAATCACGGCGTTGTACGGGTCCCAGTTGTTCAACTCAGTGCCTTTCTCCACTTCCTGCCCTTCCTTCACGAGCATGAACGAGCCATAGGGAACGTGGTTGGTCATGAAGACGCGGCCGGTGCCTTTCTCCACGATGCGGACTTCGCCCGAGCGTCCCATTACCACGGCCCCCTTCACGCCATCGGCGGTGGTGGTGGTCACGGTACGGATGTCCTCAAACTCCACCACACCCGCAAACTTGGCTTTGATGTTCGACTCCACCGCAATGTTGGATGCCACCCCACCTACGTGGAAAGTACGCAACGTGAGCTGCGTGCCGGGCTCCCCAATCGACTGCGCGGCAATAACACCGACAGCCTCACCACGCTGCACCATGCGGCCCGAAGCCAGGTTGCGGCCGTAGCACTTGGCGCAGATGCCGCGCTTGCTTTCGCAGGTCAGCACCGAGCGAATTTCCACCGATTCGATGCCCGCCAAATCAACCCGACGGGTTACTTCTTCGTTGATTTCGTTGCCCGCCACCAAAATCATTTCGCCCGTGCGGGGCTCGATGATGTCGTGCACGGCCACGCGGCCCAGGATGCGTTCAGCCAGCAGCTCCACCACGTCCTCGTTGTCCTTGAGCGCAAACGTGTCGATGCCCCGCAGCGTGCCGCAGTCCTGCTCGTTCACAATCACATCCTGCGCCACGTCGTGCAGACGACGGGTCAGGTAACCGGCATCAGCCGTTTTCAAGGCCGTGTCGGCCAAGCCCTTACGGGCACCGTGGGTCGAGATAAAGTACTCGATTACGTCCAGACCTTCTTTGAAGTTCGACAGAATCGGGTTTTCGATAATCTCGCCAATCGAGCCTTGCAGCGACTTCTGGGGCTTGGCCATCAGGCCACGCATCCCGCCCAACTGACGAATCTGCTCGCGCGAGCCACGGGCTCCCGAGTGCATCATCATGTAGATGGAGTTGAAGCCCTGGTTTTCGCGCTCCAAACGACCCATCAGCGTTTCCGTGATTTGGTTGTTGATGCGCGTCCAGATGTCGATGACCTGGTTGTAACGCTCGTTGTCGGTAATCAGACCCATCTGGTAGTTCTGGGTTACCGCTTTCACGTCGTTCTGGGCTTGCAGAATCAGCTCGTCCTTCTCTTTCGGAATCTGGATGTCGCCCAGACCCATGCTCAGGCCGCCTTTGTAGGCCGACTGGAAACCGAGGGTCTTGATGTCGTCCAGGAACTGCGCGGTGCGGGCCATGCCCGTGCGCTTGAATACCGTCGAGATGATTTGCTGCAACTTCTTTTTGGTCAGCAGCTCGTCCACGAAACCGACTTCTGCCGGAATCATCTGGTTGAAGAGGACGCGGCCGGCCACGGTGTCAATCACCTTGGTCACCATCTCGTCGTTCTCATCCCGAATCTGCGTCCGCACCTTGATGTAGGCGTGCTTCGAGAGCTTGTTCTCGTTGAGGGCGATAACCACTTCCTCGTCCGAGTAAAACACGCGGCCTTCGCCTTCAATCTTCTCGTCGTCGGTGCTACGCTTGCCCTTGGTAACGTAGTACAAGCCCAAAACCATGTCCTGCGACGGCACCGCGATGGGTGCGCCGTTGGCGGGGTTCAGGATGTTGTGCGAAGCCAGCATGAGCATGGAGGCTTCCAGAATAGCGGCCGGTCCGAGGGGAACGTGCACAGCCATCTGGTCACCGTCAAAGTCAGCGTTGAAAGCCGTACAAACGAGGGGGTGCAGTTGGATAGCCTTGCCCTCGATGAGGCGCGGCTGGAACGCCTGGATACCCAAACGGTGAAGCGTAGGAGCCCGGTTGAGCAATACTGGGTGGCCTTTCAGCACATTTTCCAGGATGTCCCAAACCACTGCGTCCTTGCGGTCCACAATTTTCTTGGCCGATTTCACCGTTTTCACAATACCGCGCTCGATGAGCTTACGGATAATGAACGGCTTAAACAGCTCGGCTGCCATGTTCTTGGGCAGACCGCACTCGTGCAGTTTCAACTCCGGACCAACCACAATAACCGAACGACCGGAGTAGTCGACACGCTTACCAAGCAGGTTCTGACGGAAGCGGCCCTGCTTGCCTTTCAGCATGTCGGACAGCGACTTCAGGGCACGGTTGCCTTCTGCACGCACGGCGTTCACCTTGCGCGAGTTGTCGAACAGCGAATCGACGGCCTCTTGCAGCATCCGCTTCTCGTTCCGCAGAATCACCTCGGGCGCTTTGATTTCAATCAGGCGCTTGAGACGGTTGTTGCGGATGATAACGCGACGGTACAAATCGTTCAAGTCGGAAGTAGCGAAACGGCCACCGTCGAGCGGAACAAGAGGGCGCAATTCCGGGGGAATCACCGGCACCATGCGGATGACCATCCACTCGGGGCGGTTCTCCACGCGGGTAGCGGCGTCACGGAAAGCTTCTACCACACGCAAGCGCTTCAACGCTTCAGCCTTACGCTGCTGCGAAGTTTCGTGGGCGGCGGAGTCACGCAATGAGTAACTCAGCTCGTCCAGATTGATGCGCTCCAGCAACATGTGCAGGGCATCGGCACCCATGCGGGCGATGAATTTGTTGGGGTCCTCATTGGGCAACATCTGGTTCTCCCGGGGGAGTTTGTCGATGATGTCCAGGTACTCGTCCTCGGTGAGGAAGTCAAGAATCTGTACGCCTTCCTCAGCCAAGGTACCGGGCTGAACTACGACGTACCGCTCGTAATAGATAATCTGGTCGAGCTTCTTGGTGGGCAAGCCCAGCAGGTAGCCGATTTTGTTGGGGAGCGATTTGAAGTACCAAATGTGGGCAACGGGCACCACCAACTCAATGTGGCCCATGCGCTCACGACGCACCTTTTTCTCGGTCACTTCCACGCCGCAACGGTCGCAGATGATGCCCTTGTAGCGGATGCGCTTGTACTTACCGCAGTGGCATTCCCAGTCCTTTACCGGACCAAAAATCCGCTCGCAGAACAAGCCACCCATCTCGGGCTTGTACGTGCGGTAGTTAATGGTTTCAGGCTTCACGACTTCGCCGGTGCTGCGCTCCAGAATTGCTTCGGGCGAGGCCAGCGAAATAGTGACTTTGGAGAAGTCCTGAACTATTTTCTTGTTTTTTGCAAAAGCCATTTGATTGGGTTTAAGCTGTTAGCTGTTGGCTTTGAGCTGTTTGACGCCTCATTCTTCGCCAGAAGAATGCAAGAGTTTCAAACAGTTTGACTCTTAGAAAAGTGCCTTTGCGAAACAGATAGGTATGTTGAGCAAAGGCACTTTCAAAAGGTCGAATTCTTCTTATCTGACCGGTAGGCTAAAAGCGAGAAGGCCTTCGATTAGGCCGCGTAGAGAATTAAGTACTGTTCTGACCGTATCTCGGAACAGCTTCTCATGCGACGGGCACCGAAGCGTTTTCTCACTTTTTATTACCAGAGCGGCTCATTTAGCCACTCCTATTACTTACCGGCAGTCAAGCCGCTTGATGCTTGCGAAGCATTGGCTCCACAAGCATCAAGCGGCTACTAATTACTCCAAGGTGATTTCCAGTGCCAGACCACGCAATTCGTGGAGCAGCACGTTGAACGACTCGGGGATGTTTGGCTTGGGCAAAATGTCGCCTTTTACAATGGCTTCGTATGCCTTCGCACGGCCCACCACGTCGTCCGACTTTATCGTCAGGATTTCCTGGAGCACGTTGGAAGCACCGAAGGCCTCCAATGCCCACACCTCCATTTCGCCGAAGCGCTGGCCACCGAACTGCGCCTTACCACCCAGCGGCTGCTGCGTGATGAGCGAGTACGGTCCGATGGAACGGGCGTGCATCTTGTCATCCACCAAGTGACCCAGTTTGAGCATGTAAATCACGCCCACGGTCACCGGCTGGTCAAACTGCTGACCGGTCAAGCCGTCGTGCAGGTAAGTCCGGCCGAATACGGGCAAGCCCGCCGCGGTCAACTCTGCCGAAACTTCGGCTTCGGTAGCACCGTCGAAAATCGGGGTAGCGTAAGTGCGACCCAATTTCAGACCAGCCCAGCCGAGTACGGTTTCGTAAATCTGCCCGATGTTCATGCGGCTAGGCACACCCAGGGGGTTCAGTACGATGTCCATCGGCGTGCCGTCGGCCAGGAAAGGCATGTCCTCATCGCGCACGATGCGGGCCACAACCCCTTTGTTACCGTGACGACCAGCCATTTTATCACCCACCTTCAGCTTACGCTTCTTGGCGATGTAAACTTTGGCCAATTGCACGATGCCAGCGGGCAGTTCGTCACCAACTTCCAAGGTGAAGCGCTGACGCTTGAAGCGGGCGGTGATGGTGTTGCGGCGCTTGGCGTAGTTACGCACCAGCTCCAGCACCAAACCGTTCACGCGGGCATCAGCCGTCCAACCTTCCAGAATCAGGTCCTTAAACAGGTTCACTTCTTCCGGAACGGCGTAGTTGCTTTCGTCCTTGTAGGGGTTCTTCTCGGGGAACATCCCCTCGTTGATGTTCTTGCGGTTGAACTTGACACCCTTGACAATCATTTCCTCGCCGAAGCGGTGCTTGATGCCCTGGCTCGTCTTGCCTTCCAGCAACTGCACCAGCTTATCAACCATGATGGCTTTCACACCACGCAGTTCCTGCGCGTAGGTGGCCTTCAGGTCTTCCACTTCCTTTTTCGACTTGGCCCGCAGGTTTTTGTCTTTTTTAGGACGCGAGAACAGCTTGGTGCCGATAACCACACCCTGCAAAGAGGGCGGCGCTTTAAGCGAAGCATCCTTAACATCGCCGGCCTTATCGCCGAAGATGGCACGGAGCAGCTTCTCTTCCGGCGTGGGGTCCGTCTCGCCTTTCGGCGTGATTTTACCAATCAGGATGTCGCCTTCCTTCACCTCCGCACCGAGGCGGATGATGCCGTTGTCGTCGAGGTTACGAACTGCTTCTTCGCTCACGTTCGGGATTTCCGAAGTCAGTTCTTCTTCGCCACGCTTGGTTTCACGCACTTCCAACTCGAACTCCTCAATGTGAATCGAGGTGAAGATATCGTCGCGTACCACGCGCTCCGAGATAACGATGGCATCCTCGAAGTTGTAACCCTGCCAAGGCATAAAGGCTACCTGCATGTTGCGGCCCAAGGCGAGTTCGCCTTGATTGGTGCCGTAGCCTTCGCAGAGAGCCTGGCCTTTAGTCACCCGCTCACCGCGCTTCACGAGCGGCGTTAGGTTGAGGCAAGTGTCCTGGTTGGTGCGACGGAACTTGATGAGGTCATACGTAATACGCTCGGCGTCGAAGCTCACCATGACGTCGTCATCCGTGAGGTCGTACCGTACCACAATCTTGTTGGCGTCCACGTAATCAATTACGCCTTCACCTTCCGACATAATCAGCGTCCGCGAGTCGCTGGCAATGCGTGCTTCCAAACCCGTGCCCACAATCGGAGCCTCCGGGCGGAGCAACGGCACAGCCTGGCGCTGCATGTTCGAGCCCATCAAGGCCCGGTTAGCATCGTCGTGCTCCAGGAACGGAATCAGCGAAGCTGCCACCGACACAATCTGGTTCGGGGCCACGTCCATGTAGGAATACTCCGACGGGTTTACTACCGGGAAGTCTCCTTCAAAACGACCTTTCACCAGTTCCTGGGTTAGGTTTCCCTTGTCGTCGAGCAGGGAGTTGGCCTGCGCGATGTGGTGGGTATCCTCCTCCTCAGCGGTGAGGAATTTCACGTTGGTGCTCATGTCCACCTTGCCGTTCTTCACGTCACGGTAAGGCGTCTCAATAAAGCCCATGGCGTTCACGCGAGCGTGTACGCACAGTGACGAAATCAGACCGATGTTTGGTCCTTCCGGCGTTTCGATGGTGCAAAGACGGCCGTAGTGCGTGTAGTGAACGTCACGTACTTCGAAGCCAGCACGCTCACGCGATAGACCTCCTGGCCCGAGCGCCGATACGCGACGCTTGTGCGTCACCTCGGCCAGCGGGTTGGTCTGGTCCATGAACTGCGACAACTGGTTCGTACCGAAGAACGAGTTGATTACGCTGGACAAAGTCCGAGCATTAATCAAGTCCACCGGCTTAAAATCCTCGTTGTCGCGCACGTTCATGCGCTCCTTGATGGTACGCGCCATACGGGCCAGGCCCACGCCGAACTGGGCGTAAAGCTGCTCGCCCACGGTGCGCACCCGACGGTTGCTCAAATGGTCAATATCGTCGACAATAGCCTTCGAATTACTCAAGCCAATCAGGTACTTCACAATCAGCACAATGTCCTGATTGGTCAATACCCGCGACTCTTGTTCCATGCCAATCTGGAGCTTCTTGTTAATCCGGTAGCGGCCTACTTCCCCGAGGTCGTAGCGCTTGTCCGAGAAAAACAGCTTCTGGATGATGTCACGGGCAGTTTCTTCGTCAGGAGCCTCCGTGTTCCGGAGTTGACGGTAAATCTGCTCCACGGCTTCTTTTTCCGAGTTGGAGTTATCCTTCTGCAGCGTGTTATAGATGATTGCGAAGTCCGCAATGTTCACGTTTTCACGGTGCATGACGACCGACTTGGCGCCAGCCTCCAGAATCACATCAATATCGGCTTCCTCAATCGTGGCATCACGCTCCAGCAACACTTCGTTGCGGTCAATGGATACCACCTCGCCGGTGTCTTCGTCCACGAAGTCTTCCGTCCAGGTGCGCAGCACCCGAGCAGCTAGCTTGCGACCAACGGCTTTCTTGAGATTTTTCTTGTCGGCCTTAACTTCCTCCGATAGACCGAACAGGTCGAGAATGTCTTTGTCGGTACCGTAGCCAATAGCGCGGAGCAGCGTCGTGACCGGGAATTTCTTCTTCCGGTCAATGTAGGCGTACATCACGTTATTCACGTCTGTGGCAAATTCAATCCACGAACCTTTGAACGGAATAATACGGGCCGAATACAGCTTGGTGCCGTTCGTGTGCTTGCTTTGGGCAAAGAACACGCCCGGCGAGCGGTGCAGCTGCGATACGATAACGCGCTCAGCACCGTTGATAACAAACGAGCCCTTCACGGTCATGTAGGGGATGTTACCAAGGAACACCTCCTGCTCAATCGTTTCGAAATCCTCGTTGTCCTTGTCGTTGCAAATCAGCCGGAGCTTGGCTTTCAGCGGCACTGAATAAGTAAGGCCACGGTCGATGCATTCGTCGACCGAATATTTCGGCGGGTCGACGTGATAGTCAATAAAGTTCAGGACGAAGTTTTCGCGCGAGTCCGAAATCGGAAAGTTCTCGGCGAACACTTTGAACAGTCCTTCGTTAGAACGGCGCTCAGCAGCCGTCTCCAACTGAAAGAATTCCTGAAACGAGCGTACTTGCACGTCCAGGAAGTCCGGGTACTCAATAACCTTTTTAATCTTTGCGAATGAGATTCGCGCGACGGCGGCCTTTTTCAGCGCGGCCGTTTTTGCTTTCGGTGTAGCCAATGCGTGGGGGATTAAAAGATGGACACGGAAGCGTACTATAGTCACCAGCTAAATGCTGGCAAAAGGAAAATGCTTTGTTAAGCCAAGTGCTTAGATATGGGCACAGTCCAAAAAAGCGCCTAGGGGGCGCAGGTGGTTCTCAAAACAGAAGCCCGAGGCAACTACCAGACTACAAACAGGAAAAGACCTGACTAAGTTGCCAGGTCTAGTCCTTATTCGAAGCGAGTCCAGAAATGCTTCAGGAGCAGAAATTACTTAACCTCTACTTCAGCACCGGCCTCTTCGAGCTGCTTTTTCAGCGACTCAGCCTCGTCCTTAGTTACGCCTTCTTTCACAGCCTTGGGAGCACCATCAACCAATTCCTTGGCTTCTTTCAGACCCAAACCGGTCAGGTCCTTCACCAGCTTCACAACAGCCAGCTTAGCGCCGCCGGCAGCCTTCAGAATAACGTCGAACGACGTCTTCTCCTCAGGAGCCTCTTCGACCGCAGCGCCGCCGCCACCAGCCATCATCACGGGAGCAGCAGCAGCGGGCTCAATGCCGTACTCGTCCTTCAGGATGGTTGCCAATTCGTTTACTTCTTTCACCGTCAGGTTTACAAGCTGCTCAGCGAATGCTTTCAAATCTGCCATTTCTGTAGATTGTTAAAAAAATGTGTTGTTGAAAATTTATTATTGAAGTCGAAAAAGAGTTGGCGCTTAGGCGGCCTCTTTTTCGGAAAGCGTTTTGAGGATACCGGCCAGTTTGTTGCCGCCGCTTTGCAGCGCCGAAATAACATTCTTGGCGGGTGATTGCAACAGGCCGATGAGTTCGCCGAGCAGTTCCTGCTTGCCTTTGAGGGTCGTGAGACCTTCGAGCTGGTCGGAACCGATGTAGATGCTGGCATCTACATAAGCGCCTTTCAGCACGGGCTTGGGCGTCACGTTCCGGCCGTATGCCTGCGACTTGTAGAAGTCACGCAACAGTTTGGCGGGAGCCGAGCCGCTCTCCAAGGAGAACAACACGCCTGACGAGCCTTTCAGCGCTGCATCCATCTCCGAAGTGTCGTGGCCCAAGGTGTCCAGCGCTTTCCGGATAAAGGTGTTTTTATACACCTTATATTCCATCCCGCGGTTGAAGCACAGACGACGAAACTCGTTGATTTTCGCTACCGACATCACCGAAGCATCGACGATGTAGAACGAGTTGTGCGATTGAATCTTTCCGCTCAACTCATCCACGAGGGTTTGTTTTTCTTCCCTGGTCATGTTTGGTTGGTTAATTAGTTAGCGGAGTTTACCTGACTGTCTACCGGAACGGCGGGCGACATCGTGCTGCTGAGCGTGATGCTCTTGATGTAGGTACCTTTCGACGAGGAAGGCTTCAGGCGGTTCAACGTCTGGATAATTTCCAGGGCGTTTTCAGCCAGCATGCTTTCGTCAAACGAAACTTTACCTACCGAGCAGTGAATGATACCGGTTTTGTCGACTTTGAAGTCGATTTTACCAGCTTTCACTTCCCGCACAGCCTTGGCTACGTCGGTGGTTACGGTGCCCGACTTCGGGTTTGGCATCAGACCACGGGGGCCGAGCACACGGCCCAGGCGGCCCACTTTGGCCATAACAGCCGGCATGGTGATGATGACGTCGATGTCGGTCCAGCCTTTTTCGATTTTCGAGATGTAGTCGTCCAGACCCACGAAGTCGGCGCCAGCGGCCAAAGCTTCGGCCTCCTTATCGGGAGTCACGAGAGCCAGTACGCGAACGGTTTTGCCGGTGCCGTGGGGCAGGGTGGCCACGCCACGGACCATCTGGTCCGCTTTGCGGGGGTCCACGCCGAGGCGAACGTCAATGTCAACCGAAGAGTCGAATTTGGTGTAGGTAATATCCTTCACCACTTTGGCAGCCTCAAGCAGGCTGCGCACTTCCGTGAGGTCGTGCTTGGCAAGGGCTTCCTTGCGCTTTTTTGTGATTTTTGCCATCTGTCGTTTCTCCGTTTAATTATTCAGCAAAAGGAGAAGTGCCACTGACGGTAATACCCATGCTACGGGCCGTACCAGCCACCGACTTCATCGCCGACTCCACCTTAAAGGCGTTCAAGTCAACCATTTTCGTTTCGGCAATGGTGCGCACCTGGTCCCATGTCACGGAGCCTACCTTGTTCCGATTCGGCTCTTTCGAACCGCTCGTCAACTTAGCTGCTGCCATGAGCAACACCGGAGCCGGCGCCGTCTTCACCACGAAGTCAAACGACTTGTCGGTGTACATGGTGATTAGTACAGGACAAACCTGGCCGGCTTTATCTTGGGTGCGAGCGTTAAACTGCTTGCAAAACTCCATGATGTTCAAGCCTTTGCTACCAAGTGCAGGTCCTACCGGCGGCGATGGGTTCGCTGAGCCTCCCTTTATCTGCAAGCGCAGATAACCTCTGATTTCTTTGGCCATTTGATTGAATTGGCTGGGGCGCCTACGTCGTAACTCGTGTTTGCCGCAGTTTAGTAAACTCCTAGTTGGAAGCCCCACCGACCCGGAGCAATCAGTCGGCGTGGTATAATCGGTGGGTTATTAAATCTCTTTTTCTACCTGCGTGTAGCTGAGCTCTACTGGCTGCGAACGGCCGAAGATTTTCACAACTACATTAAGTTTTTTGCGCTCTTCGAATACTTCGTCCACGTTACCGGAGAAACCGTTGAAAGGGCCGTCCACTACTTTCACCAACTCGCCAACTACATAAGGCTTGTCGAGGGTAGCGGTGATTTGCTGCTCGGCTTCGTCTACGATGCCGAGGATGCGATTCACTTCGGTGATGTGTAGCGGGACGGGCTTATTATTAGCCGAATCCTTCTTGTCTTTGTCACCGAGGAAGCCAATTACGCCGGGCGTGCTGGTGATGATGTGGTCTACTTCGCCGTGGCTGAGGTCAGCGTGGATGATAATGTAGCCAGGGTAGAGGTTCCGCTCGCGGACGCGCTTCTTGCCGTTGCGCATCTCAAATACCTTTTCCACTGGAATCAGTACTTGGGGAACCAACTCGGTTAGGCTATGCCGGCCGAGCTCGGTTTCGAGGTAATTTTTGGCTTTTTTTTCCTGGCCGCTCACGGAGCGCACCACGTACCATTTCAATTCGCCCATCTTGACTATTGATTAGCGAAACGAGTTATAAAACGCTTTAAGTACCGACTCAAAGCTGATGTCCATGACGCCCACAACTACGGCAAATATGAGCGAACCAATCAGCACCAGACCGGCGCTTTTTTGCAGCTCCGTCGTGGAAGGCCACGTTACGTTGTAACGCATTTCCTCGATGGTGGCGCGGAAATAATTGCTCAGTTTGTCCATAGCTTGAGAGAAAAACAGCGTTGCTGCTGATAACGACATGGAGCGGGCCAACCGGCCCAAATTGCACGAGTGGAGAGATTCGAACTCCCGTCAAAGGTTTTGGAGACCCGTATGCTACCGCTGCACCACACTCGTATAAAGACACTTCCCGCCAACGCATTTCGTCAAAGGGAGTGCAAAGGTAAGAGAAACAGTGGAGAAAACAAATACCCCATTCTGTTTCAGCGTAAAAAAGCCGCCCCCGAAGAGTCGAGAGCGGCTTTTTTACGCTGATTAAGCCAGAGCTTAGTCGAGAACTTCGGTTACCTGACCAGCACCTACCGTGCGGCCACCCTCACGGATAGCGAAGCGCAGGCCTTTCTCCATTGCCACCTTGGCGATGAGTTCAACGGTGATGGTGATGTTGTCGCCGGGCATTACCATTTCAACGCCCTCGGGGAGGGTGATGATGCCGGTAACGTCGGTGGTACGCAGGTAGAACTGCGGACGGTAGTTGTTGAAGAACGGCGTGTGACGGCCACCTTCCTCTTTCGAGAGAACGTAGACTTCGGCCTTAAACTTCTGGTGAGGGGTTACCGAACCGGGCTTGCAGATAACCATGCCGCGACGGATGGCTTCTTTCTCAATACCACGGAGCAACAGACCCACGTTGTCGCCAGCTTCGCCACGGTCAAGGATTTTGCGGAACATTTCCACACCCGTAACCGTCGACTTCAGGCCTTGAACAGCGCCCATGCCGAGGATGTCAACTTGCTCACCCGAGTTGATGATACCGCGCTCGATACGACCGGTGGCAACCGTGCCACGGCCCGTAATCGAGAACACGTCCTCAACAGGCATCAGGAAAGGCAATTCGGTCAGACGAGCAGGAATCGGAATGAACGAATCGACTGCAGCCATCAGCTCGTCGATTTTCGGCACCCATTTGGCATCGCCGTTCAGGCCGCCGAGGGCCGAACCCTGGATAACCGGAATGTTGTCGCCGTCGAAGTCATAGAACGAGAGCAACTCACGGATTTCCATTTCCACCAGCTCCAAGAGCTCGGGGTCGTCCACCATGTCTACTTTGTTCATGAACACCACCAGCTGAGGAACACCTACCTGACGGGCGAGCAGGATGTGCTCACGGGTCTGGGGCATTGGGCCGTCGGTGGCAGCTACCACGAGGATAGCACCGTCCATCTGGGCGGCACCCGTTACCATGTTCTTCACATAGTCGGCGTGACCGGGGCAGTCAACGTGAGCGTAGTGACGGTTAACCGTCGAGTACTCTACGTGCGAGGTGTTGATGGTGATACCACGCTCTTTTTCTTCGGGAGCATTGTCAATCGAAGAGAAGTCACGCTTTTCGGCCAAACCCTGGTTTGCCAACACCATGGTGATAGCAGCGGTCAGGGTGGTCTTGCCGTGGTCGACGTGACCGATGGTACCGATGTTTACGTGCGGCTTGGACCGGTCGAAATTTTCTTTAGCCATTGTAAAGAGTAAAAAAGAGGTGGTGAAGTAAATTTGAAGGATAAATGCGACCCTACAACAAGAAAGCGAGACTCAGCCCCTACTACTAGAAAACTGTGCGTCGCTTACCTGAGAGAACCGCGCCACCGAGCTGAGATATTCAGACCAGCGGACTTGTGTTATAATCTGAGCCATTTATGGGATTTGAACCCATGACCTCTTCCTTACCAAGGAAGTGCTCTACCACTGAGCTAAAACGGCTTATGCTAAAAATGAGCGGGAGACGAGGTTCGAACCCGCGACCTGCAGCTTGGAAGGCTGCCGCTCTACCAGCTGAGCTACTCCCGCAGTTGGCCTAAAAAAGTGGGGAGAGAAGGATTCGAACCTTCGAAAGTTTACACTAACAGAGTTACAGTCTGTCCCATTTGGCCGCTCTGGAACCTCCCCAATTTGATGCTGACCGGCCGATTGCCGGAAAACGGACCCTTTTGATGCGATGACTACCGAAGTAGTATTGTTTCGTAAGGAGTCGCAAAATTAAGGCTTTTCTGACATAAGGCAAGCGTTGGGGCAAAAAAAGGCAATTCTTTTTTTGCCCCAAACTGGCATCATGCTCTTACATAAGGTTATAAAAAGCTTTGAGACGGTCATCCGTTTCTTTATCACGAATGTTTTGCAGCACGGCTTTCAGCGTGGGCATGGTGGGCAGCAACAGGGCCAAGCCGCGGTAGGCCCCCAGTCGCACCTCGTAGCGCGGGGCGGTGCGGGCGTATTCTTCCAGCATTTTGAGGCCCTTATCGCGCTCTACGGGCGGGATGTGGGTCATGAGTGTGCCGAAGGACTGGAAGTAGGCGTAGAGGTCCGCTTCGGCTACGTCGGGCAGGCGGCGTAGGAACCAGGGGTACTGGTCGAGGCCACCGTTGAGGGAGTAATAGCTGGCAATGGAGACGAGGAGCGAACTGCTAGTCGTATTGTCGATGGCCGCGACCTGCTTAAGGGTCGTGGTTTCGGGATTTTTGGCTAATACTTCGATGGCGGCGGCCGCGACCAGAACGGAGCTGTCGCCCACGGCGGCCCCGTAGATGGGGCCGAAGTTGCCCTCGTGCAAGGTGGCCAAAGTTTTGATGGCCTGGGCCCGGACGCGGGAATTGGGGTCGGTAGTGGCGAGGCGCTGGATATCTTTGCGCATGCCTTCGGGCTCGGGGCCGCGGTAGCGGCGGAGGTGGTCGAGGGCAAGGCGGCGCACGTTCCAGAACTTGTCGTTGAGGGCATTGCGCAGCAGGCTGCTCACGGCCAGCTCGGCCGTCTTGTTTTGGAGCAGGTCCAAGACTTCAGATTTTTGCTGGTAGTCCCGGGCGTGGTAGTACTGGAATATCAGCTCGTCGGTGGTGCGGGATTCGTCGAGCTGCGCCAGCAGTTGGCTTTCGTTATCAAATTTGACCAGCACCGGTTTCTGGTTGGCGGGCAGTTGAAACGTCTGGTCGGCTTTGGTGACGGTGATGCGGTGCTCGGTGGGCTGGTTGCTGCCGGTCCAGACGGCCACCGTGACGGGCAGGCGATAGACGGGCTGAAACAGAGTATCCTGCGTTTGCTGCACGCGCAACGATACCTGGCCGTTGGTGTAGGTGTGGGTAATGCGTAGCTCGGGATGGCCGCGCTGCATAAACCACTGGTTGAAAAACCACATCAGGTCTTCGCCGGTGGTTTCTTCAAAAGCCGTGCGCAGCTTGGAAATTTCAACGGCCGAGAGCTTATTCTGGGTGAGGTAGCGGTTGAGGGAGGCGAAGAAGGCGTCGTCGCCCACGTATTTGCGCAGCATGTGAAGCACGCGCCCGCCCTTGTCATAAGAGTGGCGGTCGAGCATGTCCTCACGATTTACGTAGCGGTAGCGGATGAGGGGCTCGCGCTTGCTGTTGGCTTCTTCGAGGTAATTATTGATTTTAATCTCCTGCACCAGGCCGGCTTCATCAGCCCCATACTTGTGCTCGGCCCAGAGGAATTCGGAATAATCGGCGAAGGACTCGTTCAGGGGCAAGTTGGCCCACGACTCACACGTGACGTAATCGCCGAACCACTGGTGAAATAACTCGTGGGCGATGACGAACTCGCTGGTTTGGAAATTGGCATCACGCAACTCGCGGCGGGTGGCCTGCACGAAGCTGCCAAACGTGGACGCGCTGGTGTTTTCCATGGCTCCGCTCACGTAGTCGCGCACCACAATTTGCGAGTACTTCTCCCATGGGTATTCCACGCCCAGCTTTTTAGAGAAGAAGTCCAGCATTTCGGGCGTGTGGCCGAATACGGCCCGGGCGGTACCGGCATACTGCGGCTCCACGTAGTAATCGACGGGCTTGCCGTGCCAGGAGTCACTCACCACGGCATAGTCGCCCACAACCATCGTGGCCAGGTACGGCGCGTGCGGCTGGCTTTGCTTCCAGGTATCGGTGCGGGTGCCATCGGAGTTGGCGTGCGAGGACGTGAGTAAGCCGTTGGAAAGCGTTTTGAACTGCTTTTCCACGGTCATGCTGATTTCCTGGGTCATCCGCTGGTTGGGCTTGTCGATGGTGGGAAACCAGCAGGAGCTGGACTCCGTCTCGCCCTGGGTCCAGATTTGGCGGGGCTTGTTCTTTTCGAGACCCAGCGGGTTGATGAAGTAGAGGCCTTTATCGGAAGTAATGGCCGTGGAGCCGCCCTGGGGCAGCTCGTTGGGCTTGGCCACGTACACGATGCGCACCTGATAGGAAGTAGCGCGCGGATACGGCTGGCCGAGGGCGATGACGAGCTTACGGCGGTTATAATTGTAGTTGAGGCCCTTATTTTTCTTGTCGCCCACCAGCTCGACTTTTTGAATATCGAACCCCTTAGCATCGAGCACCACTTCTGACTGCGGGTAGAAGTGCGAGCGCAACGTGAGAATAGCCGTGCCCAGCAGGTACTGCTTCTTGTAATCAAAGCGCACGTCCAGCTTGGTGTCGAGCACATCGGTAAGAATGGTGGCGGCGGGCTGCACCGGGGCATCCGATGGCAGCCACGAAGGCACCACAATGCCGGCTGAAGCGGGCACCGGAATAGCCGGTGCTGCGGCCTTTTTGTGCACAGGGACCTTGGCCGGGTACTTACCGGCGGCGGAGGGCCTTACCTGAGCAACGGCCACTAAATGAACAAATAACAGTAGGCTGGTAAGGCCCGGAACCAGATACTTCATGCCAACAACAATGGGCGAAAAACGCCTCAATTTCCGAATTAATTTGAGATTTGGGCTACCTTTAACCCCGGCTTCCGCCCCACCCTATTCGCTTCAGATGATTCAAATAAGCACCAGCCCCGGCCAAGTCTGGGAAGTTGACTACCGCGCCGCCGATTCTATCGACCTCAACGGCCAGCCTTTTGCCTGGGATATAGCCGATTTGGGCGAAGGCCGCTTTCATATGTTGCACGAAGGTCGCTCCTACAATGCAGAAGTAGTGGAAGCCGATTATGCCACGAAAATCATCGTGCTGAAAATAAACGGCCAGCGAGTGGAGCTGAGTGCCAAGGACCGGTTCGACCTGCTGCTTGAGCGCCTGGGCATGAGCAATGCCGCCACCGTCAAAGTCAACGAGTTGAAAGCGCCTATGCCGGGCCTCATTGTAGACATTCGGGTGGAACCCGGGCAAGCGGTATTTAAAGGCGACCCGCTGCTGGTGCTGGAAGCCATGAAAATGGAAAACATTCTGAAAGCGTCGGCCGATGGCATCGTGAGCAGCATTAAAGTAGCGCTGCGCGACAACGTGCAGAAAGGCCAGGTGCTGGTACAGTTCGCCTAGTTCCATTCGTTAAAAACATCCCGCCCTACTCAATAATTAGAATTTGAAATACCACCGTATCCTCCTCAAGCTCAGCGGCGAAGCGCTGATGGGCCAGCAACAGTACGGCATTGATGCCGAGCGGCTGATGCAATACGCCTCCGAAATTAAGTCGGTGGTGGCTACCGGTATTCAGATTGCCGTCGTGATTGGCGGGGGCAACATCTACCGCGGGGTGCAGGCCGAAGCCTTTGGCCTCGACCGCGTGCAGGGCGACTACATGGGCATGCTGGCCACAGTCATCAACTCGATGGCTTTGCAAAGCGCCCTGGAGAAGCTGGAAGTGAGCACACGTCTGCTTTCGGGCCTTACTATTCAGCGGGTGTGCGAACCGTATATCCGGCGGCGCGCCGTGCGGCACCTGGAAAAGGGCCGCGTGGTGATTTTTGGGGCCGGTATTGGGTCGCCGTATTTCACCACCGACTCGGCGGCATCGTTGCGGGCCATTGAGATTGAGGCTGACGTGGTGCTGAAAGGCACCCGCGTGGACGGTATCTACACCGCCGACCCGGAAAAGGACCCCACGGCTACGCGCTACCCCGAAATTACCTTCGATGAGGTGCTGAGCAAGAACCTGAACGTGATGGATATGACGGCCTTCACGCTGTGCAAGGAAAACAACCTGCCCATCATCGTATTCGACATGAACACTCCCGGCAACCTAGAGCGCCTGCTGAACGGCGAGCCCATGGGCACGCTGGTGAGCGCGGGCGGCACCGGAGCCGGCCGCGATGGCCGCAAGGCTACGCCTGACCTTAAACAAAGCCTGTTGCAGCCGATGGTGGGCAACCAGCCCGAGCAAGCCTAAGAAACTTTGAGTGTCGAGTTTGGAGGGTTGAATTCTTAGTTCTTTTCAATCTTCAAAACGCGACATCATTCAACCCTAAGAACTCAACAATTCCAATTTAAGATGGACGAAGAAATTCAGTTTTACCTCGACGAGCTTGCTGAATCAATGGGCAAGGCGCTGGCGCACGTAAACGTGGAAATGAGCCGCATCCGGGCTGGTAAGGCTTCGCCGGCTATGCTCGACGGTTTGCGCGTGGATTACTACGGCACCCCTACTCCCATCGGCCAGATTGCGACGGTGACAGCTCCCGATGCCCGCTCGCTGCTCATCAAGCCTTGGGAGAAAAACATGGTGAGCGAGGTAGCCAAAGCCATTAAAAACAGTGACCTGGGCCTGAACCCGGTGTCGGATGCCGACGGCGTGCGTCTCAATATCCCGGCCATGACCGAAGAACGCCGCCGCGAGCTGGCGAAACAAGCCAAAAACGAGTCGGAAGCGGGTAAGGTGCGGGTGCGTGGCATTCGCAAGGACGTGAACGAGTCGTTGCGCAAGCTGCTGAAAGAAGGTGCGTCGGAAGACGCGGTGAAGAGCGCCGAAGAAAAAGTACAGAAAACCACCGATTCTTTTATTGCCGAGGTCGAAAGAACCCTCAGTAAGAAGGAAACGGAGATTATGACCATCTGAGCTGGTTGCTTGAAAAAGAAAGAGCCCGACGATAAATCGCCGGGCTCTTTCTTTTTGGGAAGTTACCGCAGAGGCACGCGGAGGAAATCCGCAGAGGTACGCAGAGTGGTTCTATTTCAGCAGTTCGGCTTCGACAGCGGCTGGCACCAAGTAACGGATGCTCTGCCCCGTGCGCAGGCTTTCGCGAATGTAGGTGGCCGAAATATTCAGCAAAGGAGCCGCTATGAGGCGAACGCGCGGGAATTCATCCAAGCTAGGAAGGGAGACGCCGGGACGGGGATATACGTAGATATCAACCTCGGCCAGCAACCGGGCCGACTCCTGCCAACGCGGCAGGCCGGGCACGTTGTCGGCTCCCATCAGAAGTACGAATTCGTGGCTAGGGTAACGCTGGCGCAGGGCATCGAGCGTGGCGATGGTGTAACTGGGGCGCGGCAGGCCGAATTCGATATCCTCGGCGCGCAGGCGAGGATTGCCGGCAATGGCCAGCTGCACCATATGTAGCCGCTGGGCATCGGGCAGCAGGTCTGCGGCAGCTTTAAAGGGGCTGTGAGGCGACACAACGAACCAGACCTCGGACAAGTCGGTACGGGTGGCAAAATGCTCGGCCAGGATGAGGTGGCCGACGTGCACCGGATTGAAAGACCCGAACAACAGGCCAATGCGTTGTTTTGTCATCCTGAGCTTGCGAAGGACCTTGTTACGACTACCTGGTAAGCAACCCAGCGGCGCGAACGGGATAAGGTCCCTCGCTCCGCGAACGCAAGATGGGGATAACGATTAAACGATGGCCGGCTCGGCGCTGATGAACTGCCGCACGAGCCATTCGGCGTGGGCCGTAGCTTCGTCGAGGTCGTCGTTGACGACGGTTACGTCGAACCGGTCCTCGAACGCCAACTCAAAATTAGCCTTGTATACCCGCGAAGAAATGCTGGATTGCGAATCGGTGGCACGGGCCTGCAGGCGCTGCTCAAGGACTTCGATGGATGGGGGACGGACAAAAATTCCGAGGGCCCGGTCTTTGTAAAACTCCTTGATGCTGAGGCCGCCTTTCACGTCAACATCGAGAATAGCGTGCTTGCCGCTCTCCCAAATGCGTTCAATTTCGGACTTTAGCGTGCCATAAAAGGCACCTTCGTACACCTCTTCCCACTCCACAAATTCCTCGTGCCGAATTTTATCCTGGAAGTCCTGTACGGAAATAAAATGGTAGTCTTTGCCATTGGCTTCGGTGCGGCCGCGGCGGTCGCGGGTACAGGCCGAGATGGAAAAGCTGAGTTCCGGCAGCCGCTGCATGAGCCGATGCACGATGGTGGTTTTGCCCGCGCCCGAAGGTGCCGAGAAAACGATGATTTTGCCTTGCATCACGCAAAGCTAGCCAGTCGGAACCGGTATCAGGCCATTTGGGCACCCACACGGGCCAAAATGGCTTCGTGCAAGCTAGCGGGGATGGGCCGGCGGGATACGCGCTGGTTCAAAAATTTGACGAAAACGCGCTGCTTTTCGATGTCGTCGAAGCACGGCGAGCAGTCAGAGGCATTATCGTAGAGGAAATCTTCGTCTGCGGCGTCCACGGGCTGGCCTTCGATGAGTTGGTCTAGTACAGTATTCACTCGTTCGCAGTCGGGGCCGTTGTCGATGGGAATGGCAACGGGGGCCGACGTATTGGTTTGTGTAGTAGCAGATTGGTTCATAAGTGAAAATCCTTGAAACTCGTGGAGGCAATGGTAAGCCGAGCCATCGATGTAGGCCCCTGCTGGGGAGGTTAATTATTATCGAGGCCGGTTAGTTCCGCGTCGTCTTCTATTGTTTCATTGCCATATCCCATTGACTGGGCGTATCTCTCGAGCTTATCCTTGAGGAAATTACGGGCCCGGTGCAGGCGTGACCGCACCGTACCTATCGGAATATCAAGCACTTTAGCCATTTCCTCGTAGGTAAAACCCTCAAGGTCACAGAGGATGATGACGGTGCGAAAATCGACCGGCAAAGAATTTAGCGCACTGGCTACTTCATCGCCAATTAGGTCGCGGGCCGACTGCTGGCGCATGTCGGACGACGAGGCTCCAAGTTCGCCTTCGGCCTCCACATCGTCGGGGTTATAATAGCCCTCAATCTCGCTGTAATCGACTTTTGCGGGCTGCTTGCTCTTCTTGCGGAAGTCGTTGATGAACGAATTCTTGAGAATCCGAAAAAGCCACGCCTTGGCGTTGGTACCGGGCTCGAAATACTCAAAAAAGCGGTATGCTTTCAGGTAAGTTTCCTGCACCAAGTCATTGGCGTCGTCCTCATCGAGGGTGAGGCGGTAGGCAAAGTTGTAGAGCGGGTCGAGCACCGGCATAAGCTCGGCCTGGAAGCGCCGGTCTTTTTCTTCTTTGCTCAGTTTTACCCGTTCGGGGGAATCGCTCATACAGGTGGGCGGGGGAAATTGCAGGTCGAAACCTACGAAATATTAGGGAATTAGAAGCGTTCTGGCTAAATCAACTACTCGAAAGTGTTGGGTGGCCGGGTTGCTTCATTGCGTTGCTACGTGCCAGAGAGCTGCTTGGCGGCAAATCGTCAAAACTAGCTGTACGACACACTTTATATTGCCCGATGTACGGATTGCAATGCTGAGTAGGTTGCGCAAGCAAGCCACTGCATTTACCTAACCGGGCAAAATCCTGCTTGTTCGCTATCGGAGGGCATTTATTCTTTGCCGGGCAAAGGTTCCCAAGCCAGCACGCGGGCCGCCACAGCCAAAGGCTCAATGGCCCGGATGCAAGTGCAGGCGGCAGGTTGGGCGCGGCAATCGGCACAATCAGGTTTATCAAAAACCAGGTAATCGGCGTGCGGGCCCAACGGTTTCCAGCGCCCGGGGTGCATGGGCCGAATGGGCGGATACAGGCCCAGCACGTGCCGCCCAAGTGCGGCGGCCAGGTGCAGCGGGCCGGTGCTGCCGGCCACGAGGCCATCGGCAGCGGCGATGAAGGCAATGAACTGCGGCAGGCTAAGCTGGCCGGTGAGGTCGGCGGCCAGGAAAGCCGCGTTTTCCTGCCGCCAGTTGGTCAGCTCCTCTCCTTCCGCTGCCGTACCAGTCACGAACACGCGGTGGCCGGCCTGGTGCAGCAGCCGGGCCAGTTGGCCAAAGTGAGCTAGGCCCCACTCGCGGGCGCTACCCCGGCTGCGCGGATGCAGGATGATGTTGAGCTGGCCGGGCCGGCGCTCCTGAAGCAGCAGTTGGAACTGGGCGGGCAGCGGCTGGGCGGGCTGCAGGCGCACCAAGGCAGCGGCTTCCGAAAGGGGAGTTTCTGGCGCGGCCCCCAGCGACTGGAGCAACTTCAGATTCAACTGGGCTTCGTGCAGGGGCGAGTGGCGGCGGCTAAGCGCCACCAGCCGGTTGCAGGTGAGCCAGTGCTGCCAGCGGTTGCGGGTACCGATGCGAACGGGAATCCGGGCCTTTTGGGCAAGGCGCGCAAGGGTCTTATTGGGGAAAACGTGGACGATGGCGGCAGCTTCGTAGGCTCGCAACTTAGCTACTTGCTCAGCCTCGGGCAGTTTTAGCAGGTCGTCGAGATTCAAAAAGTCATCGACCCAGGGGCAGGCAGCGGCTACGGGAGCGGTGTAGGTGCGGCCGATGAGCACGACCCGGCAGCCGGGCCGCAGCTGCTTCAGCCGTCCCGCCACGGGCAGAGTCAGCACCACGTCGCCGATGGCATCGGTGCGGGACACGAGAAAGGTCTGGCTCATGCTTCGGCGCGTTCGGTGCGGGTTTTCAGCTTCGCGAATTTCAGAAATACGCCCCAGGCCGAAATACCGGCGATGCACAGGCCGGCAAAACCGTCGAGTACGCCCAGCCGGAACACGTAGCCGTGCACGAATTTCCAGAGCGGCTTGAGCAGCAGGTGAAACAGAGTGACATTGGTGCGGCCGCGCAGGGCCAGCTCCTGGGCGGTGATGCTGGTGAACTTGTTGAGCTGGCTGACGTGCTGCGCGATGGAGTGGTAGCTGTAGTGCAGGGCGTGGCCGGCGAGCTGGCCGGTGGTTTGGCCGGGGTTCACCTCGAATTTCTCGTGCAGGAGCAGGCCGGTCCAGCGGCCCAGGCGGCGGTCGTAGAGGCGCAGCTTGCGGTCGGGGTACCAACTGCCGTAGCGCACCCAGTGGCCGCAGTAGTTGGTGAGGCGCGCCAGCGAATAGGCCGCATGCTGCCAGTCGGCTTTAGCGGCGCGGATGGACTGGCGCAGCTCATCGGTCAGTACTTCGTCGGCGTCAAGCTGCAGGACGTGGTCGAATTTCGCTTGGGTAGTGGCGTAGTTTTTCTGCTCGACGTAGCCGGCGAAGGCATGCTGAATGACGCGCGCGCCGTGTTGCCGACAGATGTCCACGGTGGCATCGGTGGAGAAAGAATCGACCACTATTACGTCATCGGCCACGTCGCCCAGCGCCTGGAGGCAACGGGCAATATTGGCAGCTTCGTTGAAGGTGATGATGACGACAGAGAGGGAAATCACGCAGAAAAAGCCAGCTTAGAGGCCAGCGCCCGGCAAAGGTAAGCCGACAGCCGGGCCAGCCCTGTAAGCCGCCATCCCAACAGGGCCGCAGCGTTTGTTGGAGCAGATGCACCGTTTACCCACATGGCAAGCCGCACTCCGTGCGTAACTTGCAGCCGAATTCGTTTATCTATACATGAAAAAAACGCTCCTCCCCGGTCTGTTGGCCGCTGCCCTGCTTTCGCTCACGCTGCCCTCGTGCGGCCCCTCGGTAACGGAGGGCGACGAAGACATTGCCACCAATACCCTGCCGCCCTTGCCCGCCGCCCCTGACACCACCAAAGGTGCCAAGCAGCCGGAGCAGTTCCGCGAGCTGAACTCGGTGAATGCCATCGAAGACATCAAAAAGATGCAGCCCCAGATGTAATTCGGGCTTTTTGCACACTACTCCAGGTTTATCAGTTGGGCCGTTGCTGCTGAGGCGGTGGCGGCCCAATTGCTTGTGGCATCGTTGAGCTTAGCGTTTTCTTATGGAACATAACATTGTGCTGCGCCGCGGCGTCGAAACCGACCTTCCCCAAGTGCTGGCCCTCATTCAGGAGCTGGCCGAGTATGAAAAAGCTCCGGAAGCCGTGACCAATACCCTGACCGCCATGCAGCGCGACGGATTTGGGCCGGAGCCTATTTTCAGCTTTTTCGTGCTGGAAAACGAAGCGCAAAAAATTGTTGGGCTGGCCCTGTTCTACACCGCTTACTCCACCTGGAAAGGCCGGATGCTTTACCTCGAAGACCTGGTGGTGACCGAGGCGGCGCGGCGCGGCGGCTTTGGCCGGCTGCTGTTCGACGCCGTGGTGGCCGAGGCCCGCACCACCGGGGCCGTGCGCCTCAAGTGGCAGGTGCTGGACTGGAATGAGCCCGCCATTGCCTTCTACAAAAAACTAGGCGCCACCATCGAAGATGAGTGGTTTAACGGCAACCTCGACGAGGCCCAGCTGGCTCACTACCACGCGGCCCCGGCGGCCGTGGCCGTGGCGGAGGCGATAATCGGACGGCATTTGTAGCATTTATCGGCCAAGGGCAGCCGGTAATCCCGGCTAAATGCGCACGAAATTCCGCTGCCCGGTACGGCCCTGCGCATCCAGCCAGTGCAGCACGTAGAAGCCCGGCACCAACCCGGCCACGTTCAGCGACAGTATGTCGAGGCCCGTGGTGGTGGTTTGGCTGCTGGCTCGTACCAAACGCCCTAGCGCGTCATAAATCCGGAAAATCACTACGCCATCGGCGGCAGCAGGGTATTGCAAACCCAGGAAATCGTCGGTTACGGGGTTGGGGAAAATGCTGACGCTGGCATTGGCCCCTTCGGTGCTCACAAGGGCGGGAGCGGTGTTGTCGAGGGAGCCATCGGGGCGGCGCAGGCGCAAACGGTAGTAGAGCAGGCCGCTGGCTGGGCGCGGGTCCACAAACTGGTACTGGCCGGTGGGCGGCCGGGTAGCCACCGTGGCCAGCTGCTCCCAGTTGGTGGTGTCGCCGCTCTGGCTGCGCTCTACCAGAAAACCGTTCAGGAAGCATTCATCGCGCGTGGCCCAGGAGACGGTGGTGCCGGAAGCAGGCTCGTAGCGGGCGCTAAAGGCCGTGAGCGGCGCGGGCAGCAGCGCCGGGCCACCGCAGCCCAGGTTGCGGAAGCTGCGCACCCGCAGCACCTGCCGGCCCCCGGCCACGTCGCTGGCCGGATTGAGGATGCGGGTGTTCTGGCCGCGCCCGATGGCAAAGTGCATCACGGCACCGGGCCGGATGAGGTGGGCCAGCTGCTGGGCGTGGCCCAGCTCGTGCACGGCTACCGACTCAAAATCAAGTTGCGGGGTGATGGGCGGCAAGGGGCCGAACTGGAAAATGGCCGCATCGTCGAACTGCATATCGATTTCCTTCACCCAAAACACCAATTCGCCGCTGGGCGCGAGACAGCCGCGGTAGTAGGTGGTGGTGCGGCCCAGCACGCGGTCGGGCAGTTCGGGTCCGTTGTCGAAGGCAACTACGTTCTGGCCGTCTTCGGCGATGGTGTTGGTGGAATTAGGGCTGCCTACTTCCCAGTTCATGCCCGTTTGGCAGCGCCAGGTGGCCAGGGCCCGTTGCCAGGCAGCGGGCGGCGCGGGGCTGAGCGTAAAGTTGGGAGCAAAGCGGAACGTGATACCACCCGTGGCATTCAGAGCAACGTGGTTGGGGCGCTGGAGCAGGTTGCCCGTGGTGCTTTCCACGTTGGTGAGGGCATAGACGATGGTGACGGAGCTGGTACTTTCCACCGTCAGCTGGTCGGAAGCCGTGACACGCACCTGGCCCGAACCGGCCGGCCGGCCCCCGGAAGAGGACGGCACCCGCACCTGAATGCGGGTATTGGTCCAGGTGAGGTAGTCGGCCTCGCGGGCCTTCACGCGGGTGGCCCCGCCATCGTCGGCGTTCTTAAACTCGACAAAACCGCTGCCCCGGCTGCTGCCGAAACCATCGCCGTTGATGGTGAGCACGGCCCCGGTACCAGCCGGGAGTGAGAGCGGCGTAAAGCCGGTGATGGATGGCGCCAGCGTGCCGCGCTGCGCGGAGCCGGGAGCAGCCAGCGCCGGATTGGCCCGCAGCTCCTGGCGTGGCTGGCCGGTGAGGCGGGTGATTTCCCGATAAAACGCGGCATCAAGAGCCGGGTAGGTGCGAAAAGGCTCGGCCGCCGTGTGCTCGGCCGGGTTGAATTCGATGAAGCCTTGCTCGCTGCCCACGGGCGTAAACGCGGCGGGGCCGGCTCCGGGCCAGAGCGCGGGCGTTAAGAAGAAGACACCCTGCTGGCCGGCTCGCAGCTGCAGGGTATTGGTCAGGATTTGTTGGTCGAGCCCCACCCGGCCGCCTTCGGTGATGAGGCGCAGGCCGGTGGTATCGGCTACTGCCCCTTTCAGTAGGGAAAATACCCGCAGCCGGTGCCGGGTAAACAACCGCTGACGAGACGCATCCCAGAAGCTTTGCGCATCGAGCACTTCGGCCTCCACTACCAGCGCCGACTGCTGGGCGCGGCGAGCGGGCTCAATGGGCAAAAGCAGGCAACGGGTTTCGGCGGCTCCCTGGGAATGCGCCACGCCGGCTCCGGCCAGGCCTACGGCTAGCGCCAACCCCAGCCGACGACCGGCAACAAGAAAATAAAGTACGGCTGAGCGCATAGTCTAAACGAAGAATCGAATACTATCTAATATACACGAAACGTGGTGCAACGACTTACGAGCGGCAGACTCCGTTCTGTTTTCGCGCCAGTAAAATTACTTCATCCCAATTGGTGCGGGCTGGGGCTGCCGGGTGGGCGCGGCGGCGGCCAGCACCGGCCAGCCATCGGCGTAGGTCAGGGCTTCGAGCAGCAGCACACGGCGCGAATAGCCTTCCGAATCGTCGATGGCATCGAAGGTAGGCTGGTTGGGGTCGATGGCGTGGCAGGCCAGCCAGTCCTGCCCGGCGGCATCGGTCACCACGCAATTGTGGCCGGGGGCGTGCCAGTGCATATTGGCCGCGAGCAGGGCGGCGTGGGGGTTGGCCAGGGCCGCAGCGTGGGTTTCGAAGGGGCCGGTGGCATGGCGGGCGCGGGCCACCAGCACGGCGTAATGGGCGTGCGGGCCGCAGCAGTTGTCACCCGAAAAAAACAGGTAGTACCAGCCATCCCGCGGGTGGACCCAAGCCGCCTCGATGAGGCGGTGATAATCGTCGGGGTCATCGCCGGGAGTGGGGTGCAGCACGGCTTGCGCCACGCTGCCGGGCCGGAAGCTTAGGCGGTCATCGGCCAACTCGCGAACCCAGATGGGCCCAAAGCCCGAACCCCAGTACAGCAGCCGCTGGCCGGTAGCGGGGTCATCGAAGGCCATGGGGTCGATGCAGGTGAAGCCAGGGCCGGCCAGCAGCGGCTGGCCGCTGTCGCGAAACGGGCCGGCGGGAGCATCGGCCATGGCTACGGCCAGGCTGAAGGTATCGGCCCCATCGGGCCGAGCCGAGTAGTAGAGAAAATAGCGGCCGCCGTGCTCGCTCACGTGCGGGGCCCAGATTTTCTGACTGGTCCGGGCCCAGCGGGGTTTTTTGGGCAGGCCCTCGCCGAGGTGTTCCCACTGCACCAGGTTGCGGGAGCGGGCTACTTGCAGGTTGATGATGACGCCGGCGCGCTTGGTTTGGGTGCCATAGGCGTAGTACCACCCGTCGGCCGCGCGGATGATGGTGGGGTCCGGGAAATTCTCGTCGATGATGGGGTTGGTGTACACGGGCAGCAGGCGGTTAGAAGGCAATCGGAAAAGCAGCAGCTACGCCACTGGCCAACGAAAACGGCCGCCTACCCGCTTACTTTAGCACGGGTTCATACAGAACGGGGCGCTGCTGCTGCAGCCAGATATAAGCCGACGCAACGTCATTGAAGGTGCCAACCCGGGGCCGGTCAATGGCGTGTACGATATCCTCGGTGGTTTGGCGGGCCACCAAATCGCGGGGCAACACCCAGGCAATAAAGTACAGGCCGGCCGCCAGCATGTCTTCCAGCCACTGCACACCCCACTGCGTGAGCTGCACCGTGGTGCGGGTGATACTGGAATTATCGTTGAGAATTTTGGTGCAGGGCCACATTTGAATGGTTTCCAGCATGCGGCGGCAGGTAGCCCGCGATAAATCCTGGTTGTATTCACCCCGCCAGTCTACATACAGCCATTGATTGAGGGCATCATGGCCAATAAAAAGCTCGGGAGAATCGATAATAACCTGTAACTGCATGTACTGAAATACGCGAATCACTCCAATTCATCGCAGAATTAGAATGCTGAACAAACGGGAAATAGTAAATAATACTAAGGTAACACTAGCTGCCCAAGAAGCCAGTTTATTTTCAACTGACAGCCGGCGCTAGCTTTGTGGTGCTGCGGTCCGGGCTTTGGGCCGAATTACCCACAAACGTTCTGTTTTTCTCTTTCCTCTTGCCCACCATGCGTACCCATTGGATTACCCTTTTGCTGCTGTTATCCCTGCCTTTTAGCGGACGGGCCTGGGGCGTGCTCGGCCACCGAGCCGTGGCCCGCATTGCCGAAAACCACCTCTCGGCAGCAGCCAAGCGCGAAATTGCCCGCATCCTCGGCCCCGAAACCCTGCCGCTAGTCAGCACCTGGCCCGATGAGCTGCGCTCCGACCCGCAGTACAGCAACACCGCGCCCTGGCACTACCTCAACGTGCCCGTGGGGCTCGATTTCGCGGCTTTTGTGCTTCAGCTGAATAACCCTGCCCTAGCCGCGCCGGCCGCGCCCTCCAACGCCTACACGGCCCTGCGGCAGGTGCGCAAAGACCTGAAAAACCCCAAAAAAACCACCGACGAGAAGCGCGTGGCCCTCAAATTCCTCGTGCATTTGGTGGGCGATGTGCACCAGCCCCTGCACGTGGGCCACGCCGAAGACAAGGGCGGCAACGACATCAAGGTGAACTGGCGCAGCAAGGACGAAACCAACCTGCACAGCGTGTGGGACGGCGCGCTGGTGGAGTATTCCGGCTTTTCGTACACGGAAATGGCGGCGGCCTACGACCACGCCACCCCTGCCCAACTCAAGCAGTGGCAGAAAGACGACATGACCACCTGGCTGTTCGAATCCTACCAGCTCTGCCCGCCCGCTTACGCCGCGGCCGCCACCAACCCCAAGTTCGACTGGCACTTCTACCCCACCTTCGGTCCCACCGTGGAGCAGCAGATTCTCAAAGCCGGCATCCGGCTGGCCGGCGTGCTGAACGAGGCGTTCGAGAAGTAAGACCCCGAGCTTAGATGACTATAAAAGCTGCAGATGCGACTGGAGCTTCTTTGTGTTCGAAGCTCTTTAGTAATTCAGAAAAATCAGGGTAATCGTCATGCCCAGCGTAGCCGAGGCATCTTGCTCGCATCACCCTCACGATTGAATTACTACCCCACGCGAGATGCCTCGGCTACGCTCGGCATGACGGTTCGGCTACGCTCGGCAGTGACGGCCGTTTTACCTTGGCCTCGTCCCTACCCCACCAGCGCCGGGCGCTTATCAAACCACGGCTGGGCCTGCTCCAGCTGCCCGGCCAACCGGAACAGCACGTCCTCGGCCCCGAGCGAAGCAATGAACTGCACGCCGCAGGGCAGGCCGTCGGCGGTCCAGTGCAGGGGCACCGACATGGCGGGCTGGCCCGTGAGGTTGGCCACTTGGGTGTAGGGCGTTTTTTCGAGGCTCTGCTCGGCCAGCTTCTCCACGATGCCGGAGCGGCGAATGAGGCCACCGAGGCCGAAGGTGTTCACCACTTTCAGCAGGGTTTGCTCCAGGGATTTGGGTTGGAGCTCGCCGATGCGCACGGGCGGCGTGGCCAGCGTGGGCGTCAGGAGCAGGTCGTAGGTTTGATGAAAGCGGCCCATGCGGCGGGCGCTGTCGTTCCAGGTGTGGCGGGCGGCGGCAAAGTCGGCGGCGGTGTAGGTACGGCCCAGCAGGCTCAGCAGCCAGGTGGTGGGCTCCACATCGCGGGGCCGGGCGGGCCGGCCCAATACTTTGGCTAGGGCAGCGATGCTGGCCCCGGTTTCGCCAAAATACAGCATGAGAAAGGCCGTGGCCACGGCCCGGCCATCGAAGGGCAGCGGCACTTCGGCCACGTCGTGGCCCAGGCTTTCGAGCAGCCTGGCGGCATCGCGCACGGCCGTGGCGCACTCCGGGTGCAGGGTGCTGCCCAACGGGTGCCCCAGGCTAAAGCCGACGCGCAGGCGGCCCGGGGCGCGGCTGGCTTCTTCCAAATAAGACCGCGCTGGATTGGGCAAAAAGTAGGGCGCGCCCACATCGGGACCCTGCGTGGCATCGAGCAAGGCGGCGCTGTCGCGCACCGAGCGGCTCAGGACGTGCTCCACGGCCGCGCCCTGCCATTTTTCGCCCTGCTCGGGGCCGGTGGGCACGCGGCCCCGGCTGGGTTTCAGCCCAAACAGACCGCAGCAGGCCGCCGGAATGCGAATGGACCCGCCCCCATCGCCGGCCCCGGCCACGGGAGTTATGCCCGCCGCCACGGCCGCCGCCGCCCCGCCGCTGCTGCCGCCGGGCGTGTGGCCCAGGTGCCAGGGGTTGCGGGTGGGGCCGTGCAGGGTGGGCTCGGTCACGCCCATCAGGGCAAACTCGGGCGTGTTGGTTTTGCCCAGGATGTTGAGGCCCGCGGCCTGCCAGCGGCACACCAGCTCGGCATCTTCGGTGGGCACGAAATTGCGCAGCGCCCGGCTACCCGAAGTGTGCGGAGCCCCGGTGTACTGCGCCCCAAAATCCTTCAGTAGAAACGGCACGCCGCCGAACGGGCCCGCGGGCAGCCCGGCCGCGGCCCGCCGCCGGGCCTGCTCATACAGCGGGTACACCACGGCATTGAGCTTGGGGTTCACGGCTTCGGCGCGGGCAATGGCGGCGGCGCACAAGTCGGCGGGCGTGAGCTGGCCGGTGCGCACGAGCGCGGCCATGGCCAGCCCGTCGAGCTGGTCGTATTCGGTGGGTGAAATCATGGCTTAAATGTAGGGGTGCGGGAGTGGCAAGCTTCAAATCTGCCCGCGTTTCATAAGTACTAAGCGGAAGAGTAGATTTCACTGGCAAATCGTTATCTTACCGTGATTTAAAAGCACGAAACAGAGAAAACTCCTTGACTCATGCTCATAGTGACGCCCATCTTTCGGATTGCCGACTATCAGCAGGCGGTCGCTTTCTACATTGACTGGCTGGGCTTTCGGATTGACTGGGAAGACCGGCCCGCCAACGGCCCGCTTTACATGCAGGTCTCGCGTGGCAGTATCGTGCTGCACCTCGCCGCCCACGAAGCCGAACGCGACTCCTGCGGCTCCATGGCCATTGCCGAAGTCAATGGCCTGTTTGCCCTGCACCGCAATTTGCTGCAGCGCAACCCGCCCTGCCCCCCACCTCACCTGGAACGCACCACTTGGAGCGACAAAGTGATGCAGACCCAAGTCACGGACCCGTTCGGTAACCGGTTAGTGTTTGTGGAGGCCTGCGCGTGAGGGCCGCTTTGTTCTTTATCAGAGGCTCAGCAGCTCGCGGAAGCGCACCGACTGCTGGCGCGATACTTCCACGGCGGGCCCGTCGCGCAACGTCAGCCGGAGGGTGTTGCTGAACCAGGGCTCGATGCTGGCAATCCACTTCAGGTTGATAATCTGCTGGCGGTTGACGCGGAAGAACACCCTGGGGTCGAGGCGGGCTTCCAGCTGCTGCAACGTACGCGGAATGAGGGGCCGGTGCTGGTCGAAATGAATGCGGGTGTAGCTGCCGTTAATTTCAAAGAGCTTGATGTCGGCCAGCTTCACAAACCAGCACTGCTCACCATCTTTTACGAATACCTGGTCCTGCGCCGTGAGCGGAGCTACCGGTGCTTCATCGGTTGCGACAACGGCTTCGGCCGGTACCGACACCGGGGCCGCAAACCGGGCGCGGGCCTTGGCCAGCGCGGTGGCCAGGCGAGCTTCCTGCACGGGTTTCAGCAGATAGTCCAGGGCATTCACGGCGAAGGCCTGCAGCGCGTATTCGTCGTAGGCCGTGGTGAAAATGACGTGCGGGGCCGCCTCCAGCGAGGCCAGCAGCTCAAAGCCGGTCTGGCCGGGCATCTGCACATCGAGCAGCAGCAAATCGGGGCGCAGGGACTGAATCTGAGCGCGGGCCTCGTCGGCGTGACGGGCTTCGCCCACCACATTCACTTCCGGAAAAGCTTGGAGCAGGTGGCGCAGCTCGGTGCGCGCCAGGCGCGAGTCGTCAACGAGTAGCAGGTTCATCGATTCAATAAGGTGAGCGGGAAAGGAGGAAGCAAGAACGGGGGAATAAGCAAGAACACTCATGCTGAGCTTGCCGAAGCATGAGCGTGAGATGGTAACTCAAATCATTTTAACGGTGCGAGCGCGATGCCTCGGCTGCGCTCGGCATGACGTTCTTTTCCTTCTGTTTTTCTGGGCCTGCCAGCAAGGGCAAGCGCAGCTCGGCCGTCACGGTGTCGGGCTGGCGGGCGTCGTTGCTGATGCGCAGGCTGGCCGCCGGGCCAAACAGCAGTTGCAGGCGCTCGTGGGCGTTGGGCAGGCCCACACCGGTGTGGTCGGGCGCGGTGGGGTTGGGTTGGTAGCGGCCGGGGTTGCGCACCGTGATGAGCACTTGCTCAGGGGTTTCCAGCTGCGCCGAAAGGTGAACCCCGCCCCCACCCGGCCGCGGCGCAATGCCGTGCTTGATGGCGTTTTCGACCAGCAACTGCAGGGTCATGGGGGGCAGCATCACTTCCAGGGCGGCGGGGGCCACGTCGAGGATGTAGTGCAGGCGCTCTTCCAGCTGCAGGCTTTCGAGGGTGAGGTAGTGGGCCACGATTTCGAGCTCGCGGGCCAGTGGCACCTGCTCGCGGGTGTTGAGCTGCAGCGAATAACGCAACAGGTCGGAAAGGTGCGTCATCATCTCGCGGGCGCGGGTGGGATTTTCCAGCACCAGGGCCCGGATGTTGTTGAGGCCATTGAAGAGAAAATGCGGGTTTATCTGGGCCTTAAGGGTGCGCATCTCGGCATCGCGCACGGCCGCCGCCAGCTTCCACTTGTCGATTTCGGCCTGCTGGAGGCTATCAAAGAAATGCAGGCTGAAGTACGCCGCCGACCATAGCCAGAGCACGAAAAACGTATTGGCCGCGTAGCCCACGTACTGCAGCCAGGGAAAGCCCTTGCCGTGGTTCGGCGAATGAATGGCAAACAACAGCGCCGTCACCAACAGGCCAATAACCACCTGGCTGGCCACTGCAATGCCCAGGTGCGCCACAAACAGCCGCGGCAGCAGCGCCGTCAGTGGCAGGCGCGTCCAGCCGTGGCGGCGCACGTAGCCCCGCAGCAGGTGGCTGAACCCCAGCAGAGTGCCGGCCACAATTACCTCGATGGGAATAATCAGGCTTGAATACTTCCCGAAAATGACGGCCAGCACCCCGCCCAGCACGCCATATAGCGTCCAGCCCACGGCTTGCAGTGTCCAGTACAGGCGGCGACGGGAGGAAAGCAGGCGCATAGCAAACGGATTTAGCGGGGCAAGTTACGCGTTCGGCACACCGCCCGCAGCGGCCCGGACGATGCCGTCCGGGCCACGTGAAGCTACTTTTTGGCGACGACTGACTGCTTCAGAAAGGCATCGGTCTGGGCCAGAAACCAGGCCGTGTCGTCGTACATGAGAAAGTGCCGGCCCATTTCCGACATTTCGATGCGCACCCGCGGCAGCTTAGCGTATTGCTGCGTGAAGATGGCGCGGGTACTTTCCTTGGTCGAGCCATACTGCTTGTAAGCGGCCCAGGCCCCCAGCACCAGCGCGGGCTGCTGAATGCGGCCTAGGTCGGGGCGCAGGTCGGTGGTGTAGAGGTCGTACATGGCCTGGGCCGTGGTGGCAGGGTCCGAGGCCTGGCCCCATTGGGCCAGCAACGTTTGGCGGGCGGTATCGGTCACCATACTGGTCACCATCTGGCGCTGGGCGGCAGCAGGCATGCGGCCCTGCTTCATCTGCTGGCGCATGTTGCCAGCCATCGGCTTGGCCGATTCTACCGTGGTGGTCGGGTTCTGAACAGCCGCTAGGAAGGGCAGCGAATCGAGGATAACGAGCGGACCAATGGCCTCGGGCTGGGCCGTGCTCAGGGCCAGGGCCAGGAACCCGCCCAGGCTGTGGCCCACTATCACGGGCTTGTTCAGCTTTTGGGTTTTGATGTAGGCCAGGAGCTGGTCGCGCACGGCGGGCAGCAGCGGGTCGGTCACGGTAGCAAGCGGGACCAGGCCGCCGAAACCGGCCAGCGAAACAATGTGGCACTGGTACTGCTGCTGGTAGTGGGCCACGGCCTCGTCCCACACCGCGCCGGGGCAGGTGAGGCCGGGAATGAGCAGCATGGGCCGCCCTTTGCCCACCACACGCACCGCGAAGGTGGGATGTTGAGCCGGATTATCGGCCCCGACGGTGACGACGGGTGCGGCGGCAGGAGCCGCAGCGACGGCCGTACCAGCGGCGCTCAGCAGCAATAGTGAGACGGACAGGCGGCGGGCGAAAGCAGAAGTTTTCATGGGCGAGCAGGAGTTGTTAGTGATTGAATGGTCCAAACTTACCAGCCGGCCTGAGCAGACGAAACGCATTTTCAACGAACGGTAAATCTGCCGGCTAAGCGGGCAACCAAAGCGCTGAATGGCAACTGGTCCGCAGCCCAAGCCCTCCGGCCGACTGGCTGGCAGCTAAGCTAGTGTTCTGACAACTTAATTACAGCATTATTAGTTTAGGCAGCGTACCTGCTCCTTCCCCCAC
>NZ_BMGY01000015.1 GCF_014640435.1 Hymenobacter frigidus | reverse complement strand
TCTTACTCCACTCCTTTCCTTCATTGACCTAAATTAAGAGGTCGTGTCTGAACATAGGATAGGATAGGATAATGTATGTTATAAACCCGACCTCGGAAAAGTGGTGGTTTTGGCCTTGCGGTGTTCGATGCTGCCGGCGTGGTACTTTGGCGGGGGACCGGGCTCTTGTTTGGCGTTTACGAAACTCATCCCTTCGGGCTATTTCGTAAACTTTGATTGATGGACGAGTTTCTTAAACTCGCCCTGCCCCATTGAAGCCAGTGGCCACCAGGTGCCGGGCTGATTTCTGCCGTTCAGGCAAACGAGCGTTTCTTTTGTCTTGGTTGATGACCAAACCCTCGACCGCATTCGAGCACGGACGCAAAATGCTAGCGGTACTTATGGCTTACCGGTAGGTGGTCGACCACTACTGTACCATACACTTTCTCCCACATCAGCAACTGGTCTTGCCGCAGGTAATCGTAGTGGTCGCTGACAGCACACACATACGTGTCGGTGCGGGTAGTAATGCGATAAAAGTCAATGAAGTCTGGGCTGTCCCAGGAAGTGGGAAAGGAAAACGCTGGCACCAAGCCTTGGCGAATCTGTGCTTCGATGGCGGCCAGTTCCGCCGCCGAGTAGGCGATTGCGCCGATGAGGTGGATTTCCTGAATCTCGGCTACAGGCAAGTGAACCGCCACCATTCTTTCTAGAGCATCCAGCACCAGTTGCGTTCCACCTTCAGCTCGTTCGGCGGGAGATTTATGCTTAAAACCAAGCAGGAAAGCGAGCCCTTTTAGCCATCCTTCGCTCTTCATGGTGGTTATCTTCTTAACGCGCCACTAAGTAATCAGATAAAATCCGAGTTTAGCCAAACGGTACTGCCGTAAACTTAGGCCCGTACACTGAAAGGAGGATTGCTTTTGTATTTCCTCTGCACCTTCGCCGGATGTTCCGAACGCGCGTTATCTATCTCTGGCCTTCTTATAGCAGCAGGGGGACAAACTTACTCTAAGAACAAGTGCTATATTGTATGTGACTGCCATTTAGCTAGATGCCATTTTCACATGGCTCAAAAAGTCAGGTTCAGTAAGCCAAATTGCTATTTCTTTTTGGACTGCCTTTTTGAACCATGTTTGCGGTACTAATTGGTTGAGTAAGCCCCAAAACGTAATAGGTCAATAAGTTACGACTTTGTGGCCCGCACCCGAAACTGCTTAGAGTAATTCTGCCCCCTCGCTGCTATAAGAAGGCCTCTCTGGCTGCAAATGGTCGGCCTCGCTACCGGACTTTTGGCTGCTGCCGCCGTTGTCAGCGCCGTGTTCTTCCCCGACCTTAAGGTTTCCGTAATGCTCGTGCTGCTGGTGTTTCCCCTGACTCTGGGGGCGTTGGCCACCCTGATTGTGCTGGGGTTGCCCATGCTGGTCCTGTTGCAGCGCCTACTGTTGGCGGTCGGGGCACACACGGGCCGGCCCACCACGTTTTCCCAGTTTCGCCGGTGGCTGACCTGCTACAGTGTGGCGCCCGCGGCCCTGCCGCTGCTGGTGTTCGTGCTGCCTGCCGCGCGCCAGCAGGTCCTGCTCACAGTGGCCCTGCTGGCGGTTTGGGCGGTGGCAACCATGCTGGTGTGGCGATTCAATGCCCGACGCATCTACCTCGAATGGGAAGCAGGCGTGCCCTATTGAAAGGGTGTTCAGGAAAACGGTGGTTTCAATGAGGCGTAAGCCCTTTTACGTGTTGTAAACGACCCTTTACAGCACGTAAAAGGGACAAGTTACTCAACGGCATCAGGCTCAGCTCAGTAGCTCAAAAAAAACCCAGCAGCGCCTTGTAAAGCTGCGCTGGTGCTTCCAAATGCGGAATGTGGCCCACGCCCGCCAGTTCCACCAGTTTCGCATCTTTTATTTGGGTGGCAGTGCGGCGGCCCAAAGCGGGGTACTGCCCCAGCTGCGCCAGCGTTTTCGGGTCTTTGATGAGGCCCTTGCCCACCACCGTGCGGTCATCCTGGCCGATGATGAGCAGCGTGGGCACCGCGAGACGACCGAACTCATAGCACACCGGCTGCTGGTATATCATGTCGTAGGTGAGGGCATTAGCCCGGGCCACTTTGGCGAAGTCGGGGCTGCGCGTTTGGGCAGCCAGGGGCAGTAGCCACTGGTCGTGGGCGGCCGGGTAGCCGCTGGGGTAATAGGTGGCGTGGTACTTACGGATACTGGCTTCCGTACTTTTCAGCTCGGTGGCCTCGGCCTGGTCCACCGACTGGAAGGGCACGCCCACGCGGTAATCTTCCAGGCCGATGGGATTTTCGAGCACCAGCTTTTCGGTGGTTTCGGGATAGAGCAAGGCGAAACGGGTTGCCAGCATCCCGCCCATGCTATGGCCCACAATCACGGCCTTGCGCACGCCCAGCGTATCGAGCAAGCGCTTGGTATTGCGCGCCAACTGGTGAAACGAGTAGTGGATATCGGCCTTATCAGACTTGCCAAAGCCAATCTGGTCGGGCACTACCACCCGGAACCCGGCCGCTGACAGCGTTTGAATGGTTTCGCGCCAATAGGCTCCGAAGAAGTTCTTGCCGTGCAGCAACACCACGGTCCGACCGTTGGCTTTGGCCGTGGCCGGCACGTCCATGTACGCCATGCGCAGGGACTGCCCCTCCAGCTTCAGCGGCAGAATTTTCACTGGGAATGGGTACTCGTAGCCGTCGAGGGTGGCGTTGAGCATGGGCTGTAATTGGGCCGAAGCCGATGAAGCGCTCAGCAACAGTGGCAGCAGGAGAAACAGCAGAAAACGAGGCATCGCGAATGAAATGGGTGTGGCCATTCTACGCGCAAATCGGTTCAGAGGCTCACTGAGAAGCTGTTTGAGTGATTATTACCCACAACGTATGCCTAGAGTAATTCCGGGGTTGGTGTACACGCTATAGAGACGCATATTTGCGTCTCGTCGTTGAACAAAGTCGCCTGGTAGTACTTGCGTCAGCCGTTCAACGACCAGACGCAAATATGCGTCTCTACAGCGTGCTTGCCAAACCTATTCACCAACCCCGAAACTAATCTAAGTGCTTGTTCTAAATTAATTGTGCAATCAGAACGTCATGCTGAGCTTGTCGAAGCATCTCTACCGCTTCGTTGAACGGCCCTGACGAAGCGCGGTAGAGATGCTTCGACAAGCTCAGCATGACGCTCTAATACCTCGTTTAATTTTGTCTAGGCACTTAACTCATCCCATTCGCCTGTCATCCCGAGTGTACCCAAAGGCCTTATCACGCTACAACAACTCGTTCAGCGGTGATAAGATACTTCGCAAGCTCAGCATGACAGGCGAATATTCACAACCCAGCCCAATTATCAATTTGGTGCACAGTTGTTGCGTCTCTACCGCGTATGCCAACCTGAGAACCGCTGTAGTTTGTGCAACTACGCCGGCAACCCCGCCAGCACTTTCTTGGCGTTGCTCACATGGTCGGTGGCGCCGGTCAGGGAATTGAAGATGTACTGAATAATGCCGTTTTTATCAATCACGAAGGTGACGCGGCCGGGCAGCAGGCCCAGCATAGCGCGGGGCACTTCGTAGAGTGTCCGCACTTTTCCGTCGGTGTCGGCCAGCAACTCGAAGGGCAGGCGGTGCTTCTGGGTAAACTTTTGATGCGATTTTTCGCTATCGGAGCTAATGCCCACAACCTCGGCCCCGAGGTCTTTAAAATCTTCGTACTGGTCCCGGAACGAGCAGGCCTGAGTGGTGCAGCCGGGGGTGTCGTCTTTGGGGTAGAAATAAAGCACGACGTGACGGCCTCGCTGGTCGGCGAGGCGGAAAATAGCGCTGGAAGTGGTGGTGAGCGTGAAATCGGGCGCGGGCTGGCCTACCTGGAGCATACGAATGAGGAGTTGAATAACGGCCGCAAGGTAGCGGCACGGTACTGCTTTACGGCGGCGGCGGCATCTTTGTGGCAGTTTAGCTTTTTGTCTTCATGCCCCAACCCCGTATCAGTGTCATCATTCCCGCTCACAACGAGGCTGGGGCCATTGCCTACGTGCTGGCTGAAATCCCGATTGGGCTGGTGCGGGAGGTCATCGTCGTCGACAACAACTCAACCGATAACACCAGCGCGATAGCCCGCGCCAACGGGGCCACCGTACTGCACGAAACACGCCCCGGCTACGGCTACGCCTGCCTGGCCGGCATGGCCCACGCCTACGGCCGGCCGCAATCCGAACAGCCCGACATCGTCGTATTTCTCGACGGCGACCACTCTGATTTTCCTGAACAAATGCCCGAACTCCTGGGCCCGCTCCTGCGCGGGGAGGCCGATATGGTCATCGGCTCGCGGGCGTTGGGTGTGCGGGAAAAGGGCTCGCTGCTACCCCAGCAACGATTTGGCAACTGGCTGGCTTCGCGGCTGCTACGCCTGCGCTACGGCGGCACCGTCACCGACCTGGGCCCTTTTCGGGCCATCCTCGCCCCCGCCCTGCTGGCCCTGCACATGGAAGACAAAACCTACGGCTGGACGGTTGAAATGCAGGTGAAAGCCGCCCGCCAGGGCCTGCGCACCGTGGAAGTGCCCGTGCGCTACCGCAAGCGCATTGGCACCAGCAAGGTGTCGGGCACGGTGCGCGGCACCATCGGGGCGGGCTACAAAATTCTGTGGACCATTTTTAAATACTGGTAAGTTTTCGGGCTACGGCCTGTCAAGCTGGCCGCATTGGCTTCATCTTCCCTGTGATTCAAGTTTACATTTTTCGTTTCTGATGGCTGTGCTCTCCCTGCTGCTAGTGGTGCTGTATGGCCTGTGCCTGCTTTTTATTGTCGGTTTTAGCCTGGGCCAATGGCAGCTCACGCGCCTGGCGCTCCGGGCTTACGCCAGGCCCCAGGGCCTACCGCCGCCCGCCCCTGCCGAATGGCCCCGCGTGACGGTGCAGCTCCCGCTCTACAACGAGCAAAACGTGGTGGAACGGATTGTCGACGCCACCGCCGCCCTCGACTACCCGGCCGACCGCCTCCACATTCAGGTGCTCGACGATTCGACCGATGCCACCGTGGCCCTGGCCGCCGGCCGCGTGGCCCACCACACGGCCCAGGGCCTGCGCATCAGCCACGTGCGCCGCCCCAACCGCGAGGGCTACAAGGCCGGGGCTCTGCGCCACGGCCTGGAGGAAACCGACGGTGAGTTCATTGCCATTTTCGACGCCGACTTTGTGCCCGAGCCAGATTTTCTGCGCCGCACCATTCCCTTCTTTATGGCGGATGAGCGGGTGGGCGTGGTGCAGACCCGCTGGGGCCACCTGAATGAGAACGAGTCGCTGCTCACGCGGCTGCAGGGCTTCGGGCTCAACGCCCACTTCCTCATCGAGCAGGTGGGCCGCACCTTTGCCGGCTACTTCATCAACTTCAACGGCACGGGCGGCGTGTGGCGGCGCACCTGCATAGCCGACGCCGGCGGCTGGCACACCGACACCCTCACCGAAGACCTCGACCTGAGCTACCGGGCCCAGCTGCGCGGCTGGCGCTTCGTGTACCGCCCCGAGATAGTGGCCCCCGCCGAGCTACCGGCCGTAATGGACGCCCTCAAGTCGCAGCAGTTCCGCTGGACCAAGGGCGCGGCCGAAACCGCCCGCAAGCACCTGGGCACTATGTGGCGCTCCCCGCAACCGTTGGCCGTGAAGCTGCAGGCCTCTTTTCACCTGCTCAACAGCAGCGTGTACGTCGTCATCATGCTTATGGCGCTGCTGAGCGTACCGCTTGTGTTCATCAGAACCCAGCACCGCGAGTTTCAACTGGTTTTTCAGCTGGCGTCGGTTTTTCTGGTCGGCTTTGTGCCGCTGGTGTACTACTACTATACCGCGTGGCGGCTGGCGAAGCCGGTGGGTCAGGCGGGCCGCTACCCGGGCTTCTTCCTCCTGTTCCTATCGGTTTCGATGGGCCTTGCCCTGCACAACTCCCGCGCGGTGATACTGGGGTGGCTAGGCCAACGCACGCCCTTCGTGCGCACCCCCAAAGCCGGCTCCGTGGGCCTGGCCCGGAGGCGCTACCGCACGGGCGGCGTGGGCCCGCTGGTGGTGCTGGAAGGGCTGCTGGCCGCTTACTTCGCCTTCGGCCTCGGGGCGGGCATCTACTTGGGCGATGCCGGCCTGCTGCCGTTCCATACCTTGCTCACTACGGGGTTTGCGACCGTTTGCTATTATTCGATACGCCACTCCAATTAGCTAATTAGCATAGCCTTGCGCTCGAATTACTCTACAAAACTTCGAGTCGCCTACTATCCGCTTAGCCTTCTAAATAGCCTTGCCGATTAAGCTCCCCACCGTTTCTCAGGCTTCGGCGCTGCTGCTTTCCGCAGCGGCATACGTGGGGCTGGCCTATGCCACGCCCCGGGCGGCGTTTGGGCTGTTGCTGGGGTTGTTTGGAGTGGCGCTGCTGGCGTATGCCTGGCTGCTGCGCAGCCAGTTGCCGTGGCGCTGGGGGGTGGCCGCGGCGCTGGCGTTCCGGCTGCTATGGCTGCCGGCTCAGCCTGCCCTATCCGACGACGTGTTCCGCTTTCACTGGGACGGCCTGCTGGTGGCCCACGGCATCAACCCGTTCCGGTTTCGGCCCGATGCGCTTATTGCCGACGGGGCCCGCGTGGCCCTGCCCGATGCGGCCCAGCGGAATATCGTGCTGTCACAGTTGCAGCAACTCTATGGCAAGCTCAATTCGCCCCATTATTACTCGGTGTATCCGCCCGTGTGCCAGGCAGTATTTGGCGTAGCGGCCCGTTGGTTTCCGGCTTCCGATGCCGGGTTCGCGGTCGGCCTGCGGGCTTTTGTTTTGCTCGCTGAGCTGGCCACTGCCTGGCTGTTGTTAGCCCTGCTTCGCAGGCTGGGCGCGCCACCGGAGCAGGCCCTACGCTACCTATTGCACCCCTTGGTCATCGTCGAGCTCACCGGCAATCTGCATTTTGAAGGGCTGGTGTTTTGCTTTGTGCTGCTCATGCTGTGGCTGCTGAGCCGCGGGCGCTGGGCGGGCGCGGCGGGGGCGCTGGGGCTGGGCGTGGCCACCAAGCTGGTGCCGCTGCTGGCGCTGCCGCTGCTGGTGCGGCGGCTGGGCTGGGCACGCTTTGCCGCCTTCGCCGCGCTGAGCATGGGCGTGTTCGCGGCGCTGTTTGGGCCATTCATTACTACCGATTTGCTCGTGAATATCAGCCGCAGCCTTGCGCTGTATTTCCGCAACTTCGAGTTCAATGCCAGTATCTATTACCTGCTCCGTCCCGTTGGCTACTGGCTGACTACCTACAATCAAATCGCTCGTCTTGGCCCCGTGCTGGCCTTGGTGGGCGGCTTGGTGGGTTTGGCAATGGCATGGCGCGAGCGCAGGCCCGGCCTGGCCGCATTGCCGGGCACGCTGCTGCTCATGCTCACGGCCTACTACGCGCTGGCCACCACGGTGCACCCCTGGTACCTCACCCTACTCATTGGCCTCAGCAGCCTGTCACGCTTTCGCTTCCCGTTGGTGTGGGGTGGCATGGCCATACTGTCGTACGCGGCTTACCGCACCAGTGCCTACACCGAAAACTTGTGGTTGATAGGCCTTGAATACGCCGTGGTGTACGCGGTGCTGGCCTGGGAATTGAAATCTGCCACTGCCGACCGGCTGACCGCCTAACCACGGCCAGCTACTTGGGCCAGTAGGCGAAGCGACGGGTCGACTTAAGTTGCAGGCTGCGGCCGTCCCAGGTAGTTTGGCGCAGCAGCACGTTCGGGTATTCTTTGGCAAACCAATACACGTTCTCGCGGCCCGCGCGCAGCTTGATGGCTACGCGCCAGGCCGGAGTGGGCACGTCGGCAGCTACGGCGGCGCTCGTGGTCAGGTGCGCCTGGTAGTACACCGGTGGGGTGGCTTTGTTGGTTTGCTGCAAATCCAGCACCACCAAATCGAAGCTGGGGAGTTTCTCGAATTTGAGGGCGCGCAGCGAGTAGCTGAGGGCATCTTCCAGAAACACGTCGCGGCGCAGGTCGCGACTGCCCGTGCCCTGCCCGTCCCAATACGAATCGTAGGTCTGCTCAAAGTTCACCCCGTCATCGACAATGGTTTTGAAGGTGTTGCCGCACCACTCCTGCGAAGACGTTGTCATCTTGTACAGCGCCACCGGCTGGTCGCGCCGGAAAAACAGCGAGGTCAGAAAGTGGTACGGGTACTGGTCCGTCTGAATCTGGCAGAACTGATTAATCTTCATCACGGGAAATAAATCAGCCCGCTTATAATCATCGGTTTTAACGTTGAATTGCTGGTTGAATTCTTCCTTCACCGTAATCTGCGTGTACTCGAACGTGCGCTTTTTCTTGTACACGGTGCGCTCGGCGCTGTAGGTCGCCACCTCGGCCAAGCCGTCCTCCCAGTATTTGCGCATGGCCCACTTCTGGTCGAAATACGGCGACACGGCCTGCAGGGCCTGGGCCGAGGCCGGAGTCCGGCTACCCTCCTTTTTCTTCTCATCGGCGGACGAGCAGCTGCTTAGCAGCCACGCGCCTAGCACCAGCAGGGAGAATGTGTTTCGCATGAGTAAAGAGACCATACAATAAAAAAGCTGTCTGAAATAAATGTGGTCGGCTTGCGCCCTATTTTCGGCCAAGGGGTATGCGTTCGCACTCGTAAGTTAATGCTGGGCGGCACCTGCGTTGCTGATTTACTTATCGGGAGCTTCGGCAAAAAATCGTACTCGCACCGGCTTTCTCATTCATAGGTTTTGTGGCCACGCTTCAGCCACACGCCCCACAAGGCGGAGTATGGGTGCACGTTGGCCGTGGCTTGCTGCCCGTCATACACCGGGTTTCCCTGATTTACCCACTCAAACAGGCCACCGTACAGGTTGTGCACGTTCTGAAACCCCAGCGCGTGCAGGCGTTCTCCCATGCGCTCACTGCGCACGCCTACGGAGCAGTACACCACCACCGGCTGGGCACGGTCTACGCCGGCCAGCTGCAGGGTGGCCAGCGAATCATAAGGCACCAGGCGCGCCCCGCGCAAATGGCTAACCCGGAACTCCGCCGGGGTGCGAATATCCAGCAGCAGCGGAGCCTCGGGCAGGCGCAATTCCCGGACCAGCGCCGCCGCCGTCACGGTGGGCACGGTGTTGCGGTACATCGTGCGGAGCAACCGGTCGTAGGCCGGGCTCGGGCCAACGGTGGTGTTATCGGCGTTTCCGCAGCCAGCCAGTATCAACAGGCCGCTGCAAAAGCTCGCGGAAGCCGTCCATTTCATTGCCATCGGGAGTTGGTTATTACCCGTAAAACTTCGCCAGCCCGCCCGCTGGTTCCGAATTACATCGACAGCTCTTTGGCCTTGTTCATCATCATGGTGGCGTGCACCAGGGCCGCGCCGCTCTTAATCGCTGCTGCCACGTGCACCGCTTCCATCATCTGGGCCTCATCGGCTCCTTTCTGGAGCGAATCCGAGGTGTAGGCATCAATGCAGTACGGGCACTGCACGGTGTGAGCTACGGCCAAGGCAATCAAAGACTTTTCGCGCTCGGTGAGCGCGCCCTCCTTAAAAACTTCGCCGTAGTACTCAAAGAATTTGCGCCCCATTTCGGGCTGCCATTCGGTGATTTTACCAAAGTTGGCCAAGTCGGCGGGGTTGTAGTAGGACGAATTGCTCATGATGTGGGTGAAGGGTTGATGGAAATAAAGAATGGTGGCTCACGCGTGTAGCGCACAACAGCAGGAGTTAAAACACTTACCGCCTGCTAACCAGACGGCTAACAGGCGGCAAAGCCTTTCAGTCAGCAGCGAGCAGCATGGCTAAGCCGACACTCCGCTGCTGCTCAAAACTGTTTCGGGTTTAAATATTACCGACTACGGTCATCGTACTTAAAGTCGGGTTCACGCTACCACCGGCCGGCTCTATGGTCATGGCAAAGGTTTGGGCGCTGGCAATATCCTTCATGTGCTGGATGCCTTCGCCGATGGCCGTAGCCGCGGTGAGCACGCCTGCATCCACGGGCTTGCCTTTGTCGAGGGCCCACAGCTGGTACTGCTTGCCAGCGGGCAGGGCCGGCAGGCTCCGCACATCAACGTACACTTTGTGCGTAACGGCATTGAACAGCACCCGAGCCCGGGCCGAAGGCGCGGTTTTGGTGCCCGCCAGGGCTACGGCCTTGAACTCATCGTTGCGAAGCACTTCGTTCTCCTGGCGCAGGTCGCCGAGCTGGCGCTCTACTACCTGCGAAGTTTGGGCGAAGCGGGCCTGGTCGTTTTGCATAGCTACCAGCTCGGTGCTGGCGTTCTGCCAGCGCGAGTAGAACAAGGCGTTGCCTGCCAGGCTCAGAATGAGTGCCACCGAGGCGGCCATGGCCCAAACCGAACGGGCCGCCGGAGCAGGCGCGGTGGCCGAACCGATGGAGCGCACGACGGTTTCGGTCGGGGCCGGGCGGTGGTTGGCCTGGGCCACGGCATCCACGTCAGCGCGCAAGGCACTGCTGGGCGTGGGGGCGGCAATCTGGGCCAGTACGTTGGTCAGCACCCGCTCGCGCATTCCAGCGGGGGGCGTCACGACGTGGGCTTCGGCATAAAAACCTAATGTCTCCTGTACCTGTTGCAGTTCCTCCCGGATTTCGGAATGGCTGGCCGCTTGCGCTTCCACCGCCGCTTGTTCGGCAACTGAAAGCTCCCCGAGCGCGTATTGCTCCAGGATGCCCGATTCTATATAGTCTTGGATGTTTTCCACGATTAATTCAACGAATAAGTTTGCTGAGGACTTTGATGGCGGTGCGGGCACGGGTTTTCACCGTTCCCAAAGGAATGTTGAGCTCCTCGGCCACCTCACTTTGGGTGAAGCCCTCGAAATAGAGCAGGTCGATAATCCGACGCTGTTCGGGAATAAGTTTTTGGGTTATTTCCTGCAGGCCAATGTGCTCAGGCCGGAAGGCCGTGGGCGCGGCTTGGCGCTGCGCCGTTAGGCTGTCATCCAGGCCCTGCGTGCGGCTACCTACGCGGTGCTGCCGGGAGCGGATTCTGTCGATGCTCAAATTTCGGCAAATGTTCAGCACCCACGTAAAGAGCCGGCCCTTGCTGGGGTCGTAGGTTGCAAACGCATTCCAGATTTTGACCAGCGCTTCCTGCAACACGTCCTCGGCCTCTTCTTCGGCTTTCACAATGCGAAAGATGACGCCGTAGAGCGCCGCCGAATATCGGTCGTAGAACATAGTCATCGCCGATTCGTCGCGGGCCTGCAGGCGCCGGACCAAATCAGCCTCGGCCGCGGGTGGTAGGGAAATAAGGGAGGTGTCGGACACAGGAGTGACTGAAAATAAATGATGAGACCTAATCGGCATCATGCAAAACGCACGAAAATACGGTGCGCGCAGCAATTGGCCGTATACGGCCCTGACCCCAACGCAACCGAATAGCCCTTCCATAAGTTGAAGCAAAATTTCCGGGCTCAATACGGGGCACATCCGTGCCTGCTACCCACCAGCTACGTTTCAACCTTTCGACTAACCACCAACACTTTATGCCCATCGAGTCCTTCAATCCTTACACCGGCCGCGTGCTGCGCCGCTTCACCGCTTTCAGCTGGGCAAAAACCGAACGAATTCTAGCCCAGGCGCACCGGGCGGCGGCTACGTGGCCGGCCACCACGTTTGCGCACCGGGCCGGGGTGCTGCGCCGGGCCGCTGCCCTGCTCCGCGAACGGCAGGACGAGCTGGCCCGCCTCATGGCCCTGGAAATGGGCAAGCCCATCACCGACGGCCGCGCCGAAGCCGTGAAGTGCGCCGCTTGCTGCGACTATTACGCCGAGCACGCCGAGGCGTTTCTGGCCGATGAAGTCATCAAGACCGATGCGGCCCGCAGCTTCATCAGCTACCAGCCGCTGGGCGTGGTGCTGGCCGTGATGCCCTGGAACTTCCCGTTTTGGCAGGCAGTTCGCTTTGCCGCTCCGGCCCTCATGGCCGGCAACGTGGGCTTGCTCAAGCATGCCTCCAACGTGCCGCAGTGCGCGCTGGCGCTGGAGAAGATATTTCACGATGCGGGCCTGCCGCCGGCTTGCTTCCGCACCCTGCTTATCGGGTCTGATTTGGTGGGAAAACTCATTGCCGATGACCGCCTGAAAGCGGTGACGCTGACCGGCTCGGAGGGCGCGGGCGCGGCGGTGGCGGCCGCGGCCGGGCAACACATCAAGAAGACCGTGCTGGAGCTGGGCGGCTCCGACCCGTTCATCGTGCTGGCCGACGCCGACGTGGCCCTGGCCGCCAAAACCGCCGCCAAAAGCCGCATGATAAACAGCGGCCAGAGCTGCATCGCGGCCAAGCGCTTCATTGTGGAGAAACCGGTGCTCAAGGAATTCATCAGCCACCTGAAAACCCATTTGCTGGCCCTGCGCACCGGCGACCCGCTCGACGAGGCCACGCAATACGGCCCCCTGGCCCGGCCCGACCTGGCCGACGACCTGACCCAGCAAGTTGAGGATTCGGTGAAACAGGGAGCTAAAGTGGAGCTGTACGGCGGACAGGCGAAACCCGGCGCCGCCCTGTTCCGCCCCATGATTTTATCCAATATCAAAGCGGGCCAGCGTGCTTACTCCGAAGAGCTTTTTGGTCCGGTGGCGCTGGTGCTCGAAGCCAAAGATGCCGATGATGCCGTGCGCCTGGCCAACGATTCCCGCTTCGGCCTGGGCGCGGCCGTATGGACCCAAGACCCGAAGAAAGGCGAGCAAATGGCCCGTCAGATTGAGAGCGGGGCAGTATTTGTCAACGGCCTCGTAAAGTCGATGAACGAGCTGCCGTTTGGCGGCGTGAAGAAATCGGGCTACGGCCGGGAGCTCTCGTACCTGGGCATCCGCGAATTCGTGAACCAGAAGTCGATTTGGATTGGCAAGGAAGTAGTGGTGGTGGAGGCAGCGAAGACGGAATAGACAAAAGCCCTCTTTTGACCGTTGTACCGAGCGCAACAAACCTGCTATAAATACCCCAGCGCCTTGTAGGTCAGCCACCCTGTTACCTCGTGTATCAGCAGGCTGAAATTCTCCAGCGCCTCAGGGCTGGGTACCAGCCAGTAGTCGGGCGTAGCCCGGCGGTCGGCGCTGCGGTAGCCAGCGGGAAAGGCGATGGGACGCAGGCCCACTTTCTCGAAACAACCCAGGGCGCGCCGCTGATGAAAGGCCGATGTGACCAGGATGAGCGTGTCCATACCGGGCGTGGTGGCTAGCAATTGCTTGGTAAAAAGAGCGTTTTCACGAGTGTTGCGGCTCTTTTCTTCCAGTATAATGGCTGAGTTTGGCACGCCCGCCAGGCGCAACAGGGTGGCGAGGTCGTGGGCCTCGGTGTGGGCCTTGGCGGCCACCGCACCCGACCCACCGGAAATAAGGATGCGGCGCACCCGGCCGGCCCGGTACAGCCACAGCGCACTGGTAAAGCGGTCGGCCCCGGCCCCGAGGTACACGCGGTCGTGCGGCGACTTATTCACAGCGGTGATACCAGTGAGCAGCACGGCCGCATCGGCGTGGCGGGGCAGAGCGGCCAGGGCCACCGGCGGGCGCTCCCAGGCCAGAAGCAGCTCATTCACCAGAAATGAATTGGTGCTGAGCCCCGTGAGTACCAGCGCCGCAACCAGCCAACGGCGGCGGTTGAGTGGCTGGGCCAGGAGGCCGGCAATGAGGAGAGCCAATAGCCACACCGTGGGCAGCAGCAAAAAATCGAGAACCTTGGAGAGCAGAAAAAACACGCCTAAAGGTAGGGCTGTGCGGCGGCAGCACCCCGTTTGCCAGGATTATCAGGCAAATACTGCATTACCCCAACACGGCTAAATCCCAGCAGCTACTCGTGCAAGCAGTTGCTGGGATTTAGCCCTGTTAGGGTACTACAGTTGTGAAGGCCCCGAAGCAATGCCCGTGCGCCCCAGCTACAGGAAGCGGCTTATTCGGCGGTTGGCGTATGGGCCCGCAGGCGATTGAGTTGGGCGAGCACGTCGACATCCGTGCCCAGACTATCACACTCCAGAATGCGGCCCTGGCAGTAGCTCACAAAGAACGGCGCGGCGCGCTCAGACATAAGTTGCTTGGCCACAGGGTTTTCTTCCGAAGAAAGCCGAACGAATTGAATGCCCTGATAGTCTTCGTCCTTAGAAAATTTGGCGAAGCTGGGGCCCAGCAGCTTGCAAATGGCACAGTCTTCGGCCGTGAATTTGGCAAAGACTTTCTGGTGCTCGTAGATGCAATGGCGCAAGCCTTCATCATCGGTGTCGAGCACGGTGTCGTTAAGTAAGAAGTCAAACATAGCAGGAGGATTACAGAGAAAGAGGCGCCGCACGAGCCGGTGTGCGGCTTATACACGCCGCATTGCGGAAAGATTCCCGTTTTGTGACTGCCTTTGAAACTACTGATTGGATTGGTTCGGCCGCAGCATCAGCTCGCGGATGTATTTCACCGGGGCGCTGCCGTAGCTGAGGAACTGCTCGTGGAAATTCTTCAAATCGAACTCCTTGCCTCGCTCACGCTTAAGCTCTTCGCGCAGGGCATAAATCTCGGTGTAGCCGGTGAAGTAGCTGCTGAGCTGCACCTGGCTCAGGGTAGCGCGCAGCCACTTGCCCCGGGCCTCGGCTTCTTCCTGAAAACCGTCGCGGCGGAGCAGGGTCACCACGTCGTTTTCGCTCATGTTATCGACCTGAATGGCGTGGTCGATGACGGTATTCAGCGTCACGCGCATGTTCCACTTGTCCCAGAGCAGCCACATTTCGTCGGAGTTGTTGCCGTAGCCGTTTTCCAACATCATGCGCTCCGAGTACACGGCCCAGCCCTCAATCATGGCTCCGTTGCCAAAAATGCTTTTCACCAGCGAAGGCGAGCGGTTGGCGTACACCAGCTGCGTGTAGTGGCCCGGAATAGCCTCGTGGATGTTGAGAATCTGGAGGGTGTAGTCGTTGTATTCGCGTAGGTAGCTTTCGGCCTGGGCCGGCGTCCATTCGGTGGGCAAGGGCTCCACGTTGTAGTAGGTGTTGGCACCCTTGTCGTAGGGGCCGGGAGCGGATACGCTGGCCCCCGCGCCGCTGCCGCGCATGTAGAGCGGGGTTTCGCGCACCACCAGCGGCTTGCTGGGGTCTTGGGTGAGCAGCTTTTTATCGTTCACAAAAGCCACCAGCGTCGGAATCTGGCGCTTCACGGCGTCCACGAAACCGTCGCGCGGGGCGTGCTTCAGCGTGAGCTGGTTGACGACGGCCGTTATCAGGGCCAGCGTGTCAGCCGGGGCTTTTTGGCCGGAGAAATACTTGGGATAGAGGCGGGCGGCGCGGCGGCCCATGTCGTGCAGCAGCTCGGCCTTGTGCGTTAGGGCCTGCTGGTAGATTTCAGTGGCCGTGAAATGGGACTGAATATCGTAGGCAAACTTCTGGTCGAACAACTCCCGGCCAATGCGGAACGAGCGGAACTTGCCCTTGGGCAGCACATCGGATTTCAGGAAATCCAGGTAGCCCTGCACGGCCGCGCGGGTGGCCATAATGCGGTCGGTGATGGTCTTCTTCTCGGCCTCGCTCAGGCCGGATTTGCGCACCGAATCGGCCAGGGCGGAGCTAAATACGGTCAGGCCACCGGCGTTCTGCTTGATGGCCAGTTCGGTGTGCTCGCGGGTGGGGTTGCTGATGTTGGCTTTGGCGGCCGCGTAGAAGTCTGCCGCGTGGCTGATTTTATCGGAGATATTGCGCAGGCGGCGGTCGAGGCGAAAGTGGCGGCCGGCGAGCAGGTCGCCCACGCTGGCCCCGAGGTTGTAGCCGGCCGGGTTCCACTGCCAGGTTTTGAGCGTGTCGGCGTACCAGCGCTCGGCGCGCAGCTCATTGCGCAGCAGGCGCAGGTCAATCTGGTTGTTGGGCGAGAGGCTGTCGGGGCCAAAGGTGCCGAGCGCAGCCAGGTATTTCCGGGTGAAAGCGTCGTCGCTCTGCCGCTGGGCGGCGTTGGGAATCACCAGCAGCGAATCGTACCTATGGTAGCCCTGGCTGGAAGCGTAGTCGGGATTTTGCCGCCACAGGGCTTCAATAAACTGACCCTTAAAAGCATCGAAGCGGGCATCAGAGTCGGTGGCGGCGGTTCCGGATTTATCGGCTTGGGAGCAGCCGGCCAGGGTCAGGGCCAGCAACGGTAAGTAGCGGAGTTTCATAAGCAGCGGTTGAAACGAGCGGTAAGCGAATGGGATGCCGTAAAGAAACAGCGGAAAGCGGTTACGTTGCAGAACGTGGGCGTAGGTTTACAGGCGATTTGAAGGTAGCCGTAGGTTGGTTTAAGAATTCAACCATCTGTCATCCTGAGCCTGCGAAGGACCTTGCCACACCTGCGCCAATGGATGCAGCTCAAATTGAGCAGTCGCGATAAGGTCCTTCGCAGGCTCAGGATGACAATGCATTAAATCACCTCCATTACTAGCCCTCCCATCCATCATTCCCACCCTATCATTACGCATGAGTACCTCCCGCATTGAACACGATTTCCTGGGCGAGCGCAGCCTGCCCGATTCCGCTTATTATGGCATCCAGACCCTGCGCGGCATGGAAAATTTCGCCATCACCGGCATTCCCATCAACTCGGAGCCGCTGTTTGTGCAAGCCTTGGCGTACGTGAAAAAAGGCGCGGCCCTGGCCAATAAAGAGCTCGGCGTGCTCGCCCCCGCCATTGCCGATGCCATTGCCGCCGCCTGCGACCGGGTGGCCACCGGCGAGTTCGACCAGCAGTTTCTGACCGACATGATTCAGGGCGGCGCGGGCACTTCCGTGAACATGAACGCCAACGAAGTCATCGCCAACGTGGCCCTCGAAATCATGGGGCACCAGAAGGGCGAGTACCAATACTGCCACCCTAATAACCACGTCAACTGCTCGCAAAGCACCAACGACGCCTACCCCACCGCCTTCCGCATTGCGCTCAACAACAAGCTGGTGGGCTACCGCGAAACCCTGGGCGCGCTGGCCGAGTCCTTCGCGCAGAAGGGCGAAGAGTTCCGCGACGTACTCAAAATGGGCCGCACCCAGCTTCAGGATGCCGTGCCGATGAGCATGGGCGACGAGTTCCGAGCCTTCGCCACCAACCTGCGCGAAGAGCTGCTGCGCATCGACGATTCGCGCCGGCTGATTGACGAAATCAACATGGGGGCCACCGCCATTGGCTCGCGCATCAACGCTCCCACCGGCTACCCCGACATCGTGACCGCGCACCTGCGCACCATCACGGGCCTCGACCTGGTGTTGGCCGGCGACTTGTTCGAAGCCACTTATGACACGGGTGCTTACGTGCAGCTATCCGGCGTGCTGAAGCGCACGGCGGTGAAGCTCTCCAAAATCTGCAACGATTTGCGCCTGCTGTCCTCCGGCCCGCGCACGGGTTTCAACGAAATCAACCTGCCCGCGCTGCAGCCCGGCTCCAGCATAATGCCCGGCAAGGTGAATCCCGTGGTGCCCGAAGTGGTGAACCAGACGGCCTTCTACGTCATCGGGGCCGACCTCACGGTGACCATGGCGGCGGAGGCGGGCCAGCTTCAGCTCAACGTGATGGAGCCGGTCATCAGCTTCGCGCTGTTCACGTCCATTTCTTACATGACCAACGCTTGCCGCACCCTGCGCGAGAAGTGCGTAGTAGGCATCACGGCCAACAAGGAACACGCCGAAAGCCTCGTGCGCAACAGCATCGGCATCGTCACGCAGCTCAACCCCGTTATCGGCTACGAGGCCTCGGCCGATATCGCTAAAGAAGCCCTCAAAACCGGCAAGTCCGTGCACGATATCGCCGTGACCGAGCGCGGGCTGTTGACGCAGGAAAAGTGGGACGAGATTTTCACGTTTGAAAATTTGATTCGACCGGTGTTTATGAAGTAAGACTAAAACTCGGCTCAAATTACAGAACGTCATGCTGAGCGTAGTCGAAGCATCTCGCGTGGGGTAGTAACTCAATCGATTGGTTTACTCAAGCACGCGAGATGCTTCGGCTGCGCGGACGCCAGATGAGCATGACGTTCTATGTACATACCGTGCTGTACTTTATCGCTCCACGACCAGCCGCTGCACGGCCACCGCCGTGCCTGACTGCACCCGCACAAAATAGGTACCAGCCGCCCAGCCATTGGTGTCAAGTGCGGAAGTATTACCGGCGAAACGACCGGTGTAAACCTGCTTCCCAACGAGGTCGAAAACCTGGACCTGGCTGTGCGCGGCCGGTGCGGCCGCCAGCGCCAGCCGCACCGGGCCACCGGCTGCCGGGTTGGGGAACAGCGCGAAAGCGAACGCGGGCTGCGCGCTGGCCGTGCTCGTGGCGGTGGTGGAGCGGAGCCGCAGCATCCAGGTCTGGTTGCCGGCCAGGGCGGGCAGGCCGGTGGCAGTCCAGCTGCTGAAGCCGCCCTGCGAGTTTACCGTGACGGTGCCCGCCAGCTGCCCGCCGTAGAGCTCCGTGACCTGGTACGTGCCAGCCACCAGCGTCGACATATCAATGGCAAAAGTCGGGTTGCCAGCCGCGTTGCTGCCCAGGTTGGCGGCCACCAGCACGGCCTCCTGGCCAAACACCCGGGCGTAGGCCAGGACCGGCGCGGCCGATGCCGTGGCGGGCAGGTAGTAACCCTTGCGCAGGGTTTCGCTGGCATTGCGCAAGCCAATCAACTTTTTGTAATGATTGAGCAGCGAAGCAGGGTCGGCCTGCGCGGTGGCCACGTTGAATTGGGTGTAGTTCGGGTTGATGGAATACCACGGGTTGCCGGTGGTGAAACCAGCCCGGGAGCCAGCCGTCCACTGCATGGGGCGGCGTTTGCTCTCATCGGGGCCCGAACCGGCCATGCCGATTTCCTCGCCGTAGTACAGAAATGGCACGCCGGGCATGGTCAGGTAGAGGGCGGCGGCCTGCTTCATGCGGGCCAGGTTGCTGCCCAGCACGTCGAACACCCGGTTTTGGTCGTGGTTGGTGAGGAAGGTGGCGTATTGCAGCTTGGGATAGAGCGTGGTCACCAAGTTGAGCTGATTGCGCAGGTTGGTGGCGCTGCCCTGGTTCACGGCCGCCACGATACTGGTAGCCAGGTCAAACTCGAAGCAGAGGTCGAGCCGGTCTTTTTGCACGTAGGGCAGCACGGCGCGGGTGTTGCTCCAGGCCTCGCCCACGGTGAGCGCGGCCGGGTTCACGGCCCGTACCGAGTCGTGAAATTCTTCCAGCAGCGTCATGGTTTCGGGCGTGTCTTCCAGCGTAGGGCCGTTTTCTACCAGGTACTTCACGGCGTCCAGTCGGTAGCCGTCCACGCCCTTGCGCAGCCAGAAGCGGCTCACGTCCCACATAGCGGCTTTCAACTGCGGGTTGCGCCAGTTCAGGTCGGGCATCTCGTTCCAGAATATGCCGTAGTTGAAGCTGCCATTGCGCGGGTGCCACACCGTCTGGCCCCAGGGACCCAGGTAGCCGGGGTTGGTGGCCGACCACCGGTACCAGTCCCGCGTCGGGCTGGTGCTGCTGCTCACCGCCTGCTGAAACCACGGGTGCTGGCTCGATGAATGATTCAGCACCAAGTCAATAATCACCTTGATGCCCCGCTGGTGGGCCGCCGCCAGGAAGGCCTCAAACTCGGCCATTGAGCCGTAGTCGGCCTCCGTGGCTTTGTAGTTGGTCACGTCGTAGCCGTGGTAGCTCGGCGATTCCATCATGGGCATCAGCCAGATACCGGTGATGCCCAGGTCGGCCGTCGTGGCCGGGTTGCCGTCGTTGAGGTAATCCAGCTTCTGGGTCAGGCCCGCGAAGTCGCCTTTGCCGTCGCCGTTGCTGTCCTGAAAGCTGCGCACCAGGATTTCGTAGAACACGGCATCGTTCCACCAGTGCGTGGCGTAGGTGGTGATGGGCGTGCCGCTGCACGCGGCGCAGGCGCCAAAGCAGTAGCTGGGCGTGGTATTCACGGCCGCCGTAGCGGTAGCCACGCGGGTGAGAGTGCCGGTGGCATCGGCGGTGCCGCAGGCAGCGGGCACGGTTTCGGCCTGGGCCAGGGTATTGCCGTTCACGAAGCGGTACTGAAACAGACCGGGAGCCGGCAGGCCAACCTGCACCTCGTAGATGCCATCACCGTCGTCGTCGCGCAGCGGCAGGGCCGTGGCGTCGTTGTTGGCCCCGTAGCCGGCCAGCGCCTGGAAATTGCCGATGACGTGCACGCCAGCGCGCGACACGGTTTGGCCGGTCATGTTCACGGCGAAGCGCAGCTGCGTGGCGCAGTCGCCAAAGGCCACGATGGGCAGGCGCACCGCCGCGCCGCCCACCACCACCTGCCGGTTCACGTTGCCGCCGCCATCGTCCAGGCCGCAGCTGGTGGGCACGGCTTCGGCCCCGCTCCAGGTGTTGCCGTTCACGAATTTGTAGAGGTACACGCCGGCCGGCACGGTCACGCTCACTTCCCAGATGTGGTCCCCGTCGGGGTCGGTCAGGGCCGTGGTGGCGGGGTTCCAGTTGGCCGGAAAGCCGGCGGGGGCCTGGAAAGTACCCGCTACGTGCACGCCGCTGGCGGGCACTGTCCGCATGCCCATGTCAACCCGAAAGGTGAGCTGAGCAGCCTGGGTTCCGGCTGCGCCAATCAGCAGCGCGCAAATAAGTAGAACGAGTTTCATCGACTGTGCTTGGTGTAAATACCTAGTGCCAAAGGTAAGCCCCGGCCAACCACCACCCGAAACACGTAATTCCCGCCCGATTGCCAACGGAGATTTTTCAATTGACTGACTGCGAATTCTAACCAGCGGTAATTCCAGATATTTACGCCCCTTCCACCATATTTGCGCCCCCTCCACCAGCACCCCCCTTTTGCTACCCATGCCATTCCTCCGCCCCCTCCTGTTGGCCCTGCTGCTCCTGGCCGGTGCTGCCACTGCGGCCTCGGCCGCCCAGGTCGACACCCTGGCCATTCCCAGCGCGGCCATGCGCAAAACCTACCGCGCCGCTGTGGTGCTGCCCGCCTCTTATGCCAAAAACAAGAAGGCTAAGTACCCCGTGCTCTACCTGCTGCACGGGGCCTACGGCCACTTTGGCGACTGGCTGAAAAGCACGCCCGATAAGCAAACCGTGCATCGGCTGGCCGACCAATACAACCTGATTATCGTGCTGCCCGAGGGCGAAACTTTCGCCTTCTACCTCGATAGTCCGGTGAGCCCCGGCAGCCAGTTCGAAACCTACCTCACCAGGGAAGTTTTGCCCAAAATCGACCAGACCTACCGCACCGTGGCCGACCGCCGGGGCCGCGTTATCGCCGGCCTCTCCATGGGTGGGCACGGCGCGCTCTATCTCTCGGCCCGGCACCCCGACCTGTACTGCGCCGCCGGCAGCATGAGCGGAGCCCTCGATTTGCGCAGCGTCAACCGCAGGCTTTCCCCCACCAATGCCGCCCAACGGGCCCAACTCTGGGCGCCGGTCCTCGGCTCCGAAATTGATAACCCCGAGCGCTTCGTGGCCAACTCGGTGGTGAGCCTCATTGACCTGATGCAGCGCAACAACCTGCCCCTTATCATCGACTGCGGGGTGGACGACGGCCTGCTCGAAATTAACCGCGAAGTGCACCGCCGCCTGCTCTACAGTGGCACCCCCCACGACTACACCGAGCGCCCCGGGGCCCACACCTGGGAGTATTGGCAGAATGCCCTGCCCTACCAGGTGCTATTTTTGCAGCAGGTGCTGAAAAGCAATGGCGTGACGGTACCATTGTAGTATTTCGGTTTTACAACAAAAAACCCCGCTGGTGATGCCAGCGGGGCTTTTTGTTGTGGCGCGACCTCCTACCGCCGCGACCCGAACAGGCGCAGCAAAAACAGGAACATGTTCACAAAATCCAGGTAGAGCGTGAGTGCGCCCAGGATAGAGGCCTTGCTGCCCGTCTCCTCGCCGTCCGTCACGCCCAGCAGCGCCAGCTGCTTCAGCTTCTGGGTGTCGTAGGCCGTGAGGGCCACAAACACCAGCACGCCGATGAAGGAAGTGATAATTTCCAGGACCGAATTATTGAGGAAAATATTGACCACCATGGCCAGCACCAGCCCAATCACGGCCATGCTCAGCAGCTTGCCCCAGCCCGACAAATCGGCCTTGGTGAAGTAGCCGAAGAGGCTCATGATGCCAAAGGTGCCCGCGGTGATGAAAAACGTGGACGTGATTGAGGCCGAGGTGTAGGCCAGAAACACGCAGCTCAGCGTCACGCCGTTCAGCGCGGCGTAGCCCACAAACGCGGCCTGCACCTTGCCCAGGCTCCAGTTGAATATCCGCGCCGATAGGAAGCCCACAATCACCAATTCGACGATTATCAGCCCCAGAAACACGAAGCGCGTGCCAAACACGAACTGCATCAGCTCGGGCGAGGAAGACGCAAACAGGGCAATGCCGCCGGTCAGGCCCAGGCCGGCGGCCATCCAGCCGTAGACCTGGGCAAAAAAGCGAGCCTGCACGTCGGCCGCTTCCTCGGCCGAGATTTGGATTAGTCGGGGAGCGGGCGTCAGGTGGTTATCGTCGGATTCCATAAAATTTCGGGTTTTTGAAAGAGTGAAGGATTCAATGTGCGGGCTAAGCTACGCCGCTCCATCCTGCCACGGGCCGTAATCCCAAAAGAAAACCGCCAGTGCTGCACCCCGAAACACCACGGCACCGTAAATCCTCCCCTACCATCCGGCCTCCCTACGCATGTCTTCGCCCCTTCTTGCCAGCCTGCTTTTCCTGCTGCTCCTCACCGGCTGCGGCAACAAGCCCGATGGCACCCCCTACGGTGTCAACCCCAACAAGCACCCCCACGGCCACGCCAAAACGGCCAGCGATAGTGCGCACACCCGCGATAACCACTACCGGCGCGGCATACCCAAATAGACCGAGCCGAACGCCATCACCAACGGCGGCACCCAAGAGCAGCCCGTACCAGAGCCTGTGCGCTAGCCGCCCCAGCCGCGCCCGTGGGCATATCTTCGCCCCATGCACGCTTCCGCCTACCTCGCCGCCCTTAGCCTCACCCTGCTCGCCTGCTCCCAGCAGCCCGCCGAAACCGCCGCCACCGCGCGCGCCACTCCACCGCTCTCCGCCCCGGCCCCCGCGCCCTTCCCCGAAACCTTCGAAGCCGGCAGCAAAGGCGCCTACGAAGAAGCTGACGAGCCGCTGGCCACCGGCCCCTGGCACTTTCAGGATGCCCTCATCGGCAGCAGCCCGCAGGACCACAAGGCTGGGGAGCGCGCCGCCCGCCTCCGCAACCTGGGCCGCATCACCATGCGGTTTGATGCCAAGGCCGGCGTGCGCCGCATCACCATTTCGGCCGCCGCCTACGGCACCGATGGCCCCAGCACCTGGGAGCTGTGGCTGAGCCGCGACGGCGGCCGCACCTTCGCCCGCACCGGGGCACCGGTCGTCACGAGCGGCCCGGCGCTGGTGCCCCACGTTTTTGCCGGCCTCGCCAACGCGCCGCTGCGCCTGGAAATCCGCAAGACCAGTGGCCCCAAGACCCGGCTCGACATCGACGACATCATCCTCGAAACCGCCACCGGTCCCGCCGTAGCCACCAACTCCGGGGTCACGGGCGGCTACTTTGAAACCCGCACCCAGCCCACGCGGCCGGCCGCTCCTGGCGTGGCCCAAGTCCCGACCGACCCCAACGACAGCAACCTCGCCCTCGGCAACCCCAGCGGCGCTACCTCCGACCCTGCCAACGCGACCAACTACCTGCTCGTCCACCCCGAATTCACCATCGGCTACCACGCCACGCGCGGCATCCCCACCTGGGTGAGCTGGCACCTGAGCCGCGCCAGCCTCGGCCAGGCCCCGCGCCAGAACAACTTTCGCCCCGATGCCGCCCTGCCCCGGCAGTTCTATCAGGTAGCCCCCGCCAGCTACAGCCGCTCCGGCTTCGACAAAGGCCACAACTGCCCCAGCGGCGACCGCACCGCCGACCTCGACGCCAACTCGGCCACTTTTCTTATGACCAACATGGTGCCCCAAGCCCCTAAAAACAACCAACAGACCTGGGCGCACCTCGAAGAATACGGCCGCGCCCAAGTGCAGCGCGGCCAGGAAATCTACGTCATCATGGGCAGCTACGGGCGCGGCGGCACCGGCACCAACGGCTTCGCTCAGTCCCTCGACCAAGGCCGCGTCACGGTCCCCGCCCGCATCTGGAAAGTCCTGGTGATTCTCCCCGAAGGCACCAACGACCTCCAACGCATCAGCACTGACCCCAGCGTGCGCGTGCTCGCCATCGACACCCCCAATGACAACGCCATCGACCCCGATTGGAAGCAGTACCTGACTTCGGTTGATAAAATCGAAGCCGCCACCGGCCTCGACCTACTCAGTGCCCTGCCCCGCGACACCCAGGCCCGCCTCCAAAAACTAGTAGATACCGGCCGGGCGCAGTAAGGCAGTGTAGCGTGGACTCTGCGAGTCCGCGCTGTTTAACGGTCTACGCGCGGACTCGCAGAGTCCGCGCTACACTGCCTAAAACCGCCGCGTCAGCACCAGCCCCGAACCACTGCCGTGCGCCCCGCGCCCGCCGGCCGGTGGTGCAGCAGGTTCCAAAAGCTGGGCGCCAGAATAGCCGTGCCCGAAAGTTGCGCCGCGGCTTAGCTCCGACTCAATTTTACTTTCCTGTCAAAAATTGCCGCACTTCGTGACGGGTATAATAATCCCCAGTTCATGCTACAAGTTGCAAAGTTGTTAAATTATCAAGAGTAGAAAGGGACTCACGTCTCCGTCAGCACGGTTTTGAAGCCGGCCAGCGTGCCATCCATCATTCGGCCCAGCGCGTAGGCGTGCACCTGCGGCCCCTTGCCCACGCGGTACACCTGCACCCCGTCCATCTCCTGCTTCATAAACATTTGCAGGGCTTTGTAGCGGTTGGCCAGCGCCACGTCTTCCAGCACGCCGTCATCGGCCGTGTGGTTGCGCAGAAACTGCGTGAGCTCCACGATTTCCACGTTGGCATCGGCAGGCTCGCCCAGCAGCTTGAGCAGCGCGGCGTTGCTGAGCTCGCCGCCGGGGGCGGCATAGGCCACCGCCTTGAGCGGCGCATCCGACTCGCTCATGAAATGCAGCCCTTCCACCTGTTTTTGCAGCTGCGGGGGCACGGGGGCGGCGCTGTCGGAATCTTTGCCGGGCTTGGCTTCGCTCAGGCCGCTGCCGCCTTCAACTTTGGCGGCAATGGCGGCGGCCAGCTCCTGCATGCGGGCCTCGGGCACTTTTATTTTGGGGTTGGCGAAGTTCATATCCGCCACCTTGTTCATTGGAATAAGATGAATATGAACGTGCGGCACTTCCAGCCCAATCACGGCCACCCCAATGCGCTTGCACGGCACGGCGGCCTGCACCCCTTTCGCCACGCGCTGCGCAAATACGTGCAGGCTGGCGAGCTCATCGGCCGGCAAATCAAAAATGTAGTCGACTTCCTTCTTGGGAATCACCAGCACGTGGCCCTCCACCAGCGGAGTGATATCGAGAAATGCCAGGTGGCGGCCGTCCTCGGCTACTTTAAAAGCCGGCAATTCGCCGGAAACGATGCGGGAGAAAATCGAAGGCATGGGAATAGGTTCTTGGTCGTTGGTGCTTGGTGCTTGATTTCGCACGGTGCAAATAACGGCTTTTACCGAAAAGCCACAAAAAAAAGGACAGCTCCTTTCGGAACTGCCCTTCAAGCAAAATGTCAGGTACCAATAACTAAGCACCAGGCATCAATAATTTACCGCGTAATCTCCAGAATTTCGAACTGCAGCTTGCCGGCCGGCACGGTGATTTCAGCCAGGTCGCCGGCCGATTTGCCCAGCAGGCCCTTGCCAATCGGCGACTTCACCGAGATTTTACCGGCGGCCAGGTTGGCTTCTTCCTCGGCTACCAGCGTGTAGTCAAGCACCATGTTATTCTTCAGGTTCTTCAGCTTCACCTTGCTCATGATGAGCACCTTGCTGAAGTCCATGTTGGTTTCGTCGATGACGCGGGCATTGCCCACCACTTCTTCGAGCTTCGAGATTTTCAACTCCAGCAGGCCTTGCGCGTCCTTGGCGGCATCGTACTCGGCGTTCTCGCTCAGGTCGCCTTTATCGCGGGCTTCGCGCAGGTCTTCGGCGGCTTTGGCCCGGCCCCGCAGTTTGAGGTCCTGAAGGTCATCCTTCAGTTTTTGCAGGCCCTCGGGGGTGTAATAGTTGATGGTGGTGGCCATAGTAGTAAGTGCTGAACGGTTTGGCTAAAAAGCAAGGAGAACGGCTGGCACTGCCAACCGTTCTCCCTTCTTAGGTTCTCAGCAAAGATACGCAAAAGCAGTTAGCTCCTCGCTGTTGGGCCTGCCGCGCCCGCCCGAAAGGCCCGAATTTTCTCCACCAGCACCTCATTGATACGAGCGTAGCTCTCGTGCGTCCAGCCGCTTACGTGCGGGGTTAACACCACATTAGCAGCGGTTTTCAAGAAATCAAAGGTGGCCTGCTGCGCGGCTGTCAGCTGCCGGAGCTTCTCGTTATCGAGCACATCGAGGGCCGCACCACGCACGGTGCCGGCCTGCAGCCCGGCCACCAGCGCGGCATGGTTCAGTACTTCGCCCCGGGCCGTATTCAGCACCCAAATGGGTTTGGTAAACGCAGCCAAAAAGGCCTCATTCACAAAATGATGGTTGGCCGGCGAGTATGGAATGTGCAGGCTAAGCACGTCGGCGCGGGCCTGCAACTCGGCCAGTGGCACCAGCGTCGTGTATTGGTCAGTCACCACCGCCGGGTTGCTATCGTGGGTCAGCACCGTGCAGCCAAATGCGCTGAGCCGCCGCGCCAGTGCCCGGCCCATGTGCCCGTAGCCCAGCAAACCGATGGTCTTGCCGCCGATTTCTTCGCCCCGGTTGGCTTCGCGCAGCCACAGGTCCTGGCGCACTTCATAGTCGGCGCGAGCAATGTTGCGCAGCAGCGTCAGCAGCAGGCCTACGGCAAATTCGCCCACCGCGTCGCGGTTGCCCTCGGGCGCATTGAGCAGCGTGACACCGGCCGTCGCCATTGCGGCTTCGTCGATGTTGTCGGTGCCGGCTCCGGCGCGGGCCACGTAGCGCAGGTGCGGGCCGTGGGCCAGCAAGTCGGCCGTCACGCGCAGCTTGCTCCGCACCACCAGGCCCTCGTAGGGCTGCGCAGCCAGGGCAGCAGGCACCTCGGCGGCGGTGAGGGTCGGTTGGTAATCCACTGCGATGCCGATACTTTGGAGCAGCGGCTGCAGCGAAGGGTGCATTTCGTCGACGACTAAACAGGTATTCATTGATTTCCTGAACCGGTTTTATTCCGAAATGTCGCTCAAATCCAGGTCGGGCAGAGATGCTCCACCGGCCTGGTGCTGGGCCACGCGCTGCGTAAGACCTACAAATTCTGCCACGCCCAACTGCTCAGCACGCTTATCAAAAATGGCATCCGTGGTAGCCTCAGCGGGCATTCCGAACGGTTTTAGGGCATTGCGCAGGGTCTTGCGGCGCGTCTGAAACGCTTGCTTCACCACCCGGAAGAATAACTTTTCGTCGCAGTCCAGCTGCTCAGTGGTGTTGCGTGTCAGGCGCACTACGGCCGACTCCACTTTGGGCGGCGGCACAAACACGTGAGGCGGCACCGTAAACAGGTAGTCAATCTTATAGTAGGCCTGCAAAAGCACGCTCAGAATGCCGTAGGTTTTCGAGCCGGGGGGCTCGGCCAGGCGCTGGGCTACCTCCTTCTGAATCATGCCCACCACTTCGCGCACCTGCTGGCGGTTGTTGAGCACGGCAAAGAATATCTGGCTGCTGATATTGTAGGGAAAGTTGCCAATGATGGCCAGCGGCTGGTCCGGGAACATCGTGGCCAGGCTCTGTTTCAGGAAATCGGTGGCGTAGATACGGTCGGCCAGCGCGGGATAATGCACTTTCAGGTAGGCCACCGACTCGGTGTCAATCTCGACTACGCTGGTCTGGTAGGCGGGGTTTTCGAGCAGGTATTTCGTGAGCACGCCCATGCCCGGCCCGATTTCGAGCACCTGCTGCACGCCATCGGGCAGCTGCAAAGCGCCCACAATGTTGCGGGCAATGTTGGGGTCGGCCAGAAAATGCTGGCCCAGGTGCTTTTTGGGGCGAACTGTATTCACGTTAGGAATGCATAATGATTGAATCGGAACGTCATGCTGAGCCTGCCGGAGCATCTTGCGTGCATGACTAATTCAATCGTGACAACGATTTTTCATTACTACCACAAGCGAGATGCTTCGGCAAGCTCAGCATGACGTTCAAATGAGTTCAGCATGACGCTCTATTAATAACGTCAGAAAAACCTTGCCACCTAAACAGTACCTTGCGGCCTCAAATCTACGGCCTTCATCTCCGCTTATGTCCCTAGCCCTCGCTCACGCGGCCGCCGCGCCGGCCCAGTCCACCCAGGTTTTCATTCTGCCCCACGGCACCACCACCCTACCTGCCGCCGCTGTCGGCGACCTTTCCGCCGAAGCCCGGCAGTACGTAGCCGCCGCGCTGGCCGACGACCAGAAAATTGTTCACCTTAACCATTTCAGCCACCACCACTACTTCGTGGTGCTGGCCGACAAGCCTACTCCCGGCCAGGTTGCCGAGGCCCTGCGCCGCAATGGCCACACCCTGCACGGCCTGCTGAAAGCGAATAAAGTAGCCGAGGTTTACGTCCACAACCTATCGGCCACCCCGGCCGCGGCCCTGCTGCTGGCCGAAGCCTTGTCGCTGAGCGCCTACCAGTTCGAAGGCTACAAGACGGACGAAAAATCGCGCAAGGCTCCGGCGCTCACCAAAATTTCGTTGGTTGGCGATGCCGCTACCGGTTCGGACCTCACCGAGCTCGACGGCCTGCTGCAAGGCGTATTTCTGGCCCGTGACCTCGTCAATGCTCCGCTCAATAAGCTCAACGCCGTGCAGTTTGCCGAGCGCATGGCGCAGGCCGGCGACGCCGCCGGCTACACCACCGACATCCTCGACCTGGCCAAAATCGAAGCTCTGCGCATGGGCGGCCTGCTCGCCGTGAACCTCGGCTCGCCCGAGCCGCCCACGTTCAGCATCCTCGAATACAAGCCGGCCAACGCCCAGAATACCAAGCCCTACGTGCTGGTGGGCAAAGGTGTAGTATTTGATACTGGCGGCCTCAGCCTCAAGCCCACGCCCAACAGCATGGACATGATGAAGTGCGACATGGCCGGTGGCGCGGCCGTAGCCGGCACCCTCTTCGCCCTGGCCAAAAACAACGTCCCGCTGCACGTAATCGGCCTAGTGCCGGCCACCGACAACCGGCCCGGCGGCCTCGCTTACGCGCCCGGCGACGTCATCACCATGCACAGCGGCCTCACCGTGGAGGTAAAAAACACCGACGCCGAAGGCCGCCTGCTCCTCGCCGATGCCCTCAGCTTCGCCAAGCGCTACGAGCCCACGCTGGTTGTCGACCTCGCCACCCTCACCGGAGCCGCCGTGCGCGCCCTGGCCACCGAAGCCTCCGCCGTGATGGGCACCGCCGATGCGGCCACGCTCAAGCAGCTTTCCGACGCCGGCTACGCGGTACACGAACGCCTGGTTGAGTTTCCGCTTTGGGATGAGTACGCCGACCACATCAAGTCCGACATTGCCGACCTCAGCAACCTGGGCAAGGGCGAAGCCGGCCATATTTCGGCCGCCAAATTCCTGGAGCGCTTCGCCGAAGGCTACCCCTGGATTCACCTCGACATCGCAGGCCCCGCCTACCTCACCGCCGCCGAAAGCTACCGTGGCAAAGGCGGCACCGGAGTTGGCGTGCGCCTGCTGTATGAGTTTTTGACGCGTAAACTGACGAAGTAAAACGTCATGCTCAAGCGGCGCGCAGCGGAACCGAAGCATCTCTACCGCTTCGTTGCTATCAGCCACGATTTACTAATGAGGTAGAGATGCTCCGACTCCGCTGCGACGCCGCTTAAGCTTACTATAGGCGGAATGCGCAACATGACGTTTCAAGATTAGAATATGCCCCAAAACCTCCCCCGCCTCGGCTTCTCCGTGGGCGACCTCGCCGGCATCGGCCCCGAAGTAATCTACAAAACGCTACTCGATGAGCGGCTGCTGAAAATCTGCACGCCGGTCATCTACGGTACGGCCACGGCGCTGTTCGATGATTTTCCCACCCCCGCCGACGCCGGGCACCTCACCTTCCGGCAGCTGCGCGACGCGGCCGATATCGCCCCCGGCCGCCTCAACGCCGTGACCTGCTGGGACGAGGACTTCGTGCTGGCCCCCGGCCAGCCCTCCCCCGCCACCGGCGCGGCGGCCCGCGAGAGCCTGCTCAGCGCTGCCCGCGACCTCAAAGCCGGCAAGCTCGACGCCATTGTCACGGCTCCCATCAGCAAGGAAAATACCCAGGCCGACGACTTCCGCTTCCCCGGCCACACCGAGTTTCTCACCAGCTACTTCGAGGCGCCGGAGAGCCTGATGTTTCTCGTTGATGAAGGCTTGCGCATTGCCACCGTCACCGGGCACATCCCGCTGAAAGACGTGGCCGCCCGCCTCACCCCCGAGCTGCTGCGCATTAAAATCACGCTGCTGCTCAAGTCCTTGAAGCAGGACTTCGGCATTCTCAAGCCGCGCATCGCGGTGCTTGGCCTAAACCCCCACGCTGGCGAAAACGGCCTGCTGGGCCGCGAGGAAGGCGACATCGTGACGCCCGTCATCCAGCAGTTTGCCCACGACGGCCACCTTGTGCTGGGTCCTTTCCCGGCCGATGGCTACTTCGGCACCCAGCAGTTCCGGCAGTTCGATGCCACGCTGGCGCTCTACCACGACCAGGGCCTGATTCCCTTTAAGCTCATGGCATTTGAGCGCGGCGTAAACTTCACCGCCGGCCTGCCCGTGGTGCGCACCTCCCCCGACCACGGGACCGCCTATGGCATTGCCGGCCAGTACAAGGCTGATGAGTCGTCGTTCCGAGCAGCGGTGTACTTGGCCTGTGAAGTATGGCAGCAACGCTGGGAAAATGCCCAGCCACGCTCGGCCCGTTAAGGCCTAATTGGCTACCCAGGTCGGTTGTTGCGCAGAAATTTGGCTGGTTTTTTTGGCAAAAAGCCGGATTTTCACTACTTTTGCCCCCTGCTATCCAGCCGACCGTGAAAAAAGAAAGCCAATACGACCTGAACCTTACTAAGCTGGCGCTGAAAACGCACCACTTTGAGTACGAGCTGGGTCCCGATTTCTTCGCCCTATTTGACCAGCCCCTGGTCGAACAAGGCAACCTGCACGCCGAAGTGGAGCTACTGAAAACCGAGCGGCTGATGACCTTGAACTTTCACATCACCGGTACCGTGCGCCTGACGTGCGACCGGAGTCTGGATGAGTTTGACCAACCGCTCGACATTGACGAGCAGCTGCTGGTACGCTTCGGCGACGAGGCCAAGGAACTGGACGACAACGTACTTCAAATCACGCCCGAAACCCAGACCCTACCGCTGGCCCAGCATTTACACGATTACATCGGTCTGGCTTTGCCCATGAAGAAGCTGCACCCGCGCTTCCAGAACGAGGCCGACGACAACCCCGACGCGCCGACCAAGCTCATCTTCAGCACCCGTCCTGCCGATGATAAGCCCGACGACGACGAGCCGGCCGACCCCCGTTGGGCCGCCCTGCGCAATTTGAACTAAGCGCCCCGAGTCGTTTCCACTCGCTCACTCCAACTTCAACTCCCCTAATTCAACCAAACCATGGCTCATCCTAAGCGCCGCACTTCTTCCGCCGTTCGCGACAAGCGTCGTACCCACTACAAGCTGACCCCCAAGGCTGTGACCTTGTGCCCCAACACGGGCGAGCTGCACCTGCGCCACAAGGCCTACGTAGTTGACGGCGACCTGTACCACAACGGCCAGCTGGCCATCAAAAACTACTCGAAGGTGAGCACTGCGCCCGCCGCCGACACTACCGGCGACGACGAATAGCGCGTCAGGTTGTTACTTCGCGGCACCACTTGGTCCGGCTTCGCTCCTTTTTTAAGCCAGCGGAGCCGGATTTTTGGTACTTTTGCTTTCCGCTGTACTTCCTCCTAACACCTTTTTCATGAAAATAGCCCTCGACGCAATGGGCGGCGATTTCGCCCCCCAAGCCGCCGTGGCGGGTGCCCTTTTGGCCGCCGAACAACTCGCTGGCCGGGCCACCATTGTCCTCATTGGTCAGGAAGACGCCGTGCGGCCCCTGCTGCAGGCGGCCGGCCCCGCCGGCTCCGCGCTGGAGTTTGTGCCCGCCTCGCAGGTCATCGACATGGGCGAACACCCGGCCAAAGCCTTCCAGCAGAAGCAGGACTCCAGTATTGCCGTGGGCTACAAGCTGCTGCTTGCGGGCGAAGTTGATGCCTTCTGCTCTGCGGGCAATACCGGAGCCATGCTCGTAGGCTCGATGCTGACGGTGAAGGCCGTGGCTGGCGTGATGCGCCCGGCCATTGCCAATTTCGTTCCCAAACTAGCTGGTGGCTTTGGCGTCCTGCTCGATGTGGGGGCCAACGCCGAATGCAAACCCGAAATGCTGGAGCAGTTCGGTGAGTTGGGTTCACTCTACGCTAAGTACGTCCTGGGCATTGCGCAGCCCAAAGTGGGCCTGGTGAACCTGGGCGAAGAGGAAGGCAAGGGCACGCCCATCACCCAAGCGGCCCACCAGCTCCTCAAGGCCAACCCGCACGTTCACTTCGTAGGCAATATCGAAGGCCGCGACATGTTCAACGAGAAGGCCGATGTGGTGGTGTGCGACGGCTTCACGGGTAACATCCTGCTAAAAATGGCCGAATCCATTTACGAGATGATGGAGGAAAAGCACATGCACGACCCATTCTTCGACAAGTTCAACTACGAGGCCGTGGGTGGCTCGCCCATCCTGGGCATCAACGACAACGCCATCATCGGACACGGCCGGAGCACACCCCGTGCCATTGGCAATATGCTGGTGCAGGGCTTCAACATGGCCGAGTCAGGGATTGTTGACCAAATTAAGGCTACTTTTAAATCCTGAACACTGCCCCAGGCGGTGGAAAAACCTCCGGCTCCGGCCGGATTTTTTTTAGACGCTTGTTAACTCACTGTCGGGGTATTGGGTGCCCGATGACGGTTCTGCTTCGGCCCCAATTCCTATTTTTCGCTTGCCCCGCCTACTTTTGCCCGTATGAAGATTACTGCTGCCATCACTGGTGTGGGTGCCTATGTACCCGACTACGTGCTCACCAATGCTGAGCTGGAAAAGCTCGTGGATACCAACGACGAGTGGATTATGTCGCGTACGGGTATCCGCGAGCGGCGCATTCTGAAGGGTGAAAACCAGGGTACGTCCGTAATGGGCATTAAGGCCGTGCAGCAGCTGCTCGACAAAACCGGCACCAACCCCGAGGACGTGGAGCTGCTGATTTGCGCCACCACTACCCCCGATGTGCTGTTTCCGGCCACGGCCAACATCATTTCCAACGGCGTGGGCATCACCCGGGCGTTCAGCTACGATTTGAACGCGGCCTGCTCCAGCTTTCTGTTCGCACTGGCCACGGCCGCGCAGTTCATTCAGGCGGGCACTTACAAAAAGGTGATTGTGGTGGGGGCCGATAAAATGTCGGCCATTGTGGATTACACCGACCGCACCAACTGCATCCTTTTCGGCGACGGCGCGGCGGCCATACTATTAGAACCCAGCACCGATGGCTTTGGTCTCCTCGACCAGGTGCTGCGCACCGATGGCAGCGGCGAGACTTACCTGCACCAGAAAGCGGGCGGCAGCCGCCGCCCGCCGTCCCACGCCACCGTGGATAATAAGGAGCACTACATTTACCAGGAAGGCGCCACGGTATTCAAGTTTGCCGTGAAAAGCATGGCGGATGTGGCCGCCCAAGTAATGGAGCGCAACCACCTCAGCAAGGATGATGTATCCTGGCTGGTGCCCCACCAGGCCAACAAGCGCATTATCGACGCCACCGCCAGCCGCATGGGCGTAGGCCCGGAGAAGGTGATGCTCAACATTGACCGGTACGGCAACACCACCAATGCCACCATCCCACTGTGCCTGGCCGACTACGAAAGCCAGTTGCATCGCGGCGATAACCTCGTGCTGGCCGCCTTTGGCGGCGGCTTCACCTGGGGCTCCATCTACATCAAATGGGCGTACGACGGTGCCGCCGTGGCCGCAATTCAAAATGAAAAATTATTAATCAGCGAAAATCAAGCAGGTTCTTAATTTCTGAGCATAAATCCCAAACTAAAATCCATTAAAAAAGGAGTTATTGAAATTGGTCTGCCCATTTTTAATTCTTCATTTTTAATTTTTAATTGAATTCCCATGGCAAGTACCGCCGACTTTCGCAACGGCCTCGTTCTCAATTACAACAACGAGCTGCACGTCATCACCGAGTTTCAGCACGTGAAGCCCGGCAAAGGCCCCGCCTTTGTGCGCACCAAGATGCGTAACATCAAAACCGGCCGCACCATCGACAACACCTTCAATGCCGGTGTGAAGGTGGAGACGGCCCGCGTGGAGCAGCGCCCCCACCAGTTCCTTTACAAAGATGATTACGGCTACAACTTCATGGACAATGCAACCTTTGAGCAGGTGATACTGCCCGAGGAAATGCTGCCCTTCGCCGACCTGATGAAGGAAGGCCAGGAAGTAACCATTCTTATGCACGCCGAAACCGAGCTGCCGCTAACGGCCGAGCTGCCCACCACCGTTGACCTGATGGTGACTTACACCGAGCCCGGCCTGAAAGGCGACACCGCCACCAACACGCTGAAGCCGGCCACGGTGGAAACCGGTGCCCGCATTCAAGTGCCGCTGTTTATTGATACGGATACCAAAATTCGTATTAAGACCAGCGACTACAGCTACGTCGAGCGCGTGAAGTAGAATCTAAGCCGTTAGTTAACAGCTGATAGCGCACAACCAACCGCTTATTGAATATGTCAAACCCGCCCAAAAAGGACGCTGCCATGAAAGCCAAAGAACTACAGGAACTGCTCGATTTTATCGCCAAATCGGGCCTCAACAAGGTCAACATTGAAACTGAGGAGTTTAAAATCTCGGTTCAGCGCGACCCCAACACCAAGCAGATTGTGAGCATGGCCGCCCCGGCTGCTGTAGCTGCTCCAGTTGCCGCTCCGGCTGCCCCGGCTCCCGCCGCGGCTCCTGCCCCCGCTGCTACCGAGGCCCCAGCCAGCAACAAGTCCCTGAAAGCGCCCATGATTGGGACGTTCTACCGCAGCAGCGGCCCCGACTCGCCCTCTTTCGTGCAAGTGGGTGATATGGTGGAGAAAGGCCAGGTTATCTGCATCATCGAAGCCATGAAGCTGTTCAATGAAATCGAAGCCGAAGAAAGCGGCCGCGTCGTGAAGGCGCTGGTGGAGAACGCCACGCCGGTGGAGTACGACCAGCCGCTGTTTTTAATTGAATAGTTGAACCCGTTTGTCATCCTGAGCGCAGCGAAGGACCTTAAGACAACCGAGCAAGGTGCGGTAAATTGAATTACTGCGAATTGTTCTAATGTAATAAGGTCCCTCGCTGCGCTCAGGATGACCGTTTTTAATCCCTGACGTTCCCACCCATGTTCAAGAAAATACTCATTGCTAACCGGGGCGAAATTGCCCTGCGCATTATCCGTACCTGCAAGGAAATGGGCATCAAAACGGTGGCCGTGTACTCGACTGCCGATAAGGAAAGCCTGCACGTGAAATTTGCGGATGAGGCCGTGTGCATCGGGCCGCCCGCCTCGGCGCAGTCGTACCTGAGCATGCCCAACCTGATTGCGGCCGCTGAAATCACGAATGCTGATGCCATTCACCCGGGCTATGGTTTCCTGAGCGAAAACGCGGAATTCTCGCGTATCTGCGCCGAAAACGGCATCAAGTTCATCGGGGCCTCGCCTGAGATGATTAATCAGATGGGCGACAAGGCCACGGCCAAAGCCACGATGATTAAGGCCGGCGTGCCCTGCATTCCGGGTTCGGTGGGTTTGCTCGACTCGGTGGAGCAGGGCAAAAAAATCGCCAACAAAATCAAGTACCCCGTCATCATCAAGGCCACGGCCGGCGGCGGCGGGCGCGGCATGCGCATCATCCACAGCGACGACGAATTCCAGAAAGCCTGGGACGATGCCCGCACGGAATCCAAGGCGGCCTTTGGCAACGACGGCATGTATTTGGAGAAGTACGTGGTGGAGCCGCGCCACATTGAGGTGCAGTTGGTGGGCGACCAGTTCGGCCACGTCTGCCACCTGTCGGAACGCGACTGCAGCATTCAGCGCCGCCACCAGAAGCTGGTGGAGGAAGCGCCGTCGCCGTTTATGACCGATGCCCTGCGCGAGAAAATGGGCAAGGCGGCCATCGCCGGCGCCTCGGCCATCGGCTACGAAGGTGTGGGCACAATTGAGTTTCTGGTGGATAAAAACCGGGATTTCTACTTCATGGAGATGAACACCCGCATTCAGGTGGAGCACCCGGTAACCGAAGAAATCATCAACTACGACCTTATCAAGGAGCAAATCAAGGTGGCGGCGGGCATCCCGATTTCGGGCAAAAACTACTTCCCGAAGATGCACGCCATGGAGTGCCGCATCAACGCCGAAGACCCGCGCAACAACTTCCGCCCGGCCCCCGGCAAAATCACCACGCTGCACATTCCCGGCGGCCACGGCGTGCGCGTCGATACGCACGTGTACGCGGGCTACACCATCCCGCCGAACTACGACTCGATGATTGCCAAGCTCATCACCGTAGCCCAAACCCGCGAAGAGTGCATCGTGAAAATGAAGCGCGCCCTGAGCGAGTTCGTGGTGGAAGGCGTGAAAACGACTATCCCCTTCCACCTCGCGCTGATGGACAACGAGCAGTTCCGCGAAGGCAATTTCACGACGGCGTTTTTGGAAACGTCGTTTGATTTTTCGACCATTTAAGCGGTTAGACTATAAGCGATAGCCGTGCCTGACCAGAATTGGTCAGGCACGGCTATTTACCTTTTTATCTCGGCAATGAAGCGGCTATTTCAATTTGTCTTTTTCTCAAGCACCGGCCTCGCCCTCACCGGCTGCGCCGACAGCTGTAATGGCAGCATCGAAACCACGGTGCTTTACGCCAAGCCGGGGCCGAAAGCCGTGGGCCGGTCCATCTACGTGAACGTGGTGAACAAACCCGGTTTGGGCATCAAGCAAAGCCTGATGTATGAGGGCAAGGAATTCGGCACGTTCGAGCACGTAGTCATCATCAACGACCCCACCAACCGCTTTGCGTCAAACCGCACCATTTGCTTTTCGAAGTTTCGGCAGCAAGTGGCCACTACCGGCGGTGATTTGACAGAAGAAGGCTTACCGGTCATCTCGGTGGAATAATCTTTTTAAATCAACACAGCACCTCGTGCAACCCACGCAAATGGCTGAGGCTCCTAAACAGGAACTTTGGCCACTTTTGCTTTTTTTTAAATTGATGCCTATTCGCTCACTACGCATGTATCTGCTATTGGCTGCGCTAGGCTGCAGCCGTTTCGCCTTGGCACAATCGGCCGTGCCAAAGCTGGGCCGTGACACCGTGTTTGCCGTGCATAAACTGTTTCGGGAGAAGCGCGCCAGTGGTAATGGCCTGTTGGCGGCCGGGGACAGCGCGGCCAGCAGCACCAAGTACGTTCAGCAGAGCGCTAGCTCCACTAGGGTTGAAAAGCGTCCAGACGCGCTGGGCAGCGCTGCTTTTTTCGGAGTGGGCGCGTTAAAGACCAGTAGGTACAGCGTCGAGAATGAGGCGTCTGTGCTCAAACTTTACGCGGAGGGCTGGGGGTTGCCGCCCGACATCCGCCGGAAGCTGCGCCGCAAGCACTTCCATCGCACCTCGCGCGACGTGCTGTCGGGTCAATAAATATTAAAACGCCCCCGCCGCCCCATGCGCCGGGGGCGTTCGGCTTTTGGGCTACCTTTGCTGCACCAAAACTCCCACCCCACCCTAATCCCCCAAATACCCCCTCCTAATATGGCACGAGTGGAAATGACGATGCCCAAAATGGGCGAAAGCATCATGGAAGGCACCGTCCTGAAATGGCTCAAGCAAGTTGGCGACACGATTGAGCAGGACGAATCAGTACTGGAAGTGGCCACCGATAAAGTTGACACCGAGGTGCCCGCCATTTACGCGGGAGTATTGACGGAAATTCTGGTGCAGGAAGGCCAGGTAGTGGCCGTGGGTGCGCCCATCGCCATCATGGAAACCGATGCGGCTGCCGCTGGTGCCGCCGCGCCAGCCAGTGCTCCCGCCGCCCCGCAGGCCGCCCCCGCTCCATCGGCCAACGGCAGCGCCGTGCCCTACTTGCCCGAGCCCAACAATCCCCAGGCGGTGCAGGCAGCAGGAGCCGTGCATCAGCCCGGCCGTTTCCTTTCGCCGCTGGTGCTGAGCATCGCCCGCGAAGAAGGCGTGAGCATGAGCGACCTGGAGTACCTGCCCGGTACCGGCAAGGAAGGCCGCGTAACCAAGAAAGACATTCTGGACTACGTGGCCGGTGGCAAGCAGCCCTTGGCTGCCAGCACCCCTGCCGTGGCCGCACCAGCAGTGGCAGTTGCCCCTGCCGTTACGCCCGCGCCGCAGCCCCAACCCCAGGCTGCTCCGGCTCCGCAAGCAGCCAGCGTGAAGCCCGTGCCCAGCGTGAGCGGCGGGCAGGAACTGATTGAGATGGACCGCATGCGTAAGATGATTGCGCAGCGCATGGTGGATTCGGTGCGCATTTCGCCCCACGTCACCAGCTTCGTGGAAGCCGACGTGACGAACATCGTGAACTGGCGCAACAAGCACAAGGACGCCTACAAGAAGCGCGAGGGCGAAAATCTCACCTTTACGCCTATCTTCATTCAGGCCGTGGCTCGCGCCATTCAGGATTTCCCGCTCATCAACGTGTCCATTGATGGCGACTACATCATCAAGAAGCGCGACATTAACATTGGCGTAGCCGTGGCCCTGCCCAGCGGCAACCTCATTGTACCCGTCATCCACAACGCCGACCAGCTGAATCTGAACGGCTTGAGCAAGAAGATGAACGACCTGGCCAACCGCGCCCGGGCCAACAAGCTGAAGCCCGAGGACCTCGAAGGCGGCACCTACACGCTGAGCAACGTGGGCTCGTTCGGCAACGTGATGGGCACGCCCATCATCATGCAGCCACAGGTGGCTATCATGGCCGTGGGCGCGATTAAGAAAAAGCCCGCCGTGATTGAAACGCCGCAGGGCGACCTGATTGGCGTGCGCCAGTTCATGTTCCTCTCCCACAGCTACGACCACCGCGTGGTGGATGGCTCGCTCGGCGGCATGTTCGTGCGCAAAGTGGCTGATTATCTGGAGCAGTTCGACCCGAACACGGCAATCTAGAGCCTTTGAAAAAATATTCGGAACGTCATGTTGAGCGGAGCCGAAACATCTCTACCGCGTAAGTAATTCAGCTACTTCTGCGGTAAAGGTGCTTCGACTCCGCTCAGCATGACGTTCTTTTTTACTTCGCATTTTCATGAAAAACCTGATTATTCTCGGAGCACTAGTGCTGGCCCTTGGCCTGATTGGCTACTTATACCAACAGCTCGCGGCCACCGAAAAAGCCCTGCAGCTGTCCGAAAAACGCTTTACCGATTGCGAGAAAGTCACGTTCCAGTTGCAAAACCAATTGGCTCCGCTGCAGAAGAAACAGCTGGGTGGCGTGCCACAGTAGGCAGGTCTTTCGCAGACAACGACAACACAAAAGCCGCTTCCTGAATCAGGAAGCGGCTTTTGTGTTGTCGTTGTCGTTGGATTACAGCGTTTTCAAGCTCTGTTCCAGCGCGGTGATTTTGGTTTCGGCATCGGCCAGTTTCTGGCGCTCACGCTCCAACACGTCGGGCTTGGCGTTTTGAGCAAACTTCTCGTTGCCCAGCTTGCGCTGCACCGAGTCGCGGAAGCCCTGGGCGTATTCCAGCTCTTTTTCAAGGCGGGTGCGTTCGGCCGCCAGGTCAATGTGGCCTTCGAGTGGAATGAAAAACTCGCTGCCACCTAGCACGAAGCTCACCGAGGCGGCGGGGCCGGCATCGGCCAACGTCACCTCCGAAATGCCGCTCAGCTTGCGAATGATGCCGTCGTAATCGGTCAGCAGCGCGGGGTCGTCGGTTTTGGCAACCAGCGTTAGCGGCTTGTTGGGGCCAAGATTCTTCTGGTTGCGCACGCTGCGGATGCCAGCCACGATGGCCAGCGCCTTATCCATGTTGGTCAGGGTCTCGGCGCTGTTGGCGGGGGCGGTGGCGCGGGGCCAGGGGGCCACGCACACGTAATCGCGGGGACCGCGCTCGGCCAGCTCATGCCACAGCTCTTCGGTGATGAAGGGCATGAACGGGTGTAGCAGCTTGAGCAGTGTTTCGAGGTAGGCAGTGGTGTGGCGCAGGGTTTCGGCATCGATGGGATGCTGGTAAACGGGCTTTACCATTTCCAGGTACAGGGCGCAGAAATCATCCCACACCAGTTTGTACACCGTCATCAGCGCGTCGCTCATCCGAAACTTCTCGAAATGGTCGTCCATCTCCACCATGGCGGCTTGCAGCTTGGCATTGAACCAGACCACGGCCTTGTCATTCACGAAAGGGAGGGACGCATCAACTTCCCAGCCTTTCACCAGGCGGAAGGCGTTCCAGAGCTTGTTTGAGAAGTTGCGGCCTTGCTCCACCAGCTTGATATCGTAGAGCAAGTCGTTGCCGGCCGGGGCCGAGAACAGCATGCCAGTACGCACGCCGTCGGCCCCGTACTGGGCGATGAGGTCGAGCGGGTCAGGCGAGTTGCCCAACTGCTTGCTCATCTTGCGGCCCTGCGCGTCGCGCACGATGCCGGTGAGGTACACGTTCTTAAACGGCACTTCCTGACGGTACTCAATACCCGCCATAATCATACGAGCCACCCAGAAAAACAGGATGTCCGGCCCCGTCACCAAATCGTTGGTGGGATAGAAATAGTTGATATCGGCATTGTCGGGGTCTTTGAAGCCGTCGAATACCGAAATGGGCCACAGCCACGACGAAAACCAGGTATCGAGCACGTCCTCGTCCTGGCGCAGGTCGCTGAGCTGCAAGTCGGCCTTGCCGCTTTGGGCAATGGCTTGTTGCAACGCATCCTCGGCGGTGAGGGCTACCACGAAGGTGCCATCGGGCAGGTAGTAGGCCGGAATCTGCTGGCCCCACCACAGCTGGCGCGAGATGCACCAGTCGCGCACGTTCTCCATCCAGGCCCGGTACATGTTCTTGAACTTGGGCGGGTGCAGGCGCACGGTGTCGTTTTCCACGGCATCCAGGGCGGGCTTGGCCATGTGCTCCATTTTCATGAACCACTGCAGGCTGAGCTTGGGCTCGATTACGGCCTTGGTGCGCTCCGACGTCTGCACGATGCTGGCGTACTCCTCGATTTTGACGAGCAGCCCGGCTTCCTGCAGGTCTTTGGCAATTTGCTTGCGCGCCGCAAACCGGTCCTGGCCCACGTAGAGCACGGCTTTCTCGTTCAGCGTGCCGTTATCGGCCAGAATGTCGATAACGGGCAGGTTATGCTTCACGCCCAGCTCGTAGTCGTTCAGGTCGTGCGCGGGCGTCACCTTCAGCGCGCCGGTACCGAAGTCGATGGACACGTACTCATCGAAAATCACCGGAATCTCGCGGCCCAGCAACGGGATGCGCACCGACTGGCCCGCCAGGTGGGCAAAACGCGGGTCGTTGGGGTTCACGGCCACGGCCACGTCGGCCATAATCGTTTCGGGCCGCGACGTAGCCACGGTCAGGAACTGGCCCTCCTGCCCTACCACGGCGTAGTTGAGATAGTACATCTTGGCCTGCACGTCCTTGGCAATCACCTCTTCATCGGAAATGGCGGTGAGGCCTTCAGGGTCCCAGTTCACCATGCGCACGCCGCGGTAAATCAGGCCCTTGTTATACAAATCGACGAACACGCGGAGCACGGCATCGGTCAGGTCGGGCTCCATGGTGAAGCGCGTGCGGTCCCAATCGCAGGACGCGCCCAGCTGCTTGAGCTGCTCGAGGATGATGCCGCCGTACTTATCCTTCCAGGCAAAAGCGTGGGCCAGGAACTGCTCGCGGGTCAGGTCGCTTTTGGCGATGCCCTGCTCCTTCAGCAAGGCCACTACTTTAGCCTCGGTGGCAATGCTGGCGTGGTCGGTACCAGGTACCCAGCAGGCTTCCTTGCCCTGCATGCGGGCGCGGCGCACCAGCACGTCCTGAATCGTATTGTTGAGCATGTGCCCCATGTGGAGCACGCCGGTTACGTTGGGCGGCGGGATAACAACGGTGTAAGGTTTTTTCTTGGGGTTGGGTTTGGCCTTGAAAAAGCCTTGTTCCTGCCAACGCTGGTACCATTTGGCTTCAACGTTGGTGGGTGAGTAAGTAGTGGCGAGGGACATAGAGAAAGATGCAAAAAGCAGGAACCACAAAAATAGGCATTAGAACCGAGCCTGCTCCCCGTTCAAAAACATTAAGCGGGCGAGCTCCCAACCGCACCAGATGCTCTCGATGCTATCACGAACGTCAAATCACATTAAAAACTCATTAAATCATCACATTATAGCCTCCCTACCAGCCAAAATTCGAATTAATAGATTAAAACATTGATGGCTAGTGTTTTAATAAATACGTATTGGCAGTAAAACTGATTATTCAGAAAATACTTCATCTGCTACTGCGCCACAAGACTCAATTTGGAGGGTAAAGTTTAATCTGGACTTTGTACCTTCCGAATAACTTTTTCCGGCTTCAATTACATGCGTTTATGGCAACACTTTTTACTTTTCGTAAACCGGCCCCCGCTTCATCCGCTCCAATTGCTGCCCCCACTAGCTTGGGCACGATGCGCATCGGGCTGGGCCAATTGCTGGTAGAGGGAGGCGAGCCCGCTCGCAACTTAGCTCGTGCCGTGGAGCAGATTGCGCAGGCCGCCGCCCAGCAATGCAACTTGGTGCTGTTGCCCGAAACCCTCGACTTTGCCTGGACGCACCCCAGCGGCCTCTACGAAGCCCAACCCATCCCCGGGCCGTTCAGCGACCAGCTTTGCCAGGCGGCGGCCCGCCATGGCTTGTACGTCTGCGCCGGCCTCACCGAGCGGGGCGCCGATGGCCGCAACTACAACGCGGCCATTCTCATTGACCCGCAGGGCCACATCATCCTCAAGTATCATAAAATCAATTTGTTGGATATCGAGCAGCCGTTCTATGCCGTGGGCCAGACGCTGAATGTGGTCGATACCCCCTTGGGTAAGATTGGGGTCAATATCTGCTCCGACAACTATTTGGATGGGCTGCCCATTGGCCACACGCTGGCACGCATGGGAGCCGACTTTATTCTGGCCCCGTCGTCCTGGACGGTTGATTATTCTATTACGGAGGAACACGACCCGTATAAAGAGAAATGGTTGCGCCCGTTTTCTATCCTTGCCAAGCTCTACAACGTAGTGGTGGCGGGCACTACCTCGGTGGGCTACATCGTGGGTGGACCCTACGAAGGCAAAAAAAGCGTAGGCTGCTCCCTGGCTGTCGACGCCCAAGGCGTCCAGGCCCAGGGCGCATTCAATGAGTTTGCCGGGCAGCTGGTGGTAGCCGACCTGGCCCGCCCCAACCGGCCTGAAAAAGGCACCGATATTGGCCTCATGCTGCAACGCAAAGGCTTTCAATTTGACCAACTACCCTAATTTCCCCCCTTTCTATTCCTTTCCACTTCTTTCCCGCGTCACTATTGTCTTTGCTGCCCACCCTCGGCTACCACCGCAGCGTCCTTTCAGCCTTCTCCTTTGCTCACCCAAATTCAGCCCTCGGACACCTCAATAACCCTGGACCGCGAGGTGCTGCGTCAGCGCTGCACCCGCTGCGTGATGGACACGACCGCGCCGGGCATTTCGTTTAACGCGGAGGGCATTTGCTCTTTTTGTGCGGTGCACAACCGCATGGCGGCCGCTTTTCCGCTGGGCGCAGCGGGGCGGCGCACCGCGCAAAAACTGGCCGACCAAATGCGGCGGGCCGGACGCGACCAGCGCTACGACTGCGTAATTGGTCTAAGTGGCGGCCGCGACAGCACCTACACCCTCTGGTACTGCGTGACGCAGCTCAAGCTGCGCCCCCTAGCCGTGCATTTCAACGACGGCTTTGGCAATCCCATTGCCGGCGAAAACATGGTGCGCACCTGCCAGCGCCTGGGCGTGGAGCTGCGCACCGTTACCTCGGACTGGCGCGAGTCGAAAGACCTTAAAATTGCGTTTTTGAAAGCCTCCGTGCCCGATATGGAGGAAGGAACCGACCTGGGCATTGCCACGGCCCTGTACGGGGTGGCGGCCAGGGAAGGCATTCAGCACTTGGTGATTGGGCAGTCATTTCGCACCGAAGGCATTGCCCCGCTCAGCTGGAACTACTTGGATGGCAAGTACCTGCGCAGTGTACACCAGCAGTTTGGCACGATGCCGCTACGGCCCTGGCAACCCAACGACCCTGGGTTTAATCTGGGCATCAAAGAGATGTTTTACTACGCCTTCATTCGGCGCATCAAAACCGTCACACTCCTGTACCATCTTGACTACGTGCGTACCGAGGTAGATGAGGTACTGGTGCGCGAACTGGCTTGGAAAAGCCCCGGCGCACACTATTCCGACGACCTTTATCAAAGCCTGATTTACTACCTCAACCGCGTCAAGTTCAACATTGACCGGCGGCTGTTCAACTACTCGGCGCTGGTGCGTTCGGGGCAAATGAGCCGGGAAGTGGCGCTCGACCGCATTTCCCGCATCAACTCGATTGAGGACGAAACCGTGGTAACGCTCTGCATCAAGCGCCTCGGGCTCACGCGCACCGAATTTGAGCAAATTGTGGCTGCCCCACCTAAGTCCTTTCACGACTATCCCAACAGCTACGCCTTTCTGCGCCTCTTGCGCCTGCCCATTAAGCTGATGAGCCGGCTCAACCTGATTCCCGAGTCGGCATACGACAAGTTTTTTAATTGCGGTACCTGAGCGTGGCAAACCATAAGAAAAGGCCGCCTCATAGCTGAAACGGCCTTTCTTTTATGGTGAATTGTACCGAAATTTCTAGGCGACAATGTGCAGCCACTCCTTCTTTTCGAGGAGGCGCTCGCGGGTTTCGCGGTAGTCTGGGTCATCCACGCAGCAGTCGACGGGGCACACGGCCGCGCACTGGGGCTCTTCATGAAATCCCACGCACTCTGTGCACTTATCTGATACGATGTAGTAATACTCGTCCGAAACCGGGGTTTGGGGAGCAGTACCGGCTACCACGGCACCGTCAGTGGCCGTCACTTCCTTCAGGCTCGTACCATCGGCCCAGCGCCACTGGGCACCACCTTCGTAAATAGCATTGTTGGGGCATTCCGGCTCGCAGGCACCACAGTTGATGCACTCGTCGGTTATCATGATGGCCATGGGGCGTCGGGGGTCAGAAGTGAAGGGTAAACCAGTACAAATCGTGTGGGCTTTACGTGGAAAGCTCCATTCACGCCGTTCTTTGAGCTCACAAAATTAACCAACAACGGCGGGCTTTGTACGGTTTCGACCAATTTTGCTGGCTATTTGCCATTACGGCTGGCCTCCTGGGCCCAAGCCCCACTCCTCTTTCATGACTCACTCCGAACGACTAGCTGCTTTTGTGGCCTTGGGCCAACGCCTAAATACAATTGCTGCCGACGAACTGACCGCCCTGGCCGGGCGGGCCCGTAACCAAAACGCGTGGTTCGATGCCCCCAGCGTAACGGCGGCTGTAACTGGCATTGCCCATTTGCTGGCCGAAGAGCCCCTCCGCCGCTGGGCGGCGCGCTACCCACCCGAGCCCACCACCGTGCGGCAGGTAGGCGTGGTGATGGCTGGCAACATCCCTCTGGTTGGGTTTCATGACTTGCTATGCGTGCTGCTGAGCGGCCACGTGTTGCTAGCCAAACTCAGCGCCGACGACACCGTGCTCATGACCTGGGTAATGGAGGAATTGACGCAGCTAGAACCGCGCTTTGGTGAGTTCATCAGGGTGCTTCCGCGTCTGAATGCGGCCGATGCGTTTATCGCCACCGGCTCGGATAACACGGCCCGCTACTTCGAATTTTATTTTGGCAAAAAGCCCCATCTTATTCGGCGCAACCGCACCAGCGTGGGCGTGCTTACTGGCCTGGAAACCAGCGCCGAGCTGGCCCGGCTGGGGCCCGACATCTTTCAATACTACGGGCTGGGCTGCCGCAACGTGAGCAAGCTGTTTGTGCCCACCGATTATAATTTCGTGCCCCTGCTCGATGCCCTGCAAACCTGTGAGGGGGTGCTAAACCACCACAAATACAACAACAATTACGATTACAACAAGAGCATACTGCTGGTGAACCGCGTGCCGCACTACGACACCGGCTTTCTGCTCCTCACGCGCGCGGCGGGCCTGGTATCGCCCATTTCGGTGGTGCACTACGCCGAGTACGCCAGCGAAGTTGACCTGGCTGACCAGCTGACTGATGTGGCGGCCCAAACGCAATGCGTGGTTTCGGCCGAGGGGCGTTTTGCGGGTAGCCTGCCGTTTGGGCAAGCGCAGAGCCCGGGCGTGAGCGAATACGCTGACCGGGTAGACACGATGGAATTTCTAGCCCAGCTTGTCTAGCATTTTTCGTCTAAAACACAGACTGACACGCTTACTTTTCAGCGTTAACCCGAAACGGCACCACGCTACTTCTCAGCCGCGTCAATTTCCCCCTCCATATCATTCACGCACTCCACCTCCACCGTCGAAATTATCGAGAAAGAAGAGCTCGGTAGCATGCACTTCGCCACCGAGGATGTGCTGCCCGACGAAGCGGCCCGCCTAGCGCCGCCGGGTCGATGCTGACCGGGCCGTAACCCTCGGCAACGCCTAACACGGTAAACTCGACATCTATTTCCAAACCTCCGACGGGCACGCCAAGCGCGTAGCTACCACCGTGTGGGCCTCCGATACCGACCACCTTACCCTAAAGTCGGGGACTTCGCTGCCACTCCGCGCCGTGCTCGGCTTCGATTTTTATTAGCGCAAAGCAGTTGCGGATGGCAGCAACTTTTAGCAATTTCTGAACTGAAAATGGCCCGCCGAAGCGGGCCATTTCTATCGACTTTTAACAGATGCTGCGGCATGCTATTGAAACCGCTGAAGGACGCGAATTAGAGAAGCTGCAGGGTGCGCTCAATCATGGCATCGACCACAGCCGTGGCATTTTCGGCAAACTCGCCGGTGGCGCGGTTGGCCACAATGGCATTGAGCGAGAGTACGTCGTGGCCCAGCAAGCGGCCCAGCGCATAGTAACCAGCCGTTTCCATCTCAAAATTGCTCAGGCGAAACTCGCCCTCGGCACTTTGATGACGGAAGCCCTGGAGGCGGGCAATGTAATCGGGCTGGCGCAGGTCGAGGCGCAGGCGGCGGCCCTGCGGCCCGTAGAATCCGGGGCAGGTAAGCGTGTTGCCCATGGTCATACCCGCGCCCAGCTGCTCGCGTATCAGGTCGGAGCCGCGCACCACGTAGGGAGCAAAAGGCAGGCCCAGAGTCTGCTGCAGTTCGGTGGCGATTTCAGTTTCCAGGCCGGTTTCCATCAGCGGATAGAATTGCATGAGGCTGTCGAGGCCCACGGCGTGCTCGGTGGCCAGCATGGCGCCAATGGGCACATCGGCCTGCAGGCTGCCGCTGGTGCCCAGCCGGATGATGCGCAGGCTCAGGCGCTCCTCGGCCGGGCGCACGGTGCGGGACACGAAGTCGATATTGACCAGCGCGTCGAGCTCGTTCATCACAATATCAATATTGTCGGTGCCCATGCCGGTGCTGAGCACCGTGAGGCGCTTGCCGCGGTAGTAGCCCACGTGGGTCACGAACTCCCGGTGCGTACCCTCAAACTCCACCGAATCGAAATGCCGACTCACCTGTGCCACCCGGGCGGGGTCGCCCACGGTCAGGATGGTATCGGAAATATGGTCGGGCAGCAGGTTCAGGTGGTAAATGCTGCCGTTGGGGTTCAGGATGAGCTCGGAGGAAGGAATCATGGGAATAATTGAGAATGAAGAATTAAAAAGTTAATGGTCAGAACTGCCGGACCAAAAGAGGCTGTTTAGGAATTCAAAACGTCTGTCATTCTTCGCAGGCTCGGGATGACAGACGTTTTGAATTCCTAAACAGCCTCAAAGAATGCGGCTGGGCATTTATCATTTTTAATTTTCTACCAGTCCCCTAGCGTAAGAGGTCAGGCCCTGGGCGGGCGTGTAATGGTTGCTCGGCTTGAAGTAGACACCGGTAGCGTTGTAGGGGCGCTTGCCGGGATGAGCGGCGCAGGCTTCGGAACAGGCTCCGCGCAGCTCCGCGCCGCAGGCTTCGCAGAGTGGCAGATGGGCATTGCAGTGTGGGTTGGCGCAGTTGACCAAGCGGTTGCTGGGCTTCTGGCAGTGCTGGCAACGCGAAATCACGGTGGGATTTACACGGTTCACATCCACCGCCACGCGGTTGTCAAACACGTAGCACTGGCCATCAAAATCCTCGCCCCCGGCCTCAATACCGTACTTGATGATACCGCCGTGCAGCTGGTACACATTTTCAAAACCTTGTTCCAGCAGGTAGGCGCTGGCTTTTTCGCACTTTACGCCGCCGGTGCAGTAGGTCAGGATTTTCTTGTTTTTGAACTCCTTTAATTTCTCCACGCGCTCGGGGAAATCACGGAAGTTCTCCATATCGAGCGTTACGGCGTTCTTGAAGCGGCCAAGATTGTACTCGTAGTCGGAACGCACATCCAGTACCACCACATCGTCGCGGTCTTTCAGTGCCTTAAATTCGGCGGGCGATAGGTGCTGACCGGTTTTTTCGTGCGGCCGCATGTGATGCAGGCTGCTGTGCACGATTTCGGGCTTCACGCGCACGTGCAGCTTCTGAAACGTGTGGGCCGGCACGTCATCGACCTTGAATTCGAGCGCGGCAAGGCGCGGGTCAGCCTTTATCGCCGCCATGTAGCGGGCGCAGTTTTCCACGGTGCCCGATACCGTTCCATTCAGCCCCTCGCCCGCCACAATTATGCGCCCGCGCAAATCCAGCTTCAGGCACAATCGATGGTGCTCGTCGCGAAACTCCTCCGGGTTATCGAGGGGCGTGTAGCAGTAATACAGCAGAACCTGGTACATTCTTTTAACTAAACTTTAACCGCTGGATTGCCGAACACGGTCTGGCCACTGGCCACATCGGCCACCACCACCGAGCCAGCCCCAACACGGGCTTTATCACCGATTTTGACGCCGGCCACCACCACGGCTCCCGCCCCGATGAAAGCCAGCTCCCCCACTTGCACATCGGCCCCGAGCAAGGCTCCGCTGCCCAGCTGGGCAAAGCTGCCGACGTTGGCACGGGCTTCAACCACGCAGTTGGCCCCAATCAGGCAGCTGTCGCCGAGCGTGGCGGTAGCGGCTACCACCGCGTTGGGGCCCACGTAGTTGCCGTGGCCCAGCGTGGCGTGTGCCGATACGCTGGCCCGCGCATGAATGGCATTTACCGGCACAGCTTCGTACTCGGTGCGCAGCATTTGGGTGAGGCTGCGGCGGCTGGCCGTGTCCTCGGTAGCTACGAATACCTCGCATTTTTTACCCAGCAACTTCAGCAGTTCGCCGTCGTCGGTATTGCCCATCACGGGCACGTCGAGCAACTCCGTGCCTTGCAGCTTGGCATCGTCGTCGAGCAAGCAGTACACCACCACTTCGTTGGAGAGAAAAGCATCGAGAGCAGCCGTGCCAACCGTCTGGGCACCAAGAATAATAACGGGATTTTCCATGAATTGCGTTGCAAATTTCGGCGCTTAGCTCCGGCAGCAATACGCCGCCGGAAACAGGCCCGAAACGCAAAGGTACGATGCGAGCCGCAGGGGCTGTTTTGCGAACGAACGGGCAGCGCGGCCCAAGCTACCGCCAGCTTCCCCGCTCCAAGCCCAGCCGCCGAAGTACGGCCGCGGCGTAGTCATTCTGAAGTAGCAGCAGCAACAAATAGGGCAGCAGCCCGCTACGGTAGCGGTTGAGCGAGCCCAGATTGGGGGTTGTCAGGCCGATGAGAAAAGCCAGCACTAGGCAAAAGATAATCAGGCCTAGCGTTAAGCCAAAGGGTAGCCGGCCGGGCCGGCCGCGTACCACAGCCCACCCAGCCAGCGCCAGCAGGACCAACAGGGCCACGTTTTCAAGGGCGGCAGCAACGTACAGGGGCTGCCACGACTCTCCCAGCCACGGCCGGGTCAGGGCATTGGCCGCAGCCAACGGAGCGTGCGCGGCAATACTTGTGCCAGTGGGCCGCAGGTTAGGATATTCAAAATGGGGCCTGCCTATCGAATGCGCAACATCGAAGGAGTAAACTTTCATTACCTGATTCGTGAATTTATTCAAACTGAACGCCGTGCTCAATTGCGGAACCAGCCACACGCCACTCCCCAATACAGTTGCCAGCACCAAGGCCTGCACGCCGTGCTGCCGCACCACGCCGCTACGCCACAGGGCTTGCACTATTGCCACGCCCACCAGCACCCCGATTAGTGGCACAGCGAAGAAATAGCGCATACCGAAGTGCACCAGCGCCAGCACCACCGTGCCCGGCAGCCACGCCGCCCAAGCCCACCCAGACCGAGTCGGACCAAAGCAAATATCCATCACCCGAGCCGTGAGCCAAGCTCCGCTTCCCAGTAAAACAGCTTCTTTGCTAATGCCTGTGGCCCAGAACCATACCGACGGCCAAAACAGAAAGGCCACCAATCCAGCCCCCGCCGGTGTATCAGGGAATACATTGACCAGCGTACGAGCCAAGACCCAACAGCCTACAAAGGCGAACAGGCTTAAGTAAAGCGCGTTCAGCCAGTCAATTTCCAAAGAGGCCAAGTTTAGCACGGCCAATACCTTTATCAAAATCCAGGTATTAGAGGTATTGCGAAAAACAAAATCGTAAGACGCGTGACCTTTGGGAAAGACGGTAACGGCCCGGGTTAGAATGTCCCAAGTTTGGGTGGGGTGCTGCCAGATTTTGTCCGTAACCAAGCGCCCCACAAAACTCATAAAGGCCGCATCGGCTTGGGGATGCCAGTTACGAACCGCTCCCACCAAAACCCGCAGCCCAAGGGATAGGCCGAACACCCCACGCCATGTTCCCGACCACTGCCGCCGCAGCCAAGGCAGCAGCAGTACCAGTAAGCCTACATTGAGCAGAATGGCTAGTACTACTTTCATCTTATAATTCGAGGCTGCTGCACCAGCCGGCTGCCAATGGCGCAGTGCAGGCAGCGGCGTGGAACGCAGTAGTTTTTGTGCAGCGCCAGCAGTCCCTGCGAGTCGGCGGCGGTGCGGTGGGCAAACCCCAGCGTCTCGTACACGTCAGTGAATTGGTTGTGCTCAGCGGGCAGCTCACTAAGGAGCGCTACGCTGCTTTCGACCACAGCAGGCTGGCCCACGTGGCGGGCATAGGCCACGCGCAACGGCACCACTACATTGGTAATCAGCAAATCAATACTGGCTTTGCCCAGACTGGGTACTTTCCCCGGCCGGCCGGGCCGGAAATGTGCGCGCCAATAATCCGGCGCTGGGGCCTGAAAGAATTCGGTGAGCGCCGCCACGCTTTGCGCCGTCAGCAGGGCATCGAACAGGGCCGGACGGGCGTGCAATAGACCCACTAGCTGGCCCAAACGCACGGGCGGAAAATTGGCCGGCCGCAGGCGGAGGTAGTTCCATTCGTGCACGGCCATCGCGGCCGCACCCAAGTTGTATTTATGCCGCAGGAAATCGTGCTCCCGCCGCAAGTCCTGAATGTAGGCGTCGGTAGCTGTTTCGTCGTTTTCAGCCAGAAAGCCGGCCTGCCCAAACAGTAGCGCTTCCAACTGGCGCTGGTCGTGCCGGTGGCGGCGCAGCACGGCCAGCGGAACTGCCTTGGCAAGGCGCGCCAGCGGCTCGCTGTTTTTCTGGAACCCAAAAGCGGCCATGAGCGCGTGGTAGGCCGTGGCTTCCCAATCCTGCCCCAGGTGCTGGTGCAGCTCCAGAACCGTGTCGGCCTTGCGTTCCACGCGCTCCAGCAAAGCGCGCTCCGTCATCATCGTTTTCGTGATTTCGGGCACCAGCTTCAGCAGTGGCGCGCAGGGCAGCGGGGCAGTCGTCGGCGCATCTACCAGGGCCTGGTAGCGGGCCAGCAGCTCGGGCGCGAGGCGGGTTTGGAGGGCCAGCGCCGGAATTGGGCTGCCGTTGGTGCGCACCACTTCGGCATCGTGGCTGCCCACTACGTGCAGCACCACCTGGTCGTACTTGGCATCGATTTGGTGGTTGTGGCGGGCCCAGTCGGACGAGCGCAGGTGGATTTCCACCGCCCCGTTCCATTCCACGTCGCCCAGGCGCAGGCGGGCGTTCAGGAAATCGGGACCAGCATCGGCGTTGCGGTGGCCCGGTTTGAGTACCTGAATTTCCTCACCCGCGGCCGTGCGCAAGTCGGCCTTATCAAAGTACTGGTGCTGCCATACGTAATGGAGAAAATCTTCGCGCATGGCAGCAAATGTAAAACGGCCCGCCTCTTTCGAAGCGGGCCGTTTGAAATTAGACACTGAATAGGCGGCTTAGCGTAGGTCCACCACTTTCACGCCTTTGTACTTGGCCTTGTCGAAGGCAAACGTGCCGGCATTGGTGGACGGATTGGGCTGGAATTTCTTGATGTAGAAGGTGTACTGATTGCCGTTTTTCTTGAACATCTGCCAGCTTTTCACCGAGGCATCCGATTTTCGCACCTTAAGTCGCACTTTAAACACGTCATTCTGACGGTTATCCGGCGACAAATCAATGACATCGAGGGACTCGCCGCCTTCGGTTACCTGCTGCACGTAGTTGTACTTATAACCCTTTTTATACATCGTGTAAATCTGCGAGGGCGACATTTCCTGCGAGTCCGGGTCCGAATCGGAAATATTCACCTCGTTTTCGTTCTTCAGATAGGTCCAGGTGGTTTTGCCATCATTGATGACTTCCTGACCGCTGATTTTGAGGCGAAACTTCTGGCCGCTCACCGTGATGTCGCCGTTGATGTTTTGCTTCACCTTGGCACCAGGATTTTCCAGGGTTTGAGTGAAAGTTGCCTGAAAAGCTTTCAGCGCCTGATACTTGGCGCTCATCTGGTCCAGAATCTTGCCGGCTTTGGGGTCCTGTTGGGCGGCGGCGGGCAAAGCCAGCGAGGCCGCGAGCAACAGCAGGGAAAATGATTTTTTCATTAGTAGGGAGGGAGAGTTCAAGAGGCGCTTGTGCCACGCCTAAAAAGCCTGATACGGATACGGCTTAACAAACAACCGGCCAGGATATCAGTGAAAGCCCGATGAAGGCAAAAATAGTTCGGGCGCAATATCTGGCTTTCGTGAGGGAGCAAGCACCCGGCCACTGTTCCGCCAGACCCAAGCGGCACCGTGCGGGCGGCAGTATGCATGCGCTACTTCGACTTTATGCTGGTCAGCAGTTGTTCCAGCTGGTACTCGTCGGGAATAAGTACATCGCGGGCCTTACTGCCCTCAAAAGGCCCCACAATACCGGCGTGCTGAAGCTGGTCGATGAGTCGGCCGGCTCGGTTGTAGCCCAGCTTGAGCTTGCGCTGAAGAAGGCTGGTGCTGCCCTGCTGATGCAGCACAATGCAGCGGGCCGCATCCTCAAACATGGAGTCGCGTTCCGAGGGGTCCATTTCCTCGTTGCCGCCGCCGGCATCACCGTCGGCCCCGGCCACTTCGGGCAGCAGGTAGGCGTCGGAATAGCCCTGCTGCTCCCCAATAAAGTCGCAAACCCGGTCCACTTCCGGCGTGTCGATAAAGGCGCACTGCACCCGAATCAGGTCGGAACCGGCCGAGAACAGCATGTCGCCCTGCCCAACAAGCTGGTCGGCTCCGCCGGTGTCCAGAATGGTGCGCGAGTCAATCTTGCTGGTCACCTTGAAGGAAATCCGGCAGGGGAAATTGGCTTTGATGATGCCCGTAATCACGTTTACCGAAGGCCGCTGGGTGGCCACGATGAGGTGAATGCCGATGGCGCGGGCCAGTTGGGCGAGGCGCGCAATGGGCGTTTCTACTTCCTTGCCGGCCGTCATCATCAGGTCGGCCAGCTCGTCAATCACCAGCACGATGAAGGGCAGGAAGCGGTGACCCTTCTTGGGGTTGAGGCGGCGCTCGATGAACTTGACGTTGTACTCCTTCAGATTGCGGCAGCCGGCTTCTTTGAGCAGGTCGTAGCGCCGGTCCATCTCCATGCACAGCGAATTCAGCGTATTCACCACCTTCTTGGTGTCGGTGATAATGGCTTCGTCGGTGTCGGGCAGCTTGGCCAGGTAGTGGCGCTCAATCTTATTAAAGATGCTCAATTCCACCTTTTTGGGGTCGACGAGCACGAATTTTAGCGTGGCGGGATGACGCTTGTAAAGTAGCGAAGCCAGAATCACGTTCAGGCCCACCGACTTGCCCTGGCCCGTGGCACCAGCCATGAGCAAGTGGGGCATTTTAGCCAGGTCGGCCACGAATACCTCGTTGGTGATGGTGCGGCCAAAGGCAATGGGCAGGTCCATTTCGGTGCGGGCGAACTTCTCCGAGCCCAGCACCGAGCGAATGCTCACCATTTCCTTCTTGGCATTCGGCACCTCGATGCCGATGGTGCCCTTGCCCGGAATAGGGGCAATGATGCGGATGCCCAACGCGGCCAGACTCAGGGCAATATCATCCTCCAGCGCCTTGATTTTGGAGATGCGCACGCCCGCTTCGGGCACAATTTCGTAGAGCGTGACCGTGGGCCCGATGGTGGCCTTGATGCTGGCGATACTGATGCCGTAGTGGCCCAGCGTCTCCACGATGCGGTCCTTGTTGGCTTCCAGCTCCTCTTTGGTTACCTGGGCTTTGGCTACGCCGTAGTCGTTGAGCAGCTCCAGAGTCGGGAATTGGTAGCGGGCGAGGTCCAGCGTGGGGTCGTAGTTGCCGGCCGGCATGGCGTCGGCATCCTCGTCTTCGTCGGCCACGGCAGCAATGGCGGCTCCGGCATTGGGGTCGAGGTCGTCGCGGCCCGGCGTGGTGATTTCAAGGGAGCGAGGAGCGGGCAGCGAGGCGCGCGGGGCAGGCACGGGCAAGTCGCCATCAGCCAAATCAGCCAGCGAAAGCGGCGTAGGAATAGCAGATACGGAGGCACTGGCCGCTACCGGCGGCTCGTCGGCTATCGGCATTTCGATGGAAAAGGCCGGGCCAGCAGTTACCAGCGGTACCGCCACCGCAGCGGCCGCAGCCGTCGTCGCAGCAGTGGTTAAGGCCGGAGCCACCGCCAGGCCCGCCACGCTGAGGGGCAAACCAGCGCTGGCCCGAGGGGCGGGCTCAAACTCAACTGCAGCAGCAGGCGTACCGGGCGAGTCATCAGCATCCAGCTCCAGCGCTGGGCGCGCGGCCTGCGCACCACCGGCGACCACCGTAGCAGCGCTCGCGGCAGTAGCGCTTTGCCCCGTTGGAGCGGGCATAACGGCCTTGGGCTTTTCTGGAATTGCGGCGGCTACCGGGGCTACAGCGGCAGCTTGCTCTGCGGCCAGCTCGGCCTCCAGCTCGGCGTCTTCGTCGGCATCATCCTCGGAGCTAAGGCTGCGGAAGCGGCTCAGGTTGAGGCTGGTTACGTTGAAGAAAAACACCACGAAGGATATCAGCGCGAAGGCCAGCAGCAGCACCGTGCCCCAGCCGATGAGGCTGTCGAGCCAGGAAGCGGCTTCGAAGCCTACTCCCCCGCTCAAAAAATCGAGGCGGTGGGCCAACACGGGGTCGGCCCCGGGCGTGGCCAGGGTCACGACCACGTAGCCGAGCAGCACGCTTAGCCACGCCATGGTGAACAGCCCCAAGGCCAGCACGTAGCTCGCCGAGCCGCCGGCCGTGCGGAACACAATCTTATACCCCAGAAAAAACACGATGGGAATGAGGGCAAACGCCGCCACCCCAAACAGTTTGTAGATGAACAGATGCGCGGCCCAGGCCCCGAGCAAACCCAGCCAGTTATTGGATTCCTGCCCGGCTTCCTTCACGGGTACGGTGCCCAGGGAACCGACCACGCTCTGGTCGGCGTGACCGGTGAACAGAAACGAGGTGAAAGCAATGGTGAGGTACAAACTGCCCAACAACAGGCCGAACCCAATGAACAGGTGGAAGCGGCGGTCGCGCAGCAGGTTCAGCAAGTTGACCACGCCGGGTAGCGGGCCCCGCGGGGCGCGGGGTGCCGTGGCGGGTTTGGCAGCGGGGGCCGCCACGCGGGCTGCCTTGGGCACGTTGGTGGCGGCGGGGCGGGGCTCAGCGCGCCCGGCCGGAGCGTCTTCAGGGGCGGGGGTGCCGGGACGTGCCTCGTTGCGCCGCAGCGGCCGGGATTCGGCAGGGCGGTTGGCAGAAGGACCGGCGGGGGTATTTTTATAACGATTATCTGCCATTCGAAAGAAGCATAAAGGCCAAATCTACGCAATTCACGGCGGTTTTTTTGTGCGCCGGGCCGAAATCTCACCGGGTGCCAAGCGGCGGCGAAAATGCTGGGAAGTTTGTTCGGCAACGCCGCAAGCCGTTACATTTACCGCTGCCCCTCCCCTACTCTCCGCTCGCGCCCATTCGCTATGTCTAGCCATGTTTTTTGCCACGACTCCGCCACTGGCTATTGCGCCGCCGATTTTGATACCGATAACGGCTGGCTGCTGGTGACGTGGAAGGGGTTTGTGACGGCACAGGACGGCGAGCAGGGCGCACAGGAAAGCCTCCGGATGCTGCGCCTTACCCACATACCGTTTCTACTGAACGACAACAGCCAAGTGACCGGCCCGTGGTTCGACTCGGTGGAATGGCTAGAGCGGGTGTGGGCCCCGCAAGCCGAGCGGCTGGGCCTGCGCTGCGTAGCCCATGTAATGCAGCCCGACGCCAACGCCGAATTAGCCGCCGGCAGCGCCCACAACCCCTTTGCGGACCGGTTCGACCTGCAAATTTTTAGCACCGTAGCCGAGGCCCAGCGCTGGCTGCACGACTGCCAGCAGCCAGCAGCCGGCCACCTGAAGAAGCTGCCCCCTAACTGCGCGGGTGAAACTCGGTGATGACCTGGCGCAGGTAGTCCCGGTCGAGGTGCGTGTAGATTTCGGTGGTCGTAATGCTGGCGTGGCCCAGCATTTCCTGCACAGCGCGTAGGTCGGCCCCGCCCTCGATGAGGTGCGTAGCGAAGGAATGCCGCAGCGTGTGCGGGCTGATGGTTTTGCGCAGCCCCGCCTGCTCGGCCAGTTTTTTGAGCGTGGTGAACACGGTGATGCGCGAAAGCGGCCGGCCGCGCTGACTCAGAAACGCGAAGTCTTCACTGCCGGGCTTAATATCGAGGTGCCCTCGCACACCGCTCAGGTAAAAGTTGAGGTGCTTGAGGGCTTCGCGGCCGATGGGCACCAGCCGCTCCTTATTGCCCTTGCCCACCACTTTCACAAATCCCTGCTCGGCGTACATATTGGACAGGCGCAGGTCGCACAGCTCACTCACGCGCAGGCCCGAAGAGTACATGACTTCAAGTAGGGCGCGGGCGCGCAGGCCTTCGTCGGTGCTCAGGTCGATAATGGCCAGGAGCTGCTCAATTTCGGGGTAGCTGAGGGTATCGGGGAGGTGGCGGCCGGTTTTGGGCGCTTCCAGCGTGTCGGTGGGGTCCAGCTTCAGCAGGTCTTCCATGATGAGGAAGTTGAAAAACGCCTTGAGGCCCGAGAGCGTGCGGGCCTGCGAGGTGGCGCTCAGGCCCAGCCCTTGCAGCGTAGCCAGGAATTCGCGCAGCACCACCGTAGTTACTTGCAGTGGTCCCATGTGCAGCTGCTGCAACACCAAAAACTGCTGGAGCTTGGTGGTATCGCGCACGTAAGCCTCCACCGAATTGGGCGAGAGCGACTTTTCGAGCCGGAGGTAGCCCTGAAATTGTTTGATGGCAACGGGCCAGGTCATGGGTCTTAATGGAATGAGACCCAAAGAACGTCATACTGAGCTTGCCGAAGCACCTCGCCTGCTTCGTTGCAGCGCTTGGATTAGTTGCGGCCGCAGGGATGCTTCGGCAAGCTCAGCATGACGTTCTTTGGGCTTTTCAATGCTCCTCCCAACATGGATATCCTCATCATCAACGGCCCCAACCTCAACCTGCTCGGCCGCCGCGAGCCCGGCATCTACGGCAACCGCTCGTTCGAGGACTTTTTTCCGGAGCTCGAAGAAGCCTTTCCCAAGCTCAAGCTGGCGCACTTTCAGTCCAACCACGAGGGCGCGCTTCTTGACAAGCTGCACGAAATCGGCTTCTCCCACCACGGCATCGTGCTCAACGCCGGGGGCTACACCCACACCAGCGTGGCCCTGGCCGATGCCGTGGCCGCCATTGCCACGCCCGTGGTAGAGGTGCACCTGAGCAACCTGGCCGCCCGCGAAGACTTCCGCCAGAAGAGCCTGCTGGGCCGCCACTGCGCGGGCTGCATCAGCGGATTCGGCCTGGAAAGCTATCGGCTGGCCGTGCAGTGGTTCGTCAATCAGCAACCCAAGCGCGTCGGCTTTCGGGTCTGAAAATTTTCCAACGCGTCTTCCCGAGCCTTCGCCGTTCATTCCTACCGGCAGGAATGCACGGCGAAGGCCCGGGAAGACGCATTGGGTTTGCGTGAGGTGCCATTGGCCGGCCGGGAGAACTATTTGCCGCAATGAAACGGCCCTTCTCGGCGTTGGAAAATCAATACGCGGGCCGCTAAATGCTGCTTCCGACGCTTGGCGTAGCCGTTACCTTTACGGTGGCGGTGCCCTCTCCTCTTGCTCCTTCTTCCCATGTATACCTTCAATCCCGGGCCTTCGGCCGTATATCCCGCCGTTCGGCAGTACCTCACCGATGCTTTTGACGAGGGTTGGCTCTCGGCCCCGCACCGTTCCGAAAAGGTCACCAGCCTGGTGCGCCAGACGGTGACGGACCTCAAAACCAAGCTCAACGTGCCGCAGGACTACACCGTTCTGTTCGCCAGCTCGGCCACCGAATGCTGGGAGATTCTGGCCCAGAGCCTCACCCCGCGCCGCTCATTTCACCTCTACAACGGCGACTTTGGCGAGAAGTGGCTGAAGTATGCCCGGGCCATTCGGCCAGCCAGCACCGGGCTCTCCTTCGGGCTCGATGAGGTGCCCGACGTGACGGCCCTGCCCTTCGCGCCCAACGATACCGACCTCGTCTGCATTACCCAAAACGAAACCAGCACCGCCACCCAGCTGCGCGAAGGCTTCATCCTGAACCTCTACAACCGCCTGGGGGGGGCCTTGCTGGCCGTGGATGCCACTAGCTCGCTGGGCGGCCTGAACCTGAAGTACATCAAGGCCGACATCTGGTTTGGCTCGGTGCAAAAGTGCTTTGGGCTGCCCGCCGGGCTGGGCGTGATGCTGCTCTCGCCCCGCGCCGTGGCCCAGGCCAAAACCCTGAACGACCGCACCTACTACAACAGCCTGCCCGCCATGCTGGCCCAGATGCTGAACTTCCAAACCAACTTCACGCCCAACGTCCTCGGCATCTACCTGCTGAGCCGCGTGCTGGCCGACCGCGAGCCTATCAAAACCGTGCAGCAGCACTTGGTGGACCGTGCTCAGAAACTCTACGATTTCTTCGACCAGGCCACTCCGCTTCGCCCCTTCGTCACGAACCCCGAAACCCGCTCCACAACCGTCATCGGCCTCCAGGGCGAGCCCGCGCTCATCGAAGAAATCAAGCTGAAAGCCCGCGCAGCCGGCCTGCACCTGGGCAGCGGCTATGGCCCGCTTAAGAACACCACCGTTCGTATCGCCAACTTCCCCGCCGTGCCCGATGCCGCTTTCGAGGCGCTGGTGCAGTTTTTCGCCAAAGAGTTTCCGGGGTAATTCAGTTTTGGTATCGGAATAAGAGAACGGTCATGCTGAGCTTGTCGAAGCATCTCTACCGCTTCGTTGCAACAGCGTGAATTAGTTGCGCAGTAGAGATGCTTCGACAAGCTCAGCATGACGGCCTGCTAAAACCAAAATCCCTCAATGCTCAACCTCCAACAAATCTTTTCGGTCACGCTCACGCTTTTTGCCGTGATTGACATCATCGGCTCCATCCCGATTATCATTCAGATTCGGCAGCGCGAAGGACAGATTAAGGCCGAACTGGCCACCATCGTGGCGGGCTGCCTGATGGTGACCTTTTTGTTCCTGGGCCAGAGCATTCTGCATTTGTTCGGTGTCGACAACGAGAGCTTCGCGCTGGCGGGCGCGGTCATCATCTTCCTCATCGGGCTGGAAATGATACTCGGCATCCAGCTTTTTCATTCTGACCTCACGGCCAGCACGGGCTCCATTGTGCCGCTGGCGTTTCCGCTCATCACCGGGGCCGGCACCATGACCACGCTGCTCTCGCTCCGAGCCGCCTACACGCTGCCCAATATTCTGGTGGGCATCCTGCTCAACCTGGTATTCGTGTACGGCGTGCTCAAAACCAGCCCTTGGATTGAGCGCAAGCTGGGCAAAGCCGGCGAGGACGTGCTGCGCCGCGTGTTCGGCGTGATTCTGCTGGCCATCGCCATCAAGTTATTCAAAGCCAATTTTTAGATGATACACCTGTTCACCGACGGCTCGGCCCGCGGCAACCCCGGCCCCGGCGGCTACGGCGCTATCCTGCGCTACGGCCCCCACGAAAAGGAGCTGACCCAGGGCTTCCGCCACACCACTAATAACCGCATGGAGCTGCTGGCCGTGATAGTCGGCCTCGAAGCCGTGACGCGCCCCGACCTGTCCATCCGCGTCGTTTCCGACTCCAAGTACGTGGTCGATGCCGTGGAGAAAAAATGGGTTTTCGGCTGGGAGAAGAAGTCTGATTTCGGCAAGAAAGCCAACGAGGACCTGTGGCGCCGCTTCCTCAAAATATACCGCCAGCGCAAAGTGAGTTTCCACTGGATAAAAGGCCACGCCGGCCACGCCGAGAATGAGCGCTGCGACGTGCTGGCCGTGCAAAGCGCCCTAGGCAAGGGTGGCCTGCTGGTGGACGAAGGCTACGAGGCACTGGCCAAAACGTCGCTGCTGTAGGTCCGTTCATGTCCAACGACTACTTCCAGTTCCAGCAATTCCGCATCGAGCAAAGCCAGTGCGCCATGAAGGTGAGCACCGACGCCTGCCTGCTGGGCGCGGCCGTCGACTTGAACGCGGCCACCCGTTTGCTGGATATCGGCACCGGCACCGGCCTGCTGGCTCTCATGGCCGCCCAGCGCCACGCCAGCGTGGAGATAGTAGCGGTGGAAATAGCGGAAACGGCAGCGGCGCAGGCCGCGGCCAACGTGGCGGGGAGCCCGTGGAACAGTCGCATCCAGGTGCGGCCGCAAGGCTTGGCAGAATATGCGGCCACTCAGCCCGGTCCGTTTAGTCACATTGTCTGCAATCCCCCATTTTTTCGGCGGTCGCTACGCTCACCCGATGCGGCGCGGAGCACCGCCCGGCACACGGCCGACGACACCCTTTCCTTTGGCGCATTAGCGAATTTCGCTCAGGAATTTCTGCAGCCTGCGGGCTTGCTCACCGTGTTGCTGCCGCCGCCCGAAATGCAGGCCTTTGAGCAAGTCGCAGCCGCAGACGGGCTGTATCCGGCCACCCGGTTGATGGTGCGGCACCGGCCCGGCAGCCGGCCGCTGCGGCACATCACCGGGTTTCGACGCGCCACGGGCGCTGTTCGGGAAACGGAGCTGGCTATTCGGTCCGCTGACGACGACACGCAGTATTCGGTGGAGTTTCGCACCTTGTTGGCGGGGTTCTACCTGGCGCTGTAACGCGGACTTTTAGTCCGTGGACACCCTTGCTGGTTGCAGACTAAAAGCCCGCGCTACAGCAGTTTCTTCAGCAAGCCCAGCTTCTCGCGGTGCAGGCTATCGAGCAGGTCGTTTTCAAGCGTACCGAATTCGGCCGCTGTGTAGTGGCGCTGCACGCGCCCGCCCACCAGCACCGAGATTTCATCGGATGTTTCGGTGAGCGCCCCGAGGATGTGCGATGTCAGCAGAATGCCCGTGCCCCGGTCGCGCAGGCGCTTCAGGATTTCCTTGAGTAGCAGGTTGGCTTCGAGGTCAAGGCCGTTGAAGGGCTCATCCAGAATCAGGTAGTTGAACTGCTGAACGAGGAGCGCCAGCAGGGCCAGCTTCTTGCGCATGCCGGCCGAGTATTCGTCGGCAAACTGGTCAAGCGGCAGTTCCAGCAGCTGGTTCCAGCCGGTGAAGTCCACCACGGGCCGGCCACGGGCCTGCAGGCAAAACTCCAGGTACTCGCGCCCGGTGAGGCGCGGGTAGAAATACGGCTCGTAGGGCAACAGGCCGGTACGCTCGCGCACCGCCGAGCCGGCAGTATCGCGTATTGTACCGCTAAAGTCGCTTTCCAGTCCGTAAAGGCAGTTGATAAGCGTGGTTTTGCCCGCGCCGTTGGCCCCCACCAGCCCGTGGATGGTGCCGGGCCGCAGGGTCAGGCTAGCGTCGTGCAGCACGATGTGGCTGCCATAGGCTTTGCGCAGGTTGCGAATTTCAAGCATTGATTAAAAAGTAAACTACTGGCCCAGCACGCGGCGCAGCCGCCGCTGGCTTTGCCAGATGACGCCGCCCACCGCCACCAGCAGCAGCACCGGATACACCGGGTGGCCCACCATCGTAAGGGCCACGGCAACCACCAGCGCCTGCGTAATGCGAATGTGCGTGCTATTGGGATAAAATGCGTATTTGACCAGGATGAGCAGGCCTAAAAGCATCAGCCAAGCCAGCCCCACGGCCACTGCCGCCCCCGGCCCCGGCCCCGCCGGCCCGCTGCCCAGCAACCACAGCAGCGGCGCGGCCGTGAGCAACCCGTAGCCCAACCCCAGCGCCAACCGCCGCCGCAGAAACTGCCGGGGCGTGCGGGCCGCCAGCACCAGCATGGTCACGGACTCGGAAGTGCCGTAGCAAGGCAGCACCATTAATAACCAGCCCGCTAGCGCCAGCACCGAGGCCAGCGGACCACCCCGCTGCCACCACGCCCCGGCCAGCAGCAGCGGCCATGCCCACAGGCCGCCTGTGCGCATACCACTCACCCATTCAAATGCCTCGCTGCGAAACAGGCTGCGGGCACGCTGGCGAGTGCTGCGGCTTTCGCGGGCCGGGGGCAGCGCCGCCACGGCCGGAGCCAGCGTCAAGGTCAGGAACGCCGCGCCCCAATCGCCAAAGCCTACCAGCGCAACGGCCACCGGCAGCGCCCACAAAAAGTACTCGGCCGCCAGCCAGCGCCGGTAGGCCGGTGCACTGGTGGCCAGAAATCGGATATCGGCCCGCTGCCGGTGAGCTGAGGCCAGCGTCAATGCCACAAAGCCCGGTGCGGCCCACTGCCAGCGCGGGTGAGTAGCGGCCAGCACCAACGCCCGGCCAACAACGGCCACCAGCATCGGCACCAGGAATGCCAGCCGTAGCCAGCCGATTTCGCGGAGCAGGCGCCCCGTCAGCAGGTAGCGCAGGTGCAGGTAGGCCCGAAGTGGCATCATAGCGCGGGCCCAACGTCCAAATGCAGTTAAGTATTGCTAAAAAGCGACCGACTAATGCTCCTCCTCACTGAACCGGATGCCATAGTCCGCCGCCAGCTCCTCCAGAATTGGCTCATACAAATCAGCCCCAACCGGAATAAGTACGCCGCGCTGGGCCACTTCGCCGCGCAAGAGGCGGCGCACGGCCATGCCCAGCGGTAGGCCCACCGTTTTGGCCATGCCGGTGTGAGTGGCATCATCCCCGACCACGGCCAGCGACGACGTGAGTCGGTGGGTCGCCCCATTCAGCTCAAACTCAAACTGGTGCTGCATCACAATCAGGTCGTGGTCATGAGGCTGCAGCTGCCACTTTTCGCTCAGCAGGCGCTCTAGCAGCTGGGCGGGCGTGGCGTGGGCGTGGCCCACTAGCCGGTCTGAGAACAGGCCCAGCCAGCTCAGACGACCTATTTCCTCGCCGGCAGGATTCAGGCCCAGGTAAGTGGCAACCCGCTGTGACAAATCGAGGTGCGGCACTTGCGTGGCGGGCAGGTAAGCCGCTACCAATTCGGCCCAGGTCATGGTTTCGGGGTTGTCGAGGTTCACCGAATCATCGGTGAGGCCCAGGCGCACCAGCGCGTGCCAGGCGGCGCAGTAGCCCGGGCGGCGCAAGGTGCCGCGCAGAATAGTCGGAACGTCATCCAGGCCATACGGGGCGCGGTAGCTCAGCGAGTCGCGGTTGGCGTAGCCTTCGAACTCGCCGTGTTCGGGCACGGTCAGGCTTTCGGTGCGGGCGAACAGCTGCTGGTAAGGAATGAAGCGCAGGCGACCGTTTTCCAGAAACTTGGCGGTGCTCTGGCCGGCCAGCACCACGTTGCGCGGGTTCCAGGTGAACTTGTATTTCCAGGGATTATCCCCTTCCGCCGCCGGGGCCAGCAGGCCCCCGCAGTAGCTCTTGAAAGACGTAATGACGCCGCCCCGCGTCCGGATGTGCTCAATGGCCCGCATGGCCGACATATGGTCCAGGCCAGGGTCGAGGCCGCACTCCATGAGCAAGGTCACGCCTGCCGCCACCGCGTCGTCATGCAGCGCCCGAATCTCCGGGCTCACGTAGCTGGCCGTGGCCAGGTGGCGGCCGTGGCGGACACAGGCACGGGCCACCACGGGGTGCAACGTGGCCGGCAGCATCGAAATCACGGCATCGGCCTGGCTCACCAGCGCCTCCAGCCCGGCTTCATCGGCGAGGTCGAAGGGCACGGCGCGGGCGTATTCGCTGTGCGCGGCCAGCACCGGTACCAGATGGGCCGGATTTACGTCGGCCACGGTCAGGAACCAGTTTTCGGTGGGCGCGTGGCGCAGTAGGTACTGAATAAGGGAAGAGGCCGAGCGGCCGGCCCCCAGAAGCAAAAGGCGGGAAGTCATCCGGCAAAAGTAGAACGCTACGATGCTTTGCTGAAGAATGAGGAAGCTTCCGCCCATTTTTAATTCTTAATTCTTAATTCCCTATCAGGCACAGGGTAGTACCTTCGCCGCCCCCTTATCCCCTCCGCATGGCCCGAATTTCCCGCCAGCAGTTCATTGACTTCGAAGAGCTGGACTCCAATACCGACCTGACGCCGGCCGAACAAACCACCTGGCAGGCCGCTCGCGACGCTACCAACCACGCCTACGCCCCCTATTCCGGCTTTCACGTGGGTGCCGCACTACTGCTGGCCGATGGCACCATCTTTCGGGGCACTAATCAGGAAAACGCCGCTTATCCCTCCGGTCTTTGCGCCGAGCGCACCGCCCTATTCGGTCTTGCGGCCGCACAGCCCGGCCACTCGCCCATTGTGGGCATGGCTGTGGCCGCCCGCCCCAGCGACGGCGATTTTGGCCCCGCACTGCCCTGCGGGGCCTGCCGCCAGGTGATGCTGGAGTACGAAACCCGCCAGAACCAACCCATTCCGCTCCTTCTCCCGGGTCGCGACGGCACTATTCTGCGCTTCAGCACGCTCAGTGCCCTCATGCCGTTCAGCTTTTCGGCCGACGACTTGCCCGTCCTGAGCTAGCCATTGCCATGGAGCACCACCTCACCGTTTCGCGCACGGCCCGCTACCAGCAATTGGGCACCCTGTCGGCCCGTACGCGGCGGGTATGGTTCGCGTGCCACGGCTACGGCCAGCTGGCAGCCTACTTCGTGCGCCATTTTGCTTTTCTGGCCGAAGCAGACCCCGCCACCGTAATCATTGCCCCCGAGGGCCTGTCGCGCTTCTACCTCACCGGCAACGGCGGACGCGTGGGAGCCAGCTGGATGACGCGGGACGACCGCCTCCACGAAATTGCGGACCACATTAATTTCCTCAACCAGCTTTCCGCAAAAGTGCTGGCCAATTGTTCGGCCAATGTGCAGGTCACGGTGCTCGGTTTTTCGCAGGGTACCGCCACGATATGCAGATGGCTGGCCCAGGCGGCTTTTCGGCCTGCACAGCTCATCCTATGGGCCGGCAGCTTCCCCGACGACTTAGCCCCCGATATCGCCCAACGACTCCTGCAACACCTACCGCTCACCCTTGTAGTCGGCACCGAGGATGAGTACATCTCTCCATCCCAGGCCGCAACTGTCCGGCAACAGCTCCAGCTACTTGGTGCCACGCCCCGGCTATTAACCTTCCCAGGCAAGCACGAGCTAAACCGCACCGTACTTGAAGAACTGGCCCAACTGACTACCCCAACTCACAAATAGCAGAATGGGCTTGCGAACCACCCAAGGAAGTTCGCAAGCCCATTCTTATTACTTCAGATTCTTCCGGTCAGCCTAGCTATTCGTCAGCTTATTTGCGCGCGATGGTGGTAGCCGCGCCCTGCGCGCCCGCCAGCACCAGCACTTCGGCAATGGTTACGTGCGGCGGCCGGGTCACCATAAACACGATAACGTCGGCAATATCCTCGGCTTTCAATGGCTCGAACCCTTCGTACACCTTGGCTGCCCGCGCTTCATCGCCCTTGAAGCGAACCTGCGAAAACTCGGTTTCTACCGCACCAGGATTTACTTCGGCCACGCGCACCCCCGTGGGCAACAAGTCAAGCCGCATAGTTTTGGTGAGCATGCTCACTGCGGCTTTGGTAGCGCAGTACACATTACCATTGGCATAGGCTTCCTGTCCGGCTATCGAGCCAATGTTCAGGATGAAGCCCGTTTGGCGGGCTGTCATGCCCGGCAGCAGGGCATGGGTCACGTTCAGGAGGCCGCGCACGTTGGCGTCCAGCATCTGGTCCCAATCAGCCGGGTCGCCGGTTTGGATAGGGCTTAGCCCGTGGGCTCCCCCGGCATTATTCACCAGTACATCGGGCGCGCGCAACGCATCCGGCAGCGATGCCACCGCCGCAACAACCGCCGCCCGGTCACGCACATCGAATGCGAGCACGTGCACCGGCAACGGGGCCAGTTCCGCCGCCAGTTCATCTAGGCGCTCCCGTCGCCGGCCCGTCACCACCAATTGGTAGCCAACCTTGGCCAGCGCCACCGCCGTAGCCCGGCCAATTCCCGACGACGCGCCGGTTACGAATGCAGTTTTCATAATTGGTGCTTGATTTTTGGTGTCCGATGCTTGGTTATTAGTTACTCAACAGACCAAGAACCAGCTACCAGGCACCAGCTTTAGTTTTGAATATTGATGTAAAGCGTCACCGAATTGGTGCTCATGCTTTGCAAGCTATTGCTGAATACATCGTTGTGAGGCACCAGCAGGTTACGCAGGCCGTGCGAAAAGCGCAGCTCGGGGGCTAGCTTAAACAACGGATAAAACAGCTCCAGACCCACGCCGTATTCCAAGGTTAGGTCACTATTCAACGATTGTAGTTGATTGCGGAGCGGGTCGCTGCGGCGATTACTGGCCGTCAGGCTGGGGTTCAGGCCGGCAATCATGTAAGCCCGTGTATTGCGGCGTCGGTCCGACTGGTACTTCACCAACAATGGAAAATTGACGACCGTCGACGTAATCTCCTGCGTCACGATGGAATCCGGATTGGGATAGCCCCGTGGGCGGAACTCCACCCGGCGAGTGAGGAAGCTCACGCCGGGTGCGAACCGCAGGACGAATGGTGTGCCTGGTCCGCCTAAGCGGGCATCGCCAATAAAGCCCACCGTCAGACTAGGGCTGATTACTGAGTTGGCCGTGACATTTCGGTTGTTGACGTACGTTTTCGACTGTTCAATAGTGAACTTCGAGCCCGTAAAGCCCACGTACATACCCGGATGAAACCACCGCTCGTCGTAGGCCGGCAGGTTTTTTACCGTCACCGATTTCACTACGCCCTTACTATTGCGGGTAATGCGGGAGTTGGTCTTGCGCTGGGCCAGCGCCACGGTTGGGGCTACCAGCACCAACAGGCCCAGTAGCGCTAAGCGCTTTAGTTGTGCGCCGTGTATATCGAACTGATACCGAATGTGAGGGGTTGCCATGCAGGTTCTTTGAAGCCGACTTTGGCCAGAATGGCCAGGAAATCGGAGCCGTCGGGAAATGCCTCCACCGAAGCAGGCAAATAGGTATAAGCCGAATTATCTTTGGAAATAAGCTTACCAAAAACGGGTAGCACCTGACGGAAATAAAAATTATATGCTTGTTTGAGCGGAAAAGCAGTTGGTTTGCTGAATTCCAAAATCACCAGTTTGCCCCCCGGCCGCAGCACCCGGCGCATCTCGGACAGGCCCGCCTCCAGGTGCGCGAAGTTGCGCACTCCAAAAGAAGCAGTCACGGCATCGAATTCCCCATCAGCAAAAGGCAGGTTTTCCGAGTCGCCGAGTTCGAGTTGAATACGGTGCCCCAGGCCCTTGGCGGCCAGCTTGCGCCGACCTACTTCCAGCATACCCTCCGAAATATCTACGCCCGTCACGTGCGCGTCGGGCGCGGCAGTCCGCAGGGTTTCGATAGCGAAATCGGCGGTGCCGGTTGCAATGTCCAGAATGCGGGCCGGACGCAGGGTTTTCAACTCATCCACTGCCTTGCGCCGCCAATAGATATCGGTGCCAGCGCTGAGGAAATGGTTGAGGAAATCGTACTTGCCCGCGATGGAATTAAACATCTGGGCAACCTGCGATTTCTTGTCGGCGGAATTGTCTTTGTAAGGTACTACGGCCATGAGCGGGCGCAAAGAACGGAATTGAAGCGAGAAAATTGTTCTTCCCCAACGCCTAACTGAGCCGGTTTGTTGGCCCGGGCGCTACAAAAGCGTAGCGCCGGCCGGGCAAAGGGGATAAAAAAAGGCGGGCCGGACAATCTGCCCGGCCCGCCTCCCTATTCAAAGGTCAGAGCGATTACTCGTTCTTGGCTTTGATTTTGGTCTTTTCGCCATCGGCGTCTTTGGCTTTGCCCTTAACTTCCCCGTTTTTGGTGGTCGTCTTGGTATCGCCGCTCGGGCCTTTGGTTTTCACTTTCACTTTGTCCGAATCTTCGTCCACTTTGGTTTTCACCTTGGTGCCGTCGGCCATCTTCATTTTGCTTTTGCCGGGGTTCAGCGGCGCGGCGGTAGGCTCAGCCATCGGGGCCATTGGGGCAGCAGGTGCCACTACTGGCATCGTCTCGCCTTCCTTCAGCACCACCTTGAATTCGTCGCGGCGGTTGAGCTGCATGTTCTCGGGCGAATCGTTCGGCGCAGCCGGACGACGCTCGCCGTAGCTCACGGTCGTCATGCGGGTTTCGGCAATGCCCTGCTTCTTGAGGTAGTTGTAAGCCGCCTCAGCACGGTTCTGGCCCAGTACCATGTTGTACTCATCGGTGTTGCGCGAGTCGCAATGGCCTTCAATCGAGATGTTGATGCCGGTGTTGGCCATCAGTACCTGGCTGGTGTTGTTCAGCTCCGTAATCGACTCCGGACGGAGCTTGTACTTATCGGTATCGAAGTAGATGTTCTTGAACGCGAGGCCAGTGCTGGTCGTGTCAATGTAATCGACGTAAAAATTCTTGGTGATGGTGGTCGAGTCGTTGGTCGACACCGGCACGGCGAATTCCTGCGTTTCAATGTTCTTGCCATCCTTGCTCACGGCTACCTGGTAGGTACGGCCCGAAAGTACAGCTACTTGGTAAGCGCCGTCGGGCTTGGTGACATCGCGGAAGCTCAGAGCCGTTTTGTCGGCCTGGGCACCGCTGAATACCAGCTCAATGCCGGGAATAACGGTGGTGCTGTCGCGCTTCGAGAACACCTTGCCAATGATGTTGGCGTTTTTGATGTAATTGATGGTGTAGATGTCCTTCTCACCGTAGCCACCAATGCGGTACGAGCTCAGGTAGGCATATGAGCCATCAGGACTCAGACGGTAGTACGAGTCATCATCCGGCGTGTTGATGGGGTAACCCATGTTCTGCGCGGGGCCCCACTTGCGGCCAGCTTCGTCGTACTCCGACTTGAAGATGTCATAGCCACCCATGGTGTTGTGACCGCGCGACGAGAAATACAGCGTCTTGCCGTCTTTGCTCATGAACGGGCTATCGTCGTCGTACTTGGTGTTGATATTGGCACCCAACGACTTGGCCGGACCGAAATCACCACCAACCACGCGGGTCGACTGGAACAGGTCAAGTGTGCCGTCCTCGGCGTATTTACCGGTGGCAAAAACCAGAGTCAGTCCGTCAGGCGTAATAAAGGCATCTCCTTCATAAGCCTTCGAGTTGATGTTGCCATCCAAAGGTTTCGGAACGCCCCAGTCTCCGCCCGACTTATCCGACACAAAGATGTCGCCGTTGTTGTCGTTGCGGTACATCAGCAGCTTGGTATCGTTGTCAAACAGTTGCGTTGACGCATCGTGGCCTTTGCCGTTCAGCACACCGCTCAGCGAGCGGGGCTTCTGCCAGTTCTCGTCGTCAATGCGAGTGGTTTCGAAGATGTCTTCGTAATACTCACCGTCGGCGGCAATGCTCTTGTTTTTACTATCCGAAACCTTGCCGGAAGCGCCGGTTACGGCCTCACCACGCGAGGTGAAGATGAGCACCTTGTCATCAGATGAGATAACCGGGCTATGCTCCGAGTACTGCGTGTTGATGGTAGGACCCAGGTTCTTTACAAAAATGTCCTTGGGCGAGTTGAATTGCACCTTGGCATTTTTGCTGTGTTGAATCAGCTGCGCCAGCTCTTCTTTGCGCTGGTCGTTTTTCTTCAACGTAGCGTTGTAAGCCTGGAAGTGAGCTACGGCCTCATCAAAGTTGTAGTTGAGGTGGTCGACCCGGCCGAGCCAGTATTCAACCGACTTATCAACTTTGGGCTTGATTTTTTGTGCCTTATAGATGTAGTCGCTGGCCTTCTCTTTGTCGAACGACATGTAAGAGATGCCCGCATTGAACAGCGCTTTGGCGTTATTGGGGTCTTTGGCGAGCACCTTCTCATAGTACGGGAGGGCAGCACGGTAATTATCCTGCTCGAAGAACTTGTTACCGGTCTTGAGGTCCTTACGGGTGCTTTGCGCGGCGGCCGGGTTGGCCATGGCAGCGGTGAGGGCAACAGCGCACGACGCTTGCAGTAACCTTCTGGATAAGTTGTCCATTGGAGGAGATTTTTGAAAAAAAGAAATTTCTGAAGGGGTTGATTTACGTTGAAGCGGCGCCTGAAAGCGGAAGCAGCGAGCAGTATTTTGGGTTTATACTGAAAAAAAGACGCAGGGTTAGATTTTAATGCCCGTTTGCGCAGGAAGGTAACCGTAGTGGCCAACGCTAAACTTCGCTCAGGGTCCTTACCATGGAAAGGCCAATGACGAGCAAAGATAGGTTTTTTGCTTACGAAATGCGGTTTTTGGCGGAAAATCGGCCATTTGGTAACGGGCAGGTGTAATGATAATGACCCTCGGCATGAATAAGCAGGACGCGCAAATATAGAAGCATCAATGAAATAGCCACCTAATCACACTTTTTTATTAATCCGGCGGCCGCTGATTTTAAGATGTAATTTTGTGGCTCGTACCAATCCGCTATTTCGTAGCTACCCGATGATTATTCACGATGCCCGTTTCTTAACCAGCAACTCGCGAGCAGACCTGTGCCCCGCCCCCACCTTGCCCGAATACGCTTTTATCGGCCGTTCCAACGTGGGCAAGTCGTCCCTTATTAATATGCTGACGGGCCGCAACGGCTTGGCCAAAACGTCGTCGTCGCCGGGCAAGACCCAATTAATTAACCATTTTGTAATCAACGACAATTGGTACTTGGTGGATTTGCCCGGTTACGGCTACGCCAAGGTGAGCAAAACCTCGCGGGCCGAATGGGCGAAGATGATTAACTTCTACCTGCGCAATCGTCCTAACCTGATGTGCGTATGCGTGCTGCTGGACTCGCGCCACGCGCCCCAGCCCGCCGACCTGGAGTTTATGGAGAAGCTGGGCGAGGAGGGTATTCCCTTCGTCATGGTGTTCACGAAGTCGGACAAGCAATCGACGGCCCAAACCAAGGCCTTACTCACGACTTATCTGGCCAAAATGTCGGAAATCTGGGATGAGCTGCCGCGCTATTTCCAGACCTCGGCCGAAACCAAGCTGGGGCGCGACGAGCTACTGGACTTCATTACGGGTGTGAACCAGGACTGGAAGGCCGATGCTATGGCCGATGCGTAGATTGGCCCTTAAATTGCCAACCGCCGCCCGGCCCAACTTGAGCTATTTTAACGTTTCCTCCTCCCCGCCCCCAACCGTTATCAATATAATGACCACCCCAACCCACATTGCGAAGCTGGCCCTGGGCCTGATGCTGGCGGCTACCGCGCCGGCCCTGGCCCAAACGGCCCCCAACACCACTCCCGCCCCTAAAACCCAGACCGAACAAGGCACCGGCATCACTTCGGCGGGCAAAGTCATTCCGGTGGCTGCCTATTACGAAGGTGGCCAGGAAGCCATGTATACCGCTATTGCCAAGGAGCTGAAATACCCGCTGATGGCCAAGCGCAACCGCATTCAGGGCCAGTGCATCGTGAGCTTCACGCTGAACCCCGACGCCACCATGTCGGGCATCAAGCTGGTGAAGCAAGTAGGCGGCGGCACCGGCGAAGAAGCCCTGCGCGTGGTGCGCCTGCTGAAATTCAAAAAGCCCGAATATCCGATTCTAACCAGCCTGCCCATCACCTTCAAGCTGGGCATGACCGGCTCGAACGCGACGGAAGGACAATAAGTCTTAATTTTGAGTTGTGAATTATGCGTTTTGAGTTGGGGCGTTTGTCAATTTTGCCTCTTCAGCTCAATTCATAATTCATAATTTAAAACTCATAATTCCCATAAGAATGCCTTACGAATTGCAAGAGTTGGCCGCCATTAGCGGTATGCCCGGCCTGTACCGCCTGGTGCGCGCCGCCCGCCACGGCGTGCTGGTAGAAAGCCTCGACGAGAAAGCCACCCGCACCCTGGCTCCGGCCCGGAACAAAGTGTCGCTGCTATCGGAAATCTCCATTTATACCCAGGACCCCGACCAGACGGTGCTCCTCACGGACGTATTCGAGCGCATTTACCAGAAACACGGCACGGCGTCGCCCGTGACGGCGAAGTCGAGCGAAGGCGAGCTGACCGATTTCATGGCCAGCATTATTCCCGATTACGACCGCGACCGGGTGTACCTGTCCGACATCAAGAAACTGGCCAGCTGGTACGGCATCGTGAGCAAGCACCGCCCCTACCAGGAAGCCGCTGCGCCCACCGAATCTGCCGCTGAAACTACCACCGAAACCGCTACCGAAACGGCCCCCAAAGCCAAGCGCAAAGCCAAAGCCGACGAGCCCACCGCCGATGAGCCCTTGAGCACGGGTGGCGTAATCGGCACAACCGACGAAGCCCCCGATGCTGACGGCAACCCTGAGGCCGCGGCCCCATCCAAAAAAAGCCGCAAGAAAGCTGAGTAGTTTTCAGCAACTTCCCCTCAACACAAAGGCCGCTCCTGAATCAGGAGCGGCCTTTGTGTTGAGGGGAAGTTGCTTGGTGCTGCTTACTTAGCTACTACGGCTTTGGCTTCGCGGGCCAGGCAGGCTTCGGCCTGCTCAACCAGCACTTTACTGCCGATGAAGACCGGGCAGCGCTCGTGTGGGACTTTGGGCTCAATTTCCATGGTGCGCTGGCTGCCGTTGCTGCTTTTGCCGCCGGCCTGCTCCACGATGAAGGCCAGGGGGTTGCACTCGTACATGAGGCGTAGCTTGCCAGCGGGGTTTTTGACGGTGGCGGGGTAAATGTAGATGCCGCCCTTGAGCAGGTTGCGGTGAAAGTCGGCCACGAGCGAGCCGATGTAGCGGGCCGAAAAGTCACTGGTTTTGCACTGCTTCAGGAACTCGGTCACCCCGGGCGAGAAGGAATCGGAACTGCCTTCGTTGACGGAGTAAACAAAACCGGTTTTGGGGGTCTGAATATCGGGATGCGATAGGAAGAATTCGCCCAGCGAATGCTCGTAGGTGAAGCCGTTGACGCCGTTTCCGGTGGTGTAGACCAGCATGGTGCTGGAGCCGTAGATAATGTAGCCGGCGGCTACTTGGTGAGTGCCCGGCTGCAGGCAGTCGGCGGCGGTGCCCTCGCGGCCGGTGGGCGATACGCGACGGTAGATGCTGAAAATGGTGCCGATGCTCACGTTCACGTCAATATTCGACGAGCCGTCGAGCGGGTCGATGGCCACCACGTATTTACCTTGGTTGTTGCCCGTTTGAATCATTTCGTCGTCTTCTTCCGAAATGATGGTGCACACCTCGCCGCCATTGCGCAAAGCGCGGATGAAGCGGATGTTGGCGATGACGTCGAGCTTCTGCTGGTCTTCGCCCTGTACGTTCTGGCTGCCATAAGCGCCGGCAATATCGATGAGGCCCGAGCGGTTAATTTCGCGGTTTACAATCTTGGCGGCCAAGGCAATATCACGCAATAGCTGCGACAATTCTCCCGTGGCATAGGGAAAATCCTCCTGCTTGCGCATGATGAAGCGGTCAAGAGTAGTGCCGACGGGCAGCGCCAGTTTATTGTGGTCCATGAGTGGGGTTGAGTGGGAATAGCGGGAGGCAAAATTACCTGCAAAAGGCTGAGAAACCAGCGGCTTGGCAACAAGTCGTTCGGAAAGCCCGACAAGTCGTTCGGAAGGCCCGGCAAGTCGTTTGAGGTTGTTGGCAAGGGGGTTTCTCGGGCCGGCAAGCCTGCTTTTCTGGCCGGGCTGCCTACTTTTGGAACCTATGAGCGAGCTGACGGGACTTCAGGTTTACAAATTCGGCGGCGCATCGGTGAAGGACGCGGCGGCCATTCTTAATCTTTGCCGCATTGTGCGGGACTACGGGCCGCCGGGGCCGCTGGTGGTTGTAGTGTCGGCAATGGGTAAGACGACTAATGCGCTGGAGGAGATTTATGAGTTAGCTCATTCCGACCAAGATTGGGAACAACAGGCAGGACGTTTAGAAACCTACCACGAACAAGCTTGCGTGGAGTTAGCCGCTCTGATTCCAACGATAAATCTTTCGCAGTTAAAGGAGCGATTGCAACAGCTTCTTTCAGGTTTTGCCGAAGACCTGCATTACATGGGGCTTGTTAAAAACCCCGAAACCTACGACCAGGGTTACGACCAGATAATAGCTTATGGCGAACGGCTTTCGGCCCTTTTAGCTGGCACTGCGCTCGCCCAGTTTTTGCCAGCTACAGATGTGCGCTACGTTCCAGCTTCGATAATGATTAAGACTGACGCAACGTGGCGCGAAGGGCGCGTGAACTGGTCAGCAACGGAATGGAACGCAACAAACGCGGTGAACGGAATGCTGGCTACTGGTGCGCAGGTGCTTGTGACTGAAGGCTTCATTAGTAGCACCCCCGTCGGAGGAGACTTACCCGGTGGAAGCTTGCGTTATACCACCCTCGGCCGCGAGGGCTCCGACTATACGGCCGCCATCCTGGCCTACTGCCTGCGGGCCGAGAGCGTGACCATCTGGAAAGACGTGGCCGGCCTGCTGAACGCCGACCCCAAAATCTTCCCGGACACGGTGCGCTACCCCGAAATCAGCTACCGAGAAACCATTGAAATGGCGTACTACGGCGCGTCGGTTATCCATCCCAAAACGCTGAAGCCGCTGGCCGACCGCGGTATTCCGCTACGGGTGAAGTCCTTCCTGGACCCGGCGGCCGAGGGCACGCTCATTCACGACTGCCAGCACCCGCCACTGGCCCCGGCCTTCATCCGCAAAACCGACCAGTGCCTGCTGTCTTTTTCGAGCAAGGACTTCTCGTTTATTTCGGAGGAAAACCTGGCGGTGATTTTTGGGGCGCTGGCCCAGGCCAAGCTCAAGATTAACGTGATGCAGAATTCGGCCATCAGCTTTTCGGTGTGCACTGATTTTTCGGAACGGCGCGTGCACCGGTTGCTCGATTTGCTGCGCGAGCAATTCACGCTGCACTATAACACCGGCCTCACGCTGTTCACCATCAAAAACTACGACTCGGCCAGCGTGGCCCGCCTCACTGGAGGACGAAAGTTGCTGTTGGAGCAGCGCACCCGGGGCACGTTTCAGTTTGTGTGCCAGGCGTAAGGGAGCACTTTTTCGTAAAGAAAGGCCATGCTGAACGCAGCCGAAGCATGACGTTTTCCTAAAATTTCAATCAAAAACTCCTGTGGAATTCCTCCTCGTAACGCCGCAGGCCCGCCCCGGCGTGGCCCTCGTTCAACTCAATCGCCCCAAGGAGCTGAATGCCCTGAATGGACAGTTGGTGCGCGAAATCCGCGATGCCCTCCAGGCCCTCGATGCTGATGAAGCGGTGCGCGTGGTCATTATTACGGGCAATGAACGGGCCTTCGCGGCCGGGGCCGACATCAAGGAGATGGCCGGCAAGACGGCCGTGGACATGTTTTTGGACGACCGGTTTGCTACTCTCGAGCAGATTCGCAAGTTTCGCAAGCCGCTGATTGGGGCGGTATCGGGCTTCGCGCTGGGCGGCGGCTGCGAGCTGGCCATGACCTGCGACATGCTGGTGGCCTCGGAAACGGCGCAGTTTGGGCAGCCCGAAATCCGCCTCGGCACCATGCCGGGCGCGGGCGGCACCCAGCGCCTGGCCCGCGCCGTGGGCAAGGCCAAGGCCATGGAAATGGTGCTCACCGGCGAGTTTATCTCGGCCCACGAAGCCCACCGCGTGGGCCTGGTAAACCGCGTGGCACCCGTGGGCCAGTACCTGGAGGAGGCCTACCGCCTGGCCGCCAGCATCGCGGCCATGAGCCCGGTAGCGGCCCGGCTGGCCAAGGAGTCCATCAACCGAGCCTTCGAAACACCGCTGGATGAAGGCCTGCACTTCGAGCGCAAAAACTTCTACCTCACCTTCGCTTCCGAAGACCAGAAAGAGGGCATGGCGGCTTTCGTGGAGAAGCGCAAGCCGGATTTCAAGGGCAAATAATTTTTAATGTGGAAATGCAACGAAGTGCACACAAAGGAATTCGCTTTCGACTAAGAATACTGACGAAAAGCGACTATTCCGTTTCTGGGTACGTACTCGCTAATTCTTCACATTTTCACATCGCCACAATTTCACATTAAATCAATATGTCAGTACTCGTGGGCAAGCGTGCCCCTTCCTTTAAGGCCACGGCCGTGATTGACGGCAAATTCGAAGAAGAATTCTCGCTGGACCGCTACCTGGGCAAAAAATACGTGCTGTTTTATTTTTACCCCGCCGATTTTAGCAAGGTGTGCCCTACCGAGATACTGGCTTTTCAGGACCGGTTGGAAGAATTTGAGCGCCGGGGCGTGGCCGTGGTGGCCTGCTCAACGGACTCGCACTACGCCCACCTGGCCTGGGTAGAGCAGCCCCGCGACCAGGGCGGCATCGCGGGCGTGACTTACCCGCTGGTGGCCGACACCACCAAAACCATTTCGGCCAACTACGACGTGCTCGGTGGGCATTATGACTACACCGAACAGGGTGAAATGACCTACGTGGGCTCGCCGATGGCCTATCGGGGCTTATTTCTCATTGATAAAGACGGCATTGTGCGCCACCAGCTGGTGAACGACCGGCCACTGGGCCGCAGCCTCAACGAGGCCATCCGCATGATTGACGCGCTGCAATACTATGAGCAAAACGGCGAGGCTTGCCCCGTTGATTGGGAAGCCGACAAAAACCTTTAGGCGCGGCCGTAATCATCGACTGGGCGCGGATTGCGTAATTTTGGGGCTTGCTTTTCTTCTACGACATCGTTTTGGGCCTCTACGGCCTGCTGCTCCGGCTGTTGGCGCCGTTCGTGCCCAAGGCAGCGGCCTGGGTGGCGGGCCGCCGTGGGCTTTTGGCCCACATTCGGCACACCATCGGGCACGACCCGGCCCCCCGAGTCTGGTTCCATTGCGCCTCGCTGGGTGAGTTTGAACAGGGCCGACCACTGCTGGAAGCCTACCGGCAAGCCCATCCGGGCACTAAATTGGTGCTCACGTTCTTCTCGCCTTCGGGCTACGAAATCCGCAAGGACTGGCCGGGAGCCGACTATATTTTCTACCTCCCCTTGGATACGCGCGCCAACGCCCGGGCTTTTCTGGATGCCGTGCAGCCTCGGCTGGTGGTGTTTGTGAAGTACGAGTTCTGGTACCACTTCCTTAATGAGGCGCACCGGCGCCGGATTCCGGCGGTGGTGGTATCGGCTATTTTCCGGCCTGAGCAGGTTTTTTTCAAGCCTTGGGGCCGTTTCTTCCGAAAAATTCTCACGCGTTTCGCCCACATCTTCACGCAGAACGAGGCCTCGGCCGCGCTGCTCCGCACTGCTGGCCTGACCCGAGTAAGCGTGGCCGGCGATACCCGTTTCGATACGGTGGTGGCCACGGCCCTGGCCCCCGCGCACTCCCTGCCTTTGGTTGATGCCTTCGTGGCCGATGGCGCCCCCGTGCTGGTAGTGGGCAGCAGCTGGCCCGAGGACCTGCCCATTCTGCGCCCGCTGCTGTTGCGCTACGCCCCCGAAATGCGCGTGCTGATAGCCCCGCACGAGGTCACTGAAACCAATTTGCGCTTAGTCGAAAACGTGCTGCCGGGCCAGGTACAACGCTACTCGCAGGCCAATGCCGCCACGGTGGCTCAGGCCCGAGTGCTGCTTTTCGATAATGTGGGCCTGTTGAGCCAGCTGTACCGCTTTGGCGAGTATGCATACATCGGCGGCGCGTTTGGCAAAGGCTTGCACAATACGCTGGAAGCTGCTGCTTTTGGGCTGCCGCTGTTTTTTGGTCCCTCGTATACCAAGTTTCAGGAAGCGGTGGAGCTGGTGGCCATGAAAGGCGCTTTTCCGGTACACAACGCGGCGGAGTTGGAAGCCGCCTTTACCTACCTCTGGAACCACGACGACGCCCGCCTGCGCCTTCAAGACACGATTCTCGACTACGTGCACGACCAAGCCGGTGCCACCCGCACCATTATGGCCGCCCTGCCCGGCCTGACCCCCTCATGACTCCCGAAACCTTTCCCCCAACTGGCCCCACGGGGCTGCTACGCGGCATTGTGGTAAAATCCACGGGCTCATGGTACGTGGTGCGCGGCCTCGCCACCGGGGAGCTGTACCGCTGCCGGCTGCGCGGCAAATTCAAAATCAAGGGCCTTAAAGCCAGTAACCCACTGGCCGTGGGCGACATAGTTGATTTTACGGTGGAAGCCCAGGGCGAAGGCGCGGCCGTAATCTCACACATCACGCCGCGCCGCAACTACATCGTGCGCCGCTCGGTACACAAAACCGGCCACGTCCACATCGTAGCCGCCAACATCGACCAGGCACTGCTGGTAGTTACGCTGGTATCGCCGGCCACCTCGTTCGGGTTTATCGACCGATTTTTGGTCACGGCCGAGGCCTACCACATTCCCGTCACGCTGCTCTTCAACAAGACCGACCTGTACGATGCCGATGGCTTTGAGTACCAAGCCGAAATCGCGGGCATGTACGCCAGTCTGGGTTATCCCAGCCGTACCTGCGCCGCCACTACCGGCGAAGGCGTACCCGAAATTGACCACCTGCTCGACGGCAAGGTGAGCCTGCTGGCGGGCCATTCCGGCGTGGGCAAAAGCACGCTCATCAACGCCTTAGTGCCCGACCTCGACCTGAAAACCGCCGAAATCAGTGAGTTTTCCGACAAAGGCGTGCACACCACCACCTTCGCCGAAATGCTGGTAGTGCGCCCCGGTACGTTCATTATTGATACGCCCGGCATCAAAGAGCTGGGCTTGGTAGAGATTCCGCCAACCGAGCTGGCCGGCTATTTTCCTGAGTTTCGGGCGCTGCTGGGCCAATGCCGCTACCACAACTGCCAGCACACCCACGAGCCCGGCTGCGCCGTGCGCGACGCCGTGGACCAAGGCCGCATTGCGCTGCCCCGCTACGACAGTTATATCAGCATGCTGGCCGGCGAGGACAACCGGCATTAGCAAATGTCACTGCGAACGAAGCGAAGCAATCCGTCCTGTTCCCAGCGAGAAGCTCTTAAAATTTGACCCGTTTCTCAAGAAAAAAGCCCCAACTCCTTCGCGAAGTTGAGGCTTTTCACACTTGTAGGTTTATCGCTGAGAACAGGACGAATTGCTTCGCTCCGCTCGCTGTGACAGGAACTTACTTGGCAACGGGCAAAATCACGGTGTCAATTACGTGGGTTACGCCGTTGCTCGAAATCACGTCGGCGATTTGCACGGTGGCGGGGGCGTCTTTGCCGTTGCCAACCATCACCTGGCCGTCTTTCACCGTCACTTTCAGCTTCTCGCCGTTCACGGTAGTCAACTCCTGGCCGTCTTTCAGGTCGGCGGCCACGAGGCGACCGGCGATGACGTGGTAAGTGAGCACACCAGCCAGTTTGGCTTTGCTGGCGGGGTCCATCAGGCCGGCTACGGCACCTTTGGGCAGCTTGTCGAAGGCAGCATTGGTGGGCGCGAATACCGTGAAGGGACCGGTGCCGCTCAGTGTTTCTACCAAGCCAGCAGCTTTCACGGCCGATACCAGCGTGCTCACGCTTTTGGCACCAGCAGCATTTTCCACGATATTCTTATCGGCCGTCATGGCCACACCGTCCACCATTACGCCTTCCGGCTTGGCCATCCGGGCCGAATCACCGGCCACTGCGGCTAATGAGTCAGCCGGGTTCACCGTGCTTACAGCAGTTTCGGTAGTGGTGGTCTTTTCGTTGCCGCAGCTTGTGAGCATCAGGGTCGTTGCAAAAGCAGCTAGCAGAGGAGCAAAAGATTTTTTCATGAGATGGTTGTTGTGAAAGAAGAAAAAACGGGTGAGCAGAAAATCATTAACAACGTATGTGCTTATACGGCTGTGAACTTACGAAACTACAACCTTCCCGGGATGTTTTGCAAGGCCGCCAAATTCTTACCTTCGGCCCCGGAAGCGAGGTCTGCTTCCGTTTAATCAATCCGCTAAAATCCGCGATTCATGAAAACCGCTGAAATCCACACCAAAAAGGGTGTAATGAAAGTTGAGTTTTACGAGCAGGACGCTCCGAAAACCGTAAAAAATTTCACCGACCTCGCGCAGAAAGGCTTCTACGACGGCCTAAAGTTCCACCGCGTTATCCCGAATTTCGTGATTCAGGGTGGCTGCCCTAACTCACGCGATGGGGCTAAGGGCCAGCCCGGCACCGGTGGCCCCGGCTATAAAATCGACTGCGAAACCAGCGGCGACCACCAGTACCACGAGCGTGGCGCGCTGAGCATGGCCCACGCCGGCAAAAATACCGGCGGCTCGCAGTTTTTCGTGGTGCACTCGCGTGACAATACCGCGCACCTCGACCGTGTACACACCGTATTCGGTAAGGTAGTAGAAGGCGTTAATGTAATTGACCAGATTACCGCCAACGACGAGATTGAGAAGATTGTGGTGAAGGAGGAGTAGATTTTCGCCCATTCTGCATAAACCAGAAACGTCATTCTGAGCGAAGTCGGAGCATCTCGCGTGCCACAGTAACCCAATTAAATGGTTTACTACCACACGCGAGATGCTTCGACTTCGCTGAGCATGACGTTCTCACGTTTAACGGGCCTATCCGTTGCTTATTTCTTCACTGTCGGATTCTCAATTTCCTTCACCAGTTCCCCGTACCAGCCCTCACCGTACTTACGAATCAGCGGCTCCTTCAGAAATTGGTACACTTTCACGCCCAACGTGCCGCCGAATGCGCAGGCCGGGTTGCAGATGTTCCACCGGTCGTAGTTCAAAGCATCAAAGCCTTCGTACTTCGTGATGCGAATGGGGTATAAGTGGCAGCTGATGGGCTTTTTGAACGTGGTAGCCCCAGCCAGGTACGCCTGCTCGATGCCGCACTTCAGGATGCCGCGCTCGTCCCACAGGGCGTAGGCGCACTCCTTATCCTCAATGGTCGTGGTGCTGAAATCCCCTTCCCAATCCTTAATGTAGAGGCCTTGCGCCTCGATAGCGGCGCGGCCGGCGTCGGTTAAGAAGGGCTTGATATTGGCGTATTCCTGCTCCAGAATCTTCAACTCGGGTTCTTCGAGGGGCGCGCCGAGGTCGCCCTCCACGCAGCACGCGCCCTTGCAGGCTTCGAGGTTGCAGACGAAAAAATTATCGGCGATGTCGTCGGAAATGACCGTTTCCTGAATAATAATCATTCACAAAGATAACCCCACCGGCGCGGGCCCAAATTGATGACCCGCCCCTGCCCACGGCTCCGTACCTTTGTAAACCCGCTCAAAAGGCGGCTTATTCGCACATGGCATTAGATTATCTTTCCCTTCTGAATCCGTCGCAGGCCGGCGCGGTGATGCAAACCGACGGTCCCTGCATGATTATCGCCGGTGCCGGCTCGGGCAAAACCCGGGTCCTCACCTACCGCATTGCCCATCTGCTCGAAAAGGGCGTCGACCCGTTCAATATTCTCGCCCTCACCTTCACCAACAAGGCCGCCAAGGAAATGCGCGCCCGCGTGGAAAAAGTGGTTGGCCCCAATGCCCGCAACCTGTGGATGGGCACTTTCCACTCCGTATTCGCCAAAATCCTGCGCTCCGAAGCCGACAAAATCGGCTACCCGCGCAGCTTTACTATCTACGACTCCCAGGACTCAAAAACCCTGATGGGCCAAATTGTGAAGGAGTTGGAGCTGGATGACAAACTCTACAAATCCAGCCTGGTGTTGGGCCGCATCTCGGCTGCCAAGAATAAGCTGATTTCGGTAAGTCAGTACCTCAACGACGCGGCCATCAAGGCCGACGATGAGGCGGCGTTGCGCCCCAAAATCGGGGTGCTCTACCAGCAGTACCAGCAACGCTGTTTCAAGGCCGGCGCGATGGATTTTGACGACCTGCTTTTCAACACCAACGTGCTGTTTAAGGAACACACCGATATTCTGAATAAATACCAGAATATGTTCCGGTTTGTAATGGTGGACGAGTACCAGGACACCAACTATTCACAGTATTTAATTACGCGCAAGCTGGCGGCCAAAGAGCGAAATATTTGCGTGGTGGGCGATGATGCGCAAAGTATTTACGCCTTCCGTGGCGCGGATATTACCAACATTCTCAATTTCGAGAAAGACTATCCGGAATTGCAGGTATTTAAGCTGGAGCAAAATTACCGCTCCACGAAAAACATTGTTTGGGCAGCCAATTCGGTAATTAAAAACAATCAGGCGCAATTGCGCAAGGACGTATTTTCGGAGAATGAAGACGGCACGCTGATTGAAGTCCTGAAAGCCGCTTCCGACAACGAGGAGGGCAAATTGGTGGCTAATTCCATCTTTGAGGATAAGATGAATGGGCATCTTTCTTACGATAATTTCGCCATTCTGTACCGTACTAATGCGCAAAGCCGCGCGATGGAGGAATCGTTGCGAAAATTAAATATAAAGTATAAAGTTGTTGGCGGCCTGTCGTTTTATCAACGCAAGGAAATTAAGGATTTAGTGGCCTACTTGCGCCTCACCGTTAATCAAAATGACGAGCAGGCTATTCGCCGGGTAATTAATTATCCGAAGCGCGGCATTGGCGATACCACCATCAGCAAGCTCATTACCACGGCCGATGAAAACAACCACTCGCTGTGGGAAGTGGTAGCCCACGCCGACCAATTCCTGGCCGCGCGGGTATCGAATCCCGTAGTGGGTTTTGCGGAGAAAATCAAAAGCTACGTGGTGATTGCCGGGAAGGAAGATGCCTTTGAAGCGGCCAAGTTTATCGCCAAAAACTCCGGCATGCTGGAGGAATTGTATGCCGATAAAAGCATTGAGGGCCTCTCCCGCTACGAGAACATGCAGGAGCTGCTCAACGGCATCAAGGAGTATGTGGACGACCCGGAGCGGGAAGACAAAAGCCTCGGCGCGTTTCTGCAGGATATTGCCCTGGTCACGGATTCTGACCTGAAGGACGCGGCGCAGGAAGGCGAGGCCGTGACGCTGATGACCATTCACTCGGCTAAAGGCCTGGAATTCCGCAACGTGTACATCGTGGGCATGGAGGAAAACCTCTTCCCTAGCCAGATGATGATTACCTCGCGGGCCGATTTGGAAGAAGAACGCCGCTTGTTCTACGTGGCCATTACGCGGGCGGAGAAAAAACTTACCCTGAGCTACGCCACCTCCCGCTACCAGTGGGGCAACCTGCGCAGCTGCGAAAAAAGCCGCTTTCTGGACGAAATCGACCCGCAGTACGTCAACTTCAAGTTCGCGGCCGGTCCGGGGGCTGGCGAGTCGCCGTTCCAGCACGTATTTGAGCGGCGCTCAAACTTGATTCCGACGCCGCCCCGCAAGGTAATGGCCACCAAATACGTGGCCCCCGCCGATTTCGCCCCCTCCGACACCTCCAAGCTACAAGCCGGTCAGCGCGTGGAGCACGCCAAGTTCGGTTTCGGCACGGTGAGTGCGCTGGAAACTCAACAGGGCACTACCAAAGCCACCATTCAGTTTGAGGAAGTGGGCGAGAAAGTGCTGCTGCTGAGTTTTGCCAAGCTGCGGGTGCATTAAGTATCCGCTTCGCAAGAAGGCCATGCTTCGCTACGCGCTGCACGACCTTCTTTATCGAGCCAAACGACTTCGTCACCGACGCTCCCAAGTACGTACCTTTGGCCTGAGCGCTGCCCCTGGCAGCCTCCCTCCTGTTTTTTATGACCGATATTCTCTCCCTGCCCTTCCACCTGCAACTGCTGGTGCGTGAATACGGGCACAGCACTTACCAACTCATTCTGGGCCTCAAGGACATTGAGGACGTGGCCGAGCGCACCAAGCGCGCCGGGCAGATTGTGCAGCTGATGCTACGCCTACAGCCCGCTCTGCGCGACCTGCCCGAGGTGCAAACCCGCCTCTGGAACCACCTGCACGCATTGGCTGGCGAGGAAGTGACGCTGGAGGCCCCGGTGCCCCTGCGCAGCCTCACGGTACGCACCGAAAAACCGTCTCGCGTGCCATACCCGCGCACGGCTCCCAAGCTGCGGGTCTACGGGGCCGCCATCGAGGCGCTGATTACCAAAGCCCTGACGCTGGAGGATGCCGCCGAACGCGAGCAGGCCACCATTCAGATTGGCCGCACCATGAAGTTCCTGTATCGGCAGCACAATAAGGAAAACGCGAAGGACGTCACCATCCTGCGCCATTTGAGCGAATTATCGGGCGGCGAACTCACGCTCGATTCTGCCTTGGTCGACAGTGAAAACCTGTTCGAAATGCCCACTGGCACCGCTGGCACCGCTGCCCCGAGCCGCACGCCGGCCTTCATAGTGCCGCAACCCCAAGCGCGCGAAGGCCAGAACCGGGACCGCCGCGAAGGCCGCGACCGCGACGGGCGCAACAACGGCTTCGGCAATAAAAACGGCAAGAAGCGTAAAAAAGGCCGCAGCCAAGAGCCGCAGCAGCCGCCCCAATAATTTTTACATTTCCTACCTGTCATCCTGAGCGCGACGAAGGACCTTATTACGCTTGAATGACTTATTCAAGCGTAATAAGGTCCTTCGTCGCGCTCAGGATGACAGCCTTTTACCCTTAAATCCATATGGCATCATTTGAAGTACGCGGCGGCAAAGCATTGCGCGGCGAAATCACGCCCCAAGGCGCAAAAAACGAAGCCCTCCAGATTCTCTGCGCGGTATTACTGACCTCGGAGCCTGTCACTATTAGCAATATTCCCGATATTCGCGACGTCAACAAGCTCATCGAGCTGTTGCGCGATATGGGCGTAAAGGTGGGTAAGCTGGCCACGGACACGTACGTCTTCCAAGCCGAGAATGTGAACCTCGACTACATGGACACGTCAGAATTCGTGGCTCAGGCCAGTGCATTGCGCGGTTCTGTGATGATACTCGGGCCCATGCTGGGTCGCTACGGCCGTTGCCAGCTGCCCAAGCCAGGTGGCGATAAAATTGGCCGCCGGCCCATGGACACGCATTTTTTGGGGCTGGAAAAGCTGGGCGGCAAGCTCACGCTGGAAGGGGCCGACTTTTACCGCATCAAGGCGGAAGGCAAGCTGCGCGGCACCCACATGCTGCTCGACGAAGCCTCCGTGACCGGCACTGCCAACATTCTGATGGCCGCCGTGCTAGCCGAGGGCACCACCACTATCTACAACGCCGCTTGCGAGCCTTATTTGCAGCAGCTCTGCCGGATGCTGGTACGCATGGGGGCCAATATTCAGGGCATTGGCTCAAACCTACTCACCATTGAAGGCGTGGAACGCCTTGGCGGCACCGAGCACCGCATGCTGCCCGATATGATTGAGATTGGCTCGTTCATCGGCCTCGCGGCCATGACGGGCTCCGAAATCACCATCAAGGATTGCCAGATTGCCGAGTTGGGCCTCATCCCGGACACATTTCGCAAGCTGGGTATTCAGTTGGAGTTTCGGGGCGATGATATTCACATTCCGGCCCAGGAGCACTACGAAATCGCTACGTACCTCGACGGTTCCATCCTCACGGTGTCGGACCATACGTGGCCGGGCTTCACGCCCGATTTGCTGAGCATTGTGCTGGTGGTGGCCTGCCAAGCCAAGGGTACGGTGCTCATTCATCAAAAGATGTTCGAGTCGCGCCTGTTCTTCGTGGATAAGCTCATTGACATGGGCGCGCAGGTTATTCTCTGCGACCCGCACCGAGCCACCGTCATCGGCCTGGACCAGCGCGCCCGCCTGCGCGGCATCACCATGACCTCGCCCGATATCCGGGCCGGCGTGGCTCTGCTCATCGCTGCGCTTTCGGCCGAAGGCAAGAGCACCATCGAAAACGTGGAGCAGATTGACCGCGGCTACCAGAACATCGACTTGCGCCTAAACGCGCTGGGCGCAGATATTCGCCGGATGTAACCTCCCGCAACTCTTTTACAGAAAATGCCCGGCCCACCCGCAGGGCATTTTTACGATGTGTCGGTAGCGAGTCGTAGCGCAAACGCCGTTGCTGGCGCTACCGCACACTGACCTGAAACAACGCACCGGTTAACGAAAAGCCCCACCGCCGTACCCGAATAGGGACAGCGGTGGGGCTTTGGTTGTGAAGGAACAGGGTGTTTAGTCAATCACCATATCAACCACCGCGTTGACAACCGATAGCGCCACGCTGAATATCAACGCATTAATGAAGCCATTTACCGTAAAGCTGGTCATCAGGAAATCGGCCAGCTTGACGATAATTACGTTGATGACCAGCAGGAATAACCCCAGCGTGAGTATTGTGATGGGAAAGCCCAGAATCTGAAGGATTGGCTTAACCACGGCATTGAGAATACCTAGCACGAGCACCAGGATGGCGGCCCCGCCCACGCCACTCAGCGTCACGCCCGGCAACACCGTGCTGAGGCCATAAACCAACACCGCCGTGAGAACAAATTTGAGGATAAAACCAACCATATCAACAAGTGGAAAGGTGAAAGTGAATTACTCGGCGTGCATGCCTTTGGCCGCGAGCCGGCCTTGAGATACGGCCATCCAGTTGCAAAGTTGGTAGAGCAGGCGAGCACCCACAATACCGTTCCAGTCGGTGTCGCCGGGGGCCACCTCGTTGAGGTCACAGCCAATTATCTGAATGCCCTCGCGCACAATGGCGCGTATCAGATACGTGGCTTCTTCATACTCCAGGCCGCCGGGTACGGGCGTGCCGGTACCGGGGCAAAGTTTGGGGTCGAGCCCGTCAATATCGAAGCTGATGTAAACCTTACGCGGCAGTTGGGCAATGATTTTGCCGCACACCTTCTTCCAGGACTTCTTTGCAAATTTTTCGTCGCTCAAAAATCGCTGGCTGAACAGCGCCACCCGTCCGTTGGAGTGCTCGATTAGTTCGGCCTCCTGCTGGCACATGTCGCGAATACCCACCTGCACCAGTTTCTTCACCTGGGGCAGTTCCAAAGCATTGTGCATGATGCTGGCGTGCGAAAACCGGAAGCCTTCGTAAGCGGGGCGAAGGTCGCAGTGCGCATCAAACTGCAGAATGGCAAACTCCTCGTGGCGTTCGGCCAGCGCGTGCAGGTAACCCAACGGGGTGCTGTGGTCGCCGCCCAGCACCACCACCCCCTTGCCGGCATCGAGCAAAGCTCCGGTTTTGGCTTTCAGCCATTGCAGCATTTTTTCGCCTTCAGCCGTGGCTTGGGCGGGCACACCCTCGAATTTCTGGCGGTCAGCTTCGGGTTTGCCAGCCTCGAGCCAAGTGATATAATCAGCGGCCAGGGGGCGCAAGGCGCGGCTGGCGGCGGCGATGGTTTCGTCTTCTTCCTCCATGGCCAGGCCCATCTGCCAGGCATTGGGCATGTCGGAATCGTAGAGGTCGACTTGCAGGGAAGCATCGCGAATGGCCGCGGGGCCGTTGGCAGTGCCGGCCCGGTAGCTCACGGTCACTTCCCAGGGCACGGGCACCACCACCACCTGCGCCTCTTCTGGTGTAAAGGGCAGCCCGAAGAGGCCGCCATCGGCATCGCCGGGTGCGTTGGGGTCGAAGGAAGCTATTTTTTCGGCACGTGCGGCAGCAGCTTTTGACATAACTATTGAATGGTAAATGAGGGAAACAAGGCAGCCAAGCCAGCGACAGGGTATGAGTTTGGCCTGGCATGGAAAAGCGACGTCATGCTGCCCCTACGGAAACGCATTGGTCCAAAGCATTCTGCAACGCCTTGGCAAACGCACCTCAAGCAGGCGTAGCATGACGCGCTGATTTAACAGTAATGGGGACCCAAAACGGACAAACGTTTTGCTTGCTTACGCCGACATCTGGCTACCCAGGAAGTCGTAGCTACGAATAATATCCAGGATTTTTATAAACGTCGCCCGGTCAAAAAAGAGCATCAGTGGCAACTCTACCATATTATCCTTATCGGAGAATTGCGTGATAACCGTGAAAATAAGCGGCTGGAGCTGCTGTTCCGGAATCAGGCTTTGCAGGGTATCCGCAATGTCGCCCCGGGGAGCCGTGGGCGGAGCCCCGTAAATGTTTGCCTTGAGGATATTGGCCAATTGCGTGACGAGCGCGCCCGTAATGATATTGCTAATTTCCAGCAATAGGGATTCCTGCAACTCGTTCACGTCCAACGCTTCGTCGGTTTGCATGCGCAGGCACACCCGGGAAAGTCGCTGCACGTGCTGGCCCGAAAAGAACATCAGCGTAGTCCCATTGAAATCACCCCGGATGTCGGACTGAATAGCCACATGCCTGGACTGATATTCACGCACTCGCTGCAGAATATCCTCGCTCATAAGCAAGTCAATATTCGGCACTTCGAGCAGGACACGGTCCTTGGCAATAATGGCGAACGAATCGGCGGCGCGAGCCAGACCAATGTTCAAAATCTCGCGAATTATATCACGCTCTAAGTCGGTCATCGATAAATCCATAACGTCAAACTAGGGGAAGTGCAGCTGCGAGGACTGGGGTGAAAGAAATGAAAATTAAGGTCGTTTGGCAAGAAACAGGCGGGTAAGAGCGGGCACATCGAGCACCAGGCAAACCTGCCCGCTGCCCAAAAGCGTAACTCCTCCAAAAAGGTCAATGGTGTCTAAAGGTTTGCTCAGAGGCTTGATGACGATATTTTGCTGCCGGATAAACCGGTCAACCACCAAGCCCAAGCGCCGATTATTATAGTTGACGACCAGCACTTGCTGCGGACCGTCCAATTCACTTTTGCTGGCCAGCGGCAACACGTCGTCGCCCTCATCGTGGAGCAGTAGCCGCAACGGCACCAGCGGCACCGCCAAGCCTTGCACATGTGTTACCAATACCCCACCCACCACCGAAATCTGACTGGGCTCCAGGGATAAAACGGTGTCGGTGTGCATCAACGGCAGCGCGTAAGGCCGCTCATCCACCTCGATGAGCAGGGCCCCCTTCACGGCGATGGATGTGGGCAGCACTAACGTAAACGTAGTGCCGATGCCGAGCTCAGATTCTACGCGCAACTGGCCTCCCAACGAATCGAGGGCCAGCTTTACCACGTCGAGGCCCACGCCACGGCCGGAAATATCGGTCACCTTATCGGCCATCGAGAAACCCGGCTCGAATAAGAGGGCCCACACGTCCTGCTCGTTGAGTGAGCCGGCGGCGGCGGCCGTAATCAGGCCGCGCTCCACGGCTTTGCGGCGCACCGCTTCGGTATTGATGCCGCGACCATCGTCCTGCACCTGAATGAGCACATCGTCGCGCTCAGTGAGGGCCGACAACGTGAGGTGGCCAATCGCCGACTTGCCAGCGGCCTGCCGCTGTTCAGTAGTTTCCAGCCCGTGGCTGACTGCATTTCGCACCAGATGCAACAAGGCATCGGTGATGATTTGAAGGATATTGCGGTCTATTTGAACATCCTGGCCGCTTAGGGTTAATTCAACTTCTTTGTTTTCGGCGGTGGCAACATCGCGCACCACGCGCGGAAATTTGTTGAGCAATACGCCCACGCCCACCAAGCGGGCATCCATCACGCTGTACTGCAAGTCGTCGGAAATGCGGAACAAGTGCTGAGCGGTAGCCAACAGAGCAGGATTGCCAATTTCCTGGGCCAGGGTCATTATCCGGTCGCGGTCAATAACCAGCTCACCGACCAGATTCAACAGATTATCCAGCTTCTTGACCTGGATGTACACCAAGTCAGAAAGCTCCATTTTCCGGTTCGACTCCTCCTCGGTGTCGCCTTCGTCCACCTCATCCAATACCGGGGCTTCGCCGCGCACCAAGCGGTCGAGGTTGTCGAGCAGCGCACTGGCATCGGGCAAGGGCTGATTGGCCCCTACCGCACGAATCATATTGCCCAAGGCATCAACGCCCGCGAATACCACCCGAATGAGCGGGCCGCTGAAGGTGCGTTCCTGGTCCCGAATCAGTCCAAAAAGGGTTTCGAGGTGGTGCGCTACCTCGCCCAAGTCGGTAAAACCCATAGCCCGGGCGTTGGCCTTCAGGTTGTGCATGAGCCGAAATAGCTCATTGAGTGCCGGCCCGGCGTTGGGGTTGCGTTCCAACTCGCTCAGGTGGCGGCTCATGGAGTCATAATACTCCAGCGCCTCGGCCATAAACAGCTCCCGGTATTCCTGGTCGCGCGTTTTCATTGGCCGGATTTGGTTGTGTCATCTGTACCAAGCACCGCGGCATGGTTGTTCTTCCCGTCGTTCCCGATGGGTGTTTGCCTTGCTACGGTACGTAATTGAAACACGTTAGACGGCTGGTTCAGCGGCATCGTTTTGCAACGCGGCCCCAACAATTTCCAACACTTTCTCTTCCGAGAAGGGCTTCACGATGTAAGCTAACGCGCCATTTTCGATGGCTTCCGTTACAATTACTTCCTGGCCTACGGCACTACACATCACCACTTTAGCCGATGGCTGTATTTGCCGCAGGCTTTTGAGCACATCCAAGCCCGTGTTATCGGGCAGGATTACGTCGAGGGTAATGAGGTCGGGACTGGTAGACGTAGCCATTTCCAGGGCCTGCGCGCCATTGGCTGCCTCGCCCACTACTTCGTAGCCGGCATCGGTGAGCATGTTTTTGAGCATCGTACGCATGTAAAATGAGTCGTCGACGATGAGGATGCGCTTATTCATGGAACTGGGTAATATAAAATTAAAAGAGAATAGCAGCCAGACCGAACGGGCTGGCCTTGCTTGTACGGGTTAGCGCCTACGAAGATGCGCTTTTGCCTGGCAGGCGCATTACCTCACTTGGCGTCAGGAGCTTGCGCATGTCGAGCACAATGATAATGCCCCCATCGGGCAGTTTGGCAATGCCTTCGAGGTATTTGTCGCGGGTGCTGGAATCCTGCACGAAATCCGGCGCTGCTTCAATCTGGCTCTGGGGCAGCGTGAATGGGCGGGGAACTTCCCGCACCATCAGACCAAGGATGTAGTCGGCGGCTTCTACGGCCACGGTGTAGCTCCGCTCGGGCACCGCGCGCCCAGCCGGGCGCAGCAGGAACCGCTCCTCTAGGTCGATAATGGCAATGATGTCGCCGCGCAGGTTGGCAATGCCCTTGATGAAAGGGGGCGTTTTAGGCATGCGCGCCACTTCTGGCGTCACAGTTACCTCCTTCACCTGTTCTATGCGAATACCATAGTCCTCATCGCCGAGGCGAAAAACGATAAGCTGCACCAGCTCGGCGGGTTTAACGCGCTCTGGTTTGGCAGCAGGAACAGACAATTCAATATCGGCCATGTATCTAGTAATCCGTAGTGGGTAGTTAGTAACCGGCTTCGGTAGTCAGTCTTCGAAGAATCCGCTGCCTGCCGAAGCTGGTTATTTAATACTACTCGTTATTTCGCCTTGGCTTTCGATTTTGGAGCAGCAGCTTTACCGGCTTTTCCGTTTTCGGCGCTTTGGCTGGCCCTCACGGGTGGCTTGGGTGCCGCCACAGGAGCGGCGACAGCTTCGACCCGAGCAGGACGCACAGGCCGCTCACGGCGCGTTGGAGCTGGTGCAGGTGCTGGGGCGGCGGGCTCGGAACGGGCATGACGCCGCATCATTCCGCTGGAGCGGCCGTTATCGTTCGGGCTAACTACTACATCGGGGCGGCTTTGGGGGCGGCGGTTCGATATGGTGCTTGGCGGAGCAGGTGCGTAAACCTCTCTTAAGCGGTAATCATCGCGGTGCCGTGCACTGCGACGGACTGGCTCGGGCTCGGGCTCCGGCTCGTAGGAGCTGAGCTGGAAGGTTTCGAGGCCGGCCTGGAGGTCGTCGGCAATGTCGGTCAGGCGCTGCGAGCTAGTCGTCAGCTCCTGCATGGCGGTGGAGAGCTGCTTGGCCGTGCCGGCCACCTGCTGGGTTCCGGTAGCTGTCTGTTCGGCAATGGCTACTACTTCTTCCACGTACTTCACCACGTCGCTAATCGAGGCTTTCTGTACCTCGGTAGCGGTGAGAATGTCGCGTGAAGTCCGGAGCGTTTCGCCGCTGCTGGTCGCAATATTCTTGAAGGCCGAGCTGGCTTCGAACGTGGCGTTCTTGCCTTTCAATACCCGGTTTTCCATGGTCGAAATAGCGGTTGCGGCCGAGGTAGTATCCTTCCGAACGTCCTCTACCAGCGTAGCAATTTCGTTGGCCGACTTGCGGGAGCCTTCAGCCAGCTTGCGAATTTCCTCAGCTACTACGGCGAAGCCACGACCGGCTTCCCCGGCACGGGCAGCTTCGATGGCGGCGTTCAGAGCCAGCAGGTTGGTTTGCGAGGCGATGTCGGTAATCACGCCCAACGACTTGCTGATTTCGCCCGACCGCGTGCTCAATACTTCGATGGTGCGGGAGGTCAGCGAAGCGGCGCTGGATATTTCTTCCATGTTTTTCACCACTTCGGCCACCGTTTTCAAACCCAGCTGCGAGGTTTGCTCACCCAGGATTGCTGATTTGTTCACCACGTCGGCCTTATTGGCCGTTTCCTGCGTGGCCTGCATAATTTCTTCAATCAGCTTAAAGGCCTGGTCCGTTTTCAGAGCCTGGTTCTGAGCACCTTCGGCCATTTGCTGCATGGCCAGGGCCACATCGACGGTTACACGGCTCATTTCCTGACCTTTGCCGGCCATTTCTTCCGAAGAAGTTCCCACAATCTGCGACGAATCGTTGATTTCGCCAAGCAGCTCGTTCAGGTTCTCTACGGCGAGGTTCAGGGCGCTCGACATGGCCAGGATGTCGCCCGTGGTAGGCACTTCCACGCGCTGGGTCAGGTCGCCTTCCGAGATGGCGCGCACCACGCGGCTCACTTCCAGTACCGGCGAGGCGATGGATTCGAGCAGGGCATTGAGCGTGTCCACCAGTTCTTTCCAGGAACCCGATACGCCGCCTACCGTAGCGCGCTCAGTCAGCTTGCCTTCCACCCCGGCCACTTTGGCCACGCGGCTAACTTCGACGGCGAGGCGGTTCAGGTCGTCCACCATGCGGTTGATGGTATCGGCCAGCTCGGCTACTTCGCCTTTGGCTTGCAGCGTCAGTTTCTGGGTCAAGTCACCCTTTGATACCGCCGTTACCACCTTCACCAAGCCCCGTACCTGCGTGGTGAGGTTTGAGGCCATGTAGTTTACGTTGTCGGTCAGCTCCTTCCACACGCCGGCCACGTTGGGTACGCTGGCCTGGCCGCCTAGTTTGCCCTCGGTGCCCACTTCCTGGGCCACGCGGGTTACTTCGCCGGCGAAGATGTTCAGCGAGTCCACCATTCGGTTCAGGTTGTCCTTCAGGTCGAGTAGCTCACCGTTCACGTTTACCGACACCTTCTGGCTGAGGTCACCGCGCGATACCGCGGTAGCCACGTTGGCAATATCCCGCACCTGAGAAGTCAGGTTGCTGGCCATCGTGTTCACGTTGTCCGTGAGGTCCTTCCAGGTGCCGCGCACGTTGGGCACCTTAGCCTGGCCGCCAAGCTTGCCTTCGGTACCTACTTCGCGGGCCACGCGGGTCACTTCATCGCCGAAGGTGTTCAGCGAGTCCACCATTTCGTTGAGGTTCTCCTTCAGCTGCAGCAGCTCGCCGCGCACATTGACGGTGATTTTCTGCGAGAGGTCGCCCTTAGCCACGGCCGTGGCCACGTTGGCAATGTCCCGCATCTGCGAAGTCAGGTTGCTGGCCATCGTGTTCACGTTGTCCGTGAGGTCCTTCCAGGTGCCGCTTACTTTCGGCACATTGGCCTGGCCGCCCAGGATGCCTTCGGTGCCCACTTCGCGGGCCACACGGGTTACTTCGCCGGCAAAGATGTTCAGCGAGTCCACCATCTGGTTGAGGTTATCCTTCAAATCCAGCAGCTCGCCTTTTACATCTACCGTAATCTTCTGGCTCAAGTCACCTTTAGATACCGCGGTAGCCACGTTGGCAATGTCCCGTACCTGAGACGTCAGGTTGCTGGCCATTGTGTTCACATTGTCGGTCAGCTCCTTCCAGGTGCCGCCTACGCGGGGCACTACGGCCTGGCCGCCGAGCTTGCCTTCGGTACCTACCTCGCGGGCCACGCGGGTCACCTCGTCACCGAAGATGTTCAGCGAATCCACCATCTGGTTGAGGATGTTCTTCAGCTCCAGGATTTCGCCCTTCACATTCACCGTCATCTTCTGGCTCAAGTCGCCACGGGCTACGGCCGTGGCCACATTGGCAATGTCCCGTACCTGCGAGGTAAGTGCCGCAGCCATGTCGTTTACGTTGTCCGTCAGGGCTTTCCATACGCCGGCCACGTTGGGTACGCTGGCCTGGCCACCAAGTTTGCCTTCGGTGCCCACTTCCTGGGCCACGCGGGTTACCTCGCCGGCAAACAGATTCAGCGAGTCCACCATCTGGTTGATGTTCTGCTTCAACTGCAGAATCTCGCCTTTTACATCAACGGTGATTTTCTGGCTCAAGTCGCCCTTGGCTACCGCGGTGGTTACGTTGGCAATGTCCCGCACCTGCGAAGTCAGGTTCGAGGCCATGTAGTTTACGTTGTCCGTCAGGTCCTTCCACACGCCGGCCACGTTGGGTACCACCGCCTGGCCGCCGAGCTTGCCTTCGGTGCCCACTTCCTGGGCCACGCGGGTTACCTCGCCGGCAAACAGATTTAGCGAGTCCACCATCTGGTTGATGTTCTGCTTGAGTTGGAGCAGTTCTCCTTTTACATCAACGGTAATTTTCTGGCTCAAGTCGCCTTTGGCCACCGCGGTGGTTACGTTGGCAATGTCCCGCACCTGCGAAGTCAGGTTCGAGGCCATGTAGTTTACGTTGTCCGTCAGGTCCTTCCATACGCCGGCCACGTTCGGCACACTGGCCTGGCCGCCGAGCTTGCCCTCGGTGCCTACTTCCTGGGCCACGCGGGTTACCTCGCCGGCAAACAGGTTCAGCGAGTCCACCATCTGGTTGAGGTTCTGCTTGAGTTGCAGGAATTCCCCTTTTACATCAACGGTGATTTTCTGGCTCAAGTCGCCCTTGGCTACCGCGGTTGCCACGTTGGCAATATCCCGCACCTGAGAAGTCAGGTTCGAGGCCATGTTATTTACGTTGTCGGTGAGGTCTTTCCAGATACCGCCCACGTTCGGCACGCTGGCCTGGCCGCCGAGTTTGCCTTCGGTGCCCACTTCCTGGGCCACGCGGGTTACTTCGCTGGCGAAAATATTAAGGTTATCAATCGTTTTGTTGATGGTTTCGGCCATCAGCTTGAAGTCACCCGATACCGGAATCTGGAAGCTTTCGTCCAGATTACCGCGGCTGATGTTCTTCAATACTTTGAGCCTGTTTAGGGTTTTTGGCGGCGGGCAGAGTGGGCAGCAAAAAGACTCCCAAAAAAGTCGGA
>NZ_BMGY01000014.1 GCF_014640435.1 Hymenobacter frigidus | reverse complement strand
AGCGACATGGGTAAAGCGGGGGGTGAACCGAAATGTACTCCCCGTCCGCATAGTGCGGTTCATCTGGGTTGGGGGTCATGAGTTAAGCGAAAAAGTAGGGGTCGGCGAGCCGGCTGGCAGCAGCGTCACGGGCAGCACGGCCTCCACGCGCGTGCCGATGCCCGGCTCGGAATGATAATGCAATTGGCCGCCCAGCACGGCTACCCGGCTGCGCAGGTTGATGAGGCCCATGCCCACGGGCTGCCCGTGGGGGCCGGGCGGCGGCAATTCTTCCAGGGCAGCTAGGTTGAAACCCTGGCCGTTGTCGGAATAGGTGAGGGTGAGCAGGCCGGGTACGGTGGTTATGCGCAGCACAATGTTTCGGGCTTCGGCGTGCACCAGGCCGTTGGTGAGCAGCTCCTGGGCAATGCGATAAACCATGAGCTCGTGCGGCGGAATGAGCCGATTTAGGGTTCCATCCTGTTCCAGCCGCACTTCCGGGCCATTTTCGGTGGGTACGGCCTGCACCAGGGCCCGTAGCGCTTGCGCCAGGCCCAGCTGCTGGAGCGTGGCGGGCTGCAGGTTGCGCGAGATGCGCCGCACCTCGGCCACGGCTTGGTCAATCAGGGCGCTGGCTTCGGGCGAGGCCTGGCGGCCCGGGGCGTAGAGGTGCAGCTTGGCCAAGGCCAGGATGGTGCCCACGCCGTCGTGCAATTCGGCCGCGATACGTTGTCGTTCGTCTTCTTGAGCTACCAGGGCCGCCGCCAGGGCTTGTTGCTGAGCCGTTTCCCGCATGTGGGCCATCTCCTGCTGCTGCCGCAACTGCCCCCGCTGGTAGCGCACCACAAACCACACCAGTCCAAGCACAAGCAGGAGCAGCGTGGGAGTGAGGAGTAGCAAGGGCAGCAAATTGGTCACATGAAGGCCGCAAGTGGGTGGGCAGCACGAAAAAAAAAGATGCCCAAGCTACGGAAGCCAAAAACGATACGTAACCAGTGACAAAGTCAGCTACATTAAGCACAACATTCCTGTTTCTCGCCGCAACCGCTTGTCCCGTAACTGGCCGCCACGAAAGTCGAAAGCCCGAACATACAGTTCAGGCGACTTCAAGGTGAGGGCCACCTGTAGTGTTTTAAGCAAGGCAAAAGCCTTCTAGTAAACTGAGCTAGACCTGTGCGAATTCTGTGCGAACTGGTTGACCGGTGAAGCATTATTGCCAACAGGTTGCTGGGGAGCAGTCTTGGCTCGTAAAAAGGCCAACGTCAGGAATACGTTGAAAATAATTCCGATTATCGAAATGAATATCCACTTGGGGGCTTGGTCATACTGCGTTTTCGACAGATAATCCAGGCTGAAAGCCGTGACGGTACCGGCTGAATACAATAGTTGGCCCACGCTCAACAGCCAAATGGGGTCGCGCGAAAGGGATACTGTATTGGCGCGGCCCAGCAGTTGTTCGAGGTAGACCAACGCGAAAGCGGCTAGTACTGTGGATTGCGTCATCCGACTCACGGTAACAGCTATGTCAAAGAAGTTAGTGACGAGTCCAATCCCCGTGAGTCCAATACAGACGGCCACGGCCGTCAGCGTAGTTATCAGCACCAACTGCCGCATCCTTGCTGACTCCAGCACCATGTAGTACACGGCCCCAAACAGGGCGATTTTACCTAGGTTGAAGCCGATGATAAATAATGCATTGGGTGTATATTCGGTATAATGGCCGCCCAGTGCACAGAACGCCGACAGATACACGTACCAACTCAGTAGTTTTATAGCGGGTAGGAACTCGCTTTTTCGCAACCAAACCACTACCATCGGCACCAAGATGCTTAACTGCAGGACAGTTACCATCTTCAGCATAACCTGGACTAGCGGTGCAGTGGGCATGGTAAGGCTATGAGGTGAGGAGAGAAAGAACCAGTGCGCGGTCCTACTTTACTTCGTGCTGCTGGGGGGTAGTATTGAGGGAGTTGGTTTGGCTGGAGTTGGGCGGGCACTTGGGGGCATCGTCGGCGATGATGCACTGAACACCCGACACGACGCCTAGTTGGTCGTTTTCTTCGCTGTCGGCACCCACGGCCACCAGCTCCGGTGCGTTTCCTCTGAGGCCGTAGTAAAAGCGAATGCCTTCACAGCCGGGCTGGGCAAGAAGCTTGTTAAGAATATTTTTGCCCAAAAAGCATCCCAGGATAGTTTCTGGGTTGTGGTTTGCCTCGCGGTAATTCTGGGTTAGCTGGGCGGCAGCGATTAGGGTGATTTCCGTGCCTTCGGTTCCGTCAAATGGCATGAGTAACGCAGAAGAAAGTTGAAAAAAAGAAGATTATGTAGGATGGATGCGTCAAATATAGGCAAACAATGATTGCAACAATATTCGCATTCAAAAACTATTGCCAAGCCCGGCCAGCTCCACCGGGCAGGTTGTCATGCTCGCTGGTATCGTCTTCCTCATTCTCCTCATTCTCCTCCTTTTCCTCCATTTCTTCGTCGGCTTCGTCTTCCTCATCCAGCGTGTCGAACACGCGGTCAAGCGACGCCTCGGCGTGGCGCAGCTTGTGGCGGCAGAGGCGAATCAGTTCGGCCGAGCGCTCGACGCGCGTGGTGAGGTCGTCTACGTCCACGGCGTCGGTCTCCAGGGCCCGCAGGATGGTCTCGAGTTCTTCAATGGCTTCGCGGTAGGTCATCTTAAACAGTTAGCAGTGAGCAATTATCAGTGAGTATTTCGGAAGTATCGACTACGGGTTCGGCGGGCGTCTGCCAATGGTTAACTGTTCATTGCCAGCCGTCAACTGAAGCAGGCGAAGCTCATGGCGGTGCAGGTGGCGCTCCAGGGCCAGCTGCAGTCGGAAGCGGTGGCGCAACACGGTCTCGCGGCGGCGGCGGTGGTGGCGGGCAAAGCGTTTGAGCAGCGCCCGGCCGCGCTGGCGCAGGCCGCGCTGCTCGTGGGCCAGCGCCCGCCGCGCCGCCCGCGGCAGCTGGTGCCGGAACCGGAGCAGGTCTTGGGCCAGCTGGCGCAGCTGCTCACGGGGGGCTTGGGTGGCCTGGCGGGCGCGGGCGTGCAGGGCCGTGCGGGCCGTGTCGAGCTGGCGGTGGGCGGCGTAGCGGCCCCGGCCGCTCAACTGGTCGAGGCGGGTGTGCTGCTGCTGCAGCTGGCGGCGGGCCAGGGCCGTTACTCCCGCGCCCAGGTCGAGAATGGTAGCCTCAAGCCGGGCCAGGCGGTCGACCAGAAAAGCGGCGACGGCGGTGGGCGTTTTCAGGGCGCGGTGGGCGGTGAGGTCCACCACGGCTTCGTCGCGCTCGTGGCCAATACCGGTGAGCACGGGCAGCGGAAAAGCCCCCACGGCCGCCGCCAAGCCGTATTCATCAAACGCCAGCAAGTCGGTGCGGCTGCCCCCGCCCCGGATAAGCACCACGGCGTCGAACTGCCCGCGCCGGGCGCGCACGCTGTCCAGCGCCGCCCGTAAGCTGGCGGGGGCCTCGTCGCCCTGCATGGTGGCCGGAAACAGGGTGAGGGCAAAATCATACGGCGCTTCCTTCAGTTGCTGCACAAAGTCCTGAAAGCCCGCCGCCGTGGGCGAGGAAATAACCGCCAGCCGCTGCGGAGCCAGGGGCAGGGCCAGTTGCTTCTGGCGTTCCAATAGGCCTTTTTCTTCCAGCAGGCGCAGGGTTTTCAGCCGTAGCAAGGCCAGCTCGCCCACGGTGTAGCTGGGGTCAATGGCCACTACGTCGAGGCTCAGCCCGTACTGCTCGTGAAAGCGCACCTGCACCCGCAGCAGCAGCTTGAGGCCGGGGCGCAACGGTTGGCCAGTCTGGCGCTCAAAGGCGGGGGCCAATTGCTGGTAGCGCTGGCTCCAGAGCGTGGCACGGGCCTGGGCCTTGAGGGGCGTGCCGCGCGGGTCGATGGTTTGCTCGGTGAGGGTGAGGTAGCAGTGCGCGTTGGCAAAGCGCGGCAGGGTAATTTCGGCTACTTCAGCCACCACCCAGTAGGAATCGGCCAGCTGCTGGGTCAGGACCTGGCGCACGTAGCCCAGTAGTGCGGTCAGGCCCAGGGGAGCCGGGGCAGGAGGGGGCTGAAGCTCGGGGCGGCGGTTGTAGAGCGGCATGGGCGCAAGTTACGGGCAAGGGACATTTGATAATTGCTTTAGCCCTCGGCATTGTAACAACAGGTGATGATTATGCAACCGGAATTAATACCGGGTGTCTGTAACTTCACGGCATCATTTCCCAACCCAACATTCGCTTCATGTTTTCAACTTCCATTGCGCGGCAGCTTAGCCTGGCCGTGCTCGGTCTGGGCAGCCTGGCTGCTACGGTAGCGGCCGGCCCGCCCGACAAGCCCGCCCCCACGCCGCCCCAGAAAGGCGTGGGCATCAACATTGCCAACATCGACCCCTCGGTGAAGCCCTGCGAAGACTTCTTCCACTACGCCTCGGGCAACTGGCTCAAAAACAACCCGATTCCGGCGGCTGAGTCGCGCTGGGGCTCGTTCAACGAGCTGGCCGACCACAACAACGCCACCCTTCGCGCCATCCTCAACGATGCCGCCCGCAACGCCGCCAAGGCCCCCAAGGGCTCAAACATGCAGAAAGTAGGCGACTTCTACGCCTCGGCCATGGACTCGGCCGCCATCGAAACCGTCGGCCTGAAGTACCTGCAGCCCCACCTGAGTCGCATCGCGGCCATCAAGGACCTGAGCGAGATGCAGCGCTTTCTGGCCGACCCCAAGGCGCAAGCCGGCAGCGTGTGGTTTGGCATGTACGTGGGCCAGGACGAGAAAATCAGCTCCCAATATGCAGTTCAGATGGGCCAGGGCGGCCTCTCGCTGCCCGACCGCGACTACTACCTTAAGGACGACGCCCGCTCGAAAGCCATTCGCACGGCCTACGATACGTATCTGGTGAACACCTTCAAGATGCTGGGCGATGCCGAATCGGTGGCGCGCACCAACGCCGCCATCGTGCAGCGCATCGAAACACGCCTGGCCAAAGCCAGCAAGGCCCGCGTGGACCTGCGCGACCCCTACGCCAACTACAACAAGATGACGCTGGCCGAGGCCAACGCCGCCTACCCCAACCTGGCGCTGCCCCTCATGCTGAAGGAAAGTGGCCTGGGCGCGGCCAAGGAGGTGATTGTGGGCCAGCCCGATTTTCTGAAAGAAGTGAGCGCCATGCTAAAGGACGAGCCCGTGGCCGACCAGAAGCAGTACCTGCGCTTTCATTTGGTGAGCAGCGTGACGGCCGCCCTGCCCAAGGCGTACGGCGACGAAGCCTTCCGCTTCTCGCAAACCCTGAGCGGTGCCAAGAAGCAGCAGCCCCGCTGGAAGCGCACGCTGGGCGCTACCGACCGCGCCCTGGGCGAGGCCTTCGGCCAGCTCTACGTAGACAAGGCTTTCTCGCCCGCGGCCAAAACGCGCGCCAAGCAGATGATTGAGAACCTGCGCGTGGCCTACGGCGAACGCATTCAGGCCACTGACTGGATGAGCGCGGCCACTAAAAAGGAAGCCCTCAAAAAGCTGAACGCCTTCGTGGTAAAAATCGGCTATCCTGATAAGTGGAAGAATTACTCGACGCTGAACATCAGCCGCGAGAGCTACTTAAACAACCTGCTGGCCGCCCGCGTGTGGGCCAACAAGGAAGAAATTAATCATTTCGGCAAGCCGATTGACCGCAACGAGTGGGGCATGACCCCGCCCACGGTGAACGCCTACTACAACCCGCCGATGAACGAAATCGTGTTCCCGGCCGGCATTCTGCAGCCCCCGTTCTACGACCCCAAGGCGGATGACGCGGTGAACTACGGCGGCATCGGCGCGGTAATCGGCCACGAAATGACCCACGGCTTCGACGACCAGGGCCGCCAGTACGACTCGCAGGGCAACCTGAAGGATTGGTGGACCAAGGAGGATGCCGACAAATTCAACGCCAAAGCGGCCCTCGTGGGCAAGCAGTACGATGCCTTCATGCCGCTGGATTCGGTGCACGTGAACGGCAAGCTGACCATGGGCGAAAACCTGGCCGACCTCGGTGGCCTCACCATCGCCTACCAGGCGTTTGAGAAAACCCCGCAGGCCAAGGCCCAGGCCAAAATCGACGGCTTCACGCCCGAGCAGCGCTTCTTCCTGGCCTACGCTCAAATCTGGCGGACCAATGCCCGGCCCGAGTACCTGCGCCAGCAGGTGCAGACCGACCCGCACTCGCCCGCGCAGTTCCGCACCAACGGCCCGCTGATGAACATGCCGGAGTTCTACAAAGCATTCGGCTGCCAGGACGGCAACACCATGATGCGCGCCGCCGCCGACCGTTCCAAAATCTGGTAGGTTGCGCAGAGAGAACGTCATGCCGAGCGCAGCCGAGGCATCTCGCGCGGGGTAGTAACTCAATCGATTGGATTACTTGAGCACGCGAGATGCCTCGGTCTCTGCTTAATGCGCAGAATGCTCGGCATGACGTTCTTTCTTTCCAACACTTCTCCCACAACTCATTTCCCATTCACTTATGCATCAATCCTTTTTTGTGCGGCGGGCGGCCCTTTCGGCGGCGCTGCTGGCCCTGGTAGCCGGTGCGGCCCAGGCCCAAACCAAGATTAAAACCAAGTCCAGCGCGGGCAAGGAGAAAATCACCGTATCCACGACGGGGCAGTCGGGCGTTGGCGTAACGCTGGCTAACCTTGACCGCTCGGTGGCACCCTGCGATGACTTTTTCCGGTTTGCCAATGGCAACTGGATGAAGAACAACCCCATTCCGGCCTCCGAAACGGGCTGGGGTTCCTTCAACCAGCTGCGCGACCGCAACCGCGGCGTGGCTCGGCGCATTCTCGAAAAAGCCGCTGCTGACCGCACGGCCAAGCCCGGTTCGAACATGCAGAAAGTGGGCGACTTCTACGCCGCCGCCATGGACAGCGTGGCCGTGGAAAAAGCGGGCTTGAAGTACCTGCAGCCCCGCCTCAACCAAATCAGTGCCATTCAGGACGTAGCCGGCGTGCAGGCATATTTGGCCAACCCGAAGAATATCGGCAAGGGCTGGTACGGCTTTGGGGTGGGCCAGGATGGCAAGAACAGTAGCGTGTACGCCGTGCAGCTGCGTCAGGGCGGCCTGACGCTGCCCAACCGCGACTACTACCTCAAAGAAGATGCGCGCTCCAAAACCATTCGGGCCGCGTACCGCACCTACCAAACCAACCTGTTTAAGCTGCTGGGCGATGACCAGGCCACGGCCGAAAAGAACGCCGACGCCGTGACGCGCCTCGAAACCCGCATGGCCAAAGCCAGCCGCGACCCGGTGGCCCTGCGCGACCGCGAAAGCAACTACAACAAGATGAGCGTGGACAAGGCCATAGCCGACTACCCCAACCTGAACCTGCCCCTGCGTCTCAAAGAAAGCGGCCTGTCGGGGGCCAAGGAAATCATCGTGGGCCAGCCCGACTACCTGAAGGAAGCCAGTGCTATGCTGAAGGAAGAGCCCGTGGCCGACCAGAAGCAATACCTGCGCTGGCACTTGGTAGAGTCCGTGGTTTCGGCCTTGCCCAAAGCCTTTGTAGATGAAGAATTCCGCTTTTCTAAAGTAGTCTCGGGGGCCAAGCAGCCGCAGCCGCGGTGGCGCCGGGCCTTTGCCGCCACCGATGGCTCGTTGGGCGAGGCCTTTGGTCAGATTTACGTGGATGAAGATTTTAGCCCCGCGGCCAAAGCCCGGGCCAAGCAGCTGGTCGAAAACCTGCGCGTGGCCTACGCCGAGCGCATTCAGGCTACTGATTGGATGAGCGCCGCCACCAAAGCCGAGGCCCTGAAAAAGCTCAATGCCTTCGTGGTAAAAATCGGTTACCCCGACAAGTGGAAGGACTACTCGAAGCTGAGCGTGAGCCGCGAAAGCGCCCTGAACAACCTGTTTGCCGCCGCCGATTGGGGTACCCAGGACAACCTGAGCAAGTTTGGTCAGCCCGTGGACCGCAGCGTGTGGGGCATGACCCCGCCCACGGTGAACGCCTACTACAGCCCCAGCCTGAACGAAATCGTGTTCCCGGCCGGCATTCTGCAGGCACCCTTCTATGACCCCAAGGCGGATGACGCGGTGAACTACGGCGGCATCGGGGCCGTGATTGGTCACGAAATGACCCACGGTTTCGACGACCAGGGCCGCAAGGTAGACTCGCAGGGCAACCTGCGCGACTGGTGGACCAAGGAAGACGGCGAGAAATTCATGGCTAAAGCTGATGTGGTGGGCAAGCAGTTTGATGCTTTCTCGCCGCTGGATTCGGTGCACGTGAACGGCAAGCTGACCATGGGCGAAAACCTGGCCGACCTCGGTGGCCTCACCATTGCCTATGCCGCGTTCATGAAAACGCCCCAGGCCAAGGCCGGTAAGCCTATCGACGGCTTCACGCCCGAGCAGCGCTTCTTCCTGAACTTTGCCCAAATCTGGCGCATCAACCAGCGCCCCGAAGCCATGCGCCAGCAGGTGCAGACCGACCCGCACTCGCCCGGCCAGTACCGCACCATCGGCCCGTTGCAGAACATGCCGGAGTTTCACAAGGCCTTTAGCTGCAAGGACGGCGACAAAATGGTGCGTTCTTCCGCCGACCGCGCCAAAATTTGGTAAGCTGTTTGCTTAGAGTTACCTGAATCAGACGTGCGAACCCATTTGCCCGCCCGATAGAAGAAGGTCCGTTTCCTCTGGAGGCGGGCCTTTTTTGCGTTTTAGGGATGGTGCAGAGCTGGCATTGCGAGGTAGAACCGAAGCAATGACAGGTGGCTACTTCACTACTTCCACCTTGATACCAATGTCCTTCACCGGCCACTTATCGGATTCCACGGGCTCATTGGCGATTTTATCGATTACCTCCTGACCCTCGATTACTTCGCCAAATACGGTGTACTGGCCGTCGAGCGAGGGCACGCCACCCACGGCAGCGTAGGCCTGGGTTTGGGCGGGGGTGAGGCGGCGGCCGGCCATGGCCTGCGACTGGTTGGGGGCCAGCCTTTCGCCCACTACGAAGTAGAAATCGGTGTTCGACGACAAACGGCCGGGGTTCTTCTCATCGTCGTAGCGGGCCATGCCCAAGGCCCCTTTGTGGTGGAAGTGCCCGGCCCGAAACTCGGGCGGCAGGCGGTAGCGCTTCAGCCGGATGGTGCGGGCGTTGTAGGTCTGGCCGCCCTGCACGGCAAAGTCCTTCACCACGCGGTTGAACATTGTTTCATCAAACACGCCCTTGCGGGCCAGCAGCAGGAAGTTGGCTTTGTGAATGGGCGTGTCGTCGTAGAGCTTCACCCGGATGTTGCCCAGCCGCGTTTTGATGATAACTCCCGAGCCGGGGTACTGGCGGCCGTAGGCGAGCAGCGCGGCCGGCGCGGCGCTATCGGTGAGGGTAGCCAGGTTGGGGCCGGGAATTTCCTGGGTTGGTTTGGCGGGCGCGGTGGCGGGCGGGGCTTGGTTGCAGGCAGCCAGCAGGAGCAGAAATACGAGGCGTTTCATGGCGCAAAGTACGTTCTGGGGTTTTTTAGCCCGCAGAGGGCGCGGAGGAAGGCGCCGAAGTCGCAGAACGTTCTGCGGCATGGTTGGCCGATGGATTTTTGGGTTTGAGCAGGTCAAGGACTAACCCATCGAGGCGCAGTATCATAAGCGAAAGAATAGGAGGTGAAAACGAAAAAAGCCAGCCCCGCAGCACGCGGACCTGGCTTTCCATATGGCCACGTTTAAGCGACGGATAGTGCGTTTTTTATTACCTCAACCATAGGAGCACAGGCGTTTTAGCCCAACTGCCACAGAGCTTGCCTACTTGGGCGCATCGCCCTTCTGCTTAATTTTTTCGGTACCATTCGGGCCTTTGGTCTTCACCTTGAGTTTATCCACGACTGGGGCAGCGGCGGGCGCGGGCGTTTCGGCAGGCGCTTCCGGCGCTTCCGACGTTTCGGCGGGCGCATCGGGCGCATCGGTCATGTCCTTGGCCGACTTAATTTCATCGGCGGCTTCTACCTTTTTCACTTTTTGTTGCGCCAGCAAAAGCTGGTCCTGCGACAGCGTATTTTTCTTCCAGGCCACCAGTTCGGTGCTGAGTTTTTCCTTTTCGTCTTTGGTGGCCTTGGCTGGCGTCATCATCGCGCCGAGGTCGGGCTTACCGGCGTCCTGCCAAGCCGTGAGCCAGAGCGACGACACCAGCGTGGGCGCGCCCTTGAGGCGGTAGTCGACCATGCCGCCCACGCTCTTATTATACGCATCGGCGAAGGCGTCGGAGTAGCGGCGCGAGGTTTTGCCGTACTTGTGCGAGAAGGTGTAGCGCACGTCGGGCTTCATCACTTTTTCGATTTTGCTGGCCCGGTCGAAGGTCTCGCCCAGGAAGCCGTAGCTCTGCTGCAACACCGCCCACACGGCGGCCAGCGGGTCCTTTACGTACTTAGCCGGCTCGCCGTCCAGCTTGTACTCGTTGATGAAGCGCTCGGGCAGCTGGCTTTCCCAGAGGCTGTGCAGGCCTTTCTGGTCGGTGAGCTGGCCATCGTAGTTGATGGTGGTATGCAGGGGTACGAAGGCGTCGCCCACGTAATGGCTCAGTTCGGCCGAGTACCTGATGATGCCCACCGTGTCGCGCTGCCGAAACGCTTCGGTGAGGCTTTGCTGGGTTTCCATAATCACCCACGGCACGGTACCGTACTTCTTGAGGGTGTCGGCCGAGAATTTCTCCACCGCCTTGTCGTACTGCCGGGGCATTTTGCCGAAGGGGTCGTTCTCGGAGTAGTGGTCGATGTCGATGAAGTGCTTGGGCGCTTCGGTGGGGTCGGAGTTGCGGCGCTCGTCGGGAGACGTGCTTAGGCGCACCACCTCGGCCAGGTGCCGGTAGTAGAACGCCTGCATGGTGGCCGGCAGCTCATACACCGCTACCTGCGTGATGGTGCGGTGACCGAAAAAGCCCCAGGCACCGGCAGTGCCATGGGCGAGTACCAGGGCCGCGAGCAGCAGCGGCAAGAGGATTTTTTTCATGGAAATAACAAATCTGACGGGATGGAAAGCCTTGCCCTGCCCAAAGTTCGGCAATGGCTGGCACATGCGGCCCGGCCGGTCCAAACCCCGCCCTGGGTGGGCCGTACCTTTGGCTATTCCGCCTTCGCTATGAATCTTTGCCGCAACTCATTTTTAGCCCTGCTGGCGCTGGTAGCCGGCCCGGCCGCTGCCCAGGTTCCCACGCACCAACCGGGGGCCTACCGCTCCGCATCGGCCTACCGTCGGCACCAGCCGCAGCCCGCCGGCACCAACGCGTTTTTTCCTGACAAGCGCGGCCAGGTGGTGGTGGTAATGCCCAGCGGCCCCGCCACCACGAAGGTGCGCCTGGACCCCGACAGCGTCTGGGGCGTGGTATCGGACAAGGGCCGCACCACGCGAATCTTTCGGGGCGAGGAGTTCCGGCTGGAGCACGCCGACACGCTGTGCCTGTACTCCAGCACCGGCAACATGGGCACCATGGGCCCGGCCCGCTACGGAGGCCGCACGCTCGCTACCACGCACTATTTCTTCAGCGTAGGCCTCACGGGCCTCATTTTTCCGCTCACCACGCCCTACCTGCGCGAGCAGTACGCGGCCAGCAACCCCCGTTTCGTGGCGGTCTTGGATAAGCTGAAGTTCAACGCCAGCCTGAGCGACTACGACCGCAAAGCTGGCCTGTACCTCGTGACCAAGATGTACCGCGACGCTACGCCGCGGTAGCGTCGGCCGTTGCGGCACAGCGCTACTCCTGCCGGTAGGCCACGCCGCTCTTCATCACAAAAGTGGGCCGCATCAGGGCCGTGATGTCCTGGAGCGGGTCGCCGTCGAGGGCCACGATGTCGGCGTACTTGCCGGCTTCGATGGCACCCAGGTCCGCGGTTTCGCCCAGCAGCTCGGCGGCGTTGAGGGTGGCCGTGCGGATGGCATCGAGCGGCGACATGCCGGCCTCGGTCATGTAGCCGAACTCGCGGGCATTCTGGCCGTGGCGGAACACGCCGGCATCGGTGCCAAAGGCCACGCGCACCCCGCCCTTGATGGCGCGGGAAAAAGTGCCCTGCATTTTGGTGCCCACGTTCAGGGCCTTGGCCGCGATGACGGGCGGAAAGTAGCCGGGCCGCAGCCGCGCCGTGTCGGCTACCGACTTGCCGGCGATGAGCGTGGGCACGTACCAGGTGCGGTTTTTGGCCATCAGCTTAATGGCCTCGTCGTCCATCAGTGAACCGTGGTCGATGCTGGTCACGCCCGCCCGAATGGCCCGCTTGATGCCCTCCGCGCCGTGCGCGTGGCAGGCCACGCGCATGCCCAGGTCCTTGGCCGTTTCCACAATGGCGCGGATTTCCTCTTCCGAATACTGGGCCCCGGTGCCGTCCTTGCTCAGGTCGAGCACGCCGCCGGTGCTGGCAATCTTGATGAGGTCGGCCCCGCGCTTGAACTGCTCGCGCACGGCCTGCCGGCACTGGTCGGGGCCGTTGGCGAGGTTGATGGGGTGGCCGGCCTTGGTTATCTGGTCCTCGCTGAGGCCGTCGGTTTCATCCATGTGCCCGCCGGTGGCCGAAATGGCCATGCCCGCCGAATAGATGCGCGGGCCCGGCACCAGGCGCTGGGCCACGGCTTCGCGCAGGCTGGTGTTCACGCCCGAGCCGCCGCAGTCGCGCACCGTGGTGAAGCCGGCGCGCAGCGTGGTCAGGGCATTGCCCTGGGCGCGGAAGGCTACGTCGGCGGGGTTGAGGGTGAAGCCCTCGCGGAAGCTGTTGCGGCTGGGGCTCGATTCGAGGTGCACGTGGGTGTCAATCAGGCCGGGCAGCACGGTGCGATTTTCCAGGTTGACGACCTTGTCCTGGGGGCCGGCGGCGGCCGTGTAGCCGCTTTGCACGGCCGTGATGCGGTCGCGCTCCACCACGATGGTTTGCTGGGTGAGCAGCTTGCCGCTGCGCACGTCGAGCAGGCGGCCGCAGTGCAGGTAGGTTTTCTGGGCGAAAGCGGCCGGAGCCAGTAGGAGTAGGGCGGCCGTAGCCCAGGCTGGAATAGATTTGCGCGTCATACGTTTGCGTTTAGGAGCCGCCAAGGTACAACGGGGCTCGTATCTACTTCTCACTGTTTTTATTCTCCCCCCATGACGACCCAGGAAGACTTCGAAGCTGCCAGCCAGCGCGCCCAGCAACTGCCCACCAAGCCCGGCAACATGGTGCTGCTTCAGCTCTACGCCCTCTACAAGCAAGCCACCGACGGCGATGTAACCGGCGACCGCCCCGGCGGCTTCGATTTCAAAGCCATTGCCAAATACGATGCCTGGAACGGCCTGAAAGGCACCAGCCAGGAGGCCGCCCGCCAGCAGTATGTGGAGCTGGTGAGCGAGCTGGCCGGGTAAGGGAAGCAGCTCGTTATATTGATACAGCACGTCATGCCGAGCGCAGCCGAGGCATCTCGCGTGGGGTAGTAATTCTATCGTTAGAGCAGTTTCGGAGTTCGTGTACGTGGGCGATGTAGCGTGGACTCTGCGAGTCCGCGCCCGGCCCGGCCGACACGCGGACTCGCAGAGTCCACGCTACACGTACACTGACCCCGGAACCGCTCTAAACGGAAGAGCTACCATTGCACGCGAGATGCCTCGGCTGCGCTCGGCATGACGTTCTGCACGATACACTGTTTCCGATTCGTTTCCGTCATCCATGGATATCTCCCGCAAAAAGCCGCCCTACCCCATCACCCCCGCGTTGCGGCAGTACCTGCGCGCTTACGACCGCGAGGCCCCGCTGCCCGTGAGCTACGCCGACCTGAAGTTTTTCAGCAGCTCGTTTCCGCTGCTGGACCGCGCGGGGCACGACACGCTCTGGCAAACGGTGTTTTTTGAGCCCCAGGCCCTGCGCGAGCTCAGCCAGGGGCTCACGCAGGTGTACGCGCTGCTGAAAACGGCCGGCGACTTATCCTTCACCGAGCACCTGGTGGCCGACCGCATCGACTACTGCGAGTTCGGCAACTCCCGGCCGTTTCGGGTGCGCATCGTCAACCAGTTCAACGACAACTACGACTACTTCTACGTAAAGCGGGCCGACGCTTCGCGCCTCTACGGGCTGGAGCTGGAGCACCTGCTCTCGCCCAATTCCATGAACTTCCTGGTGAGCGGCGACACGTTGGTGGAAGAGCACATCGCGGGCATTCCGGGCGATGATTTCATCCGCCTGCGCCTCAGCCAGCCGCATATCAACCAAGTGCGCATCGCCAAGGAGTTTGTGAAGTTCAACGAGCGCTGCTTCGTGCGCCTGCTGGGCGACATGCGGGCCTACAACTACGTCATCGACGTGACCCCCGACTTTGAGGACGAGCAGTACCGGGTGCGGGCCATCGACTTCGACCAGCAGAGCTACGAGGGCCGCCGGGCGATGTACCTGCCCCAGTTTTTCAAAGACAACGCGGCCGTGGTGGAGATGTGCGCCCGCCTACTGAAGCCCGAAACCCTGCGCCAGTACCAAACCGAGGAACGCGCCCTAATGGCTCGTCGCGCCCGCGCCGAGCGCCACCGCCTGCGCGACCTGCTGGAGGTGATGCGTCAGCACGAGCTGGCCCCGCCCGAAAAGGTGGCCCAGCTCAAGGCCGAGCTCAACCGTTACCACCACACCACGGCCTTCGACAAATGCGACTCGATGGGCGACATCGTGCGCCAGAACCTATGGCTAATGCTGGGGGCCGGAGTTAAGCCATCGGTTGGGTAGGAGGAGAGGGACCGAAACGCTGTTTGGAATAGGCCAGTGATACTTTCGGCTGCTTGCTTATATCTTTCAGACGCTTTTCAACCCTTTCTTTTTCAACGATGAATAACTGCTTCTCCCGATTGCTACTGTCGCTGCTGGTGCTACTGGGCCTCTGCGGCTCGTCCGTGGCGGCTGCCTCACCCACCGGCCAGTCGTTGGCCGAAGTTCTGAACTCCGATGGTACGCTGAAAGCTGGTGCGGCCGGTTCGTTCGATGCTCGGCAGTTTCGGGTGGGCACTGGGCCGAATGGCCGGCCCACATTTTGGCCGGCGGGCACCTTGGGGCCCGGCGACGAGCGGTGGCAGAGCGGGTTTGGGCTGCCTGGCAATGGGATGGACGATGATGTTGCAGTGATAGCAGTAGCCAGCAACGGTGACGTGTATGCAGGTGGAAGCTTTACCCAGGCTGGTGGGATTGTGGCAAACAACGTGGCCAAATAAAACGGCACCGTTTGGAGCAGTTTGGGCACGGGCACCGCCAACGGCGTGAATGATGCCGTCAGTGCGCTGGCTTTAGCTAGCAATGGCGACGTGTACGTGGGCGGTGGATTCAGAACAGCCGGCGGGATTACTGCCAATTATGTGGCCAAATGGGACGGCGCGGTTTGGAGCAGTTTGGGCACGGGCACCGCCAACGGCGTATACTACCGCATTGGTTCGAGGCCCGCTGGCAGCGTCATTGACTTTGCCTTTGCCAGTAATGGCGACCTGTATGTGGGCGGTTCATTCCGCTTTGCGGGGGGCAGGGTTGCCGAAAACGTGGCTAAATGGAACGGTACAGCTTGGAGTAGCCTGGGCACGGGTGTCGCCAACGGCGTAAGCGGTACTGTTCATGCACTAGCCGTGGCTGGCAATGGGGACTTATATATGACCGGCGAATTCATAGGAGCTGGTGCAATCACGGTCAATCACATTGCCAAGTGGGACGGCAGCGTTTGGAGTGCCCTGGGTGCTGGTACGGGTGGGGGGTTTGGCAACAGTGGCTTGGCCTTGGCACTGGCCCGCAACGGTGTCGTGTACATGGCCGGCGTATTCGAGCAGGCCGGCGGCGTTGTGGTCAACCACATTGCCAAGTGGGATGGTACCGCTTGGAGTACGCTGGGCACTGGCCTAACCAACGGGGTAAACGGGGGGCGGGCTGCCGTTCGTTCCTTAGCACTGGCTAATAATGGGGACCTGTATGTCGGCGGTAGGTTCCTTCAGTCCAGCGGAGTTGTAACCAATAATGTGACTCGGTGGAATGGTACCACCTGGAATACTTTGGGCACCGGGCTCAATAGTTATGTTGATGCTTTGGCCTTGGGCACCAACGGTCAACTCTACGTCGGGGGGGAATTCACTACCACCGGTGACGGCGGCAAGGCCATGGCCCATTTTGGCATCTACGACCCCAACGCCCCGCTGGCAGCTAAAGCATCAGCTCGCACCGCGCCCGTCGCCCTCTTCCCCAACCCGGCCCACGGCACGGCCACGCTGCGCCTGCCCGCCGGCACCCCCCGCCTGCCCCTCCTCCTCACCGATGCGCTGGGCCGCATCGTGCGGCGCTACCCCGCCCCGGCCGGCCCCGATGCCACGCTGGACCTGCGCGGCCTGCCCGCCGGCGTGTACATGGTGAGCTGCGGCCAGGTCACGCAGCGCCTGGTGGTGGAGTAAGGGGTTTGAATTCGATTTTTCTGCGATAGCAAAAAGCCTGCTGGCCAATTGGTCAGCGGGCTTTTCTATTGCGCAAGTGTCTGAATTACAAGGCGGGCTTGGGTGCGGGCAAATCAAACGCCACGGCGGCGTGCTCAAAATGGCCTTTGTGCGAGCCGTCGCAGAAGGGCTTTTGCTTGGAGAGGCCGCAGCGGCAGATGCTGATGCGCTGGCGGCCGCCGAGGCCGTACGGCTGGCCGTCGGCGTCAACTAGTTCGATGTCTTCGCCCTCTACGCGGAGCGAGCCGTTGGAAAGGACAGTGAGTTTGGTGGCCATGAGAAAAGAATTAAAAATTGAGAATTAAAAATTAAAAATCAGCGTGAGCAGCAAATTGCAGAACTACAGCTCCTTCCGCATTACGTAGTCGTTCATGAAATACGGTCCAATGGGTACGTCTACTTCACTATGGCGGGCAAAGCCGCGCCGCTCGTAAAACGCAATGGCGGGATTGTAGCGGTTCACGTTCAAGTCCAGAAACTGGCCGCCAGCCTGGCGGGCGGCGTTTTCTACGGCCTCAATCAGGTGCAGGCCCAGGCCCTGGCCTTGCTTGGTAGGCAGCACGTAAATCTTGTGCAGCTTGAAGCCGGCCGCGTCATCTTCTGCGGCCGGCAGCGGGCTGAACGAGGCGAACCCCGCCGGCTCGTCCGCCACGTAGGCCAGCAAAAACGAGTGGTGTTTCTCCGTGATTTGCCGCTTCAGCGAAGCCGGCGAATAAATAACCCGGTACATATACTCCAGCTGCTCGCCCGAGATGATGAACCGGTAGGTGGGCTCCCAGGTGGCTTCGGCCAGCTTGATAATGGTCGGGATGTCGTTGAGCGTGGCGGGCTCAATGCGCGGCGGCGCGGTAGGGGCGTCAGAAGTCATAAGCGGTAAAACACGAAATTGGGGCGAAAAAACTGAAACCAAGCCGCCCGCTCCGATACGGATGGCCGGCCCCGTGCGTTATGAGGCCTGTTTTCGCCACCCTTATTCCGAATTACGATGAAATCTGCTTCATTCCTGGTGCTGCTCACCAGTCTTGGCTTTGCCAGCCAGGCCCAACCCCGCGCCCCTGTTGCCGATAGCCTGCGCCGCCGCGAGCCCTCCAGCAAATCCAGCGCCCGCACCCACCAAGCCGCTGACAGGCGCACCGCCTCGGCCGCCGACGCCGCGCAACAGCGCCTGCTCAATGCCGACGTGAACCTGGCCCAAACCTCGGCCGACCAGCTGCCCGACCTCTACGACCATTTTATCAGCACCACGCGCGACGAGCGCCGCCGCTGGCGCTCCCAGGACTGGGACGCCGCCGGGCGGGTGCTGGCCCGGCTCAACCAGCGTTATGAGGCGGTGCGCACCGACCTGCCGCTGGAAGAGCGGGTGCGCATTCGTTCCCTCCAGGGCGAGTTCCACGCCCTACGCGGGGCACGTCGGGTTACTGACTCACTCGAATAGCCCCGGCCGACTCATTGTGCCTCTAGCCAGTGCTGGGCGTCTTTTTCATTCGAAAACAGCGCGATATGAATCTGGTTTCGCATGGCTTCTACAAACTCCTGGCTCACAATCTGGGCCTCCAGCGAAGGGGAGAGGATGTAGGCAATTGCTTTGATGCCAACCTTTACGGCTTGGGGCATCCACTCGTATTGCAGCCAGGGCAGCGCTTCGCTCCAGTCGCCGGTAGCGTCGCGCTTGTCGTTGAGCACCCGCGTAAAACTGTGTTTTTTCAGACATTGCGTTCCCTTTATTACACCCCGAATGACCTCCGCAGCAGTAAGATTGCCGTGCCAGCGAACATATAGAAACGAATGTTGGGGAAAAAAGTAGTACTCGGCCAGGGGGGCACCATAGCTGTCGGACAGCGTGAGCAAGGGAATTGCGTCGGCGGTAATCATAATAGCGGCGGAATACAGAATCCCAAACATACCGACTATTGCCTGTATTATTTGTCTGAGAAGCTGTCTGAGTTAGCTAGAATCATTTTGAAATGGTCGTGCTCATCTGGCGTCCGCTTGTCGAAGCGGTAGAGATGCTTCGACAAGCGGACGCCAGATGAGCATGACCGTTTTATTAACATCAAACAGCTTCTGAGCCAATTACGGTGGACCGGTACTATCTTTGAAGTCGGGCTTTCTCCCGTATTTATTATTCTTTAGCGCATGCACATTGCCATCGTCGGCAACATTGGGGCTGGCAAAACCACGCTGGCTCATAAGTTGGCTCAGCATTTTCGCTGGGAAGTATTTTTGGAAGACGTGGACGACAATCCTTACCTGAAGGATTTTTACCACGATATGCCCCGCTGGGCTTTTCACCTGCAGGTGTATTTTCTCAATGGCCGTTTCCGCCAGACCCAGCACATCAAGGAGCTGCAAAAGGCGGGGCGGGGCATCATTCAGGACCGCACCATCTACGAGGATGCCCACATTTTCGCGGCCAACCTGCACGAGTCGGGCCTGCTCGAAACCCGCGACTACAACAACTACTACGCGCTGTTCGAGTCGATGATTGACCTGGTGGCCCCGCCCGATTTGCTGCTCTACCTCCGTGCCGACCTGCCCAAGCTCGTCAGCCAAATTGAGAAGCGCGGCCGAGACTACGAGAACAGCATCAGCATCGAATACCTCAAAAGCCTCAACGAGCATTACGAGAAGTGGATAGCCGGCTACAGCGCCGGCCGCTGCCTCATCGTAGACGTGAACGAGCTCGATTACGTGCACAACCCCGAAGACCTGGGCACCATCGTCGACAAGATTAACAACACCTTGTTCGGGCTCTTCTAAGAGCGTGCAGCAGCAGGTAAAAAAGGACGTTGGGGAAGCCTGGCGTCCTTTTTTGGTTTGAAAGAACAGAGTAGCGGCCCAATACGCTGTGCCGCTGCACCAAGGGCGTGTAGCGCAGCAGTTTCACTACTCCAAATCTGGCAGCGCTTCGTTAAGAAAGTCGACCAAGGGCCGGGCGGCGGCAATGGCCGCCACTACCTGCGCCACAAAATCCGGGGCCAGTACCTCTGCATCACTATAAAACCGATTCAGGCCCAGGGTTTTCAGCCGCAGCCATGCCAGGTCCGGGTCGGTGGCCGCGTAGCCGCGGGGCGGGCGGGTCAGCTGCAGGCCCGTGGTGTCGAGGCCCGCAGGAAAGTAGCGCAGCAGTTCCGGCCCCTCCCGCCGCCGATGAAACTCGGCCCCGTTGTAGTGGATTTCCTGACGCATGGCCGCCAGCATAGACGGAGTGGGATGGAATGTGCCCGCCCCCAGCCAACTCTGCCCCTCGGGCTGAATGGCCAGAAAATACCCGGCGCGGGGGGCGTGGCGGCCCCCACGCTTCAGGCCCGCGCCCATGCGCCGCTTGTAGGGCTCAGGGTCGCGGTGGGCCCGGTCGTTTTTATGCAGCCGAAACAGGACGTCAGTGGTCGTGAGCTGCGCCAGGTCGGGGTCGGTGGCGGCTGCCTGGGTCAGTACCTGGCGCACCAGCTCGGTGCAGGCGGCGCGGGCACGCTGGTAGTCGGGGCGATGCTCGGCCATCCAGGCCGTGGTATTGTTGGCCGCGAGCCGGGCCATAAAGTCCAATAGGTACGCTAAATCCATGCGAATACCGGTGTGAGTAGCTCCGGCCCAGCAGAACGCACCTGTAGGCTGCCAAGTTGCGCCCCGGTTGGAATGCGGCTATTTCCGACTGAGCACCGTCACGGCATCGCCCACCCGCAGGCGGCCCTGACCGGGGCCAGTCACGTTCTGGCCAAACAGCGTGCTGCTTTCGGCCATGCGGTAGGTGGCCAGCGTGCGCAGGGGCTCGCCAACGGGGCTTTTAGCGGCCGTCTGTTGGTCGATAGTCGTGAGTACGCAGCGGCCGCAGCCCCGCACCGCCCGAAACGGTACGCCGCCAACAGCAAACTCCTCCCAGTTGTCGTCGTCGTATGGGGTGCCGCCGCCAAACACTAGGTTGGGCCGGAAGCGGTTCATAAGTACCGGCTGGGCCAGGCGGGCGTTCAGGTCATTTAGAGCGGCTTCGCCAATCAACAGGAAAGGGTAGCCGTCGGCAAAGCTCACGAGCTGGCCTTCGGGATTGTGTTCCGGCTCCACATCGCGCCGCACCATATCGGACATATACACCAAGCGGCAGGGGCGGCCCAGGGCTTCGGCCAGCCACTCATCGGCCTCGGGGGTACCGCGCCAGGCCCACGCCATGTCATCCCAGATGGTGACGAACAGCGTGCGGTCGGGCGTTGCTTCAAAGGGAATGAATAAGGGCAGCAAATCGGGCCGCTGGCGGTGGCTCAGCAAAAAGCCGTTGTAGGCCGGGGCTACGGCCAGCAGGGCCAGCTCAGGCTGCTGGCGCTGCGTCATGAAGCGGTTGCGCTCGTCCACGAGCAGCCAGCGGCGGTCGTGCCGCAGGCCCCGGGCAGTCACATTGGCCTCGGGCACCGCATAGCCCCCGAGGGACTTTACAGGGTAGAGGTACAGGCCAGTAAGGGTAAGGGAAGCAGACATGGGTATAAAAGTACCAGCAACTATTTAACTCGCCGCAATGCGTGGGCCCAAGTGGTGCGGCCGGTTATTCTACCACCAATAAGTCGGCCCCGCGTACGAAAGCTACCTGGCGCTGCCACTCCACCCGGTACCAGATATCCTGGTGGCCTAGCACCGGCAGCCGGTCGCCCAGGGCGGCCGTGCTGAGCCACGCGGCTCCCGCGCTAGGGCCGGCCATGAGCGCCGCGCCCGGCCGGGCCACCAGCCCCACCGGTTTGGGGTGCAGGAAATGCAGGTAAGTGCCCACCATGGCCACGTAGGCGGCGTAGCCCAGCCAGGCCCCCCGGGGGCTACGCCGCCACAGCAGCCACACGGCTATCACCACGGCCGCACCCAGCAGCACCTGCAGGCCCGGGTAGTAGTAGCGTTGCGCCTGCACTCTTAGGTCTTGCTGCCAGGTGGCTGGGTAGCCCACCAAGCGTTGCTGAGTGGCCAAGGCAGTCATTTGCCGCCAGGTGCGCACCCGTGGTTGGCGGGCCTGGGCCAAGCTTAAGTACAGCAAGGCAGCCGGGTAGTGGCCTAACTGCTGCTGAACGTAGGCCATTTTAAGCAGCACTTGCGGGGAAGCCCGCCTGTTTTCCCACACTTGCTGCCGATAAACAGGCCCCGATGCCTCATATTGCCCCGCCGAGAACAACGAATCGGCCCGCCGTAAGCCTTCGGGTGCCGCCGACGTACTGATTTGTGATTTTTTTTTGGCAGTTGGATTTGCACCCAAGCTACAGAGAGGCAGTAAGATTAAGAGGAAGAAAAAGCTTCGCACGGAAAGAGGGAGAGACTTTTTTTAAAGTCGGGGTTGTGTAGTCCAGGAGGCTATAGTACTTTTGTGCCACCAAAGAAGGAAACGCCCTTCCAAGGTGCAAGGTACCGATTCTGTAGCTCAGCTGGTAGAGCAGTACACTTTTAATGTACGGGTCCTGGGTTCGAATCCCAGCGGGATCACAGCAAAAGCCCCATTCTGGAAACAGAATGGGGCTTTTTCGTGGTGTTTGGGGGCTTCAGCTGCCGCTACTTTTCAGGCCGGGATTGGATAGTGGCAGGTGTACGAAAAAGCCCATCCCCCGCCGTGATAATTGGCTGGGTATGGTCTTTCAGATATGAAAAATTTTAGATTACGGGGTAGGCCTTGGCTGCATTTACTTGCAAACAGCTACTTCAGCAACTCGTGCAGCACGGTTTGCATGGAGAAGGTGCGGTTGCCGGCTTCCTGAATAATGAGCGAGCCGGGTGCGTCGAGCACAGCGTCGGACACTTCCACGTTGCGGCGCACGGGCAAGCAGTGCAGGAATTTGGCGTCGCTGGTCAGGGCCATGTGAGCGGGAGTGAGCATCCAGGCGGGGTCGTTTTGGAGCACCTGGCCGTAATCGAGGTAGCTGCTCCAGTTCTTGGCCTGCACGTAGTCTGCGCCTTCCAACGCCTTTTTCTGGTCGTATTCGATGCGGGCACCTTTGGTGAATTTAGGGTCCAGCTCGTAGCCCTCGGGGTGGGTAATGACGAAATCAACCCAATCGACTTCCGAAAACCAGTCACAGAAGGAGTTGGGCACGCATTGGGGCAGGGCGCGTACGTGCGGGGCCCAGGTAAGCACCACTTTCACGCGCTCCTTCTGTTTGGTTTCGGCCACCGTAATGAGGTCGGCAAATGACTGTAAGGGGTGCAGGGTGGCGCTTTCCAGGCTGATGACGGGCACCGTAGCGTATTGCAGAATCTTGTTGAAGACGACTTCGCCGTAGTCCTCCGCCTTGTCCTTGAGCGTAGGAAACGTGCGCACGCCCAGCACGTCGCAGTACTCGCTCATCACCGCAATGGCGTCCTTGATGTGCTCCTGGGTGCCGCCGTTCATCACCGCGCCGTCGGACATTTCCAGGGTCCAGGAGTCGGCCCCGGCGTTGAGTACCCAGGCTTGCGCGCCCAGGTTGTAGGCCGCCTTAATGGAGCTAAGCCGGGTGCGCAGGCTGGGGTTAAAAAAAATCAACCCCACGGTTTTGTTGCGCCCGATGTGCTGGTAGCCGTAGGGGTTGGCCTTGATTTCCAGGGCTTGCTGCAAGAGGGCTTTGTAGTCGCCCGCATCGGCGAAAGAGGTGAAGTTTTTCATGGCATCTAAACAACCTGCTTTATTACTGTGGCTTGAATAGAGTTTTGAAGAGGATTCTCAGGTAGCGCATCATCTGATAACGCTCGACTCATTGGCTTCTCAGATACATAAAATGAGGGCGGTGGTCTAAAGCGAGATGATTTTGAATCTGATGATACCAAAGCGGCTTTCGAAAAAGCGGCTTTTACTGCTCCCCAAAAGCGTGTTCTGCTTCTCGACTAATTGATTAAATTTTGGTTTTTATCCTGCTTCAGACCACCGCCACCTCGTTTAATTTTGTCTAGGTACTTAGTCCCCCCTCTCCACGGGAGAGGGGGCTAGGGGGTGAGGTTTCGTTGGTCAACGCAACCAGCGCCCCCAAAAACCGGTCAACCTCCGCCTTCGTGATATTCAGCGGCGGCAGCAGCCGCAGTACCGTGGGGTCCGACGCATTACCTACGAAAATGTGGAACTCCGAGAGCAACTTGTCGCGCACCTCCTTGATGGGGAAGCTGTATTTGATGCCCACCATGAGGCCCCGGCCCCGGATTTCTTCGGCCCCGGCGTGGGCCAGTAATTCCTGGCGCAGATACTCGCCCAGTTCGGTGGCGTGGGCTAGTAGGTTTTCCTCTTCAATAACTTCGAGCACGGCCAGGGCGGCGGCGCAGGCTAAGTGATTGCCGCCGAAAGTGGTGCCCAGCAGGCCATAGGAGGCTTTGAGCGCGGGCGAAATCAGAATGCCGCCGATGGGGAAGCCGTTGCCCATGCCCTTGGCCACGGCAATAATATCGGGCCGAATGCCGGCGTGCTGGTGGGCAAAAAACTTGCCGCTGCGTCCGTAGCCGCTCTGCACCTCGTCGGCAATCAGGATGATGTTGTGTGCCCCGCAGAGCAGTGCCAGGCCTTGCAAAAACTCATCGGAAGGCATGATGATGCCGGCCACGCCCTGAATCGGCTCCACGATAACGGCGCACACGTCGCCGCCGCGCAGGATTTCGGCCACCGCCCGCAGGTCGTAATCAACGAAGGAAATGGCGTGGCCGGCGTTGAAAGGCGCCACGATTTTCGGGTTATCTGTGGCCGCTACCGCGCCCGAGGTGCGGCCGTGAAACGCGCCCTTAAACGCCACCACGCGGGTTTTGCCGGTGTGGAAGGAGGCCAGTTTCAGCGCATTCTCATTGGCCTCGGCCCCCGAGTTGCACAGAAACAGCGCGTAATCCTTATAGCCCGATACCTGGCCCAGCTTGTGCGCCAGCTGCGTCTGAATCGGAATCTGTACTGAGTTGGAGTAGAAGCCAATGTTCTGCAGCTGCTCGGTGAGGCGCTGCACGTAGTGCGGGTGGCTGTGGCCGATGGAAATAACGGCGTGGCCGCCATAGAAATCCAGGTATTCCTGGCCCTGGTCGTCCCACAGCTTCGCACCGAGCGCCCGCACGGGCGTGATGTTGACGAGCGGATAAACGTTGAAAAGCTCCATGGTTTTTTGAGCTGTTTAAGCCTGAATTAAGAACGTCATGCCGAGCGTAGCCGAGGCATCTCGCGTGCATTACTAAATCAATTGTCGCAACGGTTTTTGATTACTACCACAAGCGAGATGCCTCGGCTGCGCTCGGCATGACGTTGAGGTGTTGCATTACAAAAGCCCCGCTTTCAAATTCAGACCCGTCGTTTCCGGCAGCCCAAAAATCAAGTTCATATTTTGCACTGCCTGGCCCGAAGCACCCTTCACCAAATTATCAATTACCGACGTAACCAATAACTGCTTGCCTTGCTTCTGCACGTGCAGCAGGCATTTGTTGGTATTTACCACCTGCTTCAAATGAATTTCTTTATCCGAAACCGTAGTGAACGGCGCGTCAGCGTAAAACTGCTTATACAGCTCCCGTGCCTCATCCTGCGTTAAATCCGACGGCGTGTAGACGCTGGCGAAAATGCCCCGCGAGAAATTGCCGCGGTAAGGGATAAAGTGAATCTCGGCCTCTGATTGCGGCTGGAGCTGCGCCAGGCTCTCGCCGATTTCGCCGAGGTGCTGGTGCGTGAAAGGCTTGTAGATGGACACGTTGTTGGTGCGCCACGAAAAATGCACCGTTTCCGAGAGGCTCTGGCCCGCGCCAGTCGAGCCGGTAATGGCCGAAACGTGGATATCGTTGGTGAGCTTACCGGCCAGCGGCAGCAGCGCCAACTGAATGGCCGTGGCGAAACAGCCGGGATTGGCAATGCTCTGGGCCTGCTGGATGCGGCTCCGGTTCAGCTCCGGCAGGCCGTACACGAACTCGCGGCCTTCAAACTCGGCATCCGCATTCAGGCGGAAATCGTTGCTCAGGTCGATGACGTGCGTGGTGGCTGGCAAGACGGTTTTATGCAGCCATGATTTGGAATTGCCGTGCCCGAGGCACAGAAACACCACGTCCTCATCACCAGCCAGTTCAGACGTAAAAGCCAGGTCGGTTTCGCCTACCAGGTCGTCGTGCACCAGATGCACCGGGTTGCCCGCGTTCGACGAGCTGACGATGCCGCCCAATTCCACAAATTCGTGGTGCAGCAGAATGCGGATGAGCTCGCCGGCCGTGTAGCCGGCCCCGCCCACGATGCCGACCTTAATTTTCATCGTTGAGGCTGGCGCTAATCTTCAGCTGGTTGCCGAAAATCTTGATGAAACCCCGGGCGTCGCGGGCATCCCAGGCGTTATTTTCCTCGCCGTAGGTAGCCACTTTCGACTGCATCATATCATACCTGGACTCGATGCCGAGCAGCTCAAATCGATACGGCTTGAGGTTGACGAATACCTTACCCGAAACGTGGTTCTGCGACGATTCCAGGAAGGCTTCCATATCGCGCATCACCGGGTCAAGGTATTGAGCCTCATGGAGGAGCGTACCGTACCAGTTGGCGATGTAGTCCTTGTGCAGCAGCTGCCAGCGGGTGCTGGTGTGCTTCTCCAGCAAGTGGTGCGCCTTGATGAGGATAAGCGGCGCGGGCGCCTCAAAACCCACGCGGCCCTTGATGCCCAGAATGGTGTCGCCCACGTGCGTGTCGCGGCCGATGGCGAAGGCCGAACCTGATTCGTTCAGCTTCTGAATCAGGGCGATGGGATTCATTATTTCGCCATTGAGCGCCACCGGCTCGCCCTTCTCAAAGGTGATTTCCACGCGCTCCGAATCCTGTCGTTGCAACTGCGATGGGTAGGCGCTTTCCGGCAGCGCTTCGTGCGAAGTCAGCGTTTCGACGCCACCCACGCTGGTGCCCCAAATGCCCTTATTAATAGAGTAACGAGCTTTTTCCCAGCTCATTTCGAATCCCTGCTGGTGCAGGTATTCAATCTCGGCCTGGCGCGAGAGTTTCAGGTCGCGGATGGGCGTCAGAACCTCCGTGTTGGGCGCGATAACCGCGAAAGCCACGTCGAAACGGACTTGGTCATTGCCGGCTCCCGTGCTGCCGTGCGCGATGTAGTCGGCCTCGTTGGCGCGGGCATATTCGGCAATGGCCAGCGACTGGAACATGCGCTCGGCGCTCACGCTCAGCGGGTAGGTATCGTTTTTCAGCACGTTGCCGAATAGTAAATAGCGCAGGCAGTCGCGGTAAAACCGGTCGGTTACGTCAATTACTTCATGCTTCACCGAGCCCAATTCGTAGGCGCGCTTCTCGATGTCGGCCAATTCCTGGGCCGTGAAGCCGCCGGAGTTGACGATGACGGTGTGTACTTCCAGGTCGAGGTCGCGCGACAAATACACGGCGCAGAATGAGGTATCGAGGCCGCCGCTATAGGCCAGTATGGCTTTTTTCTTCATGATGCAGAATTGGGAGAATCGAGTTGCGAGGCGACGGTATTAAAATCGGGGATTTGAACCTGCACGAGCTTATCGGCCGCGTCGTAGAGCATGCCGGTGCAGAGGCACAGCTTGCGGTCGTTGTCCATCAGGATGCTGTAGTTTTTGCAGCTTTTGCAGCCTTTCCAGAAGTCTTCGCTGGCGGTGAGTTCGGAAAATGTGACCGGCTCGTAGCCCAAATCGGTGTTGATTTTCATCACCGCCAAACTGGTTGTGATGCCGAAAATCTTGGCCTGCGGATACTTCAAACGCGACAAATCAAACACGCCTTGCTTGATGGCGCGGCCCACGCCATGCTTGCGAATAGCGGCGTTTACGACCAGGCCAGAGTTGACGACAAAGGTCTTGTCGTCAAAGGTTTCGATGTAGCAAAAGCCGGCCAGCTCGCCGTCGACGAAGGCGATGATGCTGTCGCCGCTGGCCATTTTTTGGGCCACGTAGGCCGGTTCGCGCTTGGCAATGCCAGTGCCCCGCGTTTTGGCCGACTCGACGTACCATTGGCATAATAAGTCAGCGAACTGCGTGTCCGCTGCTGTTGCAACCCGAATTATCATTGATTATTAAAAACTTAGGGATAGACGCGCGGCTATCCGGACCACCCGTTTTGTGCGGGTTATTCCTGCTAAAGCCCAAACCTGTCGGTAAGTAGTGAGCGGATACTAGCCCGGCTCACGAGGGATGGCCCAGGGGCCAACATGCGGCTGTCGAAGCCGCTAGGGTCGTCGCACCAGGGCACAAGCCGTTTCGCACACACCCGCTACCCCCGGCCAGGCGGCGGGAGCAAGCAAAGCTGACGAAGAAACCGGGAGGCGCATGGCGGAAATTAGTCGATTCGGCGTTTTAACGAAGTGCCGAACCAAGAGGTTCAATTCTGCCGCAAAGGTAAAAGCCCTTACTTTTGCCTGCAACATTTCTGGTGTTAATTTTTGAAACAGCCACTGCCCGCCCTGGGCTTTGCGCGCATGCGAAGCAGTGATGAAGCCTGAATTAAAAATATTTAAAATCGGCGGCGGTATAATTGACCACGAGCCGGACTTATTAGAATTCTTGCGGCTATTTTCCGAAATAAGCCGGCCGAAAATTCTTGTGCACGGCGGCGGCAAAGGGGCCAGTGAAATGATGAGCCGCCTCGGCATTGCCCCGCGAATGGTCAGCGGCCGCCGCATCACCGATGCCGCCACGCTCGAACTGGTGACAATGTACTACGCGGGCAAAACCAACAAGCAAATCGTGGCTGCGTTGCAAAGTTATGGTGTTAATGCATTAGGTGTCAGTGGAGCAGATGGCAACGTGATTCGGGCTGTGAAACGCTCCGTGCGTGAAGTTGACTACGGGTTTGTCGGGGACCTGAGCGAGGCTAGTGTCGACGGTGGCCTCATTCACCAGTTCCTGACGTTGGGCCTGACACCGGTTTTTTGCGCAATTACCCATGACGGCCAAGGTCAATTATTAAATACTAACGCTGACACAATCGCGGCATCAGTCGCCAAATCGTTGAGCCAGCAATATTCAGTAGCATTACACTTTTGTTTTGAAAAAAACGGTGTTTTAGCGGATTTCAATGACGAACAATCCGTTATTTCAAAAATAACACCTGAAAGTTACGATGAGTTGAAAGCCCGGAAAATAATTTCTGATGGCATGTTGCCAAAATTGGAAAACGCGTTTGAAGCGTTGCATTTTGGTGTCAAAAAAGTAATTGTTGAACACGCGCTACATATTAATGGAGAGTTAAAAACAACGCTATGTCTGACGTAATAAATCAACTGAGCGATGAAGCCGTTGGGCTATTAACTCAGCTAATTAAAACGCCGTCTTTTTCCCGTGAAGAAGGCGTTGCGGCGACACTGATTCAGGAGTTCTTGGTGGCGCATGGTGTGGCGGTGCAACGGCAACAGCATAACGTATGGGCCGTTTCGGCCAACTTTAATACTGGTAAGCCGACGATATTGCTCAACTCTCACCACGACACGGTGAAGCCGGGCCTGGGCTGGACGTACCCGCCATTTGAGGCGGTGCAAGAAGGCGATAAGTTAATTGGCTTGGGTAGTAATGACGCGGGTGCTTCGGTCGTGAGTTTGCTGGCGGCATTTTTGTATTTGCAGGACAAGCCTAATACGTTTAATTTGATTTGTGCCATCACGGCGGAAGAAGAAATTTCGGGTGCGAATGGAATTCGGAGCGTGCTGCCGGAACTCGGAAAAATTGATTTAGGAATTGTGGGCGAGCCCACCGGTATGAACTTAGCCATCGCCGAAAAGGGCCTGATTGTATTAGACGGCACGGCTCATGGCAAAACGGGCCATGCCGCCCGGGACGAGGGCGAAAATGCCCTCTATAAAGCCCTGGAGGATATTAATTGGTTGCGGCAGTACTCGTTTCCTAAAGTGTCGCCGCTATTAGGCCCGGTGAAAATGACCGTGACGCAGATAACCGCTGGCACGCAGCACAACGTAGTGCCCGACCGCTGCCAGTTTGTGGTAGATGTGCGCCCGAATGAGCTATACCAGAACCAAGAAGTGGTTGCTATTATTCGGGCAAATGTGCAGTCGGAAATTGTGCCGCGCTCTACGCACTTAAACTCCTCGCGCATCAGCGAAAAACACCCACTGATTCGAAAGGGCATCGCAATGGGGAAGGCCGCTTATGGTTCACCAACGCTGTCGGACCAATCAATGATGCCGTTTGAGACGTTGAAAATGGGGCCGGGGGAAAGTGCCCGCTCACACACACCGGATGAATTTATTCTGGTGAGTGAAATTCGAGCGGGAATTCGGGATTATATTGAATTGCTGACGGATTTTAGTTTTTAGTTGCCAGAGCACGCTATGAAAATTTGGGAGAAAGGGTTTTCGGTGAACGAGACCATTGAAAAATTTACCGTGGGCCAGGACCGGGTGCTGGATATGCACCTCGCGCCGTTTGATATGCTGGCCTCAAAAGCCCAGGCCAACATGCTGGCTAAAGTGGGCCTGATATCCGACGCGGAGCGGCAGCAACTGATTACGGGGCTGGATGAGCTGCTGGCGCAGGTGGCAGCGGGCACGTTTCAGATTGAGGACGACTTTGAAGACGTGCATTCCAAAATCGAGTATTACCTGACCGAAAAATTTGGTGATGCGGGCAAGAAAATTCACACTGCCCGCTCGCGTAATGACCAGGTGCTGACTGCCATCCAACTGTTTATCAAAGATTACACGGAGAGGATTTCGGCCAAAGTACTGGCGCTGGTGGAAGTACTCTTACAGAAAGCAGAAACTCATAAAAATGACTTGCTACCGGGTTACACGCACTTCCAGGCGGCCATGCCGAGTAGTTTCGGGCTGTGGTTTTCAGCCTACGCCGAGCATCTGTTGTTGGATTTAGCACTGTTTGAGGCCGCGCACACGGTGGCCGACCAGAACCCGTTGGGCTCGGGCGCGGGCTTTGGTAGCAGCTTCCCGATTGACCGCGAGACGACGACGCGGGAACTGGGTTTTGGCAGCTTGGCTGTGAGTGCGGTGGGTGCCCAAATGCTGCGCGGTAAGACGGAGAAAACACTAGCTTTTGCCATTGCAGGTGCGGCGGGTACGCTGGGCAAAATGGCGTATGATTTGGTGCTTTACAATAGCCAGGACTTAGGGTTTGTGAATCTGCCCAAGGAGTTTACGACAGGCTCCAGTATTATGCCGCACAAGAAAAACCCCGACGTATTTGAGTTGGTGCGGGTGCACGCCAACCGCTTGCAGGCGCTGCCCAACGATATTATTCTGGCCACCAGTAATCTGCCCAGCGGCTACCACCGCGATTTTCAGTTGCTGAAGGAGCTGCTGTTTGGACCCATGCTGGAATTCGTCGACTTGCTGGACATACTTCTGTTCGCGCTGCCCAAAATTCAAATTAAAGCTGGTGTGATTGAGCAGGCGAAATACGACCCAATTTTTTCGGTTGAAAATATCAACCAATTAATTGTTTCAGGGGTGCCATTTCGGGATGCCTATCAGCAAGTGGGACGGGCCGTGGAGGACGGTAGCTACGTGCCGTGCCGCGAGTTTTACACCACGCATTTGGGCAGCATCCACAATCCGGGCTTGGCGGAAATCGCGGCAAAAATTGCGCGGTGGAAATCGGGAAGTGCGCTGTTTTCAAAAAAGAACGAGGGCTGAACGCCATGCTGAGCTTGCCGAATCCGCCCGCGGTATCGGCCGTGACGGAAATATACTTAGTGAAGTTAGAGCTCGCGCCAAGGGTGGCGGCGGAATAGGCCACACCCTCACCCAAACCGATTTTGTTGAGTCTGTTGGGATTGGGAGCGCGCATGTTGTCGAGGGTGCGGGCGCTGGCCGTAAGCCAAAGTTTGTCGAAAAATTCGTAGCCTATTTGCGCGCTGAAGGTGGACTGGTCGGTGAAACCGGCGGTGCGGGTGTTGTAGCCGGCTTCGAGGGTGAAGAAGGTAGGGGCATAAGGCGTTGAAGGTTGCGATTTTCCGATTAAGTAGTCGCGCATAAGTAACCGTAGTCAACCAAAAAGAACGTCATTCCGAGCTTGCTGAGGAATCTTGCCGGAGTCATCCGCGCCGCCCACTGGCGCGAGCGAGATTCCTCGGCAAGCTCGGAATGACGTTCTTCTTTATCCGGTTACTTATGCGTGGGCACTTAGACGAAGGCTAAATACAAACCTTACATGCCGGATATAAGTACATTTTGGGCGATTAAAAAGCCTGTCGGCATATTGTAATTTTGCCGGTTTGCTGGCCCCTTATTGTTTCCATGATTACTGCTTTTCCCCTTTGCCACCGCCGCGTCTGTTTTCTTGGCTTACTGATTGGCGCATTGCTGCCGGGGCGAGGATGGAGCCAAAGCCAGCGCCCGCTCGTAATGCTGCAGGATTCGCTGAGCGAAGAGGTGCTGGTGACCGCTACCCGTACCAACTCGCGCATCGAGAACCTGCCCACCCGGGTGGAGGTGCTGGGCGCAGAGGAAATGGAGGAGGAAAGCAGCATCAGGCCGGCTAGCATTGCCAGCTTGTTTGGCGACATTGCCGGGGCCCAGATTCAGCCTACTTCGCCCACCACCGGCAACCTCGATTTGCGGCTGCAGGGACTGCCAGGGCAATACACCCAGATTTTGCGCGATGGCGTGCCGCTGTACGGCGGCTTTGCGGGCTCGTTTGGGCTGCTCACCGTGCCGCCGCTCGATTTGAAGCAGGTGGAGCTGATAAAAGGCTCAAATTCGACCCTCTATGGTGCCGGGGCCATTGCCGGCCTGGTGAACCTGGTGAGTAAAAGGCCCACGCTCGGTACGCCGCAATACGCCGTGGGCATCAACCAAACCACGCTGCGCGAAACCGATTTAAACGGGTTTGCGGCCCGGCCGGGGCAGCGCTGGGGCTTTTCGGCGTTTGTGGGACTGGTCAATCAAAAGGAAAAAGACGTGGATGGCGACGGCTTCGCGGATGTGCCCCGGGTGCGCAGCCTCACCCTGCACCCGCGCCTGTTTTTCTACCCCAATGCCCACAGTTAAGTGGCGCTCGGTTACACTGGTAACCTAGAAAGCCGCCGCGCTGGCGACTTGCAGGTGCTAAAAAACGGCCCTGATGCCGCTACCGGGCGCTTATTTTACGTCGACAATAGCAGCCTGCGCAACACCGCCGACCTGCTCTACACCAACAACGAGTTGGCCGGCGGAAGCCTGACCGTGAAGGGCGCCGTACTTGCCCGTAGGCAAATACGGCGCTGGCTGCCTGCGGGCTACTGCGCAATGCGCTGGCTAAACGAGCCCGCTGCCGTGATGAGCCGCACAATGTAGATGCCCGTGGGCAGCGAGCGTAAGTCCAGGGCCCATTGGCCGGTCTGGGAGGCATCGGCAGGGCAGGGCACCTGCTGCAGGCGACCCAAAGCATCGAATACCCGCACGGCGGCAGGACCCTGCGCCAGGGTTTCGGCGGGTAGGGCGGTGCGCACTACCCATTCCTGGGCCGAGCGGCCGGGGTACACGGCTAGGCCTTCACCCTTGGCCAGGCCCCGCTTCACGTTCCGTACCGGCGAGTAGGTAGTGGTTCCGTCCAGGTCTACCTGGCGCAGGCGGTAGTAACTGGTGCCGGACAGCGGCTGCTCATCGGTCAGGTCGTAAGTGGTGCGGGCCTGCGTGGAACCGGCGGCGGCTAAGGTGCCCAGTCTATGAAAGATTTTGCCGTCGGCCGAACGCTCTACCACAAAGCTGTGGCTGTTTTTCTCTGAAGCCGTTACCCAGTGCAGGGCCACCCCCTGCTGGGCCGTGTTCGTGGCGGTGAATAGGATAAGCTCGACGGGGAGCGGTGCGCAGGTACCCACCAGCACATCGCAGGCCCCCTCATTAGCATTGTTACCGGAAACCGGTCCTGGGCACCCTTGGGGTTGCTGCTGCTGAGAGCACACCGTGGTAACAAGGGACGAGGCACAGTTGGTGGCCAGCTTTCTAACGGCCCCATTGCCACCAAATACACACCCGATAATGCGGACGCTGCCCGTACCGCAGAGCGTATTGTTGGAGCCCCCTTTGGTGAGGTCGACGCTGCCGTTGATGAATACTTGGCTGTTGTCGGTGATAAAGGAATTGATTAGTACCAGATTGCAGTCGGTCGTCAGCGAAGTTGGCTCCGTGGCACTGAGCGGGTTGGCTATCATAACAGTTGCTTTATTCACTGTCAGTTGGGCCACCTGCAGCGTACCCCCGGGCTCAATCGTCAGTTGGGTCGCTGACTGATTCCCACTACCGTCGCCCAGTATCAGGTCGGCTCCGCCTATCAGCGAGCCGCTGTTCTGAATGTCGATGGAGCCACCCTTGGCTAGGGCATAGTTCACATTCAGCGTAACGGTGAAGCCATTTATGATAATGATGGCATCGGTGTTAGAAGTTGGGGTATCGCTACAAGTAGCATTGGTAGTAGAGCTTACCCGCCACGTACTGGTACTGGAAAAAAGCCCGTCACTAATGGCGGTGTAAGTGCATTGAGCTTGGGTCGTGAAGGCGAGTAAGCCATTTAAAATGGCACTAATTATCAAAGGAGTAAAGTATTTTTTCATGGCTGATTAGGATGTAGTTGACCTGTGGCTGATTAGGATGTAGTTGACCTGTGGCTGATTAGGATGTAGTTGACCTGTGCTAGGAATTATTTGCTTAATGCCAAAATTAAAAAAAAGATTCATTAATCAAATAATAAGTTGTAATAATGCAAATCACGCGCGATTGCTTTCAGCCTAATGGGATTAAATTTTTTATAGGTAAAATGTTATTATAGTGTAAATTGCATTGTGACACTGAGGCGATTAATTGGTATTTTATGCAGAAAAAGTTTTAACCAGAGTTCAATTGCCTTTTCAAAAGTTGGCTTAACTCCACACCAGTACCAATGTGCCGGCCAGGATAAGGCCCGCGCCCAATGCCCCGCGCACGGAAATGGTTTCGCCTAAAAAAGCCGCGGCCAGCAGCAGAGACAGCGCCACACTCAACTTGTCTACCGGTGCCACTTTAGTTACCGGGCCTAGCTTGAGGGCTCGGAAATAGCACAGCCACGACGCCCCCGTGGCCAAACCCGATAGCACCAGGAATACCCACGTGCGCTGCGTGAGGGCTGGCAGCCCGGCCGTGGCCCCGCGCGCAAGGGCAATGCCCCAGGTCAGCAACAGAATAACCACGGTGCGAATGGCCGTGGCCAAATCCGAGTCGACTCCTCGGATGCCGATTTTGGTGAAAATGGTGGTAAGGGCCGCAAAAAGGGCTGATAATAGGGCGTAGGGAATCCAGGAGGCCATGGTGGGGAGGGGCGTAAGTGGCAGTAGCTTGCGTTGAAGAACGGGCGATTCCAGGCATGCATAAGTTGGTGTGCCTGCGCTTTTGTCCCGTCAAAAGCAGGCATCGGCAGAGCCTTTATGTGGTTTTATCTGTTACCTTCTCGACCATGCTCAACCCCGTGACCGAATCTGCCCCTGACTTCCGCCGACCCGACTTGCTGCGCCTCGACTACGATACCTACCGCGCCCTGCCGGCCATTGCCAACTCCGACCTCTCGCGCCTGCGCGATGCCCTCGATGGCCGTCCGCCGCGCCCCCAAACCGGTTCCAACGCAGGGGCACTCAGTTTTGGCACCGCCTTTCACACGGCTTTGTTGGAGCCCGACGACTACGTACCGGGCCAGCCCGGTCTCAACGATACTTTGGTGTGGTGGCTGGTGGAAGGCGTGAAGATGAACTCGCAACTGACTGATTTGCTAGAGCAGGGTGCCTCAGAGATGAGTGTGCTCTTTACCGAGCCTCAGACTGATACGCTCTGCAAGTTGCGCGCCGACCTTGTGGTCGACCAGCCCGAGCAGCCCTTCACCGTTATTGACTTCAAAACCACCATGGCCCGCGACGCCGAGCACTTCCTGTGGCAGTGTTCAGCTTACGACTACGACCGCCAGGCTGCCTTTTACACCGATGCCCTGCGCGCCGAGCGATTCCTGCTAGTAGGCGTGCAGAAAGTAGAGCCCTTCGGGGTGTTTACCATCGAAGTGAGCGAACAGATGCTGGCCGAGGGCCGCCAGAAATACCAGCGCCTGTTGTGCCTGCTCAAAGCGCCCGCTACCGCGCCCCCTTATCGTGCCGAAGCCGTGCAGGCCGCCGTGGATGCGCTGGACCCGGGCCGGAACGAGGAAATGCGCTAACCACAAAATATTCAGGAATGAAAATCCCTTCACGCATACGTGGAGGGATTTTTTTATGATAATAACTTTTACTTACTGATTAGTAAGTAAGTTGTATATTTGCCCCGCTATGTCAATCCAATCTTCTGTTGCTCTCATTCCTGACACCCGTACGCGCATACTCGACTTGGCAGAAACGCTTTTGCTCGAGCGTGGCTTCAATGCGTTCAGCTACCAGCATCTGGCCCGGGAATTGGGCATGAAACCGGCCGCCATTCACTACCATTTTCCCAGTAAGGATGACCTGGGCACGGCGCTGGTAACCCGGCAGCTGCGCCGCCTGCGCAAGTGGCGCGACCTGCCCCGCGTAGCCGACCTGCCGCCGAACGAGCAGCTCGAAGCCCTGTTTGCCGTGTATGACAACCACCTCGGCCACGACCGCCGCGTGTGCCTCTTTGGAGCGCTGGCCGCTGATTTTCTCACCCTGCCTGCCCCCATGCAAGCCGAGCTGCGCACCTTCAACCGGGAGCTGACCGAGTGGCTGGCCCAGGTGCTGGCCGTGGGCCGCGCCACCGGCACGCTGCGGTTTTTGGGTAGTCCTGCCGCCAAGGCCGCCCAAGTGCTCACCACCCTGGCCGGAGCCCTGCAAGTGGCGCGGGTGCACGATGAGACGCCTTTTCAAGTCATCGTGGGCCAGCTTCGGCTGGAGCTTTTTGCCTGATGCCGCCGCTTGGCCAGCGCGTCAGTGCAACGAATTAAAGCATCCCTTTCACCATTGAATTGCATCATCATGACCAATACTTATTCCCCCGTCCATCAGCTGTTCATGCCTGAAACGCCGTCCATTCCCGCCCCACAAATCCGCTACCCGTCGCCGCCGCCCGGCCTGCGGTGGCTCCGCTGGCAGATGAAAGTGCTGTGGGCTGTGGCTCCCAAGCTGGCGTTTCGGCAGGCGTGGCAGCTGTTTGTTACTCCGCGCCGCTTACCGGCCAAAGACTGGGAAGGCCCCGCGCTGGCCACGGCTACCCGCCGCACCGTGCCCTACGCCACCGGTCCCGTGGCCGTGTACGAGTGGGGCCCGGCCACTGCGCCGGCCGTGGTGTTGGTGCACGGCTGGGAGCTGCGAGCCAGCTTTTGGCGGGCCTGGGTGCTGCCGCTGCGGGCCGCTGGCTACCGCGTGGTGGCCCTGGATGGGCCCGCGCACGGTGCCTCAGGCGGGCGGCAGGCTACGCTCACGGACTTTGGCGGGGCGGTGCAGGTAGTGCTCGATACGGTGGGGGAGGTGCGCGCCATTGTGGCCCATTCGTTTGGAGCGGCGTCGGTGGCGGGGCTGCCGGTGCGGCTGGCTGGCCGGCCGCTGCCGCGCCTGGTGCTGCTCAGCGCCCCGGTGAGCCCCCGCGTGGTGGCTGCGCGCTTCGTCGATTTTCTGTATTTATCGAACGACCTGGTGGGGCGCTTTGCCGACCATATTGAGCGGCGCACCGGTCGTTCCGCCGACTCCTTCGCTGTTGCGGCCGCTGGCCCGGGCATTGGGGCCGAAAAAGTGCTGGTAATGCACGACGAAGGCGATGAAATTATTCCTTTTGCCGAAGGTCAGCAGATTGTGGCGGCCTGGCCCGGCGCGGTGCTGCACGCCACCCGCGGCCTGGGCCACAACCGTATTCTGCGCGATGCCGCCGTGGTGCAAACTGCCATAGCGTTTATCGCGTAGCGCCGGGCCGCAACAGCCGAATTCAGTTGGCTCTTGTTGTATTCAATTCACCAATCCAAACCACCTATTCCATGGTAAAAGTTGCTCTTTTAGTGCGTCTGGAAGTAAAGCCGGGCCACGAACAAACCGTTGCCGATTTTCTGGCCGGTGCCCTGTCCATTGTGGAGGCTGAGCCCGCTACTGCTACCTGGTATGCCTTGCGTCTCGGGCCGTCCACGTTCGGTATTTTCGATACTTTTCTCGACGAAGCCGGCCGCAAAGCCCACCTCGCCGGTCAGGTAGCCGCTGCTTTGGGCACCCACGCCGACCTCTGGGCCAGCCCGCCCCACATCGAAATGGTGGATATTCTGGCTTCGAAAGGCGCGTAAGCACCTGCCGGAATGCCTCCAAAGTAAAGCGTCATGCTGAGTGAATTCGAAGCGTTTTTACTGCAATACTAAATATAATTAGTAGCGTGGCAGAGCTGCTTCAACTTCGCTTAGCATGACGCTTTTTTACGGTGAACGGTGCCGGGACCGTGCCCCTGAATCACCTCAAATACTATCCATTCCTTCGGCCGCCAGCTGCCTCAGCACTCCGCGCAGCCCGTCTGCTTCGCTCACCAGCCGGCCGATGTGCTGCACGTACTCCGCTTCAGCCCGCAGGTCGCGCTTTAGCTGGCGCAATTCCAGCTCCTGCTTTTTACCCGAGGCAGTGATGAAGCCGTTGGGGCCATATTTCAGCTCGTTCATTTCCTGCTTTAGCTGGATTTGCTGCTGGAGCAGGGCGCGGGTGTAGCGGGCCAGCACGTCGTCGGCGGCCGCATCGGTGGGGCCCGATTCGGCCAGCAGCTGTAGTAGCGTGTAGAGGTCGTCGGCCTCGTAGGCTTCGGTGATGCGCTGCATCTGAGCCGTTTTATCGGCTTGCTTTTCGGGGTCGCGCTCCAGGTCGGGGTGATGAGTGCGGGCCAGTTGGCGGTAAATGGTTTTGGTATTGGATTCGAGTTGTTTCTGGTCGGCCTGCGCAGCCTGCGCGGCGGTGTCTTGTTGGCGCTGGGCTTTGGTTTTGCGGCGGGCGCGGGCAGCCGCGGCGGCTTGCTCATGGGGCGGCAGGGTCGGGTCGGGCACGTAGCGGCTGTCGGATTCAGAAGCGGAATTGCCTGCAGCGCTAGTGGCTGACTTAGCAGTTGAGCGATGGCCGGCCGGCGCGTATTTGCCAATAATTGCCGCTTCATCTTCGCCAAACCGTTCTTCCAGGTTCCGGGCATTGCCCAAAATCACGGCCGTAATCTGCTGTTCCTCCAAGCGGCTGAAGTAGCTCAGGAGCAGCGCCCCTTCCAAAGGTGCGTACAGCGCGTGGCGGGCGGCTACCACGGCCGTAGCCGCCGGGCCTACCTGCTGCCAGTAGCGTCGGCGGGCTTCGGCCTGCTCGGCGCGGAGGTCGCGCAACCGTTCGCGCAGATTTTCGACATCCAGAATGGCCTGCCGAAAACCTTGCTGAGCGGGTGAGCCCGTTGCTTGCTCGGCTTGTCTAACGAGCACGGTAATGGGCGCGGGATGCGCAGAATCAGCTTTTTTCATCATTAGCAAAGGTAAGTGTAGGGCCAGCCCCGCACCCTATGGCCATAGTTCAAACGCTACCCGAAACGTATTGCAATGCGCATCCACGATATCGGCCAGCCGCTCGGAATAGCCACCGCCCATGCTCACGGCCACGGGCAGGCCGCGGGCATGGCACAAGCCCAGCACCAGCTCATCGCGCTGCCGGCAGCCGGTGGGAGTGAGGCTCAGCTTGCCCAACTTGTCGGTAGCCAGCACATCGACTCCGGCCTGGTAGAAGATAAAATCGGGTTTCACCCGGTTCACCAGCGGCTCCAACGTATCGCGGAGCTGCGCCAGGTATTCGGCGTCGCCGGTGCCCAGCGCCAGCGCAATATCCAAATCTGATTGCTCTTTGCGCAGTGGATAATTGGCCCCCGCGTGCATGGAAAATGTGAAAACCCTTGGCTCATCTCGAAATATAGCCGCCGTGCCATCGCCCTGGTGGACATCTAAATCCACTATTAAAATTTGGTTTGCCAGCTCATGCGCCAACAGATGCGCCGCCGCAATGGCCTGGTCGTTCAGCACGCAGAAACCTTCGCCCCGGTCGGCGAAGGCGTGATGCGTACCGCCGGCCAGGTTCATGCCGATGCCATTGCGCAGGGCCCGCAAAGCCGATTGCAGCGTGCCCGCGCTGCTGCTCAACGAGCGCCGCACCAGCTGCGGGCTTTGCGGCAGGCCCAGGTTGCGGACTTCGCGGTCCGTCAGCTGCAAATCGCGCACACGGTGCCAGTAATTGGCGGTGTGTACACGCAAAATGTCTTCCTCCGAACACAGCCCCGGCTCGTAGAAATCCTCCGGCGCGGCAATTCCCTGCCACAGCAGCTGCTCCCGAATCAGGACATACTTGGCAATGGGGAAGCGGTGCCCGGCGGGCAGGTCGAGGGTATAGTGGTCGGAAGTAGCGAGGCAGGGCATTGCCGAGTGGTACTATTGATGCGAGGCAGATGTTTTGAATAAATCAGCTTTTTGTGATAATAAAGGACTGCTAATAAACGTCCTTGAAATAGGAGCTGTTTAGGAATTCAAAAAATTAAGTGACCGTAATGCCTCGGCGGCGTTCGGTATGACCGACTGATAAACTACTAAACAGCTTCATAATTAAAATTGGACTTTTGAATCATAATTAGGCGGTGGTCTAAAACGGAATGATTTTGATTCTAACGAGACAAAAGCAGCTTTCGAAAAAGCCGTTTCTACGGCTACTCAAAAGCGTGTTTTGCTTCTCGGTTAATTCATTAGATTTTGGTGTTCATCCTTTTTTAGACCACCGCCCATAATTAAAGTGTCTGGAAATAATTTATACTTAAAAATTATTTGCGCTTGATGCTTCGGTTATTTCTGAATAAAGCGCAAGCACCTCAAAAAGCTCACTTAAACCGACCAGTTGGGTTTGCTATGTCAACTTATTGTCAACCCCAACGACTACCTCATGCACCTCGACGGGAGCCATACGGTAGTGGCTTTGCTGCTGCTGCTGCCCAACCGGTACATCAGTGTAGTTGGGCGTAAGGAATACGCCGTATGCGGGCCCCAGCACATCGAGTAAGGCGCTTCCCATCAGACGGAAATTGCGATGAACCTGCCCGGGACCGTAGTCGGCGCGCTCATGCCCGACGCTCATCCTCCGCAATCCAACTGCTCGTCACTACGCGTAGGTGGGCGTGTCTCCTTAGGGAACAGTTGTTTTCATAGCTCGGAAAGCCTCTCGCCTTTGGCGGGAGGCTTTTTTACTGGACAGCTTCGATGATAATAAAAGCAAAATGCCCCAACCATAACGGCTGGAGCATTTTGCTTTTAGTGTTGACGGTCAGTTTCTTCTGCTTACTGGATGACGAGTCTCTTGGCGACGAGTCCGGCGGCGGTGCGGGCCAGCACCGAGTACACGCCGGGGGCCAGCCCGGCCAGGGGCAACTCGAGGGCCTCGGTGGTGCCGGCGGCCAGCGTGCGGGTGAGCACGGTGCGGCCCAGGTTGTCGACCACCACCACGGTGGTGGCGGTGGTGCCGCGCAGGGCCACGGGCAGCAACAGCGTGGCCGTGCTGTGGGCCGGGTTGGGGTACACGGTAGCCAGCCGGGCCAGTGCCGCCGGGGCGGTGGCCAGCACGCGGTTCTGGGTGGAGAAGACCACGGCGTAGCGGCCGCTGGTGGCCCCGTTGGCGGCCAGCGTCAGGCTTACTGCGGGCGTGGTGGCCAGGTCGGAGTAGGTGCCGGTGAGGACGTCGCGCAGGTAGGCGCGGTAGTTGGTGGGCAGGTTGGTCAGGTTATCCACAGCCAGCGTGTAGGAGCCAGCGGCGGCGGCGCTCAGGCGCAGGGGCAGCACCACATCGGTACCGGTGAGCACGGGCAGGCCGTTGATGGCAACTGCTTCGGCGCCCGCTTCGGTGGCCAGGGTTAAGCCGTTGCTGTTGGGCAGGTCGGCGGCGTCGAAGGCGCGGTCGAAGGCGGCGGTGGCCCCTTGCTCAAAGTAAACGGCCGTCTGGGTGGCGGCGGTAACGTTGCGCAGCGTTAGCGTGAGCTGGGCTCGGTCATCGGCGGTGCCGCGCTGGAAGGGCGTGTTGTTGTAAGTGGTGAGACGCTCTTGGTTGGTGAAGGAGATGCTGCCGACTTGGCTGGGCGCGCTGGTGCGCACGAAGAAGCCCTGCGATGAAGGCAGAATATTCGTGCCGCCGTTCACGCCCACACCGTTGATGTAGCTAGCATACGAACCGGTGTACTGCCCGCTGCTCTTGAACACATAGAGCGCATTGTCAACATTGGTGAGGCGGCCGGCGTTAATCATGGCCTGCCAATCGAGCGGGGCGGGGTAGGGGTTGCCGCGCAGGTGGTAGCCGCTTTCGGCCTGGCCGCCGCGGGTGAGGCCGCCGGCCGTGAGCGGGCCATTATTGAGCGTGCCCACAAAGTCCACATTGGCCGTGGCCGGGATATTGACGGTATAGCCGCGCGTCGCTTCTAGGCCATCGCCCAAGCTGTTGGGTGAGAAGAAACCTTTGTCAAAGTCCATCGGTACGGGGCTGCCACTGGTGTTCACGCGGTTTTCGTCGTAGCCAAAAACCGTGGGGAACGGCCGCACCGTATTGCCAATCGTATTGTAGTTGGGGTTAACTATTGGCGCATAGCCGGTGGTGGTCAGGTCATTCACGGTACTGCCGCTCACGGGTGGGCTGTAGTGGCGGTAGCCCACCCCACCGTTGCGGCTGGGGTCAATGTAGCGTTGCACGGTAGCCGCGCCCACCACGCTGCCGCTGATATTTACCACCTGAGCCGTGTTGTTGGCATCGGAAAGCAGCGTAAAGGTCTGGCCCGTCACGGTGAGGTCGCCATAGAGGGTGAGTAAGCGGCGGACCGAGGCGGAGGCCGCTAAGGAGGCGGCTGTCGCCAAGTTGGCCGTGCCTAGGCCAATGGTCAAGTTCTGGAAAGTGGTGGAAGAGGTACCGCCAATGGTTTGGGCAGTATTCAGGTCGAGTACCACGGTGCCGCTGCCGCTGCCGGCCAAGGTCCCGTCGTTGTTAGTGAAGTTGCCGCCCACTACCAGGTTGCTGCCGTCGGCGGTGGTAAGCAAGGCTCCGGTGTTTAGCGTGATGGCGCGGGTTTGCTGGTTGGTGCTTACAATGGGCTGGAAGGGCGTACCGCCGGGTATCACCACATCGGTGGCGGCGGTGGGCACGAAGGCGGGGGTCCAGTTGGCGGCCGTGCGCCAGTCGGTACTCACCGAGCCGTTCCAGGTAACGAGCACGGGCGGGGCCAGGGTCACGGCCAAGTCGCGGATTTCAAAGTTCAGAAGGTTGCTGGCGGGCACCGTGTTGCCCAGTTGCGTGGCCACGCCAGTGGCCAAGTCGAGGCGATACGTATTGGTGGCGCGCGCGCCATTCGAGCGCGGGGCCGTCACCTCCGTCACGTAACCCACGTTGGTGTTGTTGCCGGGGTTGAAGTAGATATCCAAGCCAATGGCATCAGGCTGCCCAATGCCATAAGTGCCGGGTGCGGAGCCGCCTGTGATGACGAAAACTACTGTGCTTTGCGTGTTCAGCGTGCCAGCATTGGGCGGGTTCTGAATAGAAAACACGCCATTGTTGCGGTAGTCAAAATCATAAAGCGTGGTGGTAGCAGCCGTGCCCACCGTGGAGTTGGTGTAGGCTATTGCGCCCACGCCAGGATTGATACCGGCGTTGGGGTCGCCGGCGGCATATGCTAGCGTGCCATCGGTGGCGGCAATGCTGCCAGTGACGGGGTTGAGGCGGTAGTTGGTATCGTTGGAACTCACTACCCGGATGCGGTCCACGGTCGGGTTAAAGTCAAAGCTAATACGTTCGGAAGGCCCACCCAACTCCAGCCTAATAGCGCTGCCGATGGGCGAGGCCACGTTGGTGCCGGGATTGAGTAGATACAACTGCGCGTTGGCTCCAACGGTGGTGGCATCATAGCCTAGGGTATAAAGCAGGTTATCGGCGGGACGGTAATCAATGCCAATCAGCGTTTGGCCAGCTGCCACGCCCGCAATACGCACGGGTGCCAGGTTCTGGGCCGCGCCACTATTGGGGTCGATAAGCACCAGGCCCTGCGCCCCCACGGGTTCGCCCCGAAAGTTGGAGCCCGTGATGGTGCCCAAGCCCATGATGGTTTGCGCTCGGACCAGCGGTGAGCTGGTTAGTAAACCAAGTGCTAAGAGGCAGCGTGCGCCGCATCGGCCCAGCCAGGGATATGATTTAAGAGATGGTATGATTTGTCGCATAATGGTTATCGCTTTAATGGTAATATTTCGGGTGATACTAACCGTTGATGTGGTGATTCTTAAGTTAGTAAAAAAAGTCTTGGTCGGATTTGCGTCCGTGTACGGGGCTCAAAAAGAAAAGATTAATTTCAGCTGATAGAATATTAATAAAAATATGAAAGCTCTCTTATGCCGTAATAATTACCAATAACTGATGTGGCTATCAGGGTAAGCATCTTCCAAAGCAAATGGTCCGCTCCCCGACGAAAATCGGGCAACGGACCATTCTTGCTTCAGTAGTAGGCTACTACCCACTACTGTCTACTGAATCACAAGGCGCTTAGCGACGAGCCCGGCGGCGGTGTGGGCCAGCACCGAGTACACGCCGGGGGCCAGCCCGGCCAAGGGCAACTCGAGGGCCTCGGTGGTGCCGGCGGCCAGCGTGCGGGTGAGCACGGTACGGCCCAGGTTGTCGACCACCGCCACGGTGGTGGCGTTGGTGCCGCGCAGGGCCGCAGGCAGCAACAGCGTGGCCGTGCCGTGGGCCGGGTTGGGGTACACGGTGGCCAGTTGGGCCAGGGCCGCCGGGGCGATGGCCAGCACGCGGTTCTGGGTGGAGAAGACCACGGCGTAGCGGCCGCCGGTGGCCCCGTTGGCGGCCAGCGCCAGGCTTACGGCGGGCGTGGTGGCCAGGTCGGAGTAGGTGCCGGTGAGGGCGTCGCGCAGGTAGGCGCGGTAGTTGGTGGGCAGGTTAGCCAGCTTATCTACAGCCAGCGTGTAGGAGCCAGCGGCGGCGGCGCTCAGGCGCAGGGGCAGCACCACATCGGTACCGGTGAGCACGGGCAGGCCGTTGATGGCAACTGCTTCGGCGCCCGCTTCGGTGGCCAGGGTCAGGCCGTTGCTGTTGGGCAGGGCGGCAGCATCGAAGGCGCGGTCGAAGCCGGCCGTGGCCCCTTGCTCAAAGTACATGGCCGTCTGGGTGGCGGCGGTGGCGTTGCGCAGCGTTAGCGTGAGCTGGGCTCGGTCATCGGCGGTGCCGCGCTGGAAAGGTGTGCCGGGGTCGGTGGTCAGGCGCTCGGCATTGGTGAAGCCTAGGCTACCGGTCTGGCCGGCCACGGTGCGAACGAAGAAGCCCTGGGCCACGGGCACCACGTTGGTGCCGCCGTTGGTGCCCACACCGTTGATGTAGCTGGCGTAGGAGCCCGTGTACTGGCCGTTGCTTTTGAATACGTAGAGCGCATTCTGCACGTTGGTCAGGCGGCTGTTAGTCACCATTGCGTTCCAGTCCAGAGGTGAGGGGAAGGGGTTGCCGCGCAGGTGGTAGCCGCTTTCGGTCTGGGTGCCGCGGGTGAGGTTGGCCGCCGTGAGGGGCGTCACCCCATTATTGAGCGTGCCGGTGAAATCGACCAGCGCCGAGGCGTTGATGTTCACTGTGTAGCCGCGCGTCACTTCAAGGGCATCGCCCAGGGCGTTGGGCGAGAAGAAGCCTTTGTCGAAATCAGTGGCGGCACCAGTACTACCGCTGGTGGTCACGCGGGCTTCGTTGTAGCCGAATACGTTCGGGAACGGAGTTACGGTATTACCCACAGTGTTATAGTCCGAGTTCACGATGGGCGCAAAACCCGTCGTTGCCAAATCATTCACCGAAGAGTTGCTCACCGGCGCCGAGTAGTGGCGGTAGCCCACGCCACCGTTTAGGCTGGGCGCGATGTAGCGCTGCACCGTGGCCGAGCCCGTGAGCACGGCGCTGCCGTTGTTCACCACGTAAGCCGTGCCGGCGGCATTGCTCAGGAGCGTGAACGCGTTGGTGCCGCCGATGGCGAGGGTACCGTTCAGGGTCAGGGCCCGCTGCACCGATACGGCGGCGGCGGTGCTGGCGGCGTTGGTAACCGTCAGGTTGGGGAAAGCAGAAGCGCTGGTGCCGCCGATAACCGAGGCCGTGCCGCCCAGTACCAGGGTGCCGGTGCCGCTGCCGGCCACGCTGCCGCCGTTGCTGGTGAAGTTGCCACCGGTGGTTAAAGTGCCACCGTTAGCCAGCGTTAGCACGGCGCCAGAGGTCAGCGTCACGAGGCGGCCCTGTTGGGCGTTGCTCACGGTGGGCTGGTTGGGCGCACCGCCCGGGATGATTACGTCGTTGTTGGCGGCAGGTACCTGGGCAGGTGTCCAGTTGGCGGCCGTGCCCCAGTCGGTGCTCACGTTGCCGTTCCAGGTGATAAGTGTGCCGGCCTGAATAAAGGCGGCCAGGCCCGTTACGTTCGTGCCCTGCCCGATGGTGCCGAGGTTGGTAACTGCCCCATTGGTCAGGTTGAGGTTGTAGAGCTGGTCAAACGAAGTACGGCCGGCCGTGGCGTCGGTGTTCAGGGCCAGCAGCGCCAGGTTGGTGGTCGTGCCCGGCGTGTTGAAGATGTCGAAATCCGCGCCATCAGGGGCGGCGGCGGTCAGGCCGCTGGTGCCCTGCGCTACAAGGACGCCGTTGTTGGGCGGGCTTTGCAGGTAGAGCGTGCCGGTTACCGCATCGTAGTCAAAGAGCTGCGTCGTATTGGCATTGCTCTGGTTGTTGGTGTAGGCAGCCGCACTGGCGGGAGCGGTCAGCGCCACATCCGTGGCAGCAATGCTGCCATCGTTGGGGTTGAGGCGGAGATTGGCGCGGTTGGTGCTGATTACCCGAATGCGGTCGACGGTGGGGTTGAAGTCGAAGCCGATGCGGTCCGTGGTGCCGCCCAACAAGAGTGTAATCGGGGCCGTGCCCACGGCCGTCACGGCCCCGGTGGTCAGATTCACCGTGTACAGGCGCGATTCGCCATTGGTGGCATTGTAGCCCAGCGCAAACAGCTGGCCCGTAGCCGGGCGGAAGTCCGCGCCCACCACTACCTGGCCCGCCGCTACGGCGCCCAGGTTCACCGCCGAACGGATAATGCTGGGCGCATTCGAGTCAAACGAAATCAGGTTGCCGCCCGCAATTGCGTACACCAGCTGGCCGGTTACCGCGCCCGGAGCCACGGCCACCGTCGAGGCAGCCGACAGGGGCACCGAAATATCCCGCACGCTGATGCCCAGGCCAATAGCACCGAGGTCAGATGCTGCCTGAGGCGTATTCACCGTGGGGCTGAAAGCATCCAGCGAGTAAAAGCGGCTGTTGTTGGGGGCCGCGGTGGTAGCGGCAGCCAGATAACCGATGTTGGCCGTGCCGTTGTAGTAGATGTCGAAGTCGTTGATGGCCCCAATGGCTCCGCCCACGCCCGCGCCGTTCACGCCGGTTAGCGTGCGCGAGTTGGTGAGGGTGCCGTTGTTCGGCGGGTTCTGCAAGGAGATAAAGCCCAGCGCATGGTCCAGGGCGTAGAGCCCGGTGGCCGTGGCCCCCACGAAAGAGTTGGTGTAGGCCACGCTGCCCACGGTGGGGTTCTGGCCCGCGCCGGGGTCGCCGGCGGCGTAGTTCAGGTTGAGGTCGATGCTGGCAATGCCGCCGGTGGTGGGGTTGAGGCGGTAGTTGGTATCGGCGGTGCCCTCCACCCGGATGCGGTCCACGGTGGGGTTGAAGTCGAAGCCGATGTGGTCGGTAGCGCCGCCCAGCTCCAGCCGGATGGCGCTGCCCACCGCCGTAGCGGCACCCGTAGACATATTGATGATGTACACCTGGGCGTTCAGCCCCGGCGCTATCAGGGCGACATCGTAGCCCAAGCCAAACAGCTGCCCAGTGTTGGGCCGGAAATCAGTACCCACCAAAATTTGCGTAGCCGGCAAGCCCGAAATGGCCACCACGCTGCGCACCACATTGGGGTTATTCGAATCGAACGTAATGATGTTGTTGGAAGCGGTAACGCCGTACACTAACTGCCCGGTGATGGCCACGAGGGGAGCCGGGGCCGGAATCGATACGGCGATATCGTACACGTTGAACGGAGCCTGTGCAAAAGCCGGCACGATGTTGCCGCGAAATGTGGCTTGGCCGGTGCCCAGGTTCATCGTATAGAGGTTGCTGGCGGATAAGTTGTCGCTATTCGGGGCCGTTACTTCCACCACAAAGGCCTCATTGGTGCCGGGCGTGGTAAAGAACGATACGTCTAGGTCAATGCCCAGCGGCGAGCCCGTGCCGAAAGCACCAAACATTACGGTTTGCTTATTGGTGAGCACGCCGTTGTTGGGCGGATTCTGAATGGAGAGAATGCCCGTGTTCAGCTCATCGAAGTCGTAGAGCGTGGTGTTGCTGCTGGCAAAGTAGGAATTGGTGTAGGCCACCGCGCCCACGCCGGGGTTGGCGGGCGTACCATCAAGGTAATTCAGGGCAAGGTCGGTAGCTGCAATGCCGCCGGTGTTGGGGTTGAGGCGGTAGTTGGCATCGTTGGTACTCACCACTCGGATGCGGTCCACGGTGGGATTAAAGTCGAAGCCGATGCGGTCAGTCGCGCCACCTAAATTCAGGCTGATGGGGCTGCCCACGCTCGTGGCTACGCCCGTGGCGGGGTTTAGTGCGTAGAGCTGCGCATTGACGGCTGGGAAGGCCGCCGACGCGTTGTAGCCCAGCGCAAACAGCTGCCCGGTGTTGGGCCGGTAGTCCATGCCCACCAGCGTTTGGCCCGCCGTCACGCCCATCACTGGCGTTACGGAACTGGCCGGCTGGCCGTCAGAGGCCGTGATGCTGAAAATGCCCTGGTCGCCGGCCGTGCCGCCAGTCGGCAGCAGCGGGTTGGTACCAGCTGTAATGTTTTGGGTGAGCGTGCCCAAACCGTAAACCGTCTGGGCTTGGGCATCGGCCGCTCCCAGGAGCAGCGCCAGGCTTGCAGCAGTGCCCAGCAAACGACGAATGCCCTGGCGCGATGCTAGGTGCGAAAGTAGTGGTGTGTGCATGAACTGAAAAGTAGGGTTAGTGAATAGAAAAGCCGAACAAATGGATATACTGCCTGCCATGGGCTGGCGCGACTCAGTTACGTGTGCTTGGGGCTAATTGGATGAGCCCTTGATGACTTTTTAACAACTAAATTTTGTCGTGCTCAGCACGTTGCGCACAAAAGCAGCAAAAAGGCCTCAATCCGCTAGGATTGAGGCCTTGATAATTGCAACTGCCCGTTTCGCTTAGTACACCACCAAGCGCTTGGTCACCAGCCCAGCCGCGGTATGCGCCAGCACCGAGTAGATGCCGGGAGCCAGGCCGGTCACGGGCAACTCTACAATATCGGAGGAACCAGCGGGTAAGGTGCGGCTCAGTACTACCCGGCCCAGGTTATCCGTTACCGAAACGACGGTGGCTTGCGCGCTCCGCAGGGTGGCCGGCAGCCGCAGGGTCGTGGTGCCGTGCGCGGGGTTGGGGGCCAGCGTGGCCAATTGGGCCAAAGCAGCCGGGGCTGCCGCCAATGGCAGGCCAATGGCTACGGCAATGTCGCGCAGGGCGAAGGGAATGGTGCGCGGCACGGTATTGCCCACCAGGGTGGCCTGGCCGGTAGTCAGGTTCAGGCGGTATAAATTACTGCTGCCCATGGCCGTTACTTCCATCAGAAAAGCTTCGTTGCGGTTGGTAGCGCCGTTGGCGTAAATATCGATGTCTATAGCCGCTGGTGCCCCCGTCACAAACGAGCCAAACATGACCGGCACCGAAGCCGTGAGCGTGCCATTATTGGGCGGGTTTACAACGGAGAGCAACGCCGTGTTGGCCGGGCTGGCGGGGGACGCAATGTTCAGCTCGTCGAAGGCATAAAGCGTGGTGCTGATGGCCCCCGGGAAGGAATTGGTATACGCCACGGCGCCGACGCCCGGCGTAGCAGGCGTGCCGCTGGCATAGGTCAAGTTGCCGTCGGTGCCGGCAATGGCTCCGGTGCTGGGGCTGAGGCGGTAGTTGGCGCGGTTAGTGCTCACCACCCGAATCAGGTCGGCCACGGGGTTGAAATCGAAGCCGATGCGGGCGGTGCGGCGGCCCAGCTCCAGGCGCACGGCACTGCCCACGGGCGTGGTGGCCCCGGTGGTCGGGTTCAGGGTGTAGAGCTGGGCATTGGCTGTGGGAGCCACGGTCAGGGTGTCATAGCCCAAGGCGTAGAGCTGGCCGTTGCTGGGCCGGAAATCCATCCCAACCAGTTTTTGGTTGGCCGGCACGCCCGCTATTGGCGTGGCAGCCCCGGCCACGCCCGTAGCAGGGTCGATGGTTGTCAATCCCTGCGAGCCCGCCGGCGTGCCCAAAAAATCGGCGGTGAGCGTGCCCAGCGCATACACGGTCTGGGCCCGGGCGGTAGGGCCAGCCACTAGTGCCAACCCAAAAATAGCGCTGGCCAGCCAGCGGCTAGCAGTCAAAAAAGAAGGTAGGCATGAGGTCATAATTGCAATAACTGCAGGAGGGGAAAAGTAGGATTTCAAACAGCCGCACCCCTCTAAGGTTACTGTTGCCAGACAATTGGAAAACCTTCATACAGCCGTCGTCAGTCGGCGCTGTATTCTGCTACGCCACCACCCGGACCACATCACCCACCCGAATGCGGCCGCCCTGCGCAATGTGCGCCGTGAGGCCGCCGTGGCCCCGCATGGCGTTGTAGCCGCCGGGGCCCAGCTCTTCCTCCATGCGCGAGCAGGGGTGGCACTCGCCGGTTATGTCGAGCAAAATGTCGTCGCCGATGCTGATTCGGCGGTTTTTCAGGGCCAGTAGGTTTAGGCCACTCACCACCAGGTTGCGGCGCAGGCGACCGGGGTTCAGCGGCGCATCCAGCCCCAGAAAGCCTGCTACTGCCGCCAAATGCTCGTGCTGAATGAGTGTAATCTGGCGCTTGCCGCCGGCCTTGGGCCGGGCGTGGTCGCCGAGTAGGTGCGAGTCGGTTTTCAGCTCCGCTTCCGGTATTGAAATCAGTGGTTCGCGCCGCACCGGCCGCTGCCCAATCCATTCTATTGAGCCGGTTTGGGGCAGAGTGGCCAGCAGGCGCGCCACTATCGATTTATCGTCGCCGAAGAAAGGAAAAGCCATAAGTAGAATAGGAAACGGAAGAAATTACAATTCGTCGGGCGTGCCGAACCCGTCGCGGATTTCGGTGTGCCGAATCTGGCCGCCGAGGCTGCCGGCCCGGGCCAGTAGGCCAAAACTGATAAAGGCCAAGGCCAGGGTCAGCAGCGTCAGGAGCCGGGCCTTGGGCGAAGTATTTTTCAGCAGCAGCAGGCTGAACAACGCCAGGGCCGCCGCGCCTTCCAGAGCCCAAAATCCCAGCTCCGCTGCCTCGGCGTGGTTTTGAATCAGGGCCCCGCTCACGCGGGGCATGTCCTGCACAATGGCCGCCGCGCCCTCCCCCGTGAGCTGCGCGGGCAGGCACAGCAGGCCCGCCGTCAATACCGCCACTAGCCCGGCGCGAGTCAGGCTCAGGTTTTTTTGCAGCACGCCCGCCGCCAGCAGCACGGCGGCAAACAGACTGCCCATTATGGGCAAATGATTAACAATGAGGTGGATGTGAGCTTGGTTCATCGAGGAGAATACTGGGGTGCAGGGCAGGGTGGCAGCTACGGCTACAAAACTACTTCGGCCTTAGCGGGTGGTAGGTGGCTACGCAACCGTTGCGGCTGCGGCATGACTCTTATAAAATGAACTGCCAGCCCCTACAAATCGTTATTTCGGCAGCAGTTTCTGCAATCTTCAGAATTGAACTTTGGTGCATACTGCCAGCCGCTTTTCGCTCGTTGTTGCTAAGTGTGCTGGTTGCTTAAGTTCAACTCTTTGCGCGCTTTTTGGCTAAATTTTAGCCTATTAGCAGTAATAATTCTCGGTACTGCGCTTGCCTTTGTTTTGGACATTAGTCATTCACTCCCGACTTTCAATTATGACTTTCCTTCCTCGTTTACTCAGCCGGCTGGCGGTTCCGCTGTTGCTGGCGCTGCCAGTGTTGCTGGGGGCTCCGGCCCGGGCCCAAACCGCCCCGGCTCCCACCGACGTTATCCGTGAAATCACCGATGCCGTGGGCCTCAAATCCCGGTTCGAGCTGCGCGCCACCCGCGAAATTGATAACGCGGCCGCCGTGGTCTACAACGGCAAGCGTTTCCTGCTCTACAATCCCGACTTCCTGAATTCGGTGAACCGGGCCGGCCATACCGACTGGGCCGGCATCAGCATTCTGGCCCACGAAATGGGCCATCATCTCAATGGCCATACCTTGCGCACCGGCGGCTCACAGCCCGCCGATGAGCTGGAGGCCGATGAATTCTCCGGTTTTGTGCTGCGCAAGCTGGGGGCCAGCATGGCCCAGGCCCAGGCAGCCATGGCCACCGTGGCCGACGATGGCGGTTCGGCCTCGCACCCCGGCCGGGCCCCGCGCCTGGTGGCCATCGGCCAAGGCTGGCAGCGGGCCAATGGTCAGATTGTGGCCAGCGCCCGGGCCGTGGCTCCGTCGGCCGCGCCGGCGGTGGTAGCCGCACGCCGCGCGCCGCAGCCCGGCCGTTCCACCTATGACAGCACGCCCGTGCGCCTGTTCCCGATGGAGCCAACCGCCGCCGATACCCGGGAAATGGTGGCCATCAGCCAGACCAGCGGCGATGCTGTGCGCCTAGTGGGCCAGCTCACGTTCCGTAACGACCCCGAGCAGCGCTATTACCTCACCAACGGCCTGAGAGTGGTGCGCGTAGATGCCGAGGACAATGCCGAGGAAGTGGGCCGCGTGACTCGCACTAGCAGCCCGGCCTTTCCCTTCGTGCTGACCGATGGCCGGCAGCGCCGCCTGTTCATCACCGCCCGCGGCGATGTGTACGACAAAGCCGGCCAGCGCGTAGCCAAGCTGCACGACCCGTCCTAAATCGAATAATGAGGAGTGTGAACTACGGCAACGCCGACTGGTCCCAAGCCAGTCGGCGTTGCCGTGTTTGGCGGGTGGGTTGTTCCTTCGTGGCTTCAGCCAGCTTATCGCCTCATGTCCCAACTACCCTTTCTGCTCGTCGATGCCTTCACTACCCAGCCACTGAGCGGGAATCCCTGCGCCGTGGTGCTCGATGCCGATGCGCTGGACCCCGCCATGCGGCAGCGCCTGGCCCGCGAGTTCAATCAGTCGGAAACCGCCTTTGTGAATCGGGCCGCACCCGGCAGCACCGAATTCACGGTGCGCTTCTTCACGCCCGCCGAGGAGATTCCGCTGGCCGGGCACCCCACCATTGCTACCGTCACGGCCCTGCTCCACGCGAGCCGGGTGGCGCTGCCTGCCTCCGGCGCTCCTCTCACGCTCACCCTGCACCTGCTCCACGGCCCCATTCGGGTCGATGTAATGTCGCCGACTGGCACCGAGCCCCCGTTGGTGTGGATGACGCAGCGCCAGCCGGTGTTCGGGGCCACGCACGCGCCGGAAACCGTGCTGCCGCTGTTCGGCCTCACGCCCGACGACCTGTTGCCCGGCGCGCCCATCCAGACGGTGAGCACGGGCACGCCCCAACTCATGATACTGCTGCGCGACCACGCCGCCCTGCGCCGCGCCCACGTCGCCGACCCCGCCGCATTGGGTCGCTATCGCGCCGAAAGCGACTTTTTCAGCCCGCACCTGTTTTGCCTGGGCGGGGCCACGCCGGCCGGCCACACCTTTGCCCGGCACTTCGGCACCCCGCCCGATGTGTCGGAAGACCCCGTCACCGGTTCAGCCACGGGCGGCATGGCCGCCTACCTCTGGCGCCATGGCTACATCAATTCGCCAAATTTCCTGGCCGAACAGGGCCACGACATGGGCCGTGCCGGCACGGTGCAAGTACGCATCAGCGGCGCCCGCGAGGCCATAGATGCGGTGCAGATTGGCGGTACCGGCGTGGTGGTGCTGGAAGGCAGTTTGCGTGGGGATTTGTAGGAGAAGGAGGCAACTGAGTCGAGGTTTGAGCTGTTAACGAAGCAAAAAATCCGTCATTTCGAGTGCAGCCGAGGTATCTCGCGTGCTGAACTACAGCGGTTCTCAGGTTCGTGCACGTGGCGTAACTGGGGGAACCTCACCCCCGGCCCCTCTCCAAAAGAGAGGGGAGCCTGATGACCAGTACACCAACCTGAGAACCGCTCTAAATGAACCGTCAGGTAATGTGAGCGAGATGTCTCGGCTGAGCTCGACATGACGATATTATTACCTTTTTTCTTTCCGTCAGTGCCCGAACTTCCCGAAGTCGAAACCTACCGCCGCTTTATTGACCAACTGGCCGTGGGGCAAACCATTGGTGCTGTGCAGGTAAATGATGCCCACGTGCTGGCTACGCCCGAAGACCAGCTTCGTGCCGGCTTGGTGGGCCATACCATCACGGGCACCAGCCGGCTGGGCAAAAACTGTTTTCTAGAGCTGGACAACGGCCAGGTGTTGGTGCTGCATTTCGGCATGACCGGCGACATCGGGGCCTACCGCGACGAGCCCGATGCTCCGCGTTTCACCCGCGTGGCCCTGCACCTCGAGGATTCCGGCCTGCGCCTCGCCTTTATCGACCCGCGCAAGTTTGGCCGCATCCGACTGGCCGAAAGCGCCGCCGCGCATCAAAAAGCCAAGAAAATCGGCCCTGATGCGCTGGAAATAACCGCTGCCGAACTGTACCAGAAACTGGCCCGGCGCAAGACCCTGCTGAAACCCTTGCTCCTCGACCAAAGCATCACCGCCGGCCTCGGCAACTGGATTGTGGATGAGGTGCTGTTTCAGGCCAAAATTCACCCCGAACGCTTGGGTACTTCGCTGACGGAAAAGGAAGGCAAGGCCCTGCACACTGCCATGCAGCTGGTGCTGAATACCGCCATTAATCAGGAAGCTAATTACCGCCATTTTCCTGCCAGCTTCCTCATTCATGCCCGCGAGTGGGACACTTCGGCCACGCCCGCCAGCGACGATGCCCACACTTTTTGCCCGCGCCACCCCAAAGTGAAAATTGAGAAACAATATGTGGGTGGGCGGGCCACTTACACCTGCCCCAAGTGCCAGCCCGCGCCCGCGCCACAAGCATAATTGACATACCCGCGCCCGCACGCCCTAAACACACAGGCTCCAAGCCAATCAGCGGCACCAGCAGCGTGCTAATCCAATGCGCCCGCGGTGTTTCTGACGCGTTAGAAACACCGCCAATTAGTAAAGTAGTTGGAATTAGTTTCCACGTTGCTTCAACGCTTGTACTACCTCGTATTCCGTTATCTGACCAGGGTAATTGGCGTAAAATATGTTGTCTTCATTCAACCGGTAGCCGCCAATCAATGCCCGTTGGGAGGCATTAAAGTGCTGCATAGCTAAAGCCTCCTGGCCTTGGGCCCGGTAGACCAGGGCTACATAATAATTGGCTTCGGGGTGCTGCGCATACATTTTCAGGCACCGCTCCAGATACGATTGGGCTTGCGCGTACTGCTCTCTTTTTAGTGCCAAAATACCAGCGTAGCACAGTGAATTGAAATGAATTTCGCCCTGTCCGGTAGTTCCGCGCTGCAGCAGCATGTCGTAGTTGAACGCTGCCTCCGCCCGTTTATAATTACCCGTTTCCATCTCGCACAAGCCCTCATAAAACGCATAGGTGTGGTCCATTTCCCGACCGTTGGGCTTGAGTTTAGCTACCCGCTGAAAATCGATAATTGCCCCGGCGTAATCTTTGGTAAAAATACATTTGAGAAATCCTCGGTAAGCCAGCCAGCGGTTCGCATCCAGTGCCACGGCTTTGTCTACGAGGGGAAAAGCTTTGGCATAATCGCCGCACTTGATGAGCGGCATGGCCTTCTGTTGATACGCGTAGGCGATGTTGGGGCAGGCCGCAATCAGGCTGTCGCAATACAGGGCCCACTTCGGACTCAGGTAGCTGATGGTGTGCGCGCCGCGGTCAAGGTATTTGGCAACCAGACTGTCTTGGTATTGCTTGCTGCCGCAATTGGGGTCCGTTATCACCGCAACCGGTTTTTGGCAATGCCCTAGCTGCGCCATTGCCAGTAAGCTAAGGAATAACGGCCACGACTTTCCCATTGCTTATTTTGAAGGTTAAATACGTGTAGTAATTCGTTGATGCGCCGTTCGGAAGGGTGGCCATTTGCCAGCTCGTCAGCGTTTTCAGGAAGGCATATAATTCATTCACCAATTCTTTGCGGAAGTGAATTTTCTGATAGGAAGCATCGGTTTGCAGTACTTCCGTTTTGGGTTGCCGGTAGCCTGCGCAGTCCACCAAAAACCGGAATGTAATGTAGCCGCTGCCAGTGTATCGTTGGTTTTTGCCCCGCAGAAATAAATTCGCTTCCTCGACCAGTGTGGCTGAGCTACGTGGGTATTTCCCATCTACATTAAAATAGACCACGAAGGGAGTTTTCGCGCAAGCTGGGTTGCGGGCGGTTGTGGTGTCTAGATATTCCCCGTCCGGCAACACGATATTTTGACTGTGGCCCGGTAGATACAGCAGTAGAAAAAGCAGCGTAAGTATCTGCCTTAATTGTTGTTTTGGCATGCGCAACATTAATGAGTGGTTTTGTTGTCCCACTCGTCGTAATTCTTCTTCATGGCCCAAAGTGTCGAGAGTAAGGCCACCGCTACAATTAATCCGACTAAGACGCTGGCGAAAATAAATACAGCAAAGGATGCAATTATCAAATAAATACGCAGCCCGACTTTGCGGTATTCGTCTTCCTGAAGCGGATACTTACTGAGCTGGAATCCGATGATGCTGGCCCACAGCAAAATCGCCCAAGACAACACCCCCAGAAAGAAAATGCCGCTTGCCCGCATCATCATGATGCCGCTGCCTACCAGACCGAGTAGGCAGAGGACAATCGCAATTAGCGCGAAAACGCGAATGATTTTGGGTTGATACATTGGCAGTGGGGAAATAAGTGCCGAATGTACGGGCTGGTGATTGCCCGGCTTTACTGCTTCCTGCCCAAACCCTTATTCTGATAAACTCGCGTTTACCCTAGCTCGTTGTTTTTCGCGGCGGCTTTGCGGTTCAGGGCAGTGAGGGGCGAGCGGGTGATATCAGACTCGCTGTCGTAGCCTTTGCGGCGCACGTTGGCGGCGGCGCTTTCGCCGGTGGCCGGCAGGGCGCGGTTCATCCAGCTCAGGATGTCGGTGGTGGTGCCGGGCAGCAGCCCGTGGAAAGCGGCCAGGAATTTGGCGGGCAGCGAGAGGATGACTTCGCCATCGCCGCGGCGGCAGGCATTCCAGATTTGGCGGGCGGCCTGCTCCGCGCTCAACGTGAAACCGGGCAGCGAATCGGCGATGCTGAACCAGGCAAATTCTTTTTCGTGCTGGCCCTTCACTTCGACATGGCCAACGCTGCCGGTGCGCAGCAGGCCGGGGCACACGGTAGTCACCGAAATGCCGTGCTGCCGCAGCTCGGCCCGGAAGCCTTCGGACAGGCCCACCAGAGCAAATTTGCTGGCACTATACGGCGCCATGTGGGGCAGGGCCACCTTGCCGCCCAGCGACGAAATATTTACGACGCGGCCCGCGCCACGCTGGCGCATGCTGGGCAGCACGGCCAGCATGGCGTGCAGCGGAGCCCAGAAGTGCATGGCCATGGAATCCTCAAAATCGCGCACGTCCATGTTGTCCAACGGGCCAGCGGTGATGATACCGGCATTGTTTACGAGCACATCAATCGGCCCGAGGCGGGTTTCGACTTCGGCCACCATGGTGCGTACCTCCACTTCGTTGGTGAGGTCGCGGGAAAGGGTGAGCACGTCGGCTTCGGCCGCGCCGGCCATGAGCAAGTCCTGACGGGCGCGGGCCAGCTCGGCCTCGTCGCGGGCGCAGATGGCCACGCGGGCCCCCTCGGCCACGGCCTGGCGGGCCAGCACGAGGCCCAGCCCGCGCGAGCCGCCGGTGATGAGCACCACGCGGCGGCTCAGGTCGTAGGAGCCGCGGCGGTTGCCCCATATGGTTGCGGCCAGGGCGGCGGCCCCAAGGCCGGCGGCCAGCAGCCAATTGGTTTTCGAGCGATTGGCGTTTTTCATGGTCAGTAATAAGGCAAAAGCTATACAAAGGTTTCACAATGGAGGGCGAAAGCCCGCTTTTTCGACTATCAGTGGCACGAAACGTGGTTTGGACCGCGTTGCCAGGCTGGCTGGTTCGGTTTTCAGCCGATATTTGCGCCGCGTTCGCCGCCGGCTTTTTTCTGTAATTCCCTGTTCCTATGAAATTGTTGTTGCTTTTTTCTGTGCTGTTGTTGGGTACCGCGCCGGCCGGGTTGGCGCAGGCCCCTGCCACCGCCATTGTCAAAACCAAGGTGAAGCCCGTGAGCCAGCCCGGCGTGAAAACCAAGGTTGCGCGGCCGGCCGAAACACCGATGACCGCGCCTTCGGATGCGGTGATTGATGCAAAGGCCAACGCCCTTACCACCAATATGCAGCAAAATCTGGGCCTTTCGCCCCAGCAAACGGAAAAGGTGCGCGTCATCAACCGTCGGGCCGTGGAGCAGGTCGAGTCGGGCCGGATGCGCTACAAGGGTGACCCGCGCAAGCTGGCCGGCATTGTGGAAAGCGCTGGCAGTTCGCGACTGTCCGCCATCAAGGACGTGCTGACCCCGACTCAATTCAATAAGTACCAGCGCAAGCGCGAGGAGAAAATGGGAGTGCCCAACGTGCAGGGCGTGCAGGGTAACTCTGCTCCCGGCCTGGGCGGTGGCGCGGGCGGCGACCAGTAGCGCACAGCACGCGATAATCTTACTTTCAAAGCGCCAGGTTCTAAGAATCTGGCGCTTTTTTGTGCTCTTTACCGCACCATTAGCGCCAGCCCTGGCGTATGCCAACCTCATGACCCAACCTGCTCCGAACCGTTTTGCCGCCCTATTGTCCCGCGCCGGCCTCGACTGGTTCCTGCTCGCGCTGATTGGCGTGGTCGTGCTGGCCTATTTCCAGCCCGGCTTGGGCAGCAAAGCCAGCCCCGTACCCTGGAAAACTATTGCGACGATAGGAGTAGCGCTGGTATTCTTCTTTTATGGCTTGAAGCTGAGCTTTGCCAAGCTGCGGGCCGGCATGCGCAACTGGCGACTGCACACGCTGGTGCAGCTGGCTACGTTCGGGCTGTTTCCGGCGCTGGCGCTGTTGGCGCACCCGTTTTTTGGGGCCGAAGGTGGGGAGACGCTTTGGCAGAGTATCTTTTTTTTGTGCGCGCTGCCCAGCACCGTGTCCACGTCGGTTGTGATGGTGAGCATTGCGGGCGGCAACCTGCCGGCGGCCATCTTCAACGCCAGTATTTCGAGTCTGTTGGGTATTATCATCACCCCGTTGCTCACCAGTCTGGTGCTGCACACCAGCGCGGGCGGTGGGCAGCTGTGGGGCCTGGCGGTGCAGCTGCTGTGGCAAGTGGTGCTGCCAGTAGGAGCAGGGATACTGCTCAACTCCCGCTTCAACGCCTTCGCCGAGCGGCACAAAGCCGGCCTGCGCATTTTCGACCAGGTTACCATCCTGCTCATCGTATTCACGGCCTTCTGCGATTCCTTTGCCGATGGCATCTTCACCAGCTACCGGCCCGCCGATATTTTCAAGCTGGGCGTGGGCATGGTGGCGCTGTACCTGTTGGTTTTCGGCATCATTTGGGGCCTGAGCCGGGCGCTGAGATTCCCCCGCGCCGACCAGATTGTGGCCGTGTTCTGCGGCTCCAAAAAATCATTGGTGCATGGCAGCGTGATGGCCAGCCTGCTCTTTCCCGCCAGCGCCGCCACGGGTCTGATTCTGCTGCCGCTAATGCTCTATCATGCCCTGCAAATTGTGCTGGCCAGCAGCATGGCGCAGTATTTTGGCCGGCAAGCCGTGGCGGAACCGGTGATAGCAACGGCTTAATGCTACGAGCCCTGACGCGGAGAACCTCACCCCCGGCCCCTCTCCCCAGGAGAGGGGAGCCACGGCGGCGCATTAGAGTGGGTTTTTTGAACAAAGAATGCCCGATTCTATTAAGAATCGGGCATTCTGGTTGCTTTTCTTATTAGGTTCCCCTCTCCTGGGGAGAGGGGCCGGGGGTGAGGTTTTGCGCCTCAGGGCTCGCAGCAGGCCTACTTATCCAGTTTCTCGCCCAAAAACGCCAGCGTCAGCGCCCAGGCTTCGGCCGCGGCTGCGGCGTTGTAGCTGGGCCGCTCGTCGCAGTAAAATCCGTGGTCGGCGTAGGAAATAATGGTGTTGAGGTAGGGCTTGTGGGCCGCCTCCACGGCGTCGATTACTTCAGCAATGTGGTCTTTGCCGATGTGCTCATCGAGCCCGCCCCAGAAAAACAGGTGCGTAGCGTGCAGGTCCTTGGCGCGGTCGGCGATAGTGTGGGTGCCGCCGCCGTAGTAGGATACGGCCGCCGCCAGCGGCAGCACGGCATTGGCCAGAAACGCCACCCGCCCGCCCAGGCAAAAGCCGATGCTGCCGATTTTGTCGGCTTTCACCAGTGCCTGGGTTTGCAACCAATCGAAAGAAGCCTGCAGGTCGGTGGTCAGGTCCTCGTCATTGATGGCAATGTAGTGCGGCATGGCCCCGTTGGCGAAATCCGAGTAGGCGATTTCCAAGCCCGGTGCGGCCGTGCGGTGGAATAGCTCGGGGGCAATCACGGCGTAGCCAGCCGCCGCCAGCCGGTCGGCCACGCTGCGAATGTGGTGGTTGACGCCAAAGGCTTCCTGCAGCAATATGATGCCCGGCACCGGGCCGGTGCTGCTAGGGAAAGCCGTGTAGGCGCGCATTTCGGTGCCGTCGGCCACGGCGAGGGTAACAAAATTCTGGTCGCTCATCGAAGGGAAAGGGAGATAGTTCGGTGCATAACAGCTGAGCCGGCAATTGTTCATTGGCGCGGGTAGCCGGCCGGGCCGGCGTTGGCGCACTCGAACCGGAAGGCCTGGCGGCTGGTTATGCACCTTGTTCCCTTCTCATAGCTATGAATTCCTCCCCCCAAATCCGCCTCAACGTGCTCGACCAGTCCCCCATCCGGCCCGGCAGCACCGCCCGGCAGGCCCTGCTCGAAACCGTGGAGCTGGCCCAGTTGGCCGACCGTCTTGGCTACACCCGCTTTTGGGTGAGCGAGCACCACAATAGCGACGCCCTGGCTGGTTCCGCGCCCGAAGTGCTCATTGCCCACCTCGGCGGCCAGACCCAGCGCATCCGCCTGGGCTCGGGTGGCGTGATGCTGCCCCACTACAGCGCCTTGAAAGTGGCCGAGAGTTTCCGGCTGCTAGAAAACCTGTTTCCCGGCCGCATCGACCTGGGCATGGGCCGCGCCCCCGGTGGCGACCGCCTCACGGCCCACGCGCTCAACCCCAGCAACACCTTCAACGAGCAGGATTTTGTGGAGCAGCTCCTGGACCTGCAGGCCTACCTGCGCGATGATAAAGTGCCCGACACCATTCACGAGCAGGTGATGGCCGCTCCCCAAGCGCCGACTTCGCCCGAGCTATGGCTGCTGAGCTCCAGCGGCCAGAGCGGCTTGTTTGCCGCGCACCTGGGCATGGCGTTTTCGTTTGCGCAGTTTATTAATGGTAACGGCGGCCCGGCAGCCGTGCGCCAGTACCGCGAGCGGTTCCGGCCCAGTAAAGAGCTGGCCGCGCCGCTGGCCAATGTGGCCGTATTCCTGATTTGTGCCGACACGGAGGCAAAAGCTCAAGAGTTGCGCGCCGCCATGGACCTCATGCTGCTGCGCTTCGGCAAGGGTGAGCGCGGCACGTTCCCGAGCACCGAGGAGGTAGCGGCCTACCAGTTTACCGCCCAAGACCAGGCCCACCTGGTTTTCAACCGCAACCGGGTGGTGAGCGGCACGCCCGCCCAGGTACACGCCCAGCTCACCAAAATGGCCGCCGAATATGATGTAGACGAAATCACCGCCGTCACCATCACCGCCGATTTTCAGGACCGGTTGCGCTCCTACGAGCTGCTGGCGGAAGCTTTCGAGCTTGAATCAATGGGCAAATTGCGTGAACAACAAGTAGTTGTTTTCTAAAGAAGGCAATGTCAGATATTCTTATGGAAAGATGAAAACTTGGGGCAATATTATTTGGAACGATTCTAAATAGACTTTACCTTTGCAGCAGTTTAGAACGATTCTAAACAAGAAAGTGCCCCAGCTGTTGGGGTGTTTTCCCCCTAGTTCTTCTGCTCTCTTTATCAACATGAACACCTTTAGCCGCACCTCCTTCGGATTATTTGTTGCCGTCCTTGGTTTCACTTCCTGCAGCAAAGACGATGAAGCCATTCCGGCCCCGGCCTCGGCCCTGCGTGCCAAAATTGACTACGCCACCATCACGGCGGCTTCGTCCTACACCACTTCCTTTAAGGATGCCTACGGGGCCGCTACGGTAGACTTGGGGGTGGCGGCTACCCGGCTCGATATGTTCACTGAGCTGAATAGCTACATGGCCACGGTGGCCGCGCCCGCTGCGCCCGCCACGCTCGACCTGGCTCGGCTGCGCAACCTCTACGCCAACACCAATGCTCCTTTTGTCGCCCCAGCCCTGAACGCACCGGGTGTGCAGCTGCGTGACAAAACGGCGGCCTCATTTTCGGACGCTAACGCCACTATCGTCCGCAATTACATCGACGGCCAGCTGGCCAACCTGGCTACGGCCAGCCAGTCGGTGAACCGGCCGGCCACGCCCGGCAACGCCGGCCGCGTGGGCCGCTACCTGGTCGATGCTCGTGGTTTCGAGCCCAATCAGGTTATTCAGAAAGCCCTGCTCGGCGCGCTGCTGCTCGACCAGATTGGCAATGTGCTCCTGACCAACAATTCCCTGGCCGCCGAAAATGGTAAGGTGATGGAGGGCAGGCTCTACTCGGCGCGCGAGCACAACTGGGATATGGCCTACGGCTACCTCACGACCAACGCCATTATGACGACGGACATTGCCCTCACACCCCGCGAGCGGTTCCTGGCCGGCTACCTGAACGAGAAAAACGGCCCGGCCTCGCCCGGCGTGTACCTGGCTTTGCTGAAAGGCCGTGCCGCCATTGTCAACAATGACGAAGCGACCCTGCGGGCGCAGGCCGACATTATCCGCACCGAGTTGGAGCGGACCATTGCCAAATCCGCAGTGTCTTACCTGGCAAACTGGAAAGCCGCTGCCGACCCTGCCGTGAAGGTCCACGCCTTGGGGGAAGGCATCGGGTTTGTTTACTCGTTGCGGTTCTGCACCAAAGCCGGGGCCGATACCGCTTGGGCTGATTCCGTATTGAATGGCCTGACCTCGGGAGCTCAGGGAGGCTGGAGCCTCACCAACGCCCAAGCTGATGCGGCTATCGCCGCCATTAACACCAAATTTTCGCTCTAAGCAACTGCCTGAGTCGGCCCAACCGGGGCAGCGACGCAACCTTGCATCGATGCCCCGGTTGGGTTGCTGTCACATTTCAATCCGTAGTATGAAAAAGTCGATTTTGCTCTTCTCGTTGTCGATGGTCCTCGCCGGCGGAGTTGTTTCCAGCTGCAAAAAAACGACAGAAGGCCCGGATACGGCTACCGGCACCACCGACCTGAACCGTGCTGCCCTGCTCACGGAATGGGCCGACAACCTGGTGAAGCCGGGCTACCAAGCCTTCGGCGGCAAGCTGACGGTGCTGAAAACCCAGACCGCTGCCTTCACCGCCGCGCCCACCGTGGCCGGCCTGCAGAGCGCCCGGCAGGCCTGGCGCGAGGCTTATCTGGAGTGGCAGAAAGTGGAAATGTTTGAATTTGGCCCGGCGGCCGATGTTTCGCTCGTCAACCATTTCAATATTTATCCTACCGACGCGGCTGGCATTCGCCAGAACATCGCATCGGGTACCTACAATTTTGAATTATCGGTGGCTATCCCCCAGCAGGGCTTTCCGGCTCTGGATTACCTGCTGAACGGCATTGGGGCCGATGACGCGGCCATCGTGCAGAGCTACACCGCCACGCCCAACCAGCGCCGTTACCTCACCGATGTGGTGGGCAAGATGGACCAGCTTTTCACCGGCGTGCAGGGGCAGTGGAACGGCTCGTATCGCGCCACGTTTATCGGCAGCACCGGTACCAACGCGGGCAGCTCGCTCTCGCTGGCGGTGAACGCGTTCTCGCGGCACTACGAGCATTTTCTGCGCTCCGGCAAAATCGGCATTCCCGCCGGAGCCATGACGGGCACGGCTGCGCCCGATAAAATTGAGGCCTACTACTACCGCCGCGAGTTGCCGTTGCAGCTAGCCGTAGCGGCCCATGCGGCCGTGCAAAACGCCTTCAACGGCCGCGCCGGCCAGCCCTCTCTCAAGACTTACCTCGATGCACTGGGGGCCAAGGATAGCCGCACCGGTCAGTCGCTGGTCCAGATTATTAACGCGCAATTCGGTACTGCCGCCCAGCAGCTAGCCAGCCTTGGACCGGACTTGTACACCACCATTCAAACGCGGAATACTGCCGCCACCCAGGCCTTCGCCGAGATGCAGCGCGCGGTGCGTCTGCTGAAAGTGGACATGACCTCGGCCATGAGTGTGACCGTGACCTACGTGGACAACGACGGGGATTAGTCATTGAGAACGTCATGCTGAGCTTGTCGAAGCATCTCTACCGCGCAACTAATTCAACTGATTACAACGGAGCGGTAGAGATGCTTTGACAAGCTCAGCATGACGTTCAAACGAATTTCTAAACAGCTTCAATGGCAGAAGAATCGCAGCCGCGCTATTTCCTGACGTATATTTCTCCCGCGCCGCTGGCCGTATTCCGCATGGCCTTTGGCCTGCTGATACTGGCCAGCGTCGTGCGTTTTTGGGCCAAGGGCTGGATTGCGGAACTGTACATACAGCCGAAGTTTTTCTTCCCGTACTACGGGTTGGATTTCATCAAGCCGCTGGGGCCGTACACCTACGCGCTGTTTGCCGTGTGCGGTGGGTGCGCGCTATTGGTGGCGCTGGGCTGGCACTACCGCCCGGCTGCGGTGGGTCTGTTCCTGAGCTTCACCTACATCGAGCTGATGGACAAAAGCACCTACCTCAACCACTACTATTTTGTGAGTTTGGTAGCGCTGCTGCTGGTTTTTTTACCCGCCGATGCTTCTCATTCGGTGGATGCCGTCCGTCGGCCGGCCCGTTGGCACGACCGGGTGCCGCGCTGGACCGTGGATGCCCTGCGGCTGCTCGTGGGCATCGTGTATGTGTACGCGGGCCTGGCCAAGCTCAACTCCGACTGGCTGCTGGCGGCCGCGCCGCTGCGCATCTGGTTGCCCGCCAAAAATGACCTACCGCTGGTGGGCTTCCTGTTCAACTACCCCGCCACGGCCTACGTGTTCAGCTGGTTCGGGGCGGTTTACGACCTCACGGTGCCGTTTTTTCTGCTAAACCGCCTGACGCGGCCCTACGCCTACGCGGCGGTGGTAGTGTTTCATGTGCTCACGGCCATTCTGTTTCCCATCGGGATGTTTCCCTACGTGATGATAGTGGCGGCACTGGTGTTTTTCCCGGCCGACTCCCATGAGCGGCTGCTGGAAGGGGCGCGGCGGCTGCTGCGCTTTGCGGCACCGGCTGCCCGGCCGGCCGCGCCACTGGTGTACCGGCCCCGCGTGCGGCTGGCACTGCTTATCGGTTTCGCCCTGTTTTTCATGGTGCAGCTGTTGGCCCCGCTACGCTACTGGTTGTACCCGCGCGAGCTGTTCTGGACCGAAGAAGGCTACCGGTTTTCGTGGCGCGTGATGCTCATGGAGAAGCTGGGCCAAGTGCAGTTTAAGGTGGTGGATGCCGCCACCGGCCGCGCCCGGCTGGTGAATAACAGCGAGCACCTGAGCGTTTTGCAGGAAAAGATGATGGCCACTCAGCCCGACATGATGCTGCAGTTTGCGCACTACCTGCGCGCTTACTACGCCCGTCAGGGCGTGCGCAACCCCCAAGTTTACGCTGATGCCTACGTGAGCCTGAACGGCCGCCTCGGTCAGGCCTACATCGACCCCACCGTGGACCTGGCCCGCCAAGCCGAGGGCTTCGCGCCCAAGCCGTGGATTTTACCTTTTAATGATGAGATTACCGGTTTATAAAGCCCTGTTGCTGCTGTTTTTGTTGTCGTCCGGCTTTGCCGCCCACGCCCAGGAAATCCTGCGCGGCCGGGTGCAGGTGGCTAGCGGCGGCCAGCCCGTGGTGGGCGGTGAGGTATTCGTCCGTAGCCTGAACCGTGCGGTGCTCACCGACAGCACGGGGCGCTTTGAGGTGAGCGGGCTAGCGGCCGGTCCGCAGTCGGTGCTGGTATCGGCGCTGGGCTACCTGCCGTTCAGCATCACCGTGACGCTGCCCGCCGATGGCTTCAGCTTTGAGCTGACCCGCCGCGACCAGACGACCCTGAAAGAAGTGGTGGTGGCCGCTCCGCAAACCACGTTTGGCCAGACGCGGCTGCGTGAGGTGGAGGGCACGGCCATTTTCGCCGCCAAAAAGTCGGAAGTCATCGTGCCCGAAAACCTGGTGGCCAACCTGGCTACCAACAACGCCCGCCAGGTGTACGCCCGGGTGCCGGGCCTCAACATCTGGGAGAACGACGGCGGCGGCCTGCAGCTCAGCATCGGCGGGCGTGGGCTCGACCCCAACCGCACCAGCAACTTCAACGTGCGGCAGAACAACTACGACATTTCGGCCGATGCCCTGGGCTACCCCGAAAGCTATTACACGCCGCCAACCGAGGCCGTGAAGCGCATTCAGTTGGTGCGCGGGGCCGCTTCGCTGCAGTACGGCACCCAGTTTGGCGGCCTGCTTAACTTCGAGATGCGCAGCCCGGAGCCCGACCGCAAAGCGGCCGTGACTTCGCGCCAAACGGTGGGCTCGTTCGGGTTTTTCAACTCCTTCAATAGTGTGAGCGGCACGGTGGGCAAGCTCAGCTACTACACGTTTGCGCAGTACAAGCGCGGCAACGGCTGGCGGCCTAACTCGCAGTACGAGAGTAAAACCGCCTACGCCGACGTGCGCTACCAGTTTACCGAAAACCTGAAAGCCGGCGTGCAGGTGACGCACATGGACTACCTGGCCCAGCAGCCCGGCGGCCTCAACGACGCGCAGTTTCGGCAGGATGCCCGCCAGTCGAACCGCGCCCGCAACTGGTTCGCCGTCGACTGGAACCTGTTCAACGTGAATGCCGACTGGAAGCTCAACGCCCGCTCCAACGTGAACCTGATGGCCTTCGGGCTGGTGGCCGCGCGCCAGTCGTTGGGCTTCCGCCCCAACGTGGTGAGCCGGCCCGACGAGGACTACATCGGCCGCGACCTCATCGACGGTGCTTTCCGCAACTACGGCCTCGAAGCCCGCTTCCTGAACCGTTATCAGCTGGCCGGCAAAGACGGCGTGCTGCTGCTGGGCACGCGCCTCTACCGGGGCACTACGCATAGTATCCAGGGCTTTGGGCCAGCCGGGCGCGGGGCCGATTTTCGCTTCGTGGAGCCGGATAAGTTTGCCAGCACCCGCAACTATTCCGACTACCGGTTTCCCAACCAAAACGTGGCCGTGTTCGCCGAAAACATCTTCTACCTGAGCGACAAGGTTTCCATCACGCCGGGCGTGCGCTACGAGTACATCCGCACCCAGGCCGACGGCGTGCTCGACGCCGTGTTCCGCGACCTGGCCGGCAACATCACCCAAATCAACCGGCAGAACGAGAACCGCCTAAACCCGCGCGGCTTCCTGCTGGGCGGCCTGGGCCTGAGCTACAAGCCCAGCGAGCGGCGCGAGCTCTATGCCAACCTCTCGCAGAACTACCGCTCCATCACGTTCAGCGACATGCAGATTGTGAATCCCTCGTCCGTCATCGACCCTAACCTGCAGGACGAAACCGGTTTCTCGGCCGACCTGGGCCTGCGCGGCGAAACCCCCGGCGTGCTCACCTACGACGTGAGCCTGTTCGCACTGAACTACAACAACCGCATCGGCGAAATCACGCAGTACGATGCTTTCGACAATCCGTTTCGTCGCCGCCTGAACGTGGGCCAGGCCCTGATAGTGGGCCTCGAAGCCTACGGCGAAGCGGAGCTGCTGCCGCCGCCGCCGGACCCCGCCGCCACCCCGGCCGCCCCGCGCTGGCAGTGGTCGGCCTTCGGCAACGTAGCCCTGATTCGGAGCCAGTACCTGCGCAGCGTGCTGCCGCTGGTGGAAGGTAATCAGGTCGAGTTCGTGCCCGCCATAAACCTGAAAACCGGCACCCGTGTCGGCTACGGCCCGGTTAAAGCCTCGCTGCAGTTCCTGTACCTGTCGCAGCAGTTCGCCGAAGCCACCAACGACGAGTCAACCACCAGCCCGTCGGCCGTCATTGGCCCCATCCCGGCCTACCAGGTTTTCGATGCGTCCGTGTCGTGGGAGCGGCGCTGGCTCAAGCTGGAAGGCAGCGTGAATAACCTGCTCGATGCGCGCTACTTCACGCGCCGCGCCACCGGCTACCCCGGTCCCGGCATCCTGCCGTCGGACGGCCGCAGCTATTTCCTCACGGTAGGGGTGAAGCTGTAGAGACGCATGCGTCTCACTGTTGAACAGTCTTAGCCGGTTCGTTTGAACGTGATTATTCAACGGTGAGACGCAGTTATGCGTCTCTACGCTCCGAACGTTTCCCAGCTCAACTTTAGAATAAAAGCGCTGACTACGACCAGAAATAGCACCCGCACGAAGCCGGTACCGCGCCGCAGGGCCATGCGCGCGCCCAGCGTCGAGCCCAGCATGTTGCACGCGGCCATGGGCAGGGCCACTTTATACAGCACCTGCCCGGTGCTGGCAAAGAAGGCGAGGCTTACTACGTTGGTGGCCACGTTCACCAGCTTCGCCGAGGCCGAAGCGGCAATAAAGTCGTAGCCGAACAAGCCCACGAAGGCGAACAGCAGCAAGCTGCCCGTGCCCGGCCCAAAGAATCCGTCGTAGAAACCCAGTGCCGCGCCCAGGGCCACGCCCGTCAGAATTTCGCGCTTACCGTGCAGGCGTGGGGCGTGCAGGCTGCCAAAATCCTTGCGCCAGGCTGTATAGATGGCCATGAGCACCAGCAGCCCCAGCACCAGCGGCCGCACGGCTTCCTTGTGCAGCCCGCTCACCGCCCGCGCTCCCAGCAGCGCAAAAGCGCCCGCCACCAGCGCCGTGATTGCCACCGTGCGCCAGCGGATGTCCAGCTTGGTTGGGCTCCTAAGGTAGCGCTGCAAAGCCACCGCGGTACCCGAAAGGCCCGCTACTTTGCTTGTGCCCAGTATTGTAGGGACCGGTATCCCCGGCAGCAGCAGCAGCATAGCCGGCAGCTGAATAAGCCCGCCCCCGCCCACCATAGCATCAATAAACCCGGCCAGAAAGGCAAACAGACAGAGCAGCACTAAGGTCATAAATGATTAATTAAAAAATTGAGAATTAAAAATCAAAAATGAGCCGCTCGGATTCGGAACGGTCCTTTCTTAACTTTTAATTCTCAAATTTTAATTCTCAAAACGGCGGGTCTTCGTGCTTGTTCATATTTCCCTTCGGAAATGGCACGGGGGACTCGTTGATTTTCGAGCCCAGGCGGATGGTGTTTGGCGCAAAGTTGCTGGGCTCGCTGTCGAAGTTGCTGGCGGGCAGGCCATTGGGCTGGTAGCCGCTGCTGTCGAACCCGCCGCCGCCTTCGCTGTCGAGGTCGGCAAACTTGGTGAAGCGGCCGATGAACTTGAGCTGCACAGTTTCGAGCGAGCCGTTCCGGTGCTTGGCGATGATGACTTCGCCCACGCCCTGCGTCGAATTACCTTCGGCGTCCTGGTCGAGGCCGTAGTACTCGGGGCGGTAGAGGAAGATTACCATGTCGGCATCCTGCTCGATGGAGCCCGATTCGCGCAGGTCACTCAGTTGCGGGCGCTTCTCGCCGCCGCGGGTTTCTACCGAGCGCGAGAGCTGCGAGAGGGCCAGTACGGGCACATTCAGCTCCTTGGCAATGCCCTTGAGGGCCCGCGAGATGCTGGCAATTTCCTGCTCGCGGTTACCGCCGCGGCCGTCGGTATTGCCGCTCATCAGCTGCAAGTAGTCTACGATGATGAGCTGCACGTCCTTCTGCGAGCGTAGGCGTCGGCACTTGGTGCGCAGCTCGCGAATGCTCAGGGCCGGCGTGTCGTCAATGTAAATCGGGGCGGCCGAGAGGTCGGTAATTTTGTGGTTGAGCTGCTGCCACTCGTGGTCGGCCAGCGTGCCCTTTTTGATTTTGTCGGAATCCAGCTCCGCCTCAGCCGAAATCAGACGATTAACGAGCTGCAGCGAGGACATTTCCAGCGAGAAAATAGCCACCGGGCGCTTGAACTCCACCGCCGCGTTGCGCATGGCCGAAACCACAAAAGCTGTTTTGCCCATACCTGGCCGGGCGGCAATAATCACTAAGTCAGAGGGTTGCCAGCCGCTCGTGACGCGGTCCAGGGCCGTGAAGCCGGTGGGCACGCCGGTCAGCCCGTCCTTCTGGTTTTTCTTTTCTTCGAGCTGCTTGATGGCCTTGCCCATCAGGCTGCGCATGTCGTCGAAGTTTTTTCGAATGTTCGATTCAGACACTTCGAACAACGAAGATTCGGTGTCGTCGAGCAGTTTAAAAACGTCAGTGGTGTCCTCGTAAGCATCGCGCAGGATATCGCTCGAAATGCGAATCAATTCGCGCTTGATGGCCGATTCGGTGATGATGCGGGCGTGGTATTCCACGTTGGCCGCCGAGTTTACCTTGGCCGTGAGGCTGGCTACGGCGAACGGTCCGCCGGCGGCTTCGAGAGACCCCATCTCACGTAGCTCATGCACCACAGTAAGCTGGTCGATGGGTTCCGACTTGTCAAACAGCCGGATAATAGCCTCGTAAATAAGCTTGTGCGAGGCCTTGTAAAAGCTCTCGGGTTTGAGCAGGTCAATTACCGAGGTGAGGGCATCTTTTTCCAGCATCAGGGCGCCGAGCACGGCCATTTCGAGCTCGGGGGCCTGGGGCGGCAGCTTGCCGGCCGCGCTGGCATTGAAGGGGACCGAGCTACCGCCCCGATTGCCCCAGGCCGCTTTGGCTCGGGCAGCGGATTGTTTCAGGCGGTCGTCCATTTGGTCGGGCATAATTAAAACAGAGGTATTTGGGCAACAGGAAACAGCCGGCCGGAATTGTAAGAGCAACCGGACAGCCCACGATTTACACAAAGCTAACCCCGCCGGGGCGGAAAAAGATTGGGTGCATCAGTCGTTTCTTTTCAGTATGGAATGGCGGCGACGGCCGGGATTTTGTACTTTCGCGGCCCTTTCCTGTTGTCAGGGATTAGCTGTCAGGCGCTGGTATCCGGCACTTGCCTGCGAGCACCTTCACGCCAGCCTGTGAGGTTCTGAAAACTGACATAGCATAACTGAAAATCAATATTTTGGAGTCATCAACCCGTAATCCGCAACCCGAATCCATCCACCTGATTGCGGTGGGCGGCAGCATTATGCACAACCTGGCGTTGGCCCTGCACCGGCGCGGGGCCCACGTCACGGGCTCCGACGACGAGATTTTTGAGCCTGCGGCCGGCCGCCTCGCCGCCGCCGGCCTGTTGCCCACGCAGGAGGGCTGGGATGCGGCCCGCATCACCCCAGACTTGTCGGCCGTGATTGTGGGTATGCACGCCCGGCCCGACAACCCCGAGCTGCTGCGCGCCCAGGAGCTGGGCCTGAAAGTGTACTCTTTCCCTGAGTATATCTACGAGGCCAGCCGCGACAAGCAGCGCATCGTCATCGGTGGCTCGCACGGCAAAACCAGCATCACGGCCTGCATTCTGCACGTGCTGCGCTACCACGGCCGCAAGTTCGACTACGCGGTGGGGGCCCAGCTGGCGGGGTTCGATTTGATGGTGCAGCTCACCGACGACGCGCCCATCATCATCATTGAGGGCGATGAGTACCTGTCGTCGCCGGTGGACCGGCGACCCAAGTTCCACCTCTACCAGCACCATATCGGCGTGATTTCGGGCATCAGCTGGGACCACATCAACGTATTTCCGACCGAGGAAATTTACCGCGAGCAGTTCCGCATTTTCGCCAATATGACGCCCAAGGCCGGCGTGCTCATCTACGACCGCGACGACGAGCAGACCCAGCTCATCGCCGTGCCCACCAGCCCCGATGTGACCTATATCGGCTACGGCCCGCACGAGCACGTGATTCGGGATGGTAAAACATTCCTGCTCAATAAAAAAGACGAGGAGGTGCCTGTGCAGGTGTTTGGCGAGCACAACCTGCGCAATATCTCGGCCGCCAAGGAGGTGTGCAAGCAGCTCGGTATCAAGGGTAAGAACTTTTTCAAAGCGGTAGAGTCGTTTCCCGGCGCGGCGCGGCGCCTGGAGCTACTGAAAGCCGGCGCTACCTCCGTGGTGTACAAGGATTTCGCCCACGCGCCCAGCAAGCTCAAAGCCACGGCCACGGCCCTGAAAAAGCAGTTTCCGCAGCGTCGCATGGTGGCCTGCCTGGAGTTGCACACCTTCAGCAGCCTCAACCCGGATTTCCTGCCGCAGTACGCGCACTGCTTCGATGCGCCCGACGTGGCCGTGGTCTACTTCAACCCCCAAGTGCTGGCCCATAAGCGCCTGCCGCCGCTGGCCGCCGCCACTGTGGCCGAAGCCTTTCAGCGCCCCGACATCCGGGTGATTACCGACAGCGCCGAGCTGGCTGCCTTCCTGCGCAGCCAAGCTGGGGCCAACACCAACCTGCTGCTTATGTCGTCGGGCACGTTCGACGGGATGGATTTGGTGGCGCTGGCGGCAGAGGTTGCCGGCTAGTAGCCGCCCTGATTGATTTAGTGATAAACGCCAAAAAAGCCCGCTATGCAGCGGGCTTTTTTGGCGTTGGAGGCAGTGGTAGCCGTTTCTTATCGGTCGTAATGAGCAGGGCCAAAGCGGTGAGGGCGGCCCGCAGCAGCCATTTGTTGTGCGTGTTCATCGAATAGCGGCGAAGAGGGAGTTGTTCTTGTCCACTTTCAGGTCGCAGTTGCTGCCGCCCACTTTTTCGCCGCAGGTGGTGCCCACGATGCGGCCGTTCTCAAAGTTGAAAAAGCACATGGGGCAGCCCGTGCCGCTGATGGTGTAGCGCTCGGCATTGGGGCGCAGGTAGAAGGTGTTGTCGCCACCGCTGCTCAGGGGCAGGGCCATGGCCCGAAACGCGCCGTTGCGCAGGCCCATGCCAATGAGGTAGTAGCTCACCGCCGCGCCCACGTCGCCGGGGGCCTTGCGAACCTGGATTTTATCAATCACCGTGCCGTCGCCAAACTGCCGGATGAAGGCTCTGGCCAGCTCGTTGCGCGGCGTGATGTACTCGGTGGAGCTGTCGGTGAAATGCACAATTTGCCGGCTCTCGGGCGCCGCGATTGCCTCGCCCTTGATGCGGTTGGGGCTGCCGAATTCGTTGGTGGCCGGCTTGGTCGTTTCGCACGACATGGCCAGCAGTAGCACCAGCAGGCTCAGCAGGCCCAAGCCCAGAACGCGAGGAAGGAATTTCATTGGTAGTGGGTGAATGATTAACGGTCAGCAGGCAACCGCTATTCGGTTAGCGGGGCTTGTAGTACTTCCGGGCTTCGGGCAGCTCGCGCTGAATGTCGGCAATGCGGGTGCCATTCGAAGGGTGCGTGGAGAGGAATTCGGGCGGTGAGGCCTGGCTTTCGCGGGCATCCATGCGCTGCCAGAACGCAATAGCGCCGTCGGGATTGTAGCCGGCCAGCGCCATAAAAATCAGGCCTAGGTGGTCGGCTTCGGTTTCCTGGTTGCGGCCGTAACGGAGCAGGCCCAGCTGCGAGCCCACCCCGAAGGCCTGTAGCGCCAGCTCCTGCGTGGCGGGCGCGTTGGTGGAAAGGGCCGCCGATAGGGCTTGCCCACCCAACTGCTGCACCAGGCCCTGGCTCATGCGCTCGGAGCCGTGCTTGGCCACGGCGTGGGCCACTTCGTGGGCCATCACCACGGCCAGACCGTTTTCATCCTGCGTGATGGGCAGAATGCCGGTGTACACGGCCACTTTGCCGCCGGGCATGCACCAGGCGTTCTGCTGCTTGTCGTCCTGGATAACGTTGAATTCCCACTGGTAGCCAGCCAGCTGGTCGGCGGCGTTCTGCTGCCGGAAATAGGTTTCGACCGCGCCTTGGATGCGTTGGCCCACGGTGCGCACCATGGCTACCTGCTGCGAGTTGCTGGAAAGCGGACCCTTGGCGATAACTGTGCGGTATTGCGTAGAGGCCAGCGAATTGATTTCGCTGTCGCTCACGAGGCTGAGCTGACGGCGACCCGTGATGGGTACCGTAGTGCAAGCCGCCAGAAAAGTCAGGCCGGCGAGAAGGGTGAGTTTTTTGAGCATGATGCTAAAAGTAAGATATAGATGGACTGACCACCGAAGCAGTGAGCCCAATTGGTTGTGGTGGCTGGCCGGTTGGGCCCGTGCACGCAGTGCATGGGCGGCTGCCTGGCGGCTATACGGGCAGAGGTTGGGTAAAAGTTTAGCCCTGGCAGCCCGCCAGGGCGGGAAAACCCATTAGCCGGTTGCCGAAAGCCGGTGCCGGGCCGTAGTTTTGAGCCTTTCTCGTTCGCCTCACCTTCCGTTATGAAAATCATCTGCATCGGCCGCAACTACGCCGACCATATTGCCGAGCTGCACAACGAAGTTCCTAGCGCACCCGTCATTTTCCTCAAGCCCGAAACTGCGCTGCTGCAGCGTGGTCAGCCGTTTTTCATCCCCGAGTTCTCACAGGACATTCACCACGAGCTGGAGCTGGTGCTGCGCGTGAGCAAGAACGGCCGCCACATCGACGAGTCGTTTGCCCATAATTATTTCGACGAAATTGGTTTGGGCATCGACTTCACGGCCCGCGACCTGCAAAGCGAGCTGAAGAAAAAGGGCCTGCCCTGGGAGTTGGCCAAAGCCTTCGACGGTTCGGCCCCAATTTCGCCCACCTTTAAGCCCGTGGCTGAAATCCCCGACTTGGCCAACATCAACTTCCACCTCGAAGTAAACGGCGAAACCCGCCAGACCGGCAACTCCGGCCTGATGCTGCACCCGTTCGCCAAAATAATTAGCTTCGTCTCCAAGTATTTCACCCTGAAAATGGGCGATATGATATTCACCGGCACCCCGGCCGGCGTGGGCCCGGTGAAAATGGGCGACCAGCTGGAAGGCTTTCTGGAAGGCGAGAAGCTGCTAGAGTTGGGGATTCGGTAGGAGGGAAGGAGAGCAAAAGAAAAAGCTTGTTGCGATGTAAAATAACGTCATGCTGAGCTTGTCGAAGCATCTCTACCGCTTCGTTGTAGCCTTATTAAAATATGACTGTGCGGGATAGATGCTTCGACAAGCTCAGCATGACCGTTCTACGTACCAGAAGAATAGCGTAAGTTAAAAACGATTGATTGTGCAGAAAGAGAAGTTGACCGGGCTGACCAACCCACAAAAGACCGGGCTTGCTATCAGCCTGTTTATCGTGTTTCTGACCTGGCGGGTGGGCGGCCAACAGGCTGATTCGGCGGGCCGTGACGGCACCATTAGCGAGCTGCTGAAGGCAGGGCGGCCCACGGTGGCCCCGGGTTATTTCCTGTTTCCCATCGCACCGGGCGCGCCGGGCTTTCTGGCCGGCAGCATGGGCGAGTTGCGGCCCAACCACTTCCACGGCGGCCTTGATATCAAGACCGGCGGTGGGGTGAACCAACCCGTGTACGCCGCCGCCGACGGCTACGTGTCGCGCCTCAAGCAGTCGTCGTTTGGCTACGGCAACGTGCTCTACCTCACGCATCCCAACGGCCTGACCACGGTGTACGGTCACTTGAACGAGTTCAAAGGGCCGGTGGCGGCCGAGCTGATGCGGCGGCAGTACGAAAAGCAGAGCTACGAGCTGGAGGCCTTTTTCGAGAAGGACCGGTTTTCGGTGAAGCGGGGCGAGGTGGTGGCGCTCTCGGGCAACACCGGCGGCTCGGCCGGCCCGCACCTGCACTGGGAAGTGCGCGATGCCCAGGACCGGCAGTATAACCCGCTGCAATGGGGCGGCTTTCCCGAAATTCAGGACCACGTGGCCCCCACGCTGCAGGCCTTTGCGCTGGAGCCGCTGGGCATTGAGGCGCGGGTGAAAAACGTATTTGCCAAGGCGCTGTTTGCGCCCAGGGTGCAGCCGGGGCCGGGCGTGGCCACTACCTGGGCCGATACTATCAGCGCCTTTGGCACGGTGGGGCTGCTGGTGCAGGGTTTCGATAGGTTTGATAATGCCTGGAACCGCAACGGCATTCAGCGCGTGACGGTGCAGGTGAACGGCCAGCCGTTCTACCAGCACACCATCGATGCGGTGCCGTTTCCGACGGGCACCCGGCAGGTGGCCAACTTTGTCGACTTCCTCTACCAGAACACCCAAGGCCGCACCCTGCAAAAGCTGTGGGTGGACGAAGGCAACGACCTGGCCATGTACGCCACCACGGGCCCCAGCAAAGGCCGCCTGAACGTGGAAGCCGGCAAGCTCTACCGCGTCGATATTGCCCTGGCTGACTCTTATAATAACCAAACACTCGTGCACCTGGTGCTGCGCGGCGAACAGCCGGCCTACTTCAAAACCCGCTCGGCGGCGATGAAGAAGCCGGCCCTGCGCTTTGAAGTCACCCGCAACCTGCTGAAGGCCGTGGCCGCCGACCCCAGCGCCGACTCCGTGGCCGCCAACCTGGTGCTGCTGCGTGGCAACCGCCGCCTCGAAATCCGCCCGAGCTACACCCAGAACAGCGAAAACGTGTACCTCTACGACCTGCGCGCCGGCCTGCCCGACTCGCTGCGCTTCGGCTCCATCACCAAGAAATTTGACCGGCAAGTAATGATTCCGGCCGGCAAGGAAACCAACTACGCCACCGCCTTCCTCAACCTGGTGTTTGGCCGCGAAACGCTGTTCGATAACATTTACCTGAGCACTGCTTTCAAGCCCGAGCCCACCGGCAGCGGCTTCTGGACGGTGGGCTCGCCGCTGCAGCCTTTCTACAAAACGGCGGTGCTCACCCTCAAGCCCGCCACCCCGCCCGCCGACCCGGCCCGCACCGCCATCTACTCGGCCACGCCCAAAGGCGGCAAGGCCTACCTGGGCGGCAAGTGGGACGACCGCGGCCAGATTACGGCCAATATCCGCCAGTTTGGCTCCTACCGCATCCTGCGCGATACCACCGCGCCCAAGGGCAGCCTCATCGGGCGGCCCGGCGGGCAGGTGCTCTTCCGCGTGGCCGACGACCTTTCCGGCCTGGCCAGCTACCGCCTGCTCATCGGTGGGCAGTTCCGCCTGCTGCGCTTCGAGCACAAGAATTCGACCCTCTTCACCGTGGCCCGCGATACCTTAGGGGCCCGCCTGCGCGGCCCCGCCGAGCTGCGCCTGACCGACCAAGCCGGCAACGAGCGGGTAATTCCGCTGAGCCTGTAACATTGTAGCGTGGACTCTGCGAGTCCGCGCATGAACGACACCCGAACGATTACCGCCACGCGCGGACTCACAGAGTCCACGCTACACCCGAATTACCGCCACGCGCGGACTCACAGAGTCCACGCTACATCCCCAACCCGCCATGACCCTCGAACCCGGCCAAGCCGCCCCCGATTTCTCCGCTCCCGACCAGGACGGCAACATTATCTCCTTGCTGGACCTGCGCGGCCAGAAAGTCGCCCTCTATTTCTACCCCAAAGACGACACCCCCGGCTGCACCGCCCAGGCCTGCAACCTGCGCGACCACCAGGAGGAGCTCACCGCCCACAACATCAAGGTCATCGGCGTGAGCACCGATGGCGAGGCCGCGCACAAGAAGTTTGCCCTCAAATACGACCTGCCTTTCCCGCTGCTGGTGGATACCGACAAGGCCATCGTGCAGGCCTACGGCGTGTGGCAGGAAAAGAAAAACTACGGCAAAACCTACTTGGGCACCGTGCGCACCACGTTTTTGATTGACGAAAACGGCGTGATTGAGCAGGTTATCACAAAAGTCGACACCAAGGAGCACGCCGCCCAGCTGCTGAAGTAACTGAGGATATCCCCAACTGGCATTTTTGGGCGGCGAAAGCCCCTGGGGATGTCCGTAACGTGCATTTCCGGACGGCGAAGCCAATTACAACTGGTTGCAACGACCATTTTCGTATGATGAAGCCCGTTGCAACTGGTTGCAATGACCATTTTTGTGTGATGAAGCTCGTTGCAACTGGTTGCAATGACTATTTCTACGCGGTGAAGCTTCTTACAACTGGTTGCAACGACCATTTTTGGACGGTGGAACCCCTTGTAACCAATTGCAATGGCCATTTCTGGACGGTGAAGCCTGGTGTAACCCATTGCAATAGCCATTTCCGCCCGGCGAAACCCATTTCCAATCGGCGAAGTCTGTGGTACGTGTGTATCACAGGCTTTTTTGCCATACTCCAACCCGGCCCCTTACCTTTACCCCACCGAATCCTCACCCCATCGTTATGCCCCTGACCGCCGAAATAACTACTGCTCAACTCCAGGAAACTGCCGCCCAGGTGCGGCGCGACATCGTGCGCATGGTGCACGCCGTAAACTCGGGCCACCCCGGCGGCTCGCTCGGCTGCACCGATTTGCTGGTGGCGCTCTACTTCAAGGTGATGAAGCACAACCCCGAGGTGTTCAGCATGGATGGCATCGGCGAGGACCTGTTTTTCCTCTCCAACGGTCACATCTCGGCCACTATCTACTCGGTGCTGGCGCGCTCGGGCTACTTCCCGGTGAGCGAGCTGGCCACGTTCCGCAAGCTCAACTCGCGCTTGCAGGGCCACCCCACCACCCACGAGGGCCTGCCGGGTATTCGCATCGCCTCGGGCTCGCTGGGCCAGGGCCTGAGCGTGGCCTGTGGCGCGGCCCAGGCCAAAAAGCTCAATGGCGATGACCGCCGCGTATTCGTTCTCATGGGCGACGGCGAGCTGGAGGAAGGCCAGAACTGGGAGGCCATCATGTACGCCGCCCACCACAAAATCGACAACCTCATCGGCATCATCGACCACAACGGCCAGCAGATTGACGGCCCCACCGCCGAAATCGGCGGCCTCGGCGACCTGCGGGCCAAGTTTGAGGCCTTCGGCTGGCACGTGCTTCAGGCCAACGGCAACAACTTCGACACCCTGCTGCCCGCCCTCGAAGAAGCCCAAGCCGCTACCGGTCAAGGTAAGCCGGTCATGTTTATCATGGACACGAAGATGGGCTTCGGCGTCGATTTCATGATGGAAGGCCACAAGTGGCACGGCGTAGCCCCCAACGATGCCCAGCTGGCCACCGCCCTGGAGCAGTTGGTAACGGGCACGGTGGGCGACTACTAAATCACGGATTTCTGTTGATGCCGCAGTGCCTCCAACTTCACCCCCTCGGTCCCCCTCTCCCGCGGAGAGGGGGGAGCCTGACGATTTCCAGTAGTTGGAATCAACTGGCTTCTCCTCTTCGCGGGACTCTGCGCTTTAAGCAGATGCGGGGCCAGACGGTGAGGTTGGTCGTGTGCGCGCTACTACTGCTCTTCGGCTTTCAAAGCCACGCCCAAAACGCGCCCGTTGAACGCCCCAAAGTCACCCGCATACTCTTCCTGCTTGATGCCTCGGGCTCGATGATGGCCCCCTGGGAGGGCCAGCCCCGCTGGAACGTGGCCAAGCGCATGCTGGCCAAAATGGTGGACTCGCTTAACGCCTATCCCAACCTGGAGCTGGCCCTGCGCGTGTACGGCCACCAGTCCCCCAACGCGGAGAAGAACTGCGAAGACTCGCGCCTCGAAGTGCCCTTTGCGTCCCGCAACGCGGCGGCCATCAAGAAGAAGCTGACCGAGCTCAAAGCCCAGGGCAACACGCCCATCACGTACTCGCTGCTACAGTCAGCCAACGATTTTCCCACCGATAAATCGTCGCGCAACGTGCTGCTGCTAATCACCGACGGCCTCGAATCGTGCAACCGCGACCCCTGCGCGGCCTCCATCGCCTTGCAGCGCAAGCACGTTTTTCTCAAACCGTTCGTCATCGGCATCGGGGCCGAGCGGGATTTTGGCAAGCAGCTCGAATGCCTTGGCCAGTACTACAACGCTGCCGAAGTCGCCACTTTCCGCACGGTGATGAACGACGTCATCGCCAAAACGCTGAGCAAAACCACCGTCGCCGTCAACCTCACCGATGCCGCCGGCCAGCCCGTGGAAAGCAACGTCAACATGACGTTCGTGAACAACGTGACCGAGCAGCCCGAATACAACTACGTGCACTACCGCAACGACCAGGGCAAAGCCGACGTGCTTGACATTGACGCTCTCCAGAGCTACGATTTGGTGATAAACACCGTGCCACCCGTGCGCCAGGCCAACATTCCCATCCGGCCCGGCACTGCCAACGTCCTCACCTATAAAACGCCTCAGGGCACGCTTTGGCTGCAAAGCCCGCCGCTCACGCCCAACCCCTACGGCACCATGCGCGCCGTGGTGCGCACCCCCGGCGGCACCACCGTCACGGCCAGTACCTTTGGCACCCGCCAGAAGCTGCTGACCGGCAACTACGAAGTGGAAGCCCTGACGCTGCCGCGCACCGTGCGTCGCATCACCGTCAAGCAGGGTCAGGAAGCCACCGTGACCTACGACGCCCCCGGCACCCTCAACATCACCACCGATTTGAAAGGCTACGGCAGCATCTACCAACTGAATAACGACGAGTCGCAAACCTGGATTTACTCGCTGCCCGATGCTGGCAGCAGTAAGCTGAATTTGCCGATGCAGCCGGGCGCTTACCGGCTGGTATTTCGAACTAAGACGAGCACGGGCAGCAAGTTTACCGACGTGCGCAATTTCAGCATTCGCAGCGGGCAAACTACTTCGGTGGCCATTTTTGGGAAATGAAAACAGTGTGCGGTAAAGAAGGAAGCACGACAAACTCCCCTCCTTTTTTAAGGAGGGGACATTTCAGCGAAGCTGAAATTGGGGTGGTTGCGTTCGTTGAACGACCTGACTGCAACACGCGCACTGCCCAAGGAACCATGGATAACTACCACAATCTCCCACAGAAAAAAAACGACCGTCGCACCCTCCGCAACAACCTGACTCCCGCCGAGGCAACCTTATGGAAAGCCCTTAAAAACGGCCAAATAGCCGGCCGCAAATTCCGCCGTCAGCACAGTATCAGGGCGTATGTACTGGATTTTTATTGCCCCGAAGAAAGGTTGGCAGTGGAATTAGATGGTGCCGGGCACTTTACCGTTTCCGGTAATCTGCACGATGCGACCCGGACAGCTTACTTAGAAAGCTTGGGAATACGGGTCTTGCGTTTCGAAAATAAGTTAATTTGGGCGGGATTAGACAATATTTTAGAAACAATCAAAAGTGGTTTTTCTGCAGTTTAATTTTTTTTAGCCGGTCGTTCAACGACCGCAACCACCCCAATTTCAGCTTCGCTGAAATGTCCCCTCCTTAAAAAAGGAGGGGAGTCTGATGTTCTTACACTCCCCAATACCCATGAAAGACTTCCCCTACACCGAATCCAAGGACACCCGCAGCGGCTTCGGCGCCGGCCTGCACGAGCTGGGCAAAACCAACCCCAACGTGGTGGCGCTCTGCGCCGACCTCACCGGCTCGCTCAAGATGGACGCCTTCAAAAAGGACTTCCCCGAGCGGTTTTTCCAAGTCGGCATCGCCGAGGCCAACATGATGGGCGTGGCTGCGGGCATGACCATCGGCGGCAAGATTCCCTTCACGGGCACCTTCGCCAACTTCAGCACCGGCCGCGTCTACGACCAGATTCGCCAGAGCATTGCGTATTCCGACAAGAACGTGAAAATCTGCGCCTCGCACGCCGGCCTCACGCTGGGCGAAGACGGCGCCACCCACCAGATTCTGGAAGACCTGGGTATGATGAAAATGCTGCCCGGCATGACCGTCATCAACCCCTGCGACTACAACCAGACCAAAGCTGCCACCATCGCCATTGCCGAACACCACGGCCCGGTGTACCTGCGCTTCGGCCGCCCGGTGGTGCCCAACTTCACGCCCGCCGACCAAAACTTCATTATCGGTGAAGCCGTGATGCTGAACGAAGGCACCGACGTAAGCATCTTCGCCACGGGCCACCTTGTGTGGAAAGCAGTGCTCGCCGGCAAGCTCCTGGCCGAAAAGGGCATCAATGCCGAAATCATCAACATTCACACCATCAAGCCGCTCGATGCGCAGGCCATCCTCGCCTCGGTGCGCAAAACGCGTTGCGTGGTTACGGCCGAAGAGCACCAGATGAACGGTGGCCTCGGCGACAGTATCGCCCAGCTGCTGGCCCGCGAAGAGCCCCTGCCCTTGGAAATGGTGGCCGTGAACGACAGCTTCGGCGAAAGCGCCACCCCCGACCAGCTAATGGAGAAATACAAGCTCAACGAAGCCGCCATCGTGGCCGCCGTGGAAGCGGTGATGAAGCGCCGGAAGTAAGCCCAGCCCGAAACGCGAAAAGCCCCCGTAGTAAATTTACTTCGGGGACTTTTTGCGTGTTGGCTATTAGCAGTTAACGGTAGGACCTGGCGAAGGTGGGGAATTAGAATTCCGTCCGCCCCACTTTTGCCAAATCCGTGTTATCAGCCGTTATTCTGTTCACTCGGAGCTATTCTGTTTAGAGTTCGCAAAAATATTTGGTGGTGATCTAAAGCAGGATGAAAACCAGAATTTAATCAATTAGTCGAGAAGCAAAACACGCTTTTGGGGAGCAGTAAAAGCCACTTTGGTGTCATTAGATTCAAAATCATCTCGCTTTAGACCACCGCCATATTGTTTTAAGAACTATAGGTTGTTGATAGGCAAAAAGAAATCAGCCAAGTTACCGTGTTTTTCATCCGACCAAAGATGTACGAAACGGACCTGACTGATTTTCAGTGGTAAGTTATTGAAGAAACCTTACCCGATACGCGCCGCCGCAACTATTAGATGCTATTGATTGTCAATGCGTTGCTGTTGATAAAAATCACGACTGCACAAGGTCCGCAGTCAGTTTGCTCAAAGCTATGTCGTCTATTCGTGTTTGTATTGTCGTCAATTAATTTGAAATACAGTTATATTTTGTAATTAAATGGTTAAGCAAATCTCCATAACCCCAAATAATTGTTCCTATAAAACTAATAATAGGTCCAACAACTCCAACTGCACTTCTACTGGCTAAGTCGTTTTTTACATAATCAGGAACGGGTTCACCAAGTGCTTCAAAATATTGTGGACTATTTAAATTAAAAGGTGTTTCAGAACTTTTAATATTCAGAAGCAAATCCTCTTTTACAATTGATGTCCGTGCTAAAAGAACAATCCCAAGTCCAACTACTATTGAACCACTTCTGCTAAACCAAATAAAATCTTTCAAATAAATACTTTGAGCAAATCCGCCTACTGCAAATAAAGTTGCTATTATGGTCATTATGGGAATGCTTGAAAATAAGTTTCTCATAGTGTTGATGTTCTGTTTAGTCGTTATTTTAAAAAAGGTTTTTCATTACTCGTCTATTTATTTACGCACTAAAGAAAAGCTCATTAGAATTTCGAAAGTTTCAAGTTTGCAATGCTGCCATTGGTGACGCATAACATTCGGATTACCGCAACTCGTAGCACAGCAAGTTGCGGCAATCCAGCCTTACTACGCAAGTAACTTGCGGGAAACCATCCTAATCAGCGTGCTATTCGCAACTTGCGGGAAACCATCCTAATCAGCGTGCTATTCGCAACTTGCGGGAAACCATCCTAATCAGCGTGCTATTCGCAACTCGCTGGTTACAATCCCAAGCTGTCGAGGGGAGAGGGTGGGCGGGCGCGCTATCTTCGATGGCTACCTTTTACTGCGGCAGCGCCTTGTAAAAAATATAGGCGTTCAATACCATAAAGGAAAACGCCGGCAGGCAGACCAATACGCTGTCCCCAATCTTGAGCCGGACGGCCACCCCTAACAGCATCAGCAGAGCTAATCCGCCCGCCGAAAGCAGCATAATCGGATTGAAGGCCAGGCCCACCAGCAGTCCTATCGCGCCCAATACTTCTAAAATAGCCACCAGCATTCCCTGCTTTTCCAGACCAAAGCGCTTGAACTCGCTTTTCATGTTTGGTGATTTGAAATAGGCGATGCCATATGTTAAAAAAGACAGGCTGGAGAATAGAACAAGAGCAAGAAAGAAACTCATTACGAAATTAATTTTAGGGACACAGCCGCGATAAAAACGCAGAGCGCCAGAAGGAACAAAGAGGGCAGGCGCTTGCTCCAGGGATTATTTACTTTGACGTGGAAATATTGCGCCGCGGCCATCAGGAAGCCCATCAGCAGCGCGGGAATCAGAACCAAAGCCGGGTACCAGATGCCAGCGACCAGCAGCGTGGCCAATATTATTTTGGTTCCCCCTACTATGGTTCGGGTTAAGTCATTCAAGCCGTATTGGTTGAATTCTTTGACGATGTTATCGAATCGGAATATCCATACGTAGCCGACGGATAGTGCGACAATTATTTGGGCAATGGAAGCGGAGGTATTCATCTTTTACTGATGGCTTAGATTTCTTGTCAATTTAATGGAACTGTTTTTTGGGGTGGCGGGCTGGTTGTAGCTCGTCAAGTTTTCTCTAAATATAGGGAGGTTTGCTAGTTTCAGGTAGGTGCTGGTCTTTTTAGCGGCGAGTATTAAACGCGGGGAGTACTTTGCCGTCCAACCCATGCCTTCGCCACCCAGGCGTATTTTTTCGCCGTTTGGAAGACCACGAAATACTTCTCAAGTTTCAGGACCCGGCCAGCCGCAGCCTGGCGTTCAACCAGCTCGTGCGCAAGTACCAGAGCAAGGTGTACTGGCACGTGCGCAAGATGGTGATAGACCACGCCGACGCCGACGACCTCACCCAGGACGTATTCGTCAAAGTGTGGAAGCACCTCGAAAATTTCCGGCAGGACGCAGCCTTGTTCACCTGGATTTACCGCATCGCCACCAACGAATGCCTGAATTTTCTGGGTAGCAAGCGCCGCAAGTTTCTGCTGCCGCTCACCGATGTGGGAGCGGAGCTGGCGGCTAAAATCCAAGCCGACCCGGCCATTGCGGGCGACGAAATCGAGCTGAAGCTGCAACAGGCCATTCTGCGGCTGCCCGACAAGCAGCGCCTCGTATTCAACCTGCGCTACTACGATGAGATGCCCTACGAGCAAATGGCCGAGGTAACGGGCACCAGCGTGGGTGCGTTGAAGGCCAGCTACCACCACGCCGTGAAAAAAGTGGAAGACTACGTGACCCGCAACACCGATGACTAGCGTGCCCCAGCACAATTTTTTATTTATTGAATTAAACGCCGCCCCCTATTCTTCATCCAACTTACATGAAACCTTCCTTCAAGCTAGATGCGCACCCTCGGCGGTCCCACCCGCCGCTGAGCAGCCCGCCCGCTGGCTATTTCGATAGATTACCCTCCCAAATCATGGCCCGGCTGCCCCAGGCCGAAGCCCGCGATACGGCTGCCGGCGGGGGTTGGCTTGGCTTTTTATCGCCGGCTTTGCGCACGGGCCTGGCCTCGGTGGCGGTGCTGGGCGGCTTCGCGGCTTCGTTTTATATGAGCGGCACGCCACAATTGGTGCCGGCTACGGCCAGCACCGCCTCGCTCGATGCCGTACCCCGTACCGAGCTGGTAGGTTACCTGCTCACGAGCGGTGCTCACGTCGAAAGCGCGGACCTGGCGGTGCTCACGGCTGCCCATCCGGGTATTGCCAAGGATTTTCTGCACGCCTCGGAAGCTGAATTGAATGAGGTGCTCGACTCGCAGCCTTCCGAAGAACTTACCTACCTATAATTCTCGTCAACTATCATGTCTGCTTTTCCATTTATGCTTCGATTATTTAGTCTGGTCGCGCTGCTCCTGATGTTGGCTCCCACGGCCCACGCGCAGGGTGGGGGCGGGCTCGGCGGGGGCCGCAAAGGCCAGCGCCTGGGCCAACTCGAAAACGCTAAAATTGCCTTTATCACCAACCGCGTATCGTTGACTCAGGAGCAGGCCCAGAAGTTCTGGCCGCTCTACAACGAGTTTTCGGCCCGCCGCCGTGAGCTTAACCGCAGTGGCCGCCTGCTGCGCCGCGATGTGACCGACGGCATGACCGACCAGCAAATCCGCGAGAATTTCAACCAGGCCTTCGCCATGCGCCAACAGGAGCTGAACCTGGAAAAAGACTACTTCGATAAATTTCAGAAAGTAATTGCCCTGCGTCAGGTAGTCCAGCTATTTCAGGCCGAACGGGACTTCACCAAAGAGGTTATCAAGCGTGTAGCCGGGGCTGGTGCGCAGCCTGCCATCAATACCGACTGAGTTGCAGCGGTATTCAATCAAGCTAAAAGTAAAGAGGCCGCTGCCCCCGCAGTGGCCTCTTTACTTTTGCGGGGCAATCGAAGTGGGGCCTTGTTGGTTCTAACGAAGCCCTTTCTCTTTGTCTATCTGTCGTGCTGAGTGCAGCGAAGCACCTTATCACGTTCGCAAAAATCCTGGGAGCCCAACCAGGTGCTTCGCTGTACTTGGTGTGATAGACGAGTGACGCCATTTCGACCCCAAATACGACAACCACTTGATGCTCACACCCCGCCAGCTATTCCTCCGCCACCAGGCCCAAACTTCTGACTTCCCGCTGCTGCTGGAAATTGAGCGGGCTGAAGGCGTCTACATGTACGGCCCCGACGGCCGCCGCTACCTCGACCTGATTTCGGGCATTGGCGTGAGCAACGTGGGCCACCGCCACCCGCGCGTGCTGGCCGGCATTCAGGCGCAGCTCGATAAGTACCTGCACCTGATGGTGTACGGCGAGCTGGTGCAGGCCGTGCCCGCCCAGCTGGCCGAGGCCATCCATCAGACCTTGCCCGCGCACCTGGATTCGGTATTTTTCACCAACTCCGGTACCGAGGCCATCGAGGGCGCGTTGAAGCTGGCCAAGCGCCACACCGGCCGCACCGAGCTTATTTCCTGCCTCAACGCTTACCACGGCTCCACACACGGTGCGCTCTCCATCACCGGTTCCGAGGATTTCAAGAACAGCTTCCGGCCGCTGCTGCCCGACGTTCGCCACATCCGGCACAACGATTTTGCCGACCTGGCCCTGATAACCGAGCGCACGGCGGCCGTCGTCATCGAAACCGTGCAGGGCGAGGCCGGCGTGCGGGTACCCACGCCGTACTACCTGCCGGCCCTGCGCCGTCGCTGCCGGGAAGTGGGTGCCTTGCTCATCCTCGACGAAATCCAATGCGGCTACGGGCGCACCGGCACCATGTGGGCCTTCGAGCAGTTCGGTATCGAGCCCGATATTCTGGTTTGTGCCAAGGGCATGGGCGGCGGCATGCCCATTGGGGCCTTCATTTCGAGCACGGAAATCATGTCGGGCTTCAAAACCAACCCGATTTTGGGCCATTGCACCACGTTTGGCGGGCATCCGGTGAGCTGCGCGGCGGCGCTGGCCACGCTGCAAGTAATGCAGGACGAAAAGCTGGCCGAGGGCGTAGCCGCGAAAGCAGCGCGGTTTCGGGCGCAGCTACGGCACCCGGCCATCCGGGACGTGCGGGGCTGCGGCCTGCTCCTGGCGGTGGAGTTCGACTCCTTCGCCGTCCTCAAGCCCATCATCGACCACGCCCTGGCCCACGAAGGCATTCTGACCGACTGGTTCCTGTTCTGCGACAACTCTCTGCGGCTGGCCCCGCCGCTCATCATCACCGACGCCGAGATTGACGAGGCCTGCGCGGCTCTGCTGCGGGCCATCGCGCACATCACGGGCCAGTAAGCGGCGGCTACCACTGGCCACGCAAAAGGCCCGTCGGCTTTCCTCGAATGAGGAAGTGGCGACGGGCCCATGCGCTTGCGGCCACGGCCGACAAATGCCGTTGAATAAGCTAGTTGATATCGACCGTGGGGCGAGGTAATTCGTTGTAATTCAGAAAAGAATTTGATTCTTCTTTGATGCGCTCGCGGGGCTGGCCGTCCTTCACGCCTTGCGAAATTTTGCGCACCAGCACGCCCACAATGGCTTTGCGGAAGCCCAGCTTCTCGGCCATTATGATGCAGAAGTCCATTTCCGTCTCATCCACGATACCGTCGGCCAACATCATATCAACCAAGTCAAAAATCTGGTCGAACCGCTCTGAGTCGTTGGTGGGCAGGTCGGTACTGCCTTCTTTGGAGCCCGATACCAACGCCTGTACCTCCGAGGAGCTGATGCCGTTTTTCTTGCCCACGGAAATGATAAACTTCATTTCCCGCTCGTCGATGTGTCCATCGGCTTTGGCAAGCGCGGCGAGGTTTAACAGGTGACCCTTAATTTTTTTGGCCTGCTCATTTTCGAAAAAACCGAACATATAACGTGGGAATTAAGTGGTGGGAAATAAGTTAACGGCCAGTGGGCCAAATGTTGAGGTAAGATACACGGAAAACAGCTAGTTGCTATCCGTCGGACACGCGAAATGTAAAAAAAAGATAACCTGAACATAAAGATGCTCCGGTATCCTCGGTAATAGTGCCTGCCGACCGCTGGATGGGTGTATTGAAGCGGGTGCAGGGCCAGCTTCGGCGTACTCAGGCCCGTATTACTACAGATTCATTCCAGCATCTAAACGAGTAATGTGAAAGGGAGGGTGAAAATTTGCATTCATTTCGCGAACTTTGCGAGGTTTGGCTGCCATTTGCGCATCCGCTGGATTAATAAATAGTAAGATGAAGAGAATTGGAGTTTTTACCAGCGGCGGCGATTCGCCCGGCATGAACGCGGCCATTCGGGCCGTGGTGCGCACCGCTACCTACCACGGGTTGGAGGTGTACGGCATCATGCGCGGCTTCAGCGGCATGATTAAGGGCGAGTTTGTGCGGCTCGATTCGGCCTCGGTGTCGAACACGGTGCAGAAGGGCGGTACGATTTTGAAATCGGCCCGCAGCCAGAAATTCATGACCAAGGAAGGCCGCCAGCAGGCCTTCGACCAGTTGGTGAACAACGGCATTGAGGGCCTGGTGGCCATTGGCGGCAACGGTACGTTCACCGGGGCCATGATTTTTGAGGAAGAGTTTGGCATTCCCACCGTGGGTGCGCCCGGTACCATTGACAACGACCTCTACGGCACCGATTACACCATTGGCTACGACACGGCCGTGAACACGGCGCTCGACTGCATCGACAAAATCCGGGACACGGCCGACTCGCACGACCGCTGCTTTTTCGTGGAAGTAATGGGCCGCGACTCGGGCTACATCGCCATCCCGTGCGCCATCGGCGGCGGGGCCGAAATCGTGATGATTCCCGAAACCCAAATGAGCGTCGATGTCGTGGTCGATACCTTGCAAACGGGTTGGAAACGCTCCAAAACCTCGTTCATCGTCATCGTGGCCGAAGGCGAGGAGGAAGGCAACGCCACCAACGTGGCCGCCCGCGTGAAGGAAGCCATTCCGCAGCTCGACACCCGCGTCACGGTAATTGGCCACATCCAGCGCGGCGGCTCGCCCACGGCTGCCGACCGTCTGCTGGGCTCCCAAATCGGCATCGCCGCCGTGGAAGGCCTCATGAACGGCATGCGCAACGTCATGGCCGGCATCATCGACAAGAAGCTGGTGTACACGCCCTTTATCGACACCATCAACAAAAAGAAGCTCATCAACCAGAGCTTCATGCGGATGGTGGAAATCCTATCGGTTTGAGTGAGGTAATAACAAGGTAAAGAGAACGTCATGTCGAGCTTGCCGAGACATCTCGCGTGGGGCAGTAACCCAGTCGTTGGCTCCGCCTGCCTTCGGTTCCACGGTGCGCGCGAGATGTCTCGGTAAGCTCGACATGACGTTCTTATCGATTATCCTTCACTGCCCCGCCACCTAATTCCACCCACTGGTACGCCGCATCCCGCCGCAACCACGTAAGCTGGCGCTTGGCGTAGCGCCGGGTATTGCGCTGCAACAGGCGCACGGCTTCGGTCCAGTCGTAGTTGCCGTCGAGGTAGCCGAATATCTCCTGATAGCCCACCGTTTGCAGGGCGTGGTGGTGGCGGTAGGGCAGCACGGCGCGCACCTCGTCCACCAATCCGGCGGCCAGCATATGCTCCACGCGCAGGTTGATGCGCTGATACAGCGCTTCCCGCTCGCGGGTGAGGGCCACTTTCACGTTGCGAAACAGCGGGTTTTCGGCGGGTGGGCCGGCGGTGTGGAAGCTGGAAAACGGCTGGCCCGTGGCGCGGGTAATTTCCAAGGCGCGCACCACGCGCTGCGGGTTTTGCTGGTCGATGCGGGCGTGGGCCACGGGGTCGGTTTCGGCCAGCTCGGCCACTAAGTGGGAGAGGCCGTGGGCGGCCAGCTCGGCGTGCAGCAGGGCACGGACTTCGGGCGGCACGCTGGGCAGCTCATCCAACCCATCGGTAACGGCCTGCACATAAAGGCCCGAGCCGCCGGTGAGAATGACCAGCGGGTGCTTTTGGAACAGCTCGGTTAGCAGGGCCAGGCAATCGGTGGCAAAGCGCCCCGCGCTATAATCTTCGCCGATGCTGTGGCTGTCGATGAAATGATGCGCCACACCCTGCATTTCGGCGGGCGTGGGCTTGGCCGTGCCGATGCTCAACTCCCGAAAAAACTGCCGCGAGTCGGCCGATACAATTTCGGTTTGAAACTGCTGGGCCAACTGCACACACAAGGCCGTTTTACCCACGGCGGTAGGGCCGGCAACGGTGAACAGCACCGGGCGCGGGTCGGCCGCCGTGGGCGTGAGTTGAGCGAGGAGGTAGGAGGGAAGCAAAACGCTGCGCTGAACGAAGAAAGAGGAACGAAGGAAGTAGAACGAAGAACTTGGGGAACGTCATGTCGAGCGTAGCCGAGACATCTCGCGTGCAGCAGTAACTCATTCGATTAGATTACTACCCCGAGCAAGATGTCTCGGCTACGCTCGACATGACGTTTCTGGGTACATTATTACTGAAGAACGGGGTGCTTCTCGTCGAATTCAGTGGCGTCCTGATAGGCTTTGGCCAGGGCCAGGAGCTTGCCTTCTTCGTAGAGCTGGCCCATGAAGGTGATGGTGGTGGGCAAGCCAGCGGCCGTGAAGCCGTTGGGCAGGGCAATGGCCGGGTGGCCGGTGAGGTTGGTGAGCGTGAGGTTGGCGCTGAAGGACGGGGCGATGTAGGCATCGAGGCCCTTCAGCTTTTCGTCCATCTGCTCGATGAGCAGGCTGCGCACGCGCTGGGCCTGCAGGTATTCGACGGCCGGAATAAAGCGTGAGGAGCGGAAGGTATTGGGCCAGGCCGAGCGGTTTTGCAGCACCATCTGGCCATCGCGGCCCGAGCGGGTGAGGTCGTCGAACGCCGCCGCGCCCTCGGCCGTGAGCACGAAGCGCAGGGCACCGGGCGCGATGGCAGGCAGCTCAATGGGCACCAGCTCCACGCCGAGCTTGCGCAGCACGTCGAGGCTGGCCTGGTCGTTGGCTTTGGTGGCGTAATTCTGGTCGAATGCCGCCTTGAGGTAGCCCACGCGCAGCTTCTTCACGCTGGTGTCGAAGGCGTAGCGGAAGGTGTTCGGAGCCAGCAGAGTGGCGGCATCGCGGGCATCGGGGCCGGCGGCGGTGAGGGCGGCCAGCACCAGGGCGCAGTCTTCGGCGGTGCGGGCCAGGGGGCCGGCTTTGTCCATGGTCCAGCTCAGGGCCATGGCCCCGGCGCGGCTCACGCGGCCGTAGGTGGGGCGCAGGCCCGTGACGCCGCAAGCCGTGCTCGGGCTGACGATGGAGCCCAACGTTTCGGTGCCGATGGCAAACGGCACCAGCCCGGCCGCCACCGCCGAGGCCGACCCCGCCGACGAGCCGCTGGAACCCTTGGTGATGTCCCAGGGCGTGCGGGTTTTTTCGCCGAACCAGACGTCGCCCTGCGCCAGCTCGCCTAGCGTGAGCTTGGCCACCAGCACGGCTCCGGCTTCGCGCAGGCGCTCCACCACGGCCGCGTCCTCGTTCAGGGTCTGGTCTTTGTAGGGCACCGAACCCCAGGTCGTTTTGTAGCCTTTGGCGCTAAATAAGTCCTTGGCACCGTAGGGAATGCCGTGCAGCGGGCCACGGTACTTGCCGGCCCGGATTTCCTGGTCGGCCTGGCGGGCCTGCTGCAGGGCCAGGTCCTCGGTGAGGGTGATGACGCAGTGCAGCTTGGGGTCGTATTTTTTCAGCCGTGCCAGGCAAAACTGGGTCAACTCTTCGGAAGAAAGCTGCTTGGTGCGCAGCAGCTCGCCCAACTGCCGCACGGTGTAAAAAGCCAGGTCGTCGCGGTTGGCGGGCAGCTTCACCTTACCTGGTAGCGGCAGCAGCTTGCCGGCGTTGCGGGCTCCGGCAAGGGTTGGTTGGCGCAAACGTAGCGGCCGCGGGTCGAAGCCTACGGCCGGGGTCACGCTATTGGGCAGGCTGATTTTGCGCAGCGCCTCGTAGCTGTCGCGGTAGCCGGTGAGGTTACGGCGCGTGGAGTCGAGCTGCGCGTCGCTGAAATTTAACCCAAGTAACTGCTGGGCAGTGCGCAGCATGGGCACCGTGATTTCATCGGGGGCCGTAGGGCGGGCCATCCAGGCGCCGGCCCCGAAACAGAGGCTGCCCAGGAGCAGCGCGGGTAGGAGTTTTTTCATGCGAAACAGAAGCTGGTTGAAGGGCGCAAAGCTAGAGCGGTTCTCCGGTACGCGTCCACCGGGTGCGGGATATCGCCTTAGAACTGGCGAAAGACCTGGGCGTATTTACGCCGTTTGTCGGGCGACGAGTCGCTGGATTTTGCTGCCATAACAGAAGAAATACACGTCCTTCTTCTATCCGTCATTTCTAGACAAACTCACCCATGCAGGGCACAGCGAAACATGACCTTCCCTGCCCTCTCTTGAGGGAGGAAGGCCAATGCCGAAAACAAGGCCCCAAACCGCAAAAGTGCCACGCTGGACGCAGCGGTCGGAAGGGCCCAAAATCGTTCTGATTCCAAGATGTGTCCGGGAACTGAGATTGTGTCAAGGGACAGAAAAGAAGATGAGCATGGCGCTTTTGGTACTTCCCCACTTCCCCTAAAATTCTGTTTGCCTAGGCCCGGGAAAGCGTCTGGTTTCGAGTTTGCGAAACTCATCACCTCGGCGCGTTTCGTAAACTTTGATTAGTAGACGGGTTTCTTAAACTCGCCCCGCCCTACTGGGGCCAGCTGGCCACCAATTGAAGGGCTGATTTCTGCCGTTCACCGAAAGGAGCGGTTAGTACTTCTTGTATTTAAAACTTCTGATAGCTGCAATTTTGAAACTATTGCCTTGCTTGAGCACGGTCAACTGAATGGCCACCTTAAACTGGGAAATATCATCCCCCAAAGAGACCGTGTAGAAGTTGGCGCTTTTTACATCTCTGCGCACCGCTAAGGTGTTAATCCACGACAAATCCACATCCTGCGATTGCGTAAACGGGTCCGCGTCTACGTGCCCCTGCTGAGATTGCGCATTGATTTTGCGCAGCAAACCAGCCGTACAATACTTTTTTGGAAGGGTCTGTAGCTTTTTTAACGCATCCGTCGCGGGTAGCTCGGAAAACGCGGTGATATACGCGGTGTAAAATTCCCTGAGCATCGCGATTGCCTGCTTGTCGGTGGCGGCATTTTGTGCTTGTACACCACGATAAGGGGATATTGACAGGCAGCAAATGAGGAGTAGAAATAGTAAAGTTTTTGCCTTCATTCGTCGTGTATGGTTGTTGTGGGAGCCTACCGGTGGTTTACTAGATTGGTGCACCAAAACGGTGATTTAAATAGCCACTGTCCTGTGGATAGGAGTTGATAAGGGCCCGTTATCGTTCCATAAAGCAAGTCATCCTCAACCGTCACATAAGGCAAAGAGCCCCTGAGTGACTCAACGCTACGGCAGTGGCCCCGCCGCATCGACCACGGGTACCATTGCTCCCCATAGCCGCAGCAGCTCCCGTTCCTCGTGCTGCCAGCTGAGCTGGGGCGCGGCGCGCCGGCAGTTCGCGGCCAGGTGCTCGTAGCGGGTGGGGTCTTCGCGCAGCAGGCGGTTGAGGGCGGTGGCCAGCGTGGCGGGGGCGAGGTCGGCTACCAGCTCGGCCACGTCGAACTGCTCGTTGAGGGCGCGGTATTCGGGAAAATCGATGAGTACCTGCGGAATGCCGGCGTGCACGTAGTCGAAGAACTTGTTGGCCAGCGAATAGTAGTAGCTCAGGCCAGTGTTTTCGAGCAGCATGATGCCCACGGCAGCGTGGCGCGTGACTTCACGCAACGCTTCGGGCAGCACGAAGCCCCGAAACTCGACCTGCCCGGTAGCCAGCAAGCCCAGCCGCCCGGCCCGTTCGCGCAGGGCCGCCGACAGGTCGCCCTCGCCGCAAATGACCAGCCGGCCCGCCACCTGCGGCATGGCATCGAGCAGGTTTTCCAGGCCCCGGCCCGCGTTCAGCGCGCCTTGGTAGAGAATGTAGCCGCCGGGGGAAACTGGTACCGCTGGCAGCGGCGCATCCGCTTGCAGGCGGCTCACGTTGCGCACCACGGCGAAGGGCCGGCCGTAGCGCTGCTCAAACACCCGCGCCAGGGCCGGGCCCACGGTGTAGGCCAACCGGGCACGCGGCACGATGAAGCCTTCTATCCAGCGCCATACGCGCTGCACGGCCGGGCGGCCCACCACTTCGGGTACTTCCGTGAATAGCTCGTGGGCATCGTACGCAAAGGGCTGGCCGCCCAGGCGCGCCCGCAGCCACACGGGCAGGGCGGTGTCGAGGTCACAGGCGCACCAGGCGGCGGCGCGCTGGCCCAGCAGGTAGAAAAACAGCCGCAGGTTGTATTCCAAATAAAACAGCTTGCCGTGCTGAAACCAGCCGCGCAGGCGGTGCTGGGCGTAGGGCTGGGGCGTGAGCGGGGGCGAGGCCGGCCGCTGCCAGCCCACCAGCTGCACGCGGTAGCCCGCGGCGGCCAGGCTGCCGCAAATGCGCTGCATCCGCTGGTCGTAGCACAGGTCGGTGGTAACGGCGAAGAGCAGCAGCGGCGCGGGAGAAGGCGGCAAGGGGGTGGGAGAACGGACCGGGGCCGGGCCGCGTTAGTTACTTTTGGTCAAATTTACGCTGTAGCCTGCCGTGGGGCAGTGCGGATTATCTTAGCAGGAAATATTACCCAGGGCGTACGCGTTTTTCTTTATGGCTTCATCTACGGTTGCTACTTCTGCCCCCACTACGCCGCTGCCCGCCGCGCTGCTCGACCAGTTGGGGCAGTTCTACCTGTTGCTTGATGTGAATGGGTCTATTGTGGAGGTGAACGACACCTTCCTGACCTTCGTCGGCTACAACCGGGCGCAGGTGCTGGGGCAGTTTGGCTGCGATATTTTTACCGTTCCCGCCGAGCGGGCGGCCTATCGCCAGCAATACCTCGATGCCATTGCCAGCGAAACCGTGGTGGCCAGCTACGAGCGGCCCGTGCTCACGCACTTGGGCCATCCGCGCCCGGTGCAGTGGCGCACCGGCTTCACGCACGATGCCGTCGGGGCTGTTAGCGGGACTTGGCTGGTGGGACAAGAGCCCCAGAACCGCACCCTGGCCCCCGCCGCCCTGGCCGGCGACAGCACCCATTTGCAGGACTTTCTCGACAATGCCCAGGACTTGGTGCAGCACCTGCGCGCCGACAATGGTTTTCTTTTCGTGAACAAGGCCTGGAAGGAAAAGCTGGGCTACACCGATGCCGAGCTGGCCACCCGCACCCTCGCCGATGTGGTGCACCCGTACTACAAAGCCAAGCTGCTCTACCAGCTGCGCAACCTGTACGACGGCGAGCCGGTGAACAAGGTAGAAACCGTGTTTCTGACCAGCCTGGGTAAGCCCGTGCACCTGATTGGCAGCATGAGCGTGGTGTACGAGGAAGGCCAGCCGGTGAGCAGCCGCGCTATTCTGCACGACATCACGGACCGCATCAAGGCCGAGCGTCTGCAGAAGGTTTACTACAGCATTGCCAACCTGGCCATTTCAGCCAAGGACCTGCCCAGCCTCTACGGGGCCATTCACCGCGAGCTGAGCAAGATTATTGAAACCAGCAACCTGTTTATTGCGCTCTGCGACGACGCCCGCACGGAGTTGCAGTTTGCCTACCACGTCGACCAGCACCCTCAGCACCGGCCGAAGGCGGTACGGCCGTTTTCGTCGGGCGTGTCGGAGTACATCATTGCCGGCGGGCAGCCGCGCTACCTCACCCACCTCGATTTTCAGCAGCTTATCCGCAACGGTACCGTCATTGCCTACGGGTTGGTGCCCGAGGTGATGCTGGCCTCGCCGCTGAGCATCGGCGACCGTATTATCGGCGTGCTGGCCGTGCAGGATTACGGCCGCGCCGATACCTACACGCCCGGCGACCTCGACGTGCTGCACTTCATCTCGAACCAGGTGGCCCTGGCCATTGAGCGCAAGCGCAACGAGGAGCAAATCGGCAAGCAGACGGCCCGCCTGAACGCCATCTTCGAAAGCGGCTCGCACGTGATGTGGACGGTGGATACCCGCGCCCACCTCATGAACTTCAACCGCAACTACGCGGCCCTCTTCCTGCGGCGCAATGGCACGTATCCGGTGCGCGGCCTCAACCTGTGGGAAGCCGACCTGGCCCGCATGCCCGAAGCCGAGCGCGACACCTTTGTGCAGCACTACGATGCGGCCGCCAAGGGCCAGGCCCAGCGCTTCGAAATGCGCCTGCACGATGTCCGCGGCTACGATGTGTGGACCGATATTTACCTCAACCCAATTTACCTGGGCGATGGCTCCTTTGAGGAAATTTCGGCCATTGCCCACGATATCACCGAGCAGAAGCGGGCCCAGCTGGCCCTGGAGGCCCAGGAGGAGAAGTTTCGCTCCATTTTCGAGTCGTTCCAGGATATTTACTACCGCACCGATAGCGAAGGCCTGCTGACCATCGTCAGCCCGTCGGTACGCGAGGTGCTGGGCTACGAGCCCGAAGACGTCATTGGCAAGACCGTGGCCGACTACTTCGTGAGTGCCGACGATATACCCCGCGCCGATGTGGAGGCCAAGCGCACCGGCATGCTGCGCAACTTTGAAACCCGGATGTGGCACAAAGACGGCTACCCCGTGAGCGTGCTCGTGAATGCCCGGGTAGTGAATGCGGGCGAAGTGGGTACCGAAGGCATTGCCCGCGACGTGACTGAAATCCGGCAGATGCAGGACGACCTGCGCCAGGCCAAAGACGCTGCCGAAGCCGCCTTGGAAGCCAAAACCCAGTTTCTGGCCAACATGAGCCACGAGCTGCGCACGCCCATGAACGGCATCATCGGCATGATTGACCTGCTCGACCAGACCGTGGAAACCGACGAGCAGCTCGACTACGTGGACACGCTGCGCAAAAGCTCCGACGCGCTGCTCACCATCCTCAATGATATTCTGGACTTGTCCAAGATGCAGGCTGGCAAGCTCCAGGTGCACGAGTCGGCCCTGGAGCTGCAGGCTGTGATGGAGCGCATTCGCGCCCTGTTCATCTACCGGGCCGAGCAGAAAAATATCCGCTTCACCTACCACATCACGCCGCACACGCCCGCCTACGTCATGACCGACGAGGTGCGGCTGCTCCAAATTCTGAGCAACCTGGTGGCCAACGCCATCAAGTTCACCAACGAGGGTACGGTGGGCATCGTGGTATCCAGCGTGAGCACCGACGGCGAGCTGCACACCCTGCGCTTTGCCGTGCAGGACTCGGGCATTGGCATTTCGAGCGATAACGCCAGTCTGCTGTTCACCAATTTCACCCAGCTCGATACTACGCCCAGCAAGGCCTACGGCGGTACCGGCCTGGGCCTGAGCATCAGCCGGCAGCTGGCCGAGCTGCTGGGCGGTGAAATTGGAGTGCTCTCCGACGAAGGCGAGGGCTCGGTGTTCTGGTTCACCATCAGCGTCCGCGAGGCCCGGCCCGAAGACCGGCCCGCCGTGGTCCCGGTGCGCGAGCCCGTGTTCCAGCCCTTCGAGGCCGCGCCCCGCGTGCTGCTCGTCGATGATAACGCCATCAACCAGAAGGTGGGCCAGCGCCTGCTGTCCAAGCTGGGCTGCGAGGTGCACGTAGCCAGTGGCGGTCCCGAAGCCATTGCCCTGGCCACGGTTGCCGACGCGAACTACAACATCATTTTCATGGACATTCAGATGCCGGATATGGACGGCGTGGCCGCCACGGCCGAAATCCGCCGGCTGCTGGGTGCCGCCTGCCCGCCCGTGGTGGCCATGACGGCCTACTCCATGCAGGAAGATGCCGGCCGCTTCATGCGCCAGGGCCTCGACGACTACGTGGGCAAGCCCGTGAAAAGCCGCCACCTCTACGAAGTGCTGCACCGCTGGCTGCGCCCCCGGGCGGCTCGCCCGGCCCCGTTGCTAACGGGTGACGATGCCGATGCCGATACGTCCGCTACACTGGTAGCTGCGCCCGGGGCTGTTGCCGCCCCGGAAATGGCCCAGGCTGCGCCAGCCAGTGCCACCCCCGCGGTAGAACTAGTGGTCTGACAACTTAGTTTTGCGTTGTTACTTTGGTCAGGTCGGCGTACCTGTTTTTCAAG
>NZ_BMGY01000013.1 GCF_014640435.1 Hymenobacter frigidus | reverse complement strand
AGGAAGCGAAAGGGTCCATGCCCGAAACTAACCTACAGCCCGCTTACTTTTGGTGCGGAAGCCCTAGTATCGATGTACTTGCTCGACCCCAAAGGGCGGCACCGGGTATGGGGGGCGTTCGGCCCCGGCCCGTTTGCCATTCTCAATACCATGACCGTGCCCACCCGGCTGGTGAAGTTTAAGCAGGGCGCGGTGCAGCGCATACGCTTCGACCTGCAGGCCGACCGCCAGCGCACCACCGGCACCATGCGGGCCGAGTATTCGGGCCTGCAGCTGGAGTTGCTGGGCTACAAAGAGGATGAGATAAAGAAACCGCTGCTGAAACGGGTTATCTCGAAGGCGGCCAACGTGGTAGTTATCCGCGACCAGAACCCGCGCAAGCGCGGCGAGCTGGTGACCGGCGAAATGACGAGCACCCGCGAGCCGCGCTTTTCGATGTTCACCCTTTGGCGCCAGGGTATCGTAAGTGGTTTGTTCCACAGCATTGGCGTGCCCCAGAAATTAGCGCAGAAGCTCAGCGAATCGAAGGACGAAGCGCCCCTGCCCAAGTAGCAAAGCGGAATTCACAGCCTGAAGACGCTGTACCTTACGACAGCAATGGCTTAACGCTAGCTTTGTTTTGAACATTTTGGGCCTGCGGGACCTTTTTTGCCATTCGCCCGGTGGCGCAGCTACACCTATGATAATCCTCGCCTTTTTCCTCGCTCACTGGTACCTGTCGCTGTTTACGCAGACGTTTTTCCAGCACCGCTACGCCGCCCACCGCATGTTCACGATGGGCCCGCTCACGGAACGGGTGTTTTTCCTGCTGACCTACGCCACGCAGGGCAGCAGCTTTATGTCGCCGCGGGCCTATGCGCTGCTGCACCGCATGCACCACGCCTACTCCGACACGGCCCACGACCCGCACTCGCCCCACAACAGCACCAACGCCTTCACCATGATGTGGAAAACCCGCACCATTTACCAGGATTGCGTGAACGGCACCAGCGTGGCTGCGGAGCGCTTCGCCGGCGACTATCCGGTCTGGAATTCGCTGGAGGAGTTCGGCAACAAGTGGTACTCCCGCGTGGGCTGGGCGGTGGTGTACGTGCTGTTCTACGTCAACTTTGCTACCGCCTGGTGGCAGTTTCTGCTGCTGCCCATCCACCTAAGCATGGGCGCGGTGCACGGGGCCATCGTGAACTGGGCCGGCCACAAGTACGGCTACCAAAACTTCGATAACAACGACAAGAGCCGCAATTCGCTGTTTTTCGACTTCCTCACCGGCGGCGAGCTGTTTCAGAACAACCACCACAAGCTGCCCAGCCGCGTCAACTTTGGCGTGAAGAAGTGGGAGCTTGACCCCTCCTACCCCGTCATCTGGACCCTGGACAAGCTGGGCATTATCAAGCTGCGCCTGGTGAAGGTGGCGGCGCTGGAAACCGCCGCCGCCCAGGCAGCGGCAGCGGCTTAACGGTTTCGAACAACGCAAAAAGGGCCTCTTCCGGACGAAAGAGGCCCTTTTTGCGTCAAGCGCAACTGCCTTACTAAAAAATAACGCGGTTGATGCTGAACTGGCTCACGGCTGGCATCCGGCCCGAAAATAAGGCGTCGAGGTTGGCGTATAGCACGTAACTGTTGCCGTCGCGCCGGGCCAGGGTGGTCGGGAACTGGGGCTGCGTGGCGAAAGTACCCGAAAGCGTGGCCGCCCCGAAGCCGTTGGTGGTAGCCAAGCGGAACACCTTGGCCTGGGCGTTGCACACCACTTGCAGCGTGTTGTTGTCCTGCAGCAGCAGGCCATCGGCGGCCGTTAAGTTTTGCGTGGTGGCCACGGTAGTGAACGTGCTGGGGGCGGCCAGCGGAATTTTAAACAGCTTGCCCTCATCCGACTTGGCCACCAGCAGGTAGCCGTCGGGGTGAAACACGATGCCGTTGAGGCCGAACGTGCCGGCCGGGGCCACAAACTGCGGGCTTTCCAGAAAAACCGAAGCGACGTTGGTCGTGGCGTCAACTTTATAGATGATGCCGGAGAAGCTGTCCGTCACGTAGGCATTGCCCTGGACGTCCACGGCGATGTCATTGGCGAAGTGGCCCACGTTGGGACGCAGAGTGCCCAGTTCCACCACCACGGGCGCGGCCGTGGGCGTGGTGCGGTTGTAGATGGCCAAGCGGGCCAGCTTGCGCAGGGTGGCAGTGCTGGTGCGCTGCTGGTTGGCGCCGGGGTCGGAAATAGCCACCAGCACGCGGTTGCGGGGCTCGTCGAGGTACATGCCAATGGCCGACACCAGCTTGGGGTCGTCGGGAAAGGCCGTGCTGTAGGTGCCGTCGTCCTTCACCTGGCCCACTTGGCCGGTGGTGAGCGAGGTAACCAGGAACCGCTTGTTGGCGGCGTCGTATTGCACGCCTTCGGGGTAGAGGCCCGCCCGGGTGAACGTGATGGTGGCCGGAGCCTCGGGCACCGGCACGGGCGGTTCGGTATCGCCTTTGGAGCAGGATGAAAGCACGGCCAGGCCGAGCAGCGCCACCGAAGCCAGGCGGCTGACCGCCGCCGGGGAAAAATTGCGCGAAAAAGTAGCAGACATAAGCAAATGGAGTTAGTGAACGGTGTAGCGCGAGGCTGATTCGTGTATCGACATTTTTGATACAGCCATCCCAGCCTTTTGGTTATGGTGTGCGCGGCTGATTCCGTGAAAAAAACCGATGGGCCCACCCCTGCGCCGTACCTTTGCACCCGAATACCCCGCGACCCCATGATTTCCATCTCCGACCTCGACTTTCACTTTGGCTCCCGTGCCCTGTACGACAACGCGAGCCTGCACATCAAGCCCAAAGACAAAATCGGCCTCATTGGCCTGAACGGTACCGGCAAATCGACGCTGCTGCGCCTGCTGGTGGGCGAGTACAAGGCCGATGGCGGCAATATTTCGATGGCCAAGGACGTGAGCCTGGGCTTCCTGAACCAGGACCTGCTCAGCTATGACACGCACGAAAGCATCCTGCACGTGGCCATGCAGGCCTTTGAGGAAGCGCTGGAGCTGCAGAAGAAGATTGATGACATTCTGGTGCTCTTCGAAACCGACTACTCCGATGACCTGATTGACAAGCTGGCCACCATGCAGGAGCGGTTTGAGGCGCTGGGCGGCTACACCATGCAGTCGCGCGCCGAGGAAATCCTCGAAGGCCTGGGCTTCAGCACCGAGGAGCTGACCAAGCCGCTCAAGTCCTTCTCGGGCGGCTGGCGCATGCGCGTGATGCTGGCCAAAATCCTGCTTCAGCAGCCCTCGCTGCTGCTGCTCGACGAACCCACCAACCACCTGGACTTGCCCTCCATTAAGTGGATAGAAAACTACCTGGCCGACTACGAGGGCGCGGTTATCATCGTGAGTCACGACCGCGAATTCCTGGACCGCACCACCAACACCACCGTGGAGGTAATCGGCGGCAAGCTGGTGCCCTACGCCGGCAACTACTCCTATTACTTGGAAGAAAAAGAGGAGCGCAACATCATTCAGAAGGGCGCTTTCGAGAACCAGCAGTCCCAAATCCGGGCTGCTGAGCGGTTCATTGAGCGCTTCAAGGCCAAGGCCAGCAAGGCCAAGCAGGCCCAGAGCCGCGTGAAGGCGCTCGATAAGCTGGAGCGCATCGAGGACGTGGCCCAGGACGCGGCCAAAATCAACATGAAGTTCACCTTCAAAACCGAGCCCGGCCGCCACATCCTCCGCATGGAGCACGTGACCAAGAAGTACGACCAGAAGCTGATTTTCCGCGACACGAACGTGCACATCGAGCGGGGCGACAAAATCGCACTCATCGGGGCCAACGGCAAGGGCAAATCCACGCTCATGCGCCTGGTGGCCGGCACCGAAGCCCCCACCGCCGGCAAACACCAGCTGGGTCACAACGTGATTATGTCGTTCTACGCCCAGCACCAGTTGGAGAGCCTGACGCTGGACAACGAGATTTTGCAGGAGATGAGCGAGGCCGGCTCGAAGCGCAACGACATGGAGCTGCGCTCGGTGCTGGGCTCGTTCCTGTTCACGGGCGAGGAGGTTTTCAAGAAAATTAAGGTGCTAAGCGGGGGCGAGAAAAGCCGCGTGGCCCTGGCCAAAACCCTGATTTCGGAAGCCAACTTCCTGCTGCTCGATGAACCGACCAACCACCTGGACATGGTATCGGTAAACATCCTGATTCAGGCCCTGGAGCAGTACCAAGGCACGTTCATCGTCATTAGTCACGACCGGTTTTTTGTGGAGAACGTGGCGACCAAAATCTGGTACATCGAGGATTTCCAGCTGAAGGAGTACCCCGGCACCTACGCCGAGTACGAAACGTGGCAGGAAGACCGCGAGAAAGCCGCCAAGAAAGCCGGCCTGCCCAGTCCCTCGGCCCCCAAGCCCGTCCCGGTGGAGCAGCCCAAAGCGGTGCACGCATCCAACAGCAACGACGCGAAGAAAGCCGCCAAAGAGCTGGCCGAAGTGGAAGTTCGCATCACCGCGCTCGAAAAAGAACTGGCGGTGTACGAAGCCCAATTGGCCGACTCGGCCATCTACGCCAACGTGGCAATGCTGAAGGACGCTACCCTCAAATTTGAAGCGGTGAAAAAGGAGCTGACGGCCCAAACCAAGCGCTGGGAGGAATTGATGTAACCAAGGAAATCCTCGGTTGCTGAGGCTCCGGGGCGGCGTCGTTGCAAGGATTTATTTCTTGCAACGACGCCGCTTTTCTTTGTTCAATTGTTGATGAGACGAATGCATTTTTTACCTCCAACCAATGTTTGGATATCCACACGCCCTGTTTTCATCACCTGATAAGGGTGCCAGGCATGAAACCGTTTGAGTGCCCACGCACAAGTAACCGGATGAAGAAGAACGTCATTCCGAACTTGCCAATGCTTGCCGCTGCCAACCGACTTATATGACATAAAGAAGAACGTCATTCCGAGCTTGCCGAGGAATCTTGCTCGCGCCAGTAGGCGGCGCGGATGACTCCGGCGAGATTCCTCGGCAAGCTCGGAATGACGTTCTCTATCCGGTTGCTTGTGCGCGACTGTTTAGTTGTTCGAAAATGCCATCCCGCCCGTCCTAATCGTCTGGAATCTGCTTACCGCAACACGAATTTTCGACAATTATAATCTCTGCTTATAAAAACATCAATTAAATCAATTTTGATTATGAAAAGAGTGGTTGTAAGTTTGTACCAGTCCTAACTCTATGAGCGGACTAAATCCAGCATCATCGAATAATTAACCCTATCGAAGGAGCTGGCTAACATAATCAGAGCGGTCGATTTTTGACCACCAAGATTCGCAAAACAGGACGAAATAAAAATCATTATCAAGATGGAAAACCTGCATAGCCTCCCCCCGGAAAACTCAGTCTTGTACGAACTCAATGAGCCGGCAGCCCAATGCCCGTTTAGCACCGGCGCGGTGAAGAAAAGCGCCGGTGGCGGCCGCACCGTCCGCGATTGGTGGCCTAATATGCTGAATATCAGCATCCTGCGCCAACACGCGGACATGTCAAATCCCCTGGGCAAAGATTTCAATTACGCCGAGGAGTTCAAGAAGCTGGACCTGAATGCCGTCAAGCAGGACCTTTTCGAGCTGATGACGAACTCGCAGGACTGGTGGCCGGCCGACTACGGCCACTACGGCCCGTTCTTCGTGCGGATGGCCTGGCACAGCGCCGGCACCTACCGCATCGGCGACGGCCGCGGCGGCAGCGGCTCCGGGGCCCAGCGCTTTGCGCCCCTCAACAGCTGGCCCGACAACGCGAACCTGGACAAGGCCCGCTTGCTGCTCTGGCCTATCAAGCAGAAATACGGTCAGAAGATTTCCTGGGCCGACCTGATTGTCTTCGCCGGCAACTGTGCTCTGGAGTCGATGAACTTCCAACCCTTCGGCTTTGGTGCCGGCCGGACCGACGTATGGGAGCCCCAGCAAGACATTTATTGGGGCCCCGAAACTGAGTGGCTGGGCGACAAGCGCTACACCGATAAGCGGGAGCTGGACAACCCGCTCGGCGCCGTGCAGATGGGCCTCATCTACGTGAACCCGGAAGGCCCGAATGGCGTACCCGACCCGCTGCGCTCGGCCCACGATATCCGCGAAACCTTCGGCCGCATGGCCATGAACGACGAGGAAACCGTGGCGCTGATTGCCGGCGGCCACACCTTCGGCAAAACCCACGGAGCTGCCGACCCCGGCGAACACGTGGGCAGTGAGCCCGCCGGTGCCAGCATGGAAGAAATGGGTCTGGGCTGGCGCAACAGCTTCGGCCAGGGCCATGGTGGCGACACCATCACCAGCGGCCTCGAAGGTGCCTGGACCAGCACGCCCGCCTTGTGGAGCAACGACTACTTCGACAACCTGTTCGGCTACGAGTGGGAGTTGACCAAGGGCCCCGGCGGAGCACACCAGTGGCGGCCAGTGGACGGCGGCGGTGCCGGTACCATTCCCGATGCCCACGACCCGGCCAAGAAGCACGCCCCCTTCATGCTCACCACGGACATCGCCCTGCGCGTAGACCCGGCGTATGAAGTTATTTCCAAGCGCTTCCACGAGAATCCGGACGAGTTTGCCGATGTCTTTGCCCGCGCCTGGTTTAAGCTGACGCACCGCGACATGGGACCCAAAGAGCGGTACCTGGGCCCGGAAATCCCCACGGAAGAATTGCTCTGGCAAGACCCAATCCCAGCCGTCACCTACCAATTAGTTGACGACCAAGATATCGCCACGCTGAAAGGCAAGATTCAGGCTTCCGGCCTGTCGGTGAGCCAGCTGGTGTCTACGGCCTGGGCATCTGCCTCCACCTACCGCGATTCAGACAAGCGCGGTGGTACCAACGGTGGCCGCCTTCGTTTGGCTCCGCAGCGAAACTGGGAAGTAAACAACCCAGCGCAGCTGGCGCAGGTACTCCAGAAACTGGATGGTATTCAGCGGGAGTTCAACGGTGCCCAAACCGACGGCAAGCAGATTTCAATGGCCGACCTGATTGTGCTGGCTGGTGGTGTCGGCATCGAGCAGGCTGCTCAAAATGCCGGGCATGAAGTGACGGTTCCGTTCACCGCTGGCCGCGCCGATGCTTCCCAGGAGCAAACCGACGTCATGTCGTTTGCGGCCATGGAGCCGGCAGCCGACGGCTTCCGCAACTACCTGAAGTCGCACCACAAGGCGGCGGCCGAGGAAATGCTGATTGACAAAGCCCAACTCCTGACGCTGACCGCGCCGGAGCTGACGGTATTGTTTGGCGGCCTGCGGGCCATCAACATCAACTCCGACCAGTCGCAGCACGGCGTCTTTACCGACCGTCCAAACACGTTGACCAATGATTACTTCGTGAACCTGCTCGACATGGGCACCACGTGGAAGGGTACGACGGATGCGCAAAACGCCTTCAACGGCCGCGACCGCAAAACCGGCGCTGTGAAATGGACCGGCACCCGGGTGGACCTGATTTTCGGCTCGAACTCCGAGCTGCGGGCCCTTGCTGAAGTGTATGGCTACGCCGATGCCCAGGAGAAGTTCGTAACCGACTTTGTGGCCGTCTGGACCAAGATGATGAATCTGGGCCGCTTCGACCTGGCTTAAGAGTAAGGCAAACCGGCCAGTAGTTGTCGTGCCTGTTTCGTGATGAAAGGTGGCCTCGGAAGAGGTCACCTTTTTTTGTGCGGGGCGGCCACTCGGCTGGGCTGGGGGCGGCGGGCACCGCGAGCAGCCGACGCAAGCTGTACTTTCGCATCATGCGCTTTTCCAGTCTCTTTGCTTCCCTCCTGCTCGCTACCGCCTGCGTGCCGCTCGGCACGCCCATCACCAGCACCACCCCGGCCGCTCCTGGCCAGCAAAAGCCCCCCGAATACTACGCCGACAAAACCCTGCGCTATCGGGACTACACCTACGCGCCCGAGGTGCGCAGCGTGCAATGCTACGTGGCCACCGGCCAGCCCAACGAGGTGTTTCAGCCGCCGGTGGTGCCGCTGGGCCAGAGCCCCGGCATTCTGCTGGAGTTTGACGTGCTGGGCGAGCAAAGCCAACGCTACACGGCCAAGCTCATTCACTGCGACGTGGACTGGAAGCCCTCTGTGCTGACGGACATGCAGTTTCTGAACGAGATAAACGAGTTTCTCATCACCGACTTTCGGGTGGGCACGGGCACCAAGGTGCCGTATTTCCACTACCGGCTACGGGCCCCGCAAGTAAAAATCAGCGGCAACTACCTGCTGGTGGTGCAAAGCCCGGGCAGCGTGCCGGTGGTATCGCGCCGGCTGCTGGTGTATGAAAACCGCGTGCAAGCGAGTTTGCAGCCCGGCATTGTGATTGGCGGCCAGGAGCGGTTTACGCTGCAGCAGCTCGACTTTGCCATCAGCTACGCCAGCGTGGAGCTGGTGAACCCGGCCGTGGAGGTGAAGGTGGTGCTGCGCCAGAACTTCCGCTGGGACAATGCCAGGTACAACCTGCGCCCCACCTTCGTGCGCGACGCCGAGCGCCGGCTCGACTACCAGTACTTCGGTTTCGAAAACGCTTTCCCGGGCCTGAGTGAGTACCGCTTCTTTGATACCCGCTCGGTGCAGGCCGCCGGCATTGGCGTGCTGCGCGTGGACCCGCGCGCCACGCCCGTCACGGCCCTGCTGCAGCCCGAAGTGACGCGCAGCCAGCAGGCCTACAACCAGTACCAGGATGCCAACGGCCAGCGCGTGTTCGAAAGCCGCGAGTACGGCAACGGCGCTACCAACGCCGACTACGCCAACGTCACCTTTCAGCTAAAGGCTACCCAGGCCGCCCCCGGCCCGGTTTACGTGTTCGGCGCGCTCACCGACTGGCAGCTCAAAGATGAGTTTCGCCTCGCCTACGACGAAGCCCAACAACTTTACACCGGCCACGCGCTGCTCAAGCAGGGCTACTACAACTACGACTTTGCCGTGGCCGGCGCCCGCGGTGCGGTCCCCAATGAAGTGTACTTCGAAGGCACGCACAATGAAACCGAAAACCAGTACGACCTGCTGGTGTACTACCGCCCGCCGGGAACCCGCACCGATTTGCTCATCGGTTACCAAACCACAGGGTTCAACAGCCGCCGATAGCATCTGGCAACAACCCGCTGCGTCGCGTTGCGTTTGTTAGCGCACACCTCATGCCGGCAACAGGCGGACCAATTCCGGCCCGTTTTCCGGTTCTGGGTGCCTCTTTCTTATGAAAACACGTCTTACTCTGACGGTTGGCGCGGCAGCGGTTTTGCTTTTTAGCCGCTGCGCCGTGAACCCCGTCACTGGCAAAAAAGAAGTCATCTTGGTATCCGAAGGCCAGGAAGTGGCCATGGGCGCGCAGTCGGACCCAGCCGTGACGGCCCAGTTCGGTTTGTATTCCGACCCGAAGATGCAGAAATTCATCGACGAGAAAGGGCAGAAGATGGCCGCCATCTCGCACCGCAGCAGCCTGAAGTATCAGTTCAAGGTCGTCGATTCGCCGGTGATTAACGCGTTTGCCGTGCCCGGCGGCTACGTGTATTTCACACGGGGTATTATGGCTCATTTCAACAACGAAGCCCAGTTTGCCGGGGTCTTGGGCCACGAAATCGGGCACGTTACGGCCCGGCACTCGGCCCGGCAGCAAACCAAGGCCATTCTGGGCCAGGTGGGGCTGATGGGCGCCATGATACTCTCGCCCCAGGTGGCGCAGTTTGGCGACCAGGCCATGCAGGGCATGCAGCTGCTGTTTCTGAAATTCGGCCGCGACGACGAGCGGCAATCCGACGAGTTGGGCGTGCAGTACTCGTCCAAAATTGGCTACGATGCCAGCCAAATGGCCGATTTTTTCCAGACCCTGTCCCGTGAGCAGGCTAAGAGCGGCAAAGAAGCCATTCCCGACTTCCTCTCCACCCACCCCAACCCCGAAGACCGGTACAACACCGTGAAGCAACTGGCCGAGCAGTGGAAACAGGCCAACGGCAACCCCAAGCTCGCCGTGAACCGCGACCAGTACCTACGCCTCATCGACGGCATGGTGTATGGCGAAGACCCCAAGCAGGGCTTCGTCGAAAACAGCGTGTTTTACCACCCCGAGCTGAAAATCCGCTTCCCCGTGCCCACTGGCTGGAAGCATCAGAACACGCCCCAGCAGTTCCAAATGGCCGACCCTGCCGGCAAGGCCCTGCTCATCCTGATGACGGCTCCCGGCGCTTCGCTCGACGAGGCTGCCCAGGCCATCGCCAAGCAGCTTAGCCTGCAGGCAGCCGAGGCCCCGCGCCGGACCACCATCAACGGCTTTCCGGCCCTGGCTTTCGTGGCCGACCAAGTGCAGCAAGACCAGCAAACCGGCCAGCAAGTAGCGGGCGTGCGCGTATTGGGCCATATTATTCAGGACGGCAAAACGTTGTATGCCCTGCTGGGCGTGACCGCTCCGGCCGATTTTCCGACCTACGCGCCGCAGTTTAGCGGCGTGGCCGAGGCCTTCCAGCGCCTGAGCGAGCCCAACAAGCTCAACCGCCAGCCCGAGCGCGTCCGCATCGTGAAGCTCAAATTGCGCAGCAACTTATCCAAAGCCCTGACCACCAACGGTGTGCCCGAGAAACGACTGGAGGAAATGGCTATTCTGAACGGCATGCAGCTCAACGAGCAGGTGAACGCCGGCTCCCTGATAAAGGTGGTCGGAAAATAACTGGCATGTTGTTGGTTTACGCGCACCTGCCCTTGCCGCGCAACCCTGTTCCCAGCGGCGCGTTTGCAAGCTCAGCCGTCGCAGCTTACGCGGCGCATTTAGATTACTTTTTGGACTATGAATTTTTCCTTCCTTCGTACCAGTGCCGCGTTGCTCCTGCCCCTCACGCTGGTCAGCGCCATTCCCACCAGCCCCAATCAAGGCCCCAAGCCCGACCCGGCCGTGATTGCCCAGTTCGGCCTGTATAACAACGCCACGCTGCAGCGCCTGATTGACACCAAGGGCCAGCAGATGAACAAAGTATCGGACCGCCCCGGCGACTACGGCTTCACTATTGTCGACTCGCCGGTGATTAACGCCTTTGCCACCCCGGATGGCCACGTGTACTTCACGCGCGGCATTATGGCGCACTTCAACAGCGAAGCCCAATTTGCCGGCGTGCTCGGCCACGAGTTGGGCCACATCACGGCGCGCCACGGCCAGAGCCAGCAGCGCCGCTCCACGGCCGCCGGCATCGGCATGCTGCTGGGCTCCATTGTGGCCCCTCGGCTGATGCAGTCGACGGTTGGTGGACTGCTGCAACAGGGCGTAGGCCTGGGCATACTCAAATACGGCCGCGACGATGAACGCGAATCGGACCAGTTGGGCGTGAAGTATTCGACCAAAATCGGCTACGATGCCAGTCAGATGGCCGACTTTTTCCAGACTCTGCAACGCAACCAGTCGGCTGGCGGGGGCTCTTCCATGCCCACCTTCCTCTCCTCCCACCCCAACTCGGCCGACCGCTACACCACGGTGAAAAGCCTGGCCTCGCAGGCCAAGCAAAATGCCGGCGGCCGGCAGCTCACCGTGGGGCGCGATACCTACCTGCGCATGATTGACGGCTTGGCCTACGGCGAAGACCCCCGCCAAGGCTACGTGGAAAGCGGTGTATTCTACCATCCCGACCTCAAGTTCCGCCTGCCCATTCCTTCGGGTTGGAAGTCGCAGAACTCGCCCACCCAGTTTCAAATGGCCGAGCCTAACGGCAAAGCCCTGCTGGTCTTGATTCCGGCCGGTGGCAACTCCCTCGACGAGGCCGCCCAGGCCTTGGCCAAGGGCATCGGCCTGCAAGCGGCCAATGCCCAGCGCACCACCATCAACGGCTTTCCGGCCGTGGTGATGCAGGGCGACCAAGCCGGCCAACAGGGCCAGGCCGGGGCCCGGGTGCTGGCCCACATCATTCAGGACGGCAGCAGCTACTACGGCATTGTGGGCCTGAGTTCACCCGACGCGTTTGCCAGCTACTCCAATACCTTTAGCGGGGTAGCCCAGGGCTTTGCCCGCCTCTCCGATGCCAGCAAGCTGAACCGCCAGACCGAAAAAGTCCGCATCCGAACCGCCACTGGCAACCAAACCCTAGCCTCAGCCTTTGCCGCCGCCGGCATCCCGAGCCGGCGCTACGAGGAACTAGCCATTCTGAATGGCATGCGAACCACCGACCGCCTGGGTAAGGGGATGTTGTATAAAGTGGTGGGCAAATAAATCACGGATTACACGGATTTCGTAATCGATTCAGAGACCGTGAAATCCGGGAGCCTGAAAACCCAAAAAAAGGCTTGCCAAATGGCAAGCCTTTTTTTGGGTTACGACAATCGCAAATCGTCCACGAAATCCGTGAAATCCGCGCGACTCCGTGGTCTTAGACGTTGAAGCGGAAGTGCATGATATCGCCGTCCTGCACCACGTATTCTTTGCCTTCCACGGCCATTTTGCCGGCTTCTTTGATTTTCACCTCGGTCTTGTACTCCTGGTAATCCGCGAGCTTGATAACCTCGGCCCGGATGAAGCCTTTCTCAAAATCGGAGTGGATGACGCCGGCCGCGGCGGGCGCTTTGTCGCCGCGGTGCACGGTCCAGGCGCGTACTTCCTGCACGCCGGCGGTGAAGTACGTAATTAGGTTCAGCAACTCGTAGCTGGCCCGGATGAGCTTGTTCAGGCCCGATTCGGTGAGGCCGTATTCGCCCAGGAACATGGCTTTTTCCTCGGGGTCTTCCATCTCGGCAATCTGCGCCTCGATGGCGGCCGATACCAGCACCACTTGGGCACCTTCGGCCTTCACGTGCTCACGCAGGGCGCTTACGTGGTGGTTGCCATTGGCCGCAATGCTGGCTTCGTCCACGTTGGCCACGTAAATCACGGGCTTGATGGTGAGCAGCTGCAAATCGGCCACCGCCTCCAACTCGTCAGCGGTAGCAACCACGGCGCGAGCGTTCTGGCCCGCTTCCAGCTCGGCTTTAAAGCGCTGCAGCACGATTACTTCTTTTTTGGCCAGGGCCTCGCCGGCTTTGGCGCTGCGCTCCGACTTTACCAGCTTCTTATCAATGCTCTCCAAATCTTTGATTTGCAGCTCAGTGTCGATAACATCTTTGTCAAAAACGGGGTCAACCCCGCCGGCTACGTGCACGATGTTGGCGTCGTCGAAGCAACGCACTACGTGGATGATGGCATCTACTTCGCGGATGTTGGCGAGGAATTTATTGCCCAGGCCTTCGCCCTTGCTGGCCCCTTTCACCAAGCCGGCGATGTCCACGAATTCGATAATCGTGGGCAGCACGCGCTTGGGGTTCACAAGGGCTTCCAGAATCTGCAGGCGCTCATCGGGCACGGTGATGACGCCCACGTTGGGCTCGATGGTGCAGAACGGGTAGTTGGCCGATTCGGCCTTGGCGTTCGATAACGCGTTGAAAAGAGTGGATTTACCGACGTTCGGCAAGCCGACGATACCGCAGCGGAGGCCCATTTTTTGGAGTTATTGAATGTTGAGTTATGAATCAGGCGTTAGCCTAATTCGGCCGCAAAGGTACGGCTTGCAACCACGCAAAACGGCGCGAACAGATTCTCATCCATTCGCGCCGGTAAAATTGGTCCGGGAAATTACCCGCTACCCACTACTCGTTAACCACTCCTTGCTAATAGTTGTCGTCGCTCCGGTTGGGGTCAAAAGCGGGGCGGTCAAGCTCCGGCCGGGGACGGTCGAGTTCCGGCCCAGGGCGGTCGAACTCGCGGCGGGGCTGGTCACGGTCGTCGTAGTCGCGGGGGCGGTCAAGCTCGGCCACTTCTTCGGGGCTCAGCAGCTCTTCGCGCACATAGTCCACGGCATCCTGCAGGGCATCCACAAATTTGAGAAAATCCTCCTTGTACAGAAAGATTTTATGCTTTTCGTAGCTCACGGAGTCGTCGCCGTTCTGGCGCCGCCTGCTTTCGGTGATGGTCAGGTAGTAATCCTGGCCGCGGGTGGCTTTCACGTCGAAGAAGTACGTGCGCTTGCCGGCTTTAATGCGTTGGGTATAAATTTCTTCCTGGTCGTGACGGTCGTCCACGGCGTTGGGTTGGGGTATGAGTGGGAAATAGAATCGGTCGGTTGATTGAAAGGCCTAACTTACGAAATGCGGGCTAAAGATAGACGACTAGAGTGGTGGCCGTGTTAGAAGGGTATCTTTGAAGTCTGTCATCCTGAGCGCAGCGAAGGACCTTATGATGCTTCTGCAGACTTGCATTACTAGCAACTCTCTAGCGGTGATAAGGTCCTTCGCTGCGCTCAGGATGACAGACGTTTCCAAGCGCCAAAATCCTTTCTCGCGCCACTTACCCATGCCCCTCGACCTCGCCGCCATCCGCTCCTTCGAGAACCTCGAATTTCTGGCCCGCCAGCTGGTCGATGGGTTCATCACCGGCCTGCACCAGTCGCCGTACCACGGCTTTTCGGTCGAGTTTTCGGAGCACCGCCTCTACAACCCCGGCGAGAGCACGCGGCACATCGACTGGAAGGTATTTGCCCGCACCGATAAGCTATTTGTGAAGCGCTACGAGGAAGAAACCAACCTGCGCGCCCACCTGCTGCTCGATGTGAGCCCCAGCATGTACTACCCCAGCCCAGGCTACGACAAGCTGAAGTTCAGCATTCTGGCGGCGGCCGCGCTCACCACGCTGCTCACCCGCCAGCGCGACGCCGTGGGCCTCGTCACCTTCGCCGATACCATTGAGCTGCAGACGCCGGTGCGCTCCACCAGCACTCACCGCCATACCCTGCTGCTGGCCCTGCAGCAGCTGCTGGAGCGCCCGCCCGCGCCCAAAACCGGGCGCGGCACCGATGTGGCCGGCACCATTCACGCCATTGCGCAGCAGATTCCGAAACGCTCGCTCGTCATTCTCTTCAGCGACATGCTGGGGCGCGGCGCGGCCGAACAGGATGCTGCCCTGTCCGCTTTGCAGCACCTCAAGCACCAGCACCACGAAGTGCTGCTTTTCCACGTGCTGGACCGGGCCACCGAGGCCGATTTCGACTTCGCCGAGCGTCCCTACATTTTCGAGGACGTCGAAACCGGCCTCGAAATCAAGCTCCAACCCGGTCAGATTAAGGAGCAGTACCGCGCTGCCATGACGGCCTACGAGCAGGAGCTGGCGCTGCGCTGCGGCCAACTCCGCATCGATTTTGTTCCCGTAGATGTGCGAGAGCCCTTCGAGAAGGTGCTGTATGCCTACTTGGTGAAGCGCGGCAAGGTGCGGTAGCAATCCGCCAGCTCAGTTCACTTATTCTTCGTTTCTATTCCCAAATTCGTGTTTTTACTTCGCCTGCTTCTCATTTTCGCGGTTTCCCTACTGGTCTTTGCTCCCATCACGGGCTACATTGCCTATAGCTACGGCCGGTCGTTCTGGCGGTGGTTTGGGTTTGGGCTGGTGGTGCCATTCTTTTCCGTATTCGTGGCTTTGTTCATGGCCATGCGCACCCGGGCCACCGAGGACGAGGCCACCAATCGCCTACCGCGCCCCTAGTGGTGGGCGCAGCTTTTGCCCCGCCTGAAACCTGCGCCACGCAACACCCGGGTCCAATGACAACCCTGTCGGCCTTAGTTTTGCAGCGACATCAGCACCGCAGTTTTGTTATGGTTGAGGTCCTTATGGTTGTTCTGACTCCGTTGTTTTTCGTGCTGCTCGCAACGGCGTTTATGGCCGCCAGCCACGGCAGACCGTTCTGGCGGTGGTTTGGCTGGCGAGTGCCTTACCTATCGCTGTTCGTGGTGCACCACGATAAAACGCGGCTTGCCGTAGCCGTAACGGCCTAATGAGCTCGACCAGCGCGGTATTTTTTGCTTATTTCTTTGCTCACCTCTTCCCCTTTTTATGTACCAATCCCTTCTCCTGCTGCACTCCTGGTCCCGCTGGTTCGTGCTGATTTTCGGCCTTATTGCCGTGTACCGCGCCTACGTGGGCTGGACCGGTCGCCGCCCCTTCCTGAAGGCCGATAACGGCATGGGAGCCGCTTTCTCAGGCTTTGTATGGCTCCAGATAATTATCGGCCTGGGCCTGTATTTCGGCCTCAGCCCCTACGGCCTCAAGGCCATGAAGGTGGCGGGCGCGATGAAAGACCCAACGGCGCGCTTTTTCGGTATGGAGCACGTAGCCATAATGATTCTGGCCGCCATCGTGGCGCAGGTGGGCCGCATTGTCGTCAAAAAAACGGGCGATGCGACGCTCAAGCACAAGAAGGCTTTCCTGTACTTCGGCGTGGCCCTGGTGCTGGTGCTGATTATGATTCCGTGGGGCATTTGGAATCCGTACCGGCCCTTGTTCCGGTTCTAAGCCCTGCTTTTTCCCAACAAAAAAACGCCTTTCCGCATGTAGCGGAAAGGCGTTTTTTTGTTGATGCCGGGCCGGCTACGGGAACATGCCGCCCGCTACTTCAAGCCGTGTAGCGACACTCCGACACCTGACTCAGGCTTTACGCCGGCACCCCTATGTGGCCGTACGTGCCCTTGCTTTCACATGCGCCACTTCCAATATTGCGACTCCAGGTATTTTCCTGGTTTTTTTTCCGACACTCTTCCCTTCTGTCGTTCGATTACTCCACACCTCTGGCGGCGGTAGTAGCCACCGACGCCCTTGAAAATGCCTCCGGCGGCGGCCCACTGGCCCAGCACGCCTGCCTCGACTGCGGCGCGGCCCTGACCGACCAGTATTGCGCCCACTGCGGACAGCCGGCCGACACGCACCGCGTCACCCTGAAGCACCTCTTATTTCACGACGTGCCGCCCTCCGTCTGGCATGTGGACAAGAGAATCGCACACACCTTCTGGCAGATACTCACGCGCCCCGGCCTCACCATCCGGGGGTATTTGGCCCGACTTGCGACCGAACCTTGCGCCAAAGCAGCCCCGCGCCGCCGCCACGCGGTAGCTGTGGCAGCCTGTGCCCGCCGCCCGCCCAAAATCGCCCGTGGTTTTGGGCGGGCAAGCCGGTATTTTTTTGAAAATGAGCGCGGCGGGCATCGTCGCAGAGCAAGCCGATTTTTCATTTTCAATTTTTGAATACTTAAGTTTGACCCGTTGCGTGTTAGGCGTAGCACTCGGCTATACTGCCCGCTTACCCTTTGCCATTCCGTTTGTGTCCAACGCGCCGCACCGTTCCTACACCGTAGAAGACTTTACCGATTTGATAAACGCCCGCTTGCAGCAGTTGGAGCGGCGGAAAGAAGCGCAACAGCATTATGGCAGTTTGTTGGTGGTGCTGCGTCAGCAGGTCGATGCGTACCGGCAGCGGCGCACGGCCAGCTGAACACTAGCGCTGGGGATTCAGCGGCAGTTTCCGCGGTTGGCCCGCAGTTTTAAGATTCGTTGAAACATTGTTTCTTATTTCGAATGCCCGCCTTTCCCAAGGCGGGCATTTTTTGTGCCCCATCGCCAAAAATCCTACCTTCGTCGCCTCACTCCCCCATTCCCACCCACCATGACCAACCTACAAGACCACGCCCACATCGGCGGCCAAATGCTGCGCCCCGAAAGTTTGATGATGAGCTACGGCTACACGCCCGCCTGGAGCGAAGGGGCCATCAAGCCCCCCATTTTCCAGACCTCCACCTTCGTTTTTAAGAACGCGGAGGAAGGCAAGGCCTTTTTCGAGCTGGCCTACGGCCTGCGCCAGGCCAACCCCGACGAGGAAATGGGCCTCATTTACTCCCGCCTCAACAACCCGAGCCTGGAGATTCTGGAGCACCGTCTCTGCCTCTGGGACGGGGCCGAGGAAGCCGCCAGCTTTGCCAGCGGCATGGCCGCCATCAGCACCACGCTGCTGGCCCTGCTGCAGCCCGGCGACGTGGTGCTGCACTCCGAGCCCGTGTACGGCGGCTCCGACTTCTTCCTGAAAAACGTGCTGCGCAAGTTTGGCATTGAGGCCGTGGGCTTCCGGCCCACCGATACGCCCGCGCAGCTGGCCGCCCGTGCCGCCGCCATCGTGCCCGGCCGCCTGGCCATGATTTTCGTCGAAACGCCCGCCAACCCCACCAACCACCTCGTGGACCTGGAAGCCTGCGCTGCCCTGGCCCGCCAGTACGCCACGGCCGATAAACCCGTGCGCCTCGTGGTCGATAATACCTTCCTCGGCCCGGTGTTCCAGCACCCGCTCAAGCACGGGGCCGATGTGGTGTTGTACTCGGCCACCAAATTCCTGGGCGGCCACTCCGACCTGATTGCCGGTGCCGCCCTGGCCAGCAAGCCGCTGATGAAGGAAATCAAAGCCATGCGCACCTTCATGGGCACCATGTGCGACCCCAACACCGGCTGGATGCTGATGCGTAGTTTGGAAACCCTGAAGCTGCGCATGGAGCGCGCCGCCCAATCGGCCCAGACCATCGCCGACTGGCTGCGCCAGCACCCGCTGGTGGCCCGCACCTACTACCTCACCCACCTGGAGCACAACCCCGCCCAGCAGGACATCTACCGCCGCCACTGCCTCTCGCCCGGCTCCATGATTTCCTTCGATATCCGGGGCGGTGAGGCCGAAGCCTTCCGCTTCCTCAACGCCCTCAAGCTTATCAAACTAGCCGTGAGCCTGGGCGGCACCGAAAGCCTCGCCGAGCACCCCGGCACCATGACCCACTCCGACATCACGCTCGACGAGCAGCGCGAAATGGGCATCACCCCGCAAATGATTCGCCTGAGCATCGGCGTGGAAGACCCACAGGACCTGATGCTGGATTTGAGCCAAGCGTTTGAGGCCGTGGGGGTAGTGAAGGAAATGGAGTTGGAAATGGCGTAGGGACTAATTATTAGCCACCAAGCCAAAGAGCCTGCCGCTTCATCAGCGGCAGGCTCTTTGGCTATAAATTCCTAATCAAGTCTTCTAACTCGTGTTGGCTAATGCTGGCCGTATCAGCTTTGTCGTAGATGTAAAGCAAACTCACCGTTTGGGTTGCTTCATCGGTTACAAGCACCGTTTCCAAGTGGGTAATGACGCGGGCCCCACCGCTCTTGCCCCGGCCTTTGCTACGAATGGCTAGCCGGACTTTACACGCATTCTGCCCCAGGGGGTGTACCAGAGTCCAGTTTGGCCAACAATTGGGCTTCCAATGTTGCCAAGTCGGCTTTCAGCGACGGGTACTTCTTCAGCAGCTTCTTGGCTGCCACCAAAAAACTCGGCGCGGTGACAATGTTAACCGGCATCGTCCAAAAACTTGCGCAACGAAGGGAGCGGTTGCCCGGCCCGCTGTGCTCCCTTCACCTCGGCAAAACCGGCGCTGATGCCCTGCATAATTTGCAGTTTCTGCCGGAGCTGCTGTTGCCGACGTTGCAGCTTTTCCCACTCGGCATAGGCTACCACCACAGCGGTGCGCTCGCCAGCTTCGTTGGTGAGGTATTGAACGTTGCTTTTCATTTCATTAAAACTGCAATGAGCGGCGACTGGTTCAGCCGCCGCTCGTCAACCTACTGCCCCAGCACAATGGCGAACACCAGCGGCGCCACAATGGTAGCGTCCGATTCGATGATGAACTTCGGCGTTTTTTCGCCCAGCTTGCCCCAGGTGATTTTCTCATTGGGCACGGCGCCCGAGTAGCTGCCGTAGCTGGTGGTAGAATCCGAAATCTGGCAGAAATAGCCCCACAGCGGCACGGTGGTGCGGCCCAGGTCCTGGTGCAGCATGGGTACCACGCAGATGGGGAAGTCGCCGGCAATGCCGCCGCCAATCTGGAAGAAGCCCACCGTGCTGTCATCGGTGGCCTGGGCAGTGTACCAGTCGGCCAGGTACATCATGTACTGAATACCGGTACGCATGGTGTGCACGTTCTTGATATCACCCGTCATCACATGGCCGGCGTAGATGTTGCCGAGCGTAGAATCTTCCCAGCCGGGGCAGATGATGGGCAGATTTTTCTCGGCGGCGGCCAGCATCCAGGAGTCTTTGGGGTCAATCTGATAGTACTGCTCCAGCTCGCCCGAAAGCAGAATCTGGTAAAAAAATTCGTGGGGAAAGTAAGCTTCGCCGGCCTTGTCAGCCTTTTCCCAGAACTTGAGTACGGTATGCTCGATGCGGCGCATGGCCTCTTCCTCCGGGATGCAGGTATCGGTCACGCGGTTCATGTGACGCTTGAGCAGGGCGGTTTCGTCGGCTGCGGTCAGGTCACGGTAGTTGGGCACCCGCTCGTAGAAATCGTGGGCTACGAGGTTGAAGATATCCTCCTCCAGGTTGGCCCCGGTGCAGCTGATAATCTGCACTTTATCCTGGCGAATCAGCTCGGCCAGCTGAATACCCATTTCGGCGGTGCTCATGGCTCCGGCCAGGGTAATCATCATTTTACCACCCTCGGCGAGGTGCTTGTTATAGCCATCGGCGGCGTCGATGAGGGCGGCCGCGTTGAAGTGGCGGAAGTGGTGACGGAGAAAATTGGATACTTGCATTTGGAAGAATTGGGGTGTTGTTATGCGTTTTGGGGTCAGGCAGAAAGACCGTCATGCTGAGCGCAGTCGAAGCATCTCTATCGCGCAAGTATTAGTTACTATCGAGGTAGAGATGCTTCGACTGCGCTCAGCATGACGCGCTGCTTGGGTGTTGTAATTCCGGCTAAACCGGCGATTCAATCATCAGATTGTGATTGGTGTAGATGCAGATATCGGCCGCGATGTGCAGCGCGTCTTCCACCATCTGGCGGGCGGTGAGGTGAGGCGCGTGTTTCTTGAGAGCCAGCGCGGCGGCCTGGGCATACATGGCCCCGGAGCCGATGGCGGCCACGTCGGAATCGGGCTCCAATACGTCGCCGGTGCCGCTCAGGATTAGCAGCTCGTCTTTATCGGCCACCACCATCATGGCTTCCAGCTTGCGCAGGTACTGGTCCTTGCGCCATTCTTTGGCCAGCTCGATGGCGGCGCGCTTGAGGTTGCCGCCGTAGCTGGTGAGCTTCTCGTCGAACTTGTCAAGCAGCATGAAGGCATCAGCCGTGGAGCCAGCGAACCCGGTCACGACTTTACCGTCTTGCAGCTTGCGGATTTTGCGGACGTTGCCTTTGGCTACGTGCTTGTCCATGGTGGCCTGGCCGTCGGCCCCGACGGCGATTTCCCCGTTGTGGCGCACGCCCAGGACGGTAGTAGAGCGGATTTTTGCTTGCATAATGGGGCAAAAATACAACGGGCAGGCGCAGTAGCGGCCGTCATGGGTGTTTGAATAAAATAAGAACGTCATGCTGAGCTTGCCAAAGCATCGCGCAGGCAGCAGTAATTCTTTTCTTGCGATTGAATTACTACCCCACGCGAGATGCTTCGGCAAGCTCAGCATGACGTTCTTTTCGGGTCGTTCAACCCTACTACTTGCTCACCCGAAACTGCAGCTTGGCGAACAGGAAGCGGCCGTTGCTGCCCATTTGCACGGCATCCCAGGCCCCACCGTTCTCGGTGACCTGGGGGTTGAAGAAGTCGGGATATTGGTTGAACAGGTTGGACGCACCCACCGAAAGACGCAACTGGTTGGTGAGGCTGTACGAGAGCGCCACGTCGGTGGTGAGGCGGTCGCGGTAGGCATTGCGCTCCGTGTTGTAATCGTAAAGCAGGACGTGGCCGAACTGTACAAAGCGCACCAGCGCCCCGAAGCGACCAAGGCTGTAATCGAAGGTCAGGTTGACTTTGTAGGGCGGTGCCGAGGCCTTCACGAAGGCCTGCTCGCGCACGCCGAAGAAGATTTCTTCCTTGCCGGCCAGGCCCGGCGTGGTTTTAGCATTCCCCACGATGAGCAGGCGGTTGAGGTTGGCGGCCAGCGTGGTGGTGAGGCGGCCGGTGCCCACGGCGCTGCTGTTCGAAAGCACCGCGTCGAGGCCCCAGGTGTCGGTCGAAATGGCATTGGCGAAGAACTGGGCCTGGCCCACGCTCAGGCTTTGCAGAATGGGACCAATCTTGTCGTCGTCGTCGGCAAAGGTGCCGGTGAGCACAATCCGGTCCTTAATATGGATGTAGTAGCCATCCACCGTGAAGTTCAATACCGAGCCAACGCGACCCGTGAAGCCCACGCTGGCTGACTGCGACCGTTCCTGCTTCAGGGCCGGAATGCCCACCGCCCGCGATACCGCACCGTTGTTACGGTCCAGCAAAATATCAACCGGCTTGCCGCCCACCACGTTGGTAAACACGGTGTTAAAGTTAATCTGCGCCAGCGAAGGAGCCCGGAAACCAGTGCTTGCAGTGCCGCGCAGCGAGAAGTTTTCGTTCAGTTTGAGTCGGGTAGCTACTTTACCAGTTACGATGCTGCCGAAATCGGAATAGTTTTCGGACCGTGTGGCGAGGGCTACTAAAAACGACTTGGTTACGTCCAGTTCGGCATCGGCATATAAGCTGAAGTTATTCCGACTGGCATTCACCTCATTGCGGGGCTGGAAGCCGGGGAAACCTTGCGAACCCGCCGCCCGGTCATTTAGCGCGCCGGGATACTTGCGGTACGACCCCTCTTCGCCGGCAAACAACGAGTACCATTCGCGGCGGTATTCGCTGCCCACAGCCACGTTCAGGCCTTCGAGCACCGTCTTGAAACTACGGCTTGCGTCGAGGTTCACCACATTTTGCTGGAGCTGAAACCCACCCGCGTCGAACGAACGGGGCGAAGCCGCACCCAGCGTGGCGTTCAGCGTGTTGTCTACGCCGTAGTGAAAGCGGTTCGAGCCAAAGCCGTTGCTCAGGTCCACATCGAACCCACCGAAGGTGCCACGCACGCCCGCCACGCCGTGGGCATCAGTGAGGGAGCTGGTGATGATGGGGTCGAAACCGTTGGGGTACAGGGTCGGGTTGCTGCGCGGGTTCGGAATGGGGTTGTCATCGTCGTCGAGCACGGTGGGAAAACGCGTGTAGGCGTAGGCTTCACCCTTGCGAAAGTTCACCCCGCCAAACAAGTAGCCGTAGATGTTCTCGCTGATGGGCAGCTTGCTGTTAAGGTACGCCGACGTGTTACTAGCCTTCGGGTCGCCATACTGACGGCGCTGAATGTCGTCCGGAGCCGGCACGTTGGCCCGCTGGGTGTGCTGGCGCTGGTTAAAATCGACAGTCGCGTTCACGAAGCCCCCTTTGCCCACGCCCACCCCGTAGTTGAGGTTGGCGTTGAAGTTGCCGCCGTCGAAAGTCTTGTCGTCAAAGCGGTACTTGGCGGTGTAGGCCCCGTAGTTGGCGTTGGCTGTGAGCTCGTTCACGCTGGTTTTCAGCACGATGTTGATGACGCCCGCAATGGCATCGGAGCCGTACTGGGCCGAAGCCCCATCGCGCAAAATCTCAATCCGCTCGATGCTGGCGGCCGGAATCGTGTTCAAGTCGGTGCCGGTGTTGCCCCGGCCGCGGCTGCCAAACAGGTTCACGAGGGCCGACTGGTGCCAGCGCTTGCCGTTCACGAGTACGAGGGTCTGGTCGGGGCCGAGGCCGCGCAAGCTGGCCGGGTCCACGTGGTCGGCGCCATCGGCCCCGGTCTGGCGGTTCGAGTTGAACGAGGGCGCCACGAATTGCAGCAGCTGGTTCACGTCGAGCTGGCCGGTTTTGGCCGTCACCTCCCGGATGTCAATGATATCAACCGGCGAAGGCGAGTCGGTCACGGAGCGGTTCACACTGCGCGAGCCCACTACCTGCACGGCATCGAGGCTGGTGCTGCTTTCGGCCAGCTTGATGCTGGCGGCTTCCGTCGAAGCCACTTCCTGCGTAACGTAGCCCAGCGAGCTAATCACGAGGCGGGGCGCAGCCGTGCGGGTTCGCAGCGTGAAGCGGCCGTCGCCGCCGGTGGCAGTGCCGTTGTTGGTTCCTTTTTCCACTACCGAAGCCCCGATTACGGGCCGGCCGGCGGGGTCTACCACCTGGCCGGTCAGGTTGGCTCCCTGGCCCCAGGCCACCCCACTCACAAGGCAGATGAGCGGCGTTAGTAAACTGTTTTTCATAAATCAAGCAGAATTTAAAGGTGAAGACTGGCCGCAACTTGCGGCACTGTTGGGTTGTGCGGCAAGCACAAGCTAGTGCATTTCCGCACAAAAAAACCAGCCTTGACCGGCTGGTTTTTTTCGTTATTTCTTATCATTGGCTCAAATCATCAGGCGCATAGGGTCTTCCAGCAGGCTTTTCAGCGTTTGAAGGAAGGCCGCACCGGTGGCACCGTCCACCACGCGGTGGTCGCAGCTCAGCGTCACCTTCATGATGTTGCCGATAGCGAGTGCGCCGTCTTTGACAATGGCGGTTTGCTTGATACCGCCCACGGCCAGAATGCAGGAATCGGGCGTATTGATGATGGCCGTGAATTCATCGATGCCAAACATGCCCAGGTTCGAGATGGTGAAGGTGCTGCCCTCCCACTCGGCCGGCTGCAGCTTCTTGGTTTTGGCTCGGCCGGCCAGTTCTTTTACTTCGGTCGCGATTTGGGCAAGACCTTTCTGGTCGGCGTTGCGAATCACGGGCACGAGCAGGCCTTCGTCCACGGCCACGGCTACACCGATGTTGATAAGCTTGTTCTGGCGAATTTTATCGCCGAGCCACGAGGAGTTCACCACCGGATGCGAGCGCAGTGCAATAGCCGCCGACTTCAGCACCAAGTCATTAAAACTCAGCTTAATGGGCGACAACTCATTGAGTTTCACACGAACCTCGATGGCCTTGTCCATGTTGATTTCCATCGTGAGATAGAAATGCGGGGCCGTAAACAGGCTTTCCGACAGGCGCTTGGCAATCACCTTACGCATCTGCGACACGGGCGTGTCGGTGTAGGTATCGGCTGCCGGAGCTGGGGCGCTACCGGCGGGCTGGACGGCTGGAGCAGCGGCGGGCTGAGCAGCCGGAGCAGCCACAACGGCCGGAGCAGCCGCTGGCGTGGGCGCAGGCGCGACCGCCGTTCCGGGCTGGAAGTTCTCCACGTCGCGCTGCACAATGCGGCCGTTATCGCCGCTGCCTACTACCTGGGATAGGTTGATGCCCTTTTCCTTGGCAATGCTCTTCGCCAGCGGCGAGGCCAGAATGCGACCGGTAGTAGCCGGAGCCGCAGCCGGCTGGGCCGGAGCGGCTGATTCTGCCGGGGCCGGGGCCGGGGCAGCAGGTTCAGTTGGCGCATTTTCTGCCGGAGCAGGAGCTGCTGCCGGAGCAGGAGCTGCGGCGGAAACCGCAACTGCGGCGGCCCCGCCGGCTTGGCCGCCGAGCAGGGATTGAATATCAGCGCCTTCCTCGCCGATGATGGCCAGAATGCCATCGACAGCTACGGCTTCGCCGGCTTTGGGGCCGGTGTAGAGCAGGGTGCCGTCCTCGTAGTTTTCGAGCTCCATGGTGGCTTTGTCGGTCTCGACTTCGGCCAGAATATCCCCGGATTTCACTTTGTCACCCACGTTTTTCAACCAAGCGGCAATGGTGCCTTCGGTCATCGTGTCGCTCATCTTGGGCATGCGCACCACGGTGGCTTTTTTGCCATTGGCGGGCGCGGCCGGAGCTGCTGGTGCAACAGGAGCTGCCGGAGTAGCGGCGGCGGGTGCAGGAGCCGGAGCAGCGGCAACTTTAGGCGCTTCCAGTGCGGGTGCGGGTGCTGCGGCGGGAGCCGGCGCAGGCTCGGCTTTGGGCGCTTCAGCGGCCGGGGCCGCGCCGCCGCCCTGGCCGCTGAGCAGGCTGGAAATGTCTTCGCCTTCCTTGCCCACAATGGCCAGGATGCCATCAACCGGCACCGAATCATTCTCTTTGGGGCCAATATAAAGCAGGATGCCGTCCTCGTAGTTTTCGAGCTCCATGGTGGCCTTGTCAGTCTCGACCTCGGCCAGAATGTCCCCGGATTTAACTTTATCACCCACTTTTTTGAGCCAGGCCGCGATGGTCCCTTCGGTCATCGTGTCGCTCATTTTGGGCATTTTTATGATTTCGGCCATCGGATTTGTCGCGCTTGTATAGAAGAGGCCAAAATTAGCCCGAAAAGTTGGGGAGGGCAATGTTATGGGCAGGAGAATGAAAGCGCTGGCCCAAATAACAATACAGCGTCAGGCTTCACCTGGCGTCCGCGTAGTTGAAGCCTGACATTCGGACTACATCAAAGCAACCAACCGCAAATCAGCCCGCGACCTGCAGATGCGAAACGTCCAGAAAATTCTTGATAGTGAAAACCGTGCCCGTAAACTCCAGCTTGTACAGGCATAAGTTGCTGTGCTCGAAACCTTCCATGTAGCTGAGCGGGTAGTTCAGGAGCTGGCAGAGCAGCACGCGCATGGCCCGGCCGTGCATGCAGACGAGCACGGTGCGCTCGTCGTCGCGCGATTTCAGCAGCTCGATGACGGGGCGCTGGCGGGCGGCTACTTCTTCGGGGCTTTCGCCACCGGTGAGCCGGCCGTCGGTACTGCCGGCCGCCCAGCCGGCCAGCACTTCGCGGTATTCGGCGTCTTCTTCCAGGGTAATGCGAGTGCCTTCGCGCACGCCCCAGCTTATTTCGTTGAGGCCGGCGTGGGCTTCGTGCGGGTGGCCGGCATCCAGAAACCGCTGCACCGATTCCTGGGTCCGGCGCAGGGCTGAGGTATAAACCTTATCGAAGGGCACGTGGCCGTAGGCGGCGTAGAACTGCGCGGCCTGGCGGCGGCCCATCTCATTCAGGCTCGAATCGATGCCGCTGCCCTGCACAATGCCTTGCACGTTGAAATCGGTCTGGCCGTGGCGCAGGAGAAAGATGGTTCGGGGCATTACGCTGCGTGGTAGTTTTGTGCGACCGTGCGTCAACAATCCTACAAAGTACGGGGTTTAAATCCCGACCGTTGACCGGCAACACCCGAATATCACCCACGACTGCGAAGTTATTTGCCGCGCAGTCTGCCCGCCTGCCCTTGCCCCATGACCCTGGAAGAAGTGAAGCGCTGGACCGCCTCCCGCCCCACCCTGGCCGATGCCCTTGGCATTGAAATCACCGCCGTGGCCGATGACTACCTCGAAGGCCGCATGCCCGTGGATGGCCGCACCCACCAGCCCATGGGCCTGCTGCACGGCGGCGCCTCGGTGGCGCTGGCCGAAACCCTGGGCAGCATTGCCGCCGCCCTGCGCCTGCCCGACCGCACCACTCAGGCCTGCGTGGGCCTGGAAATCAACGCCAACCACCTCAAAGGAGTGCGCGATGGCTGGGTGCGCGGCCGGGCCACCCCGGTGCACGTGGGCCGCAGCACCCAGGTGTGGGAAATCCGCATCACGCACGAGGAAACCGGCGCGTTGGTGTGCATCAGCCGCATTACTATGGCCGTTATCGACCTGCCGGCCGCCCAGAGCACGCAGGCCTGATGGGCGTAATTGAACCCCGCCAGCTGCCGTGGCCAGCCGGGGCCGCCGGCCTTCCGGCCGAGGCCCGGCTGCGCCATTTGGCCGCCGGAGCCCTGCGCACCGGCCGGCCGCTGGCCCTGTGGCGCGAACCCGGGGCCGACCACCCACGCCTGCTGATTGCCCGTTCCCTCGAAGCAGCTTACACCGGCCTGCCGCCTGCGCTCGATGAGCAGGCCCCAGCGGGCTTTGCGTTTTTTCCCTTTCGCGACTCTGACCACAACCCGGCCCTGTTTCTACCCGCCGATGTGGGCTACGACCTGACCCAGCCAGACTTCGTGACCGTGGCGCTGGCCGCCCGCGACCTCGTGCCCAACCTCACCGCCTGGCTGGCCGCCGCCCCCGCGGAGGTGCTAGCCTGGCACTACAGCCCGCGCCCAGCCCCCCACGCTGCTACCGAAGCCGAATACAAGCAGTTTGTGCGCGAGGGCGTGACGGCCATTGCGGAAAAGGAAGTGATGAAAGTAGTGACTTCGCGGGCCGCCCGCCGCCCGCTGCCCGCTGGTTTCGACCCACTGGACGCGTTTCTGGAACTGAACCGGAAGTACCCACAGGCGTTTGTGTCGCTGGTGAGCGTGCCGGGCATTGGTACCTGGCTGGGGGCCACGCCCGAGGTGCTGGCCGAAGTCACGGCCGATGGCACGTTCCACACCATGGCCCTGGCCGCTACCCAGCCGCTGAAGGCCGATGTTTCGCCGCGCACAGCCATTTGGCGGCAGAAGGAGATTGAGGAGCAGGCCCTGGTGGCACGCTACATCGTAAACTGCTTCAAGCAGCTGCGGCTGCGCGAGTACCACGAAACCGGCCCGCGCACGGTCATTGCCGGCCAGCTACTGCACTTGCGCACCGATTTTGAAGTGAACCTGCGGCAAGTGCCCTTCCCCAATTTGGGCACCGATATGCTCCGGCTGCTGCACCCCACGTCGGCCGTGGGCGGCATGCCCAAAGTAGCGGCGCTGCAGTTTTTGCAGCAGCACGAGGGCTACGACCGCGCCTACTACAGCGGCTTTCTGGGCCCGGTGAACGTGGCCGCGCCCGGCGTGGCCCGCCTCTACGTGAACCTGCGCTGCCTGCAACTACGCCCCGATGAGGCCATTCTCTACGCCGGTACTGGCCTGACGGTGGACTCCGACCCGGCGCGGGAGTGGCAGGAAACCGAGATGAAACTGCAGACCGTGGGTGCGGTGGTCGCAGTTGCCGCTTTCTAACATTGGTCCCAAGACGAGTTAACGAATCGAGGAAAATGTTTCGCGGCGCCCAGCATGGTGTTCGTTCCGCACGGCGTCAGAAATAGTTGCCCTTTGCGTTGGCCCTGCCCCTTCGGCCAATACCTTCGCTTCAACATCTGTCCAAATTCATTCACTTGAAGCAACGTCCCGTGCTCATGCGTTTTTATACCATGTTATTACTGCTCATCGGCTGGGCTGAACTAGCTGCGGCGCAGTCGCCGGCGTTGCTGCAGGCCTATGCCCGCACCAGTGCAGTGGCGGGCCGGGAAGAGGAAGCCAGCCGGTTTATAGAATCTTTGTTTAAGGCCGGGACGTTGCAGCGCGACCGGCTCGGCAACGTGGTGCTGGTGTTGGGCCGCGGCACCCCGCGCCGCCTGCTGGTGGCCCCGCTCGATGAGCCGGGGTACGTTGTGAGTCAGATTCAGGACAACGGCTATTTGCGGGTAGCGCCCGTGGGCGGCGGGCAGGTTGGGCCGCTGTTTCATCAATTTTTGGAAGGCCACGATGTTCGGATTATAACCGAGCGCGCCGCCGTCAACGCCATTTCGTGCGTGCCGTCGTCGCACTACGACAACCAACGGGCGGAACCAGAGCGGAACAAAGCGCCTTTTTCCTGGCAGGCCGCTTTTTTGGATGTGGGCGCGGCTTCGGCAGCCGACGTGGCCCAGCAAGGCATCCGCTTGCTCGACCCGCTCACCCTCGACAAACAACCCGCTCTTATTGGGCAGCAGTGGGTAGCGGCCCCGGCCATGAAAGCCAAAGCCGCCGCCATGGCGCTGGCCACGGCAGCCCAAACCCTGGCGGCAGCGCCAGTGAAGGGCACGGTGGTCATCGCCTGGACCACCCAGGAATTGCTGAATGGCAAAGGCTTTGAGGCCGTGGCCAACCAGTACGGTCCTTTTGAGGAAGTGTACCGCTTCGACCGGACGCTCGCAACCGAGGCCACGGGCACCGGGCAATTCTTGGCCACCCAAGCGCTGCTGGCTGCCGGACCGGGGCAGGTGCTCGTGCAGCCTCCCCGCCCGGGCCGCAAGCCGGTGCTGCCCAATGCCAAACTCGCCACCGCCCGCACCATCTTGCTGGGGCTGCCCGCCCGGTACGCCAATACGCCCGTGGAGGCCGTCGCGGTGGCCGATGTGCAGGAGCTCGCCAAGGCTTGGCTGCTGGCAGCCGAAGCGCCAACCGCGGCGCTGGTGGCGCTGCCGCTGCCAGCCGCTGCCGCCGGGCCTGCGCCCCCGGCCCTGTTGCCGTCGGTTAAGCTGTTGGCGGGCCTGGTGGCCCAATATGGCGTGAGCACCGCCGAAACTCCGGTGCGGGAATTCATCGCCCGGCAGCTACCGGCCTGGGCCAAACCGGTGGTAGACCAAGCAGGCAACCTGACTATGACGTTTGGGCAGGGCAAGCGCCACCTCGTGTTTGTGGCCCATATGGACGAAGTGGGTTTCATGGTCGACTCCATTCGCCCCAACGGCCGCTTGGTGCTCGCCCTAAAAGGCGGGGCTTTCCCCTGGCTTTGGGAAGCCCAGCCGGCCCTGCTGCACACCCCCGGCCAGGCCGATATCGCGGCCGTATTTGAGCCGCGACCGGCCTACATGCAGGCCACAAAAAGCACCTTTACCATCCCGCTCACGGTTTTTGCGGGCTATACTTCGGCCCAGCAGGCCCAGGCGGCAGGCATCCGCCCGGGCAGCACTTCCGTGACCATGCCCAAGCAATTGCGGCCCTTGGGTGCGCGGCGCGCAGCGGCGCGGGGTCTCGATGACCGGGTGGGGTGCGCGGCCCTGCTGCTGAGCTTACAAGGGCTGGACCCCGCCAAGCTGCCCTGCCGGGTTACCTACGTGTGGTCGGTGACCGAAGAAATTGGGCTGCTGGGCTCGGCTTTCGCGGCGCAGCAGCTGCAGGATGCCACCGTGGTGTATCCAATCGACACGTTTGTATCGTCCGACGCGCCCCAAGAGTCCCAGGCGTTTGGCTATTGCCCGCTGGGGCAGGGTGCCGTTATTCGGGTGTTGGAAAGCCCCAACTTCGCCCCGCGCAACTTGGTACGCGAAGTGCACGCGCTGGCCGACCGCAACCAAATACCCATTCAGGAAGGCATGACGGCCGGTGGCACCGACGGGCTGGAGTTTCTGAATTACGGCATTCCTTCCGTTCCACTTTCCTGGCCCGGCCGCTACTCCCACTCGCCCGTAGAGGTACTGGATTACCGCGACATGGACAGCTTGGTGCGCCTGTTGCGGGCATTGGTGCTGCCACCAGCCGCAGCCAAGTCCGCATCGCAGGTCACCAAACCACGACGCTAACCACGGCCGCCACGCGCCGCCTTTCGCATTTTTGACTGCCACCATTTCATGACAATTCAAGCCGTTTATAACATCGCTGAAATCTGCGCCCGCCACGGCATCACCGACGTAGTGCTCTCGCCCGGCTCGCGCTCGGCCCCGCTCACGCTGGCCTTCGCCCGCCACCCGGCCCTGACGGTGCGCGTGGTGCCCGATGAGCGGGCGGCGGCCTTCATCGGCCTTGGCATTGCGCAGGCGCAGCGGCGGGCGGTGGCGCTGGTGTGCACCTCCGGCACGGCGGGTTTGAACTACGCGCCGGCCGTGGCGGAGGCTTTTTTTCAGCAGATTCCGCTACTAATTTTCACCGCCGACCGGCCGCCCGAATGGATTGACCAGCTTGATGGGCAGACCATCCGCCAGCACAATTTGTACGGTGCCCACGCCAAGGGCGCATTCGAGTTTCCAGTTGAGACTTCACACCCCGATGCCAAGTGGCATTCGGCGCGAATAATTAACGAGGCCATAAATCTGGCGCAAGCCGCGCCGGCCGGGCCGGTGCAGGTGAACGTGCCGTTGCGCGAGCCGTTTTATCCGAAGGCGGGGGAGGAAATTCGGTATGAGCAGGATGTGAAGATTATTCGGGAAACTCCCGCAATTTTTTTAATATCCGAGACTGAAATAGCCGAATTGCGACAGCATATTCAGCAAGCCAAGCAAGTGTTGGTAGTATCCGGACAACACCAAGAAGATGCACAGCTTAATGCGGCGCTGGAAAACTTTCAGTCAGTTTTTGGAGCAACCGTAGCTGGTGATTCAATTGCTAATATTCGCAGCCATTCCGATTCAATAATTACGAATCAGGATATTTTCTTGACGGGGTTTAGCCAGGAACAAAAGTCCTTTTTGAAACCTGATTTATTAATTACGTTCGGGCAGTCACTTATTTCCAAAAGCCTTAAACTGTTTTTGCGGGACAGTGCTCCGGCACAGCATTGGCACATTCAGGCCAATGGCTCCGCAGCCGATACTTTCCGTTCCTTAAGCCGCCTTATTCGCACCGAGCCAACAGATTTTTTCCAAACTCTGACGAGTGCAATCGCGCGTGGCAGCTCAGCTGCAATGGCTAAATCTGGCTTCAACCTAGCTTGGACTTCGGCCCAGCAACGTGCAGGAACCGCTTTGCAGGATTTTTTCAGCAGCCAAGGAGATAGACACCAGGGCTTTCAGACAGTTTTTAATGAGTTTTCGGCATTTGCCGATACGTTGGCTTCCGTACCTGCGAACACCGCCCTGCATCTCGCCAACAGCATGGCCGTGCGCTACGCCAATATCCTAGGCATCCCGCAAGGCCGGCAAATTGAGGTTTTCGCCAATCGCGGCACCAGCGGCATCGACGGCTGCACCAGCACCGCCGTGGGCGCGGCCCTGGCCCAGCCCGACCGCCCGGTGGTGCTGCTCACCGGCGACGTGGCGTTTTTCTACGACCGCAATGCCTTCTGGCACAACTACCCGCTGCCCAACCTGCGCGTAGTGCTGTTCAACAACCACGGCGGCGGCATTTTCCGCATGATTGACGGGCCGCGGCAGCAGCCGGAGTTGGAGGAGTTTTTTGAGACCCGGCAGGCCCTAACGGCTGAGAACACGGCGCGGGATTTCAACCTGCGCTATTTCCCGGTTTCGTCGTTTACTGAACTCGAAGCCGCGCTACCGGTTTTCTTTGCAGCCGAAACCGGCGCGGCGTTGCTGGAAGTCTTTACCGACTCAAAAACCAACGCGGCATTTTTTGAAGAATACCGTAGTGCGGTAAAACAAGCCTTTTCGTAACTGTCATGCTGACGAAGGAAGCATCTTATCACGGCTGCTTTCGTCGGATTTAGTAACCCCAGCGGCGCGGACGTGATAAGATTCTTCGCTGCGCTCAGAATGACAACCTTATATGACCGAACCCATTAGCTGGACCCCGATTAAGGAGTTCAAAGAAATTCTCTTCACGCAGTTTGGCAGCATCGCCAAAATCAGCATCAACCGGCCGCAGGTGCACAACGCCTTCACGCCGCTCACGGTGCAGGAGATGATTGAGGCCATGCGCACGTGCCAGGACCGCACCGATATCGGCGTGATTATCCTCACCGGCGAGGGCGGCCGGGCCTTTTGCTCGGGCGGCGACCAGAGCGTGCGCGGCCATGGCGGCTACGTGGGCGAGGACACCGTGCCCCGCCTCAACGTGCTGGAACTCCAGAAAATCATCCGCTCCATTCCCAAGCCGGTCATTGCCATGGTGGCGGGCTGGGCCATCGGCGGCGGCCACGTGCTGCACGTGGTGTGCGACCTGACCATCGCGGCCGACAACGCCCGCTTCGGCCAGACCGGCCCCAACGTGGGCTCGTTCGACGGCGGCTTCGGGGCCTCCTACCTCGCCCGCGTGGTGGGCCAGAAGAAGGCCCGCGAAATCTGGTTCCTCTGCGACCAGTACGACGCCCAGGAAGCCCTCGACATGGGCCTGGTGAACAAAGTGGTGCCGCTCGATAAGCTGGAGGAAACCACCGTGGCCTGGTGCCACAAGATTCTGCAGAAAAGCCCGCTCGCGCTGCGCATGCTCAAATCCAGCTTCAACGCCGAGCTGGATGGCCAGGCCGGCATTCAGGAACTGGCCGGCAACGCCACGCTGCTCTACTACCTGAGCGACGAAGCCAAGGAAGGCCGCAACGCCTACATGGAAAAGCGGCAGCCGGACTTCTCGAAATTTCCAAAATTTCCGTAAGGCGCGGCTCGTTCCCCGCCGGCACAAGGTCCGTCGCATTTCGTCCGCGAAGCGTGACGGGCCTTTTTTTGGTTGGCGATGCGCGGACGCGCGCTGGCCGTTGCGACCGGCCGGGCAGCAGCCGCAACGCTTGTTTGACAACATGGCGGCGGAAGTACTTCTATGAAATATTCGCACAAGGTTTAGTATCAAGAGTTCTGTTGAACCCGAGTGCTAAAAAGCCCTGCCTATCGCCAAGCCTCAACAAATGCTGCCCTAAAGCAACCCTTGCGAAACCTATACTTTTACCAGCCGACAATACTGATGGGACTCACCGACCTGAAAAAAGAGCTGAAAATACTGGACAAGGACCAACTCGTTGCCCTGATTGCCGATTTGTACAAGAAGAACAAGGCGGCCCAGGAGTACCTGGATTTCTACGTGCAGCCCAACGAGCGGGAACGGTTCGAAAAGTACCGGACCAAGGTGGTGGAGGCCTTTTTCCCCAAGCGCGGGTATCAGCTCCGGCTGCGCGAGGGCAAAAAGGCCGTCAGCGACTTTCAGAAGCTGGAACCGGCGGCGGAGCTGCTGGCCGACCTGCTGCTCGTATTTGTGGAGACGGGCGTGCGGTTTACCAATGAGTACGGCGACATCGACGAGGCTTTCTATACCAGCCTGGAAAATACGTACGCCAAGGCCCTGACCCTGATGCAACAGGAAAAGCTGCTGGTTCAGTTTGCGGCTCGCACGGCGCAGATAGTACGCGACACCCGCGGCATCGGCTGGGGCTTTCACGACTACCTGACCGAGACGCGGGAGGAATTTTACCCAAAAAAATGAGGCCGTCAGCCTTTCCGGATGCGCCGGATGCCCTTCAGCCAGTAGTAAAACGCCACCGAAGCAGCATGAACAAACCCCTAACCCCCAAACAAGCGGAGCGGCTCCGCGAGCAAATCGCTGACGTGAAGCGGGTGCTGGCCGCCGAAAAGCGCCGCTTCGGAGACTACGACGACAGCCAGGGCTACCGTTATTTGCCGCCGAAGCTGTACGTGCAGCTGGGCGATTACGCGGGCGGCCTGCGCTACGTGCGGTGGTTCGATAAAAACTTCGGCGATGATATCGGCTATCCCGACTTTTTGTTTGAATGGACCATTCTACTCTTCAAAAACGGCCGGTTGCGGGACGCGGAGCGCAAGGCGGTGCAGACGTATTGCCTCAATACGTACCTGTACGACCAGTTTTTTGGTCGCCCGCTGGTGCCGCTTGCCAAGTGGGAAGGCTCGAACCTGGAAATGCCCTACCTGGCCGAGCAGCTGCCCTATTCGAGCCAACAGCCCGCACTGGCCGATTTTGCTGCTTGGCTGGGCCAGTTTGAGCACTCAGAGGAATACGTGGCTTTCACGACGCGCTTCGTCCAGCTCCGCCAGCAGCTGAAGGTGGCCGACGGCTACGAAACCCGGCGGGCCTTGCTCGACGAGCTACGCGGGCTGGAAACCGGGTTTTGACCGCGGTGGCCGGCGCGAACCGACGGCCGGGCCGGGCCGCGTCCCGCAGCTGGCAAACCGACGGCCGCTCGGGCGGGTTACTTGTTGCACTTGCCACGGCAGGAAAAAACATGCCTTATTTGCACTCGTGACGGACGCTGACTTTCACCAGGCTATTGGCCGCATCCGCCGGCGGCACTGGCTGCACTACCCCGTGCAGGCCCTGCTGATGGTGGGCGGCATCCTGGCCGGCAGCAGCCAGGCCGCTGTGGGCCCCACGCTGGAGCCCCGGCTGGCCACCTGGCCGACGCTGCTGGGGCTGCTGGCCCTGCTGCCGGTGGTGGGCGGGCTGCTCTACATCGTGTCCCGGTACCTGCGGCCCAACCTGCGGCGGCCGGCCGAAGAAAACCTGCGCATCTATCAGGGCCGGGTGGTGCTGCGCAACAGCCTGCTGGGCCTGCTGGCCTTGCCCCTGCTCGTCTCGTACGCCATTGGGCACCACCCGCTCGACCTTGCTTTGGGGGGTATGATACTGGTGGCACTAGGTTGGCAAACGCGGCCCTCAGCCCAAACGTACCAGCAATGGCTGCTTGGGTAGCACCGGGCCGGTCCTGCTGGCGGTATTTGTTGCTCTTTTAATGTGGTGATTTATATGTCTGTTGCTTCCGCCAACCTCCCTACTTCTCTCCTGCTCAACGGCCGCGAATACGCCTACGCCGCCATCCGCGAATACCCCGCCCAGCTGGATGGACCCGTGAACGGCTATGAAGCCAAGGTGCTGGATTTCATCCGGCAGTGGCTGAATGGCACCCAGGAATTCAGCCTCACCACCTCCGGCAGCACCGGCCCGCCCTCGCCCATCGTGCTGCGGCGGCGGCAGCTGGAAGCCTCCGCCCGCCGCACCGCCGACTTCTTCGACCTCGGGCCCGGCGACCGGGCGCTGGTCTGCCTCAACTGCGAATACATCGGCGGCATGATGATGCTGGTGCGCGGGCTGGAACGCAACCTGCACCTGACCATCGTGGAGCCGCACGCCGACCCTTTCAGCTACGTGGCGGCCGATGCGGAATTCGATTTCACGGCCTTTGTGCCCTTGCAGTTGAAAACCGTGCTGGCGGCTGGCCACGCCCCGCGCCTCAATCAGATGAAGGCCCTGCTGATTGGTGGGGCACCGGCCGACGCGGCGCTGCAACAGGAGCTGCAGCCCCTCACGGTGCCGGTGTGGCTGACGTATGGCATGACCGAAACCTGCTCGCACGTAGCCCTGCAGGGGCTCAATGGCCCGCAAGCCACCACCGCCTTCCGGGTGCTGCCGGGCATCGCGGCCGGGCAGGACGAGCGCGGCTGTCTCACCCTGCGCGGCGACGTGACCGACGACCAGCTCATCATTACCAACGACGTGGTGAATTTGCGCGATGCCCACACCTTCGAGTGGCTGGGCCGGGCCGATTTTGTGATAAACTCGGGTGGCGTGAAGGTGCCGGCCGAGAAAGTGGAGCTGGTGCTGGACGTGGCCTTGGCCGAAATTGGGGCCGGGCGGCGCTGCTTCGTAGCCGGCCAGCCCGATGAGCGACTGGGCCAAACCGTGACGGCTTTCATTGAAGGGCCGGCGCTTTCCGCTGGTTTGGAGGAGGAATTAAAGGCGCTACTGGCCGGGCGGCTGGGCCGCTACGAACAGCCCCGCCAACTGGTCTACGTGCCCGAATTCCAGGTTACGGCCACGGGCAAGCTCAACCGGGCAGCCACGCTGCGCAGCTTGTAGCACAACGCCACGGTTCAGCCCGGAAAAATACTTGACCGCTTGGAAGAATAACGATAGGCCTGGGGGGAATTATGTGGTGAAGCTGTTTAGAAAATCGATTTTTTTGAGCGTTTGTCATCCTGAGCTTGCGAAGGACCTTGCCACGGCTGGCTGTTTGTAGTAATCCCTTCGATGCGGCCGTGGTAAGGTCCTTCGCAAGCTCAGGATGACAGAATATTCGACTTTCTAAACAGCTTTCACATGAAAAGACCTTTTACGCCAGTTTTCAGTGGAATTCTCGTTGGCACATTGCTGCTGCAAAGCTGCGCTACCATCATTGCAACCCCCTTTCAGACGGCGCGCGTGGTGGCTCCGCCCGCCGGCAGCACGGTGTACGTGAACGACAAGGAGGTTAAAACCAAACCCATTGCGGGCAGCAACGACGTGAAAGTGCGGGTGGCTGATGGCCTGACGGCCAAGGGCCGCGTGGTGCGGGTCAATGCCGAAATGGGCCTGGCGCTCATCAAAATTGATGCGGATGGTTTCTCCACCTTTCGACTGCCCAGCGTGAGCTGGGCCAGACTGTCTCGAAGGGCATCATCAGCGGGCGGCGCAAAATAGAGGGCCACGCGCTGCTGCAAACCGACGTGAGTATCAACGGCGGCAACAGCGGCGGGGCCTTGGTAGCCCGCTCGGGCCAGCTGCTGGGCATTGTGAACGCCAAGCTGGTGGGCCGGGGCATCGAGGGCATCGGTTTCGCCATTCCGGCCGAGCAGGTGACCGAGGCGTTGCAGCTCAAGTTTATCGACTAGTTGAAGCGGCGGGCGGGCCGGGCGTTGGCATAGCTTAAGGAGAAAACGGCCGGCTGTCCTCGGGACAGCCGGCCGTTTTGCGTTGCGCGCACGGCTCAGTCGGGCCGCATGTTGGACTGCGTAAAGAGCGGCTCCTTGTCTTTCATCACCTTAATCAACTCGCCCAGAAAGACGTTGCCGCGGAGGTAGAAAACGGGGCCGTTCAGCTCTTTTTGGATGGCGGCGGGCACGAATACCGGCTGCCGCCAGCCCAGGCCCGTGCCCACGCCAGCCCAGCGAAACACCCGCAGCTGGGCGGCCATCGCGGGCTCCACTACACCCAGGAAGTCATGGGGCGTTTTGTCGAGGTCGCCGGCGGCGTTTTGGTAGCGAACGTAGGCCGAGCCCGTGCCCAGCTGCAGGTTGGCGCTGAGCTCCCAGCGCTTGGTTTCGAGCAGCGCGTAGCCGGCATACACGGCCAGGTAGCGGAAGCGCAGCTCGGCGTCGGCGTCCTCGGCGGCATTCTCGGGCTTGGCCCGGCGGGTAGGCACGCCGGTGCTCAGGAAGTAAATGGCCGCCCCGGTCCGGAAGCGGTTTTTGAACTCGATGCCCAGCTTCAGGCCGTTGATGGTGGTGAAGTGGCGATTGATGATGGAGTAGCGGGAGTCGTACTGGGCCACGAAGCGGTTGTGGGGCAGGCGCAGAATGGCGGGGCGGCGCAGGACGGTATCGGCCCGCGGAACCGGCGCAGACTGGGCCTGCGCGCCCACCGGCAGCAGGACCAGACCCAACAAAACAACGCGCACAAACCACTCCATCACGAAACTACTAGGGGCAACCGCCGGAAACCACTCCGCATTTCACCCGGTCCCAACCGCTGCCTGACCCCAACGCTTTGCCGGTTCACCTGCTAACGGCTGGCGCGGCCCGGCGGTTGCCGCTAGTTTTGACGCACTTTCACGACCTGCCCACCATGCTCACACCCGACCTCCTCTTTGCCGTTGCCAACCCCGTAGCTCTGCTGGGCTGGGCGCTGCTGGTGCTGGCCCCGCGCTGGCGCGGCACCCGCGCCGTGGTGCTGAGCGGAGCGCTGCCCCTGCTGCTGGCCGCCGCCTACGCCGTGCTCATCGGTTATCAAACTGTTGCCCACCCGGCCACTGGCGGCGGGTTTGGCTCGCTGGGGCAAGTGGCGGCGCTGTTTCAGGAGCCGTGGGCGCTGCTCGCGGGCTGGGTGCATTACCTGTGCTTCGATATGTGGATTGGAGCCTGGGAAGCTCGCGACGCCCAGCGCCGGGGCGTGCCGCATTGGGCCCTGGTGCCGTGCCTAGCAGCCACGTTCATGCTCGGGCCGTTGGGCTTGCTGCTGTACTCGGCCGTGCGGCGGCGCTACCCGTTGCCTGTACCAGCCGCACGCTAATCTTCGATTTTTAAGCTGCTCGACTCATGAAAACTGCGCTACTTTCCTCGCTCAATTTCTCCCCGGCCGGCCCTACGGCAGTTCCCAGCACGCCACCGGTGCGGGAGTGGCTGCGCACGCTGCATCGCGTGAATCCGGCGCTATCATGGACGGGCTGGCTGAACGTGGGGCTGGCGGGACTAGCCCTGGTACTGCTGCCCCTCGACCAGCGCCTAGTAACCGGAGCCTTGGTGTGGCTCAAGCTACTGAAATTTTCGCTGTCCATCATTGCCTTCGCCTGGACGCTGGGGTGGCTACTAGCCGATTTGCCGGCCGCGGCCCAGCGCAGCGTGCGCCGCCTCAGCCTGGGCGTGGCCCTGAGCATGGCAGTGGAGCAGGCCGTTATTTTCATTCAAGCGGCCCGAGGCACCACGTCGCACTACAACCTCGCCACCGCGTTCGACGGCCTCCTTTTTGCCGCCATGGGCATCTTCATCGCGGTGAATACGGCCATGACCGTCTGGGCCCTGTACTTGGCATGGCGGCACCGCCCGCACGGGCCGGCGGGCTACGTGTGGGGCTTGCGCCTGGGCCTGCTGGTGTTTTTGGTGGGCTCGATGCTGGGCGGCCTGATGATTCACAACGCCCAGCACACCGTGGGCGCGCCCGATGGCGGCCCCGGCCTGCCCGGCCTGGGCTGGAGCACCCGCGCCGGCGACCTGCGCGCGGCTCATTTCCTGGGCATGCACGCTCTGCAAGTTCTCCCGCTGCTGGGCTGGGCCCTGAGCCGCTGGACACCGCGCCGGGCCGCGCTACTGACGTGGGCCGGGGCCACGCTGTACGCCGGGGCCGTGGCCGGACTCTTCGCGCTGGCCCTGGCGGGCCGGCCGCTGTGGGCGAGGTAACTCCGGCGCGTTTGACATCTTTGCAGCATGAATGACCGTCGGTTCCGCCGCTGGGGCATCCCCGTGCTGGCCCTGCTCATTGCGCTGCTCAACGGACCGTATGCGGGGGCCGACGCGCCGGCCCGGTTTGTGGTGAGTTGGGGGGTCGCGCTCTACTTCACGGCGGCGCTGTGGGTGGGCAGCCGAGCGCTGTGGACGTGGCTGCTGCGCCGCCTGCCCCGCGTGGAGCAAACCGGGCGGCGGCTGTGGGCGCTGGCGGGGCTGTCGGTGGCGTTTGTAGCGGGAGCCACGGTGCTGCTCATGCTGCCGCTGCACGCACTGGCCCCGACCTTATTCCCATTGAAACCGGTCCACTTGCTGCACCAGATGCAGTTCAATCTGCTGCCCACGGCCGTGGTTCAGACGCTGTACGAAGCGCTTTACTTTTTTCAGCAATGGGAGGCCAATGCCCGCCGCGCCGACCAGCTGGCCCGCGCCAGCACCCAGGCCCAGCTCGACGCCCTGCAAAGCCAGCTCGACCCGCATTTTCTGTTCAATAACCTCAACACGCTGACGGCCCTCATCGAGCCGGGCAATGCGCCCGCCCAGCAATTCGTGGAGCAGCTGGCCGATGTGTACCGCTACGTGCTGCTGGCCCAGGGCCACGCCACCGTGCCGCTGGCCGAGGAGCTGGCTTTCGTCGAAACCTACCTGGCGCTGCACAAAGTCCGGTTTCGGGATAATCTGGTGGTTGATATAGCCGTGCTGCCCGCCGCCCTGACCCGCCGGGTGGCGCCGCTCAGCGTGCAGGTCTTAGTTGAGAATGCGCTGAAGCACAACGTGGCCTCGCGCCAGCATCCGCTGCACCTGCGCCTGGCCGTGGCGGCCGGGCAACCGGATGTGCTGATGGTCGAAAACACGCTCCGGCCGCGCACCGCCGGCCTGACTCCCGGCACCGGCACGGGCCTGGCCAACGTGCGCCGCCGCTACGAGCTGCTGCACGCCGCCCACCCAGTGGAAGTGACGCAGGCCGATGGCCAATTCCGGGTGAAATTGCCGCTCCTGTAGCTCCTTTCGCCCATGACCATTCTCCTGCTCGAAGATGAGTACCCCGCCGCCGAACGCCTCCAGCGCCTGCTAACCCAGGCCGCGCCCGGAGTCCAGGTGCTGGCCGTGCTCGATACCGTGGCCGCCGCCCTGGCCTGGCTGGCCGCCAACCCCGCGCCCGACCTCATCCTGAGCGACATTCAACTGGCCGACGGCCTGAGCCTAGAAATCTGGGAGCAGGCCGTGGTGCCCAGCCCGGTCATATTCACCACTGCGTTTGATACCTATGCCATCCGGGCTTTTCAGGCCAACAGCATCGCCTACCTGCTGAAGCCGGTGAAGCTGGCGGAGCTGCAAGCCGCCCTCACCAAGCTGCGCCAATGGCCGGGGAGGAAATTAGGAATTAAAAATAAAGAATTAAAGAACGTTGCAGGCTCAACCGAAGCAATTTTTAATCCTTCATTTTTAATTCCTAATTTTCCAATTGAGCGTTTGCTTGATGCCCTACCCCGGCCCGGCCGGCCCTACAAAACGCGGTTTTTGGTTCGGCAAGGGGAGCAGCTATTGCCCCTGCCGGTGGCTGAAATTGCCTGGTTTCTCAGCCGAAACGAAACCGTGACGCTGGTGGCCGCCGATGGCCGCCGCTTTGTGCTCGACTACACCCTGGAGCAGTTGGAAAGCCTGCTCGACCCGGCCCAATTTTTCCGCCTCAACCGCCAAGTGATTGCCCAGCTACCGGCCGTGCGCCGCCTGCACCCGCACTTTGGCGGCAAGCTGCTGGTGGAGCTGCACCCCGCCCCCGCCGAGGGAATCCTGGTGAGCCGCGAAAAAGCCAACGCCGTGAAAGCGTGGCTGGAAGGGTAATAGCGGTGGGAAATGGGAAAATGGGCAATGAGCAAGGGGAACGTCATGCTGAGCTTGTCGAAGCATCTCTACCGCTTCGTTGCAATCAGCATTGAATAGTTACGCGGGAGAGATGCTTCGACTACGCTCAGCATGACGTTCTTAGCTTTGTAAGAACAAAAACTACCTGTCCAGCCAGCTCTTGAACACGTTCACCTTTTCGCGGCTCACCAGCACCTGGGTATCGGGAGCGAGGGGCTTGAGCACGGTTTGCAGGCGGGAGTTGGTGTAGTGGATGATGTCCTGAATGGCCGACTGCTGGGCCAGGTAGGCGCGGTTGAGGCGGAAGAAGCGGCGCGGGTCGAGCAGCGTTTCGAGTTGGTCCATGGTGTAGTCGACCACGAATTTTCGGCCTTCGATGGTTTGCAGGAAGGTGGCTTTTTCGAGGCTGAAGAAGTAGGCAATCTGGTCGACGGGCACCACCTTCAGGTGTTCGCCCACGCGCACCACAAACTGCGTTTTGTAGGGGACGGCGGCAGGCGCGGTTTGCTGCATCTGCTGCATAAGCTGGGCCAGCAGCGCGGGGTCGAAGGCGGGCGCGGCGGCGGGCAGGCGGGCACGCAGCTTAGCCAGGGCCGTTGTCAACTCCGCTTCATCAATGGGTTTGAGCAGGTAGTCCACGCTGTTCACCTTGAAGGCTTGCAGGGCGTACTGGTCGTAGGCGGTGGTGAAAATAACCGGGCAGCGCACCAGCGTCAGTTCAAATATCTCAAAGCTCAGGCCATCGGCCAGGTGAATATCCAGAAACAGCACGTCGGGCACGGGTCCGGCTTCGAGGAGTTGCACGGCTTGCACCACCGATTCGGCCGTGCCCAGGATTTGCACGGGTTCGGGCGGGCGAACCAGCATGTCGGCGAGGCGGCGGGCGGCGAGCGGTTCGTCTTCGACGATGAGGGCGCGGAGAGGCATGGAGGGTAACGCTAAAGCAGAAAAAGGCGAAGGCAAAAGAACGTCATGTCGAGCGCAGCCGAGACATCTCGCGTGCAGCACTAATCTAATCGGCAGCTTTACTACCCCTGGCGAGATGTCTCGGCTGCGCTCGACATGACGTTCTAAAATTCATTCATCACAGCTTCAGCAGCGGCAAAGCAACCACGAATTCGCCCGCCTCTTCGCCTATTACCAGCGGTTTATCCGTCAGGAAAGCGTAGCGGGCCGCCAGGTTTTTCAGCCCCCGGCCCGACGACTCGCCCGGCGCGAGGCGGCGCGGGCGCAGCGTGTTGCGCACCGTGATGGTGCGGGCGGCGGTGTCCAGGGTCACGCGCAGGTGCAACGGGTCGGCCTGGAAGGCGGTGTTGTGCTTAATGACGTTTTCGAGGAGCAATTGCAGAGCCAGGGGCGGCACGTGATACGGCGCCAGGGCGGCGGGCGGCAGGTCCATTTCCACGGCCAGGGCAGCGCCCAGACGGGTTTTTTGCAGGAACAAATAGCTTTCGGCAAAAGCTACTTCGTCGACCAACGGCACCAGCTCCTGGCTCTGGCTGTCGAGCACGTAGCGGTACACCTGGCTAAGCTGGCGAATGAAGCGCACGGCGCGGACCGGGTCGTTTTCCTCCACCAGGCTGGTGAGCGCATTCAGGGAGTTGAATAGAAAGTGCGGGTCAACTTGGCGGCGCAGGGAGTCGAGGCGGGTCACGGCAGTTTCTTTTTCGAGGCGCTCGGCGCGCACGGCGGCCTCGCGCCACCGGAAGAAAAACGCCCGGCTGTGATTGAACAGCGAAATAATGACCGTAATGATGAGCGGCAGCATCAGCGGCCAGTACATGGCCGGGGCAAACAACTGGGCCAGCGGCTTGCCGCGCAACAGCAGCAGCACGGCGTTCATCAGTAAAATAACCAGCACCGAGCCCCCCAACGATACCGACAGCGTGAGCAGCCGCCGCCGCACGGGTTGCACCGTCCAGGTATAGCGCCGGTTGAGCCATTCCACCACGTAGCCGTTGGTCAGCCATAAACTCAGGCTGTACATCAGGGTGTAGCCGTAGGTGATGGCAAACGCTGCCCAGCTGCCCAACGCCCGCGGGTTTACCAAGACGCTGATGACGAGCGAAAGCACCAGCATGATGCGTAGGGCTTTCCACCAGCTGTGCGCCGCGCCGCTGGGCAAGTAGCCGCCAGCCGCGGGCGGGCCCACCGGAAGCGGACGAACCGAAGAAGCGTTGGGGGAAACCACGGGGGAGAAGGGAAATGTTTCCATCAAAGTAACAAAAAAGGCCGGGCGCTGCTCCCCCGCCGGTTGGCGAGGCCCAGCGCCCGGGCAGGCAGTCGCTTACTTGGTGGCCTCGGCGCTGGTTTTGGCCAGCATGGCGTCGTTCATTTTCTCACCCCAGGCCGGGCTCAGGGCCGTGGCGGGCCTGAAGGTGGCAAACAGGGCTTTGGCCTTGGCGTAGAGGGGCTGCGCTTTTTCGGCCCCGCCCCCGAACATGGCGGGACGGTAGAACAGGTCGTTGCCGAGCAACAGGTACACGCGGGGGTTGCCGGGGGCCAGGGCCTTGGCCTGTCCCAGGGCGTCGGCCACGCGGCCCGCGTACACCATGCCGCGCGTCATCGGGCTCACCATGATGCGGCCCTGGTAGATGTAGGCTTGCAGGATGAGCACCTCGGCCTGGTCGGCCCCGGGCAGCTTCTTGGCCTGGTCCAGCGCGGTCTGGGCCTGGTCGAAGAGCTGGTCCTGCTGGTCGCCGTCTTTGCCGGCGAAGCCGAGCTTGAGGTAGCCGCGGGCCTGGTAGTAACGGGGCTCCCAGGCGCTGGGGGCGGCAGCGGCCACCCGCTCCAACTGGGCAAGGTTGGCCTGCACATCAGCCGGGGTGGCGGCGGCGCTTTGGGCCGCCACGGTGGCCGTCATCACGATGAGGTAGGCGCTGGGGGCCGTGCTGGCGGCGGGCGCGGCGACCGAAGCCGAAGCCAAAGCAGTAGTTTTGGCTTGGGCGGCGGCTACGAGCGAAGCAGCGGCCAGGGCGAGGGTGGGAAGAGTGGTTTTCATGGCTTTGAGATGAATGAGGGGATGAAATGGAGCGTTGTGCGGGGATTGATGATTCAAAGGTGGCGGGCGGCCAAGGCGCGGGAAAATGCTTGTGACCGAAGCGTCGTTTGAGGCGGATGAACCGCCGGGCCGGACGGACCGTAGCGGGAGCCCGGTTAGTCGGGCCGCTTGTCCAAATCCACTTTCGACGTCTTATTAATCGAAATGAACACGCCTACAAACAGCATGCGGGGGGCGGGCTGCGTCACGGCCACGCTACGGAGCTGGCCGCTGGCATCGGGCTGCCCGGCGTAGGTGTGGCCGAAGATGTTGTTGCGCCCCAGTACGTTGCTAGCCGACACGTACACAATGGTGAACTGGCCGAACCAGTGCGTGAGGTAGCTCGCGTTCAGGCTCAGGTCTTGGTAGGCGGGCAGGGTGCTTTGGTTGTAGCCCGGCAGGTTGGGGTTGTGGTAGCGGCGGCCGCTGCCGTAGGCGTAGGTGAAGCCGAACTGGGTGTGCATTTTGGCCACGTAGTATTTGCCTACCACGCTCAGGTTGTGCCGGGCGGCGAAGGTGGGCACGGCCTGAATCGGGTCGGCGCGGAACTGGCGGCGCGTGTCCAAAAAGCCGTAGCTCACCCAATAATCGGCCATTTTGATGGAGGTGCGGTCCCGAAACAGCACGTCGAGCCCCCGGGCATAGCCACTGCCGGCGTTCTGGTACGCGGCGGGGTTGAAGGGCTGGCCGCGGTCGAAGGTGGTGAGCCGGGCGTAGTTCTTCTGGTAGATTTCGGTCCGCAGCGTGCGGTCCTTCACCTGGTGCTGATACGTCAGCAGGTAGTGTTCGGCCCGCTCAAACTGCAGGGCGCGGCTGACGCGAAGCAGGTCGGTGGTGGGGGTTTGGTAAAACCAGCCCCAGGCGGCCGAAAGCTGGCTGTTGGGGCCGGTTTTGTAGGCCAGGCCCAGGCGCGGGGCGGCGTTCCAGCGGCCCAGCAGGCGCGAGTATTCAGTGCGCAGGCCGGCGCGGCCCGCAAGGCGCTTGGCCAGCACCAGCTCGCTTTCCGCGAAGCCGGCGGCGCGCTGCTCGTCCACGCCCAGGGCCAACGGGGCGGCATCGACGGTGGGCTGGTACTGCTGCCGGTAGCGCTGGGCATAGCCTTCGAGCCCCATTTTGAGGTTGAACCAAGTGCTGGCCGAGTCGTTGGTGAGCACCGCACGGGCCACGGCCGAGCGGTCAAGCTCGTGCACGGTTTGCACGTCGGGGCGCAGGGTGTTTTCGTCCTGGGTCAGGGCCAGGCCGGTGTTCAGGCTCCAGCCGCGGCGGAGCGGGGCGCGGTAGGTAGTGTTGAGGTAGAGGTTGTCGTTGGCCAGGCGGATGGGCCGGCCGGCGGCTTCAAATTCGGGGTTGGCATCGGGCTGGCGCAGGGCCAGGCGCTGCCGGCCGTAGGTGGCGTAGAGCTTGAATAGACCGGCGGCCCCGACTTTGTGAGCCAGCTTGAGCGCGCCACCCAGGGCCAGCGGGGCTTTGTCCCAACCCAGGTTTTGCGGCACGAGGTGGTAGTACGGCGCGAGGTTGGTGTAGTCGGCGCTCACGGCCACCGACGTCCGCGCCCAGCGCCTGGTGCGCGAGAGGCTCCCGCCCACGCTCATCAGCGAGACGCCGGTCTGGGTTTCCTCGGCCAAGTCGGTGGAGTGCAGGGCCACCACGGCGCTCAGGGCCTGCCCGTACTCGGCCGAGTAGCCGCCCGTGCTGAACACCATGCCCTTGAACAGAAACGGCGAAAACCGCCCCCGGGCCGCCACATTGGGCACCGCCCCGGCATAGGGCGTTTGCACGGGCAGGCCGTCGAGGTACTGCTTGGTTTCGGAAGCGGCCCCGCCGCGCACGAATAGCTGGCCGGTTTCGCCCACCCGGGTGGTACCGGGCAGGGCGTTGAGCGCCCCGGCGATATCGCCCAGCGCACCGGCCGTAGTCACAATATCGAGAGGCTTGAGCACGCTGGCCCGCTTCTCGTCGCTGGCCTCGAAGGCCCCGGCCGTCACCACCACATCGCCGAGCTGGGCGCGGTTTTCTTTGAGCTTAATGGTGGGCAGCGAGACAGCGCCCTGGCCCAGCGTCACAGGCAGCTGCTGCGGCTCGTAACCAATAAAGCTGACCACGAGCACCGCGGACCCGGCGACGTGGTCCGTACGGAAGCTGAACCGGCCCAGCGAATCGGTGCTGGCCCCGTCGAAAGTGGTTTTCAGGAATACGTTCACGCCGGGCAGGGGCCGCCCGGCGGCATCACGCACCTGGCCGGTGAGTGAATGAGTGGTGGGATGACTGAGTGACTGTTGGGCCGGTGTGGTTTGGGCCCGGACGGCTGGGGCGGCGCCTAGCAGCAGGAGTAGCAGGAGCAGCGGGAGTAGCGGGGTTTTCATAGAGCCAGCGGTTAGTTGATGGCTCAAAGGTGTTGGCCGCGCCTACCCCCGTTCAACTCGCTGTTGCCGAAGCGACGAATGAGCCGGATGAACCGCCGAGCCGGCCGATGAATCGGACGACGGCCCGCCTGTCATCCTGAGCCTGCGAAGGACCTTCTCACCGTCAAACGGCTCGCAACAATCCAAAAGGCGCGAGCGTGACAAAGTCTTTCGCGGTGCTCAGGATGACGGACGGGCGCAGGATGACCAATAAAGTTGACTCTTCAACCAGAAAATCAAATCACCAAGCCGCTACCGGATGTATTTTCGGCTTCCCGTCCTTCCCCCCGCCGCCATGCGCTTCCGCACCTTTCTCACCTACCTCAGCCTGCTGCCGCTGAGCGCCTGCACCAAATCGTGCAACGACTACGATAACAACGAAGAGTTTGCCCGGGCCAAGCTGCCGGCTTACTCCGAAACCGGGGCCCACACCCTGGGCTGCCGCTTGGGGCCGCAGGCGTGGACTGTGCTGGGCAAGCACCAAACCAGCAGCCCCCTCGGTAGCGGCTGGATGCCCAATACGCTGGAGGTATATGGCGGCTACTCGGTGCCGCCTCACCTGACGGCCATCGGCCAAATGACCGGCGTGCGTGACAGCAAGGAATTCTACGATGTGCAGCTGAGCCTGAACATCCGCCTCACCGACACTTTGGGCGGCCTGCACCTGCTGGGCTCCGATACCTCGCGCACGGTTTCCTCCTCCCGCTTTACCGAAACCCTGGAAGCCCAGGATATGCTGACCTACCACGATTTCCGCAGCAACTTCCGGCACCCGGTGCGCCTGCTCGTGCGCAAGCTCGACCGCCAGCAGCGCATCATCAGCGGCACGTTTGAAGGGCAGCTGTACGGTGGGGCCAGCGGCCGCGACTCGCTGGCCGTGGCCGATGGCCGCTTCGATTTGAAGTATTAAGGCTGTTTAGAAATTGCCGGGCTTCGTACCACCAGCTAACCCCGCGAGCGGCGGACTCAAACTTTCTGGCTCATCCTCACGCGCGCCCACCACTTTGTGCTGAAGCTGTTTAGAAAGTCAAATTTTTTGGGCGTTTGTCATCCTGAGCGCAGCGAAGGACCTTATCCCGGCTACAACACGCTTGAACGAGACCGTTCAGCTGTGATAAGGTCCTTCGCTGCGCTCAGGATGACAGACTTCTTGACTTTCTAAATAGCTTCACTATCCACGCCCTTCACCAGCATCCACAAACACTTAGGATAATTCGCCAACCAGGCACGGCAGCAGCGCGGCAAGCAGGATACTACTTGCCAAAGTCGGGGAAGAGAGGGCGGCCCAGCAGGCTACCAAGTTACACCCTCCCGCCGCTTGCATCAGGACGCCTAAAACCTTTGGGAAATAACCTACCTTAAAAATCAGATATCCATTCATCAAGCAAGTGCCGCCAAAAAACAACAGCGCAAGATTCGCCAGAATCGGCACCTGTTGAGGACCAAAGACCTGCTGGTACTGGGCACTTTCCAACGTGGACAGCACCAACAGCAGAAACACTTTGCTTGCGGCCTCCACCGCCAGGGAAACCAGATTAGAAAACAAAGCCAGCAGCAGCAGGCTTTTGCTTGCGGGCCGAGGAAAAAGCCCCAAACAAGATGATGACGTGGTAGAACGCGCCGCCGAGGCGGGCGTAGCCCAGAGGCGCAATTTCAATCGAACGAATGGCCATTGGAGATTAGCGCTGCCTGAATACTAGCGCCGGACAACTGTAGCGAGCTTATGCTCCGCCATATCATCCGCAGCTGCAGGCTGGTTCTTTGCGGAAACCAGGCTTCGGGTTGTAGTTAGCAAATGCGGATTTAGGACCGAGCTTTTAACTAAAGTCCTGACCCAAATGACGGCAAATGCCCTCCCCCTATTTTGCGTACTTGCGCCAAGCCGAAAAAGTGCGAACTTTGCCTGCCAGCGACTAAAATCCACTACCTGCCCAGCCTTCATTACGGCTTCATCCCTGCTCACCAGTTTTGCGTCAACAATTCTCTTTCATGGCTGATTTTCCTGCTTCCATCGATTACCAAGCGCTGTTTCGCGTCCTGCCTGGTGCTTACCTGCTAATGACCCCCGATGGCACCATCCTCGATAACTCCGACCAACACGTGCAAGTATCGCTGCTGCCCCGCGAGCAGGCCTTAGGACGCAATATTTTCGCGGCCTTTCCCTCCGCCCCCGAAAGCCAGCGCGACCTTGCGGCCTCGCAGGAGGAAGTGCGCCGCACCTTGCAGCCCCACGCGACGCCGCTGCTGCGCTACGACCTGGAGCGCCCCGCCGCCCAGGGCGGCGGCACCGAGGAGCGGTACTGGCAGATTACGAACTATCCCCTGCTCGATGCGCGCGGCGAGCTGCAGTACCTCCTGCTAGCGGCGCAGGACGTGACCGATGCCACGCTGGCCGCCCAGCACGCGGCCCAGGTGCAGCAGGACCTCAAAGAAGCGACCACGCGCAACCTTTTCATTCTCGAAAGCCTACCCCTGATGGTGTGGACCTCCAGTTACGATGGCTTGGTCGATTCCTTCAATGCCCGCTGGACGGACTTTACCGGCCGGCCGCTCGCCCAAACCCTGGGCTGGGGCTGGGTCGAAGACCTGCACCCCGACGACGTGGAGCGTACCCGCATCCGCTGGCAGGCCGCCCGCGACCAATGCAGCCCCTACCAGGCCGAATACCGCATGCGCCGCCATGATGGCAGCTACCGCTGGCACCTGGCCACGGGCGTGCCCCGCCTGGACTCCGACGGCCGCATTCAAATGTGGGTGGGCTGCAACACCGATATCCACGAGCAAAAGCTGATGGTGGAAGAGTTGCTGCAAGCCAACGAAGAACAGGCCCTTCTCTCGGACCAGGCCTACCAGCAAGGTGAGCTGGCCCGCCAGCAGCGCCAGCAGCTGCATACCCTCCTGATGGAGGCCCCGGCCTACGTCAGCATCATGCGCGGGGCCGAACACCGCTACGAATTTGCCAACAACCGCTTCCGCGAATTGGTGGGCAACCAGGAAACAGTGGGCAAAACCGTGGCCGAAGTTTTCCCCGAAATCGTGGGCCAGAGCGTCATGAAGCTGCTCGACGAGGTTTTTCGGTCCGGAGAGCCGGTCATCGGCCACGAATTGCTGGTGCAGATAGCCGCGCCCGACGGCAGCGGAACGCTGCGCGACACCTACTTTAACTTCTCGTACCAACGCTTCGAGGAAAACGGCATTCCCGTCGGCATCACGGCCTACTCCTACGACGTCACCGAGCTCGTGCAGACCCGCCAAGCCCTGCAGCAGCTCCGCGGCGAGGCCCCCAGCCGCTAAAGCTCCCCGCTTCACCCTTCGGTTTCCGTTCTTCTATCTCCTATCCGCTCCTCATTCACGCATGGAATCATCCGCTTTCGACCTTCAGCAGGCGCGCGTCAAGCAGGTGCTCTTCAAGTCCCGGCTGCGCTCCATGCTCTACGGGGTGCGGGAGCCCGACGAAGCACTTTTTTCACGGCCCGTCAACCCGCTCGGCCAGTGGCTCGACACGGTGGTGAAGCCCCGCTACGGCCAACACCCGGAAGTGCGCGAAATCGAGCTGGTTCTCCAGCAAATGCTCGGCACCGGCCGCACTCTGGTTGCGCAGTACCAAAACGGCCTGATTGAAGAATCCCGCACCGGGCTCGATAAAATCAATGCCCAGTCAGACCGCCTCAACGCTCTGTTTGACCGCCTAAGCCAGCGGCTGGTGTTGCGCGACGCATAGCGCCGGCCGGCTGCGGGCTGGCCTCATAATGACCTTATAGATTGAACAGAGCCGCCGCGTTGCGCGTGGTGGCTTCGGCCACTTCGGCTTCGGTTTTGCCCAGGAGTTCGGCCACGCGGCGCAGCACGAAAGGCAGGTAGGCGGGCTCGTTGCGCTTGCCACGGTGCGGCACCGGGGCCAGGTACGGGCAATCGGTTTCGAGCAGCAGGTGCTCCAGGGCTATGCCCGGCAGCACCTTATCAGCCCCGCCGTTTTTGAAGGTGGCCACGCCCCCAATGCCCAGCAAAAAGCCCAGCTTGATGGCCTGCTCCGCCTCTTCGGGCGAGCCCGAAAAGCAGTGAAATACGCCGCGCAAGGTGCCGTCCTGCGCGGCTTCTACCAGGGCCAGAGTTTCGGCAAACGCCTCGCGGGTGTGCAGCACGATGGGCAGATTATGCTTTTTGGCCAGCTGCAGCTGAATTTTCAGCGCCTCCTGCTGCTCGGCCAGCAGCGTTTTGTCCCAGTGCAGGTCCAGACCGGCCTCGCCCACGGCCGCGAAGGGCCGGCGGCCCAGCCAGGTTTCTACTTCGTACAAGTCCTGCTCGAAGCTGCGCGTGACCGAGCACGGGTGCAGGCCCATCATGGCAAAGCAGGTTTCGGGGGCCTGCAGCTCCAGCTCCAGCATGGCGTCGATGCTGCTGTGGTCGATGTTGGGCATCACGATGGTGCGCACGCCCGCGTCCTGGGCGCGGCGCAGGGCATCGAGCCGGTCGGGCTTGAACTGTTCAGAATAGAGGTGCGCGTGCGAATCAGTAATGTGCATTTTTTTATTTTCAATTGATAATGAACAGTTGATAGTGAGCAGTTAACCGCTATTCATAGCGCCGCCCCTTCCACACCACGGCCCCGCCAAACAGCTGGAACCGCAGAATGGCTCCGGTGAGCGCCAACGTGTACAGCTCGAACAGCGGCAGCAGCCACCAGCGCAGCCGCAGCCCGGCCCGGCGGTGCGCGACATGCGCCAGCAGGCCTTGCACCAGCACTTTTGCTCCCCACACGCCCAGCGCCGCGCCCACCCCCGCCACCCAGCCCACGCCCAGCAGCGCGGGCCAGAATCCACTGAAAAACAGCAGCTCCAGGCGCAGGCGCAGCGGCAGCCCGGCTACTCCACGCAGCCAGCGCTGCCGCTGGCGCAGCAAGGTCGCCCAGGTAGGCATCGGCAACGAGTCGGCCCGGATTTCCGCCGCGAACACCTGCCGAAACCCGAACCCTGCCGCCAGCACGGCCTGGAACAAGGCAAAATCCTCGGTCACGGAGAAGGGCAGCGCCTCGTAGCCGCCAGTGGCCTCGTAGGCGGCGCGGGTCACGAGCATGTTGTTGCCCATGGCCGTCACGGGCCGCCCCAAATCACTCACCACCTGCACCATGCTCAGCGACAGCAGCCAGTCGATGCCCTGCATCTGATGAAACAGTTGCGGCCCGCCCACCGCCGTAATGCCCGTGACGGTGCCCACTCCCGGCGCGGCATGGGCCAACAAACCCGCAATCCAGGTGCGGGGCAGGCTAATATCGGCGTCGGTGATGAAGAAAAAATCGGTGGTTGCCTGCCGCGTCAGGTGGGCCAGCACGTTGGCTTTGCCCCGCGCCTGTCCCAGTGTTTCGGTGATGGGAACGACCCGAAACCGCCCTTTGAAGCCCTGCATGGCAGCCATGGCTACGGCGACTGTGCCATCGGTGCTGCCATCGTCACCGACGAATATTTCCAGTAATTCTTCCGGGTAATCGAGATTCCGCAGACTGGCCAGGCAGCGCGGCAGGGCTGCTGCTTCGTCGCGCGCCGCGATGAGGATGCTTACGCGGGGCAGCGGCACCGGCAGCGGCTGCCCCGGCGCGGTACCGCGCCCACTGGCAAAGCGCCAGGCCGTGAATGCCATGCCCAACAGCCACAGCCCGAGGTAAATCCCTAATAAAAGCAGCCCCAACCCACTCACAGCGCCGAGAATTGATACCCCTGCCCGGCCAAGTGGGCCAGCACGCGTGGTAGCACAAAACGCAGGCGGGCGCTAGCCTTTTGGCTGTCGTGAAACACCAGCACGTCGCCGGGCCGCACGGTGGCCAGCGTGTCGCGCAGGCAGCTTTCGGGGCTGAGGCTGGGGTTGTAGTCCCGCGTCAGCACCGACCACATGATGACCCGATAATCGGCCCGCAAATCACGCAGTAAAGACCAGGTAAGCCGGCCGTACGGTGGGCGAAAAAGTGAACGTGGGAACTGATAATCAGCCCCTCCTGCCCTCACTCCTTCCAACTCACCTATTATAACCTGACACTCGGCTACATCGGCCAGGTAACTGGCGCGGCCCGTGGCCCAGGCGCTGCGATGTTGGTGGGTATGGTTGCCGACCCGGTGGCCAGCCGCCAGGGCGGCGCGGGCAATATCGGGGTAGCGTTCCAGGTTCTGGCCCACGCAGAAGAATGTTGCTTTAGCTTTAAACAGCGCCAGTTGCTCCAGCACCCAGGGTGTTTCGTCGGGGATGGGGCCGTCGTCGAAGGTCAGGTAGATTATTGGGGCTTCTGAAAGCGCGTGACGCGGGCCGGTCCATTCGCAGCCGGGCAGCAGGGCGTGCAGCAGCCGAGGCGGGCGGGTGAGCAGGGCCGCATCGAGCCGGGCACGCATGGGCATCAGGAGCGCACGATGCGCATAAACGGCACGCTGGTATCGGGCAGCGGCCCGAGCACGGTGGCCAGCGCTTCAAGGAAGGCTTCGGCGGTGTTGGGGCGACCACCGGCGGGGCCCCGGCCCAGCTGGCGGTGCATCTCACCGGCCCACTCGCCCACCACGGTGGGCGTGCCGGCGGGGCCGCTCAGGCCCAACGCGGCTTCGAGGGTGAAGTAGCGGGGGCGTAGTTCCTCAGCTTCGGTTTCGGCAGGCTCATCCTTTTCTTCATACACCAAAGCCGAAAAATGGGCCTCCATCGTGGCCTGGGGCGGTGGCAGGTGGAACAGCGCCGTGACGCGGCCGGCTACTTCGTGCCAGCTCAGGCGCAGGCCTTTGGGGGCCACTCTATCCACAACATGTACATTTTCAGCGGCTTTGTTCCACACGTAGTGCAACAGCTCGCGGGCCAGGGTTGGGTCGCTCAGCTCGCGCCGCACCGATGATGGACGGCGCCAGGCCAGCTGCGGCAGCAGCACGTGCGTAAAATTGTAGGGATGCAAGCGAGCCATAACGAAGTGCAAAAGTAACGCCGCGACGCCATGCTTTCATGAGGAATGAGGAAGTTTGAGCCGAGTCAACCAATAGCTAATCCCTCATTCCTCGTTTTTAACTACAGCCTTGGTGATGGCCTGCCACAATACCTCGGCACTCTGCGCCCACGAAAACCGGCGCAGATTCTCCTGGCCCTGCGCCACCAGCGCCTGGCGTAGGTCAGCTTCATTCCACAGCCGGGCCAGGCCCGCGGCAATGCTCTCGGCGTGGTGCGGGTCGACGAGCAGCGCGCCACCGGCACCGGCTACCTCCGGCATCGAGCTGACATTGGACGTGAGCACCGGGCAGCCGCTGGCCTGGGCTTCCACAATCGGAATGCCAAAACCTTCAAAATAAGGCACGTACACCGTGGCCCGAGCCGCCGCGTAGAGGCCCGCCAGCTCAGCGTCGGCCACGCGGCCGGTGAAGTGCACCGCCGATTGGTGACGCATCAGTTGGTAAGCAGTGAGGATAGGGCCAGCTTTCCAGGCCTTGCGGCCCACAATGAGCAGCTGGGCTTCGGATACGGCGGCTCCGCCGACGGTTTTGAAGGCATCAAAGGCCCGCAGCAGATTGCCCAGGTTTTTGCGCGGCTGCAAGGCTCCCACGAACAAAAAATATGGCTGCCCGTGGCTGAACTGGCGCCTAGTTTCCCGCTGCCTGTCCGGCGACTGGGGCTGAAATAAATCGGCCGGCGCGTTATAAGCCACGCTGATTTTATCGGGCGCGATACCGTAGGTCTGCACGATATCCGCCTTTGTGGCTTCCGACACGGCCACCAGCTGGGCCGAAGCGCGGGCGAAGCGCGGCATGAAGAAGTGGTAGTACTTGCGTTGCAGCAGGCCCACATCGAGCGGAAAATGCTCGAAGGCCAGGTCGTGCATCACCGTCACGCGGGGCACGCTGGTATTTAGCGTCGTGAAGCCGTCGGGGCTGAGAAAGACGGTGGGGCGGTGCCGGGCCAGCCACCGCGCCACCGCGCCCTCGAACCAGGCCACGAACAGGAACGGGTGCCGCGCCGGGGGCCGCAGCACATGCGGCACCACGTTGGCCCCAAACAGATAGCGCGGGTCATACGCCCGGTCGAACAGAAAGTGGAAGGTGACCTCCGGGTGCTGGGCCACCAGCCGCAGCAGCGTCTCACAGGTGAAGCGGCCAATGCCTTCGAGGTGGTCGCCGGGCAGCAGAAAACGGGTATTAACGGCGACGTGCATGTTTTCAATTAAAAATTAAAAATTAAAAAGTCTGCGTTTGGGAATAATAGCCCCAAAACCAAGAATGAATCAGAGGAAGGTCGCGCTCATTTTTAATTTTTAATTCTCAATTTTTAATTACCCTTCCCCGGCAGCAGTTGGGTGATTTCGCTGCGGCGCACCAGACCCGTGCCCAGCACAATCAGCCCAAATACCACGGCCATGATGCCCGCTTCCAGCCACCAGCTTAGGTAGAGGCCGTATTGCAACCCGTACCACGCCCCGCACAGCAGCCCGAAGGCCAGCAGCAGCCGGGCCAGCAGGCGGCCGGGCACACCCACGCCGGTGCGCCGCGCCACCAACACCAGATAGCCCACCGACACGGCCACCGCGCAAATCAGCGTATCAACCGACGCCGCGACCGCTCCGAATTTGGGCAGAAACACCAGGTTCAGGCCGATATTGAGGGTAATGCTGAGGGCTACCAGCCAGCTCACGGCGCGCTCGTGGGTGGTGCTGGTGAGCAAGGTGCTATAGATGGCGAAGAAGGCGTGTATCAGCACGTTGACGAACAATATCTTCAGGCACAGCGTCATGCGCGCCAGTTCGGCCGGGCTGCTGTGGCTGAACTGCCAGAACACCACCTCGCCCCGAAAGAAAATGAAGGCCACGATGAACAGCAGCGGCAAGGTCACCACACGCTGCCCGAACCGGAGCAGCTCGCGCTGGGCCGCGGCATCGCGCGGGACGCTGGCAAACTTGGCAAAGAACAGCGGCAGCACCGTCCAGGCGTACATCATCACGGCATCGACCCAGCGGTAGGCCCCGGCGTAGTAGCCGGCCTCGGTGGGTGAGGCCAGGCGTTCGAGCATCACCATGTCGATGCGCTCGTTCACGCCATACAGCAAGGTCATGAGGGCGAAGGGCAGGCTGGCGCGCAGGGCGGTGCGGGCCACGGGTGCCTTCCAGCGGTATTTTATCCGGCCGAACAGCCGCGTCATCAGCCCGTAGAGCAGCACGGTGGTGAAGACCGCCGCGCCCAGCCGCGCGCCCACGTAGCGCGGCAGCGTGAGGCCCACCGGCAACAGCACGAGCACGGCCCCGAGCAGCAGGAATTTCTCGACCACCGAGAGCACGGCATCGGTATTGAATTTCTGGTGGGCCTGCAGGGTGCCGCGCAAAAACTGCCCGTACTGGGCCAGCAGCAGCGCCGCGCCCACGGCCAGGAGCAGCAGCAGCTCGGAATCGCGGTAGCCCAGCAGCCAGCCCACCGCCAGCATGGCCGCCAGGGCCACAAAGTTGAGGGCCCCGCGCAGGGGCAGCAGCGTTGGGAACGTGTCGGCCATGAAGCCGGGCTGGGCGGCCACGCGCTGCACGGAGTAGGGCGTGAGGCCCAAATCGGAGAGGGCGGCCACCACCAGCGTGAGCGCCGAGAGCGCCGTGATGAGGCCAAACGTGGCGTGCCCAAGCCGGTCCTGCACCAGGTTTTCGACCACCACCCAGCCGGGTTTCACCAGCAGGTTGAGCAGGACGACGAAGCTGATATTGCCAAAAAACCGTTTGATGGGGACGAGGGTGCTAAAACTATCAATACAAAAATCCGGGCTCTGCCCCGGATTTGCAAAGCTACGCACCGCGCCGGGGCAGTGGCTGCGGTGGCGGTATTGGGCTACTTTCCGGCTATCTTTGCCCGTTGCCCTCCCGCGTTCCACCCTCTGAATTATTCGTGCGGGCTTGGGCATCCTTTCTTTCTCTATGTCTGCACCTTCTTTCTCGCTGGTGGGCCTCGGGCCCATTATCAACCGCTGGAAATACTTCGTGGCCGGAGCCGTTGCTTTGGCCGCCATCGTGAGCATTATCGTGGCACTGCTGCTGCCCAACGTGTACCGCTCCACCGCTATTTTCATTCCTACCAACCCGCAAATGGCCGACCCTGACCGGCTGCTGGAAACCGGCAACCAGCCCGGCAGCAAGCTGGAGCTGGGCGGCCGGGCCGAGGATTTGGACCGCGTCATCACCATTGGCGAATCGCAGCCGGTGGCCGAGATTATTATCAAGCAGTTCGACCTCTACCAACACTACAAGGCCGGCGCGCCGGGCGATGATGCCGTTGACAACTACGTGCTGAGCGAGTTCAGCAGCAACCTGGGCATTGTGCACAACGAGCGCGACGCAATCGAGCTGACTTTTGCCGACGAGGACAAAAAACTGGCCGCCGCCGTGGCCAATGCCCTGGTGCACGCCATCGACTCGGTGAACCAGCAGCTGACGCTGGAAAACCGCCGCACCGTGCTCGACCTCTACCGCCAGCGCTACGAGTACCTCAGCACCAGCTTTGAGCGCAGCCGCCGCGAGCTGATTGGAGCCCGCAATCGGTACGGCATCTTCGGGCTCGAAATGCAGGGCCGCTACATGGTGAAGCAGCTCATTGAAACCGAGGCGGCCCTGCGCAAGGCCGAAGCCAGCGGCGGCGACGTGGCCGGCCTGCGACGCAGCCTGCGCGGCCTGACCCGCGCCGACGGCGGCAACCTCATCAACCTGGAAAGCTACGTGCGCGGCACCGACTCGCTGGCCATGTTCACGACCCGCGTGGCCGACCTGCAGACCCGCTTAATCTCGGCTCGCAGCGCCTACGAAACAGCCGAGCTAAGCATCACGGGTCGGATTTCGAGCGTGTATCTGGTGCAGAAAGCCTACCCGGCCACCAAGAAATTCAAGCCTGTGCGCTCGCTCATCGTGCTGGGCTCGGTGCTGCTCACGCTGGTGCTGTCGGTGATGTTCATCGCCCTGCTGGAATTGTACCGCCACAACCGGCCCGGGGCCGTGCGCCCGGCGTGAACCCGCCCGTGACCGACCGGCTGCACCAGATTCTGCGCGGCTTCGATGGCCCGCAGCGCCTGTTTATGGGGTTTGTGGGGCTATTGGTGGCTGGTGGTGCGGCGGCGGCGCTGGCCCAGATGCCAGCGTTGCTGCTACCGGGCCTGCTGGCTGTGGGCGTGCTGGTGGCGGTAGTGGAATGGCGCTGGCTCTACTACCTGCTGTTTTTCCTGCTGCCTTTCACCGAAGAAATCAGCCTGTTTGGTGGCCTGAGCATGGACGTGCCTTCCGAGCCGCTGATGCTGGCCCTCACCGCCTGCGTGGCCGGCACCCTGCTGCTGGGCGCGGGCCGGCTGCCGCGCCGCGAGTGGCTGCACCCGCTGGTAGTGGTGCTGGGCCTGATGCTGCTCTGGACGGCCGCAGACTCCGCTTTTTCGGTCGACACCACCAAGTCCATCAAGTACTTACTGGCGAAGGCGTGGTACATCACGCCGTTTTTGTTGGGCACCCTGCTGGTGGTGCGCCGGCCCAACGACACCTGGCGCTTTGCGGCGTTCTACGCCGTGGGCGCGGGCCTGAGTGTGCTGTACGTGGCCAGCCGCCACGCCACCAAAGGCTTTAGCTTTGAGCAGATTAACTGGGCGTTGCACCCGTTTTTCCGCAACCACGTTATTTACGCCACCATGCTGGCGCTGCTGGTGCCGTTTGCGTGGTTCGCGCTGAAGTCTACGCGCAACGTGGGCGGCCGTTTGGCGTGGCGCGTGGCGCTGGGGCTGCTGCTGTTCGGGCTGCTCACGTCCTACACGCGGGCTTCTATAGTGTCGCTGCCGCTGGCGGGCCTGTTTTACCTGGCCATGCGCTTGCGCCTTGTCAAAGCATTGTTGCTGACCGTGGCGCTGGGCACCACGCTGGCCGTGACCTACGAGGTGAGCGGCGACAACTACATGGAGCTGGCCCCCAACTACGAGCGCACGATATTTAATGGCAAGAATTTCGAGAAGCACCTCGAAGCCACCTATAAGATGCAGGACGTGTCGGGCATGGAGCGGGTATACCGCTGGGTAGCCGCCGCCCGCATGATAGCCGAAAAGCCGCTGGTGGGCAGCGGGGCAGCCACTTTCTATCCCGAATATAAGCGCTACACGCTCAAGAGCTTCCGCACGTACGTGAGCGACAACCCGGAGAAATCAACTACGCATAACTACTTTCTGCTCCAACTAGCCGAACAGGGAATTCCCGGTTTCTTGTTGTTCGTGAGCCTGATTGTGACGACCCTATTGCTGGCCGAACGCCTCTACCACCGCTCCCAACAGCGGCCGGAGGTGCGGCGCGTGGTGCTGGCGGCCACGTTGTCCTTCGTGGTCATCGTGTTTCACCTCACGCTCAATGAGCTGGTGGAAGTTGACAAGATTGGGCCGGTATTTTTCATCTGCCTGGCCCTGCTGGTGCGAGCCGACTCGTGGCTGGCCGAAGAACCAGTGAGGAGTGAAGAGTGAAGAGTGAGCAAAAGAACGTCATGCTGAGCACAGCCGAAGCATCTCGCGTGTGGTAGTAACTTTTTTCTTGCGATTGGATATGCTACTACACGCGAGATGCTTCGGCTACGCTCAGCATGACGTTCTAGTGGGATTCCGTCTCCACTACTGACCTTGACGTTACTTAAACCGGCAGCTAAGAATCGTCACATCATCGGCAAACTGCTCGTTGTGAGCGCTGAAGGTATTGATGCTGCTCATCAGCTCTTGGTGCAGCTTGGGCAGCGGCAGGTAGCGGCAGCGGCGCAGTACGCTCAGCACGCCTTCTTCGCCGAACTCGTTGTTATCGGCATCAAATACCTCGGTCAGGCCGTCGGTGTAGAGCAGCAGCAGGGACTGCGGCGAAATTTCGACCTGGCCCACGCGCAGTAGCGGCAGCTCTTCCATGATGCCGAGCATCACGGTACCGTCTTTCAGGGGTTTCACGGTGCCGTTGTCGGCCAGTAGCAGCGGGTCGTTATGGCCGGCGTTCACGTAATGCAGCACGCGGGTGCGCCGGTCGTAAATGCCGAGGAAAGCGGTAATAAACTTCTCGCCGCCCGAGTTGCGGAACAGCAAGTGGTTGAGCTCGGGTACGATGGTGACCAGCTCTACGCCCTGGCGCAACAGCGTGCGCAGCCCGGCCTGGAAGTTCGACATCAGCAGCGAAGCCGGCACGCCCTTGCCGCTCACATCAGCCACGCACAGCAGCAGGCGGTCAGCATCGATTTCGACCACGTCGTAGTAGTCGCCGCCTATTTCGGTGTGGGGCACGTAGGTGCGCTCCATGGCCAAATGGGCGTCGTTGGGCAGCTTGCGCGGGAAAAGCATGGCCTGCACTTCCTGGGCAATTTCAATTTCCTTGCGCACGGCGGCATCGGCCACGCGCTGGGCCTGGAGGCGGCGGCTTTCCACGGCCCCCACCAGTGTATTAGCCAGCGAGCTGAGGAAGGGAATGAGCTGCTGCCGGTCGAAATCACTGCGCACCCCGCCCACAAATACGTAGGCCGCCACTTGCTTTTGCCGAAGAATAGGGATAACCAGCTCGTACCGGTCCCAGGCGGGGTCGAGGTGCAGGTCTTCCACGGCCTGGGGCTGGGTTACGCCGCCTTCGAGCAGGTGCGGCGTCATTACCAGCTTCTCGGCCTGAGCCAGGTCGGTGCCCAGCGCCAGGCGCGCCCGGAATTCATGGCCTTCGCGGGCCACCAACAGCAGATGCACCACGTTGCGCTGGCCCTGCAAAGTGAGACGAAGCATGTGGTAAAGCTCGTCCACGGAGTGGTCGCGGGCCGTCATGTCGTGCGCCATGCCCAGCACGGTATCCAGCTCGAACTGCTTGAGCAGCAGCTGCCGCTTGAGCTGTTTGATTTGCTCATCGCGCACTGTTACAAGCCCGCCAGCGGGCTCGGCCACAGATTCGGCAGAAAAATGGGGAGCGGCGAAAGCCATATAGCAAGATACAAATTATCGTGCAGACGTGCACGTGACGCTGCAAACTTAACCCATCACGGGGGTTTTGGGGTCGTAGGCGTCGCGCAGGCCGTTGCCAAGTAGATTGAAGCTGAGCACGAGCAGCGAAATGGCCGTGCCCGGCAGCAGCGTGAGCCACAGGCCGGCCTCGGTGCCGAGCAGGTCGTAGCCTTCTTTCACCATCAGGCCCCAGCTGGGCGCGGGCGGCTGCACGCCCAGCCCCAGGAAGCTCAGCCCGGCTTCGAGCAGAATGGCGGCGGCAAAATTACTGGTGGCCAGCACGATGAGCGGGCCGCGCATATTGGGCAGCAGGTGCCGCGCAATGAGGCGGGCGGTGGGCAGCCCGAGCACCCGGCCAGCCTCCACGAAGGTGGCCGAGCGCAGGCTGAGCATCTGGCCGCGCACCACCCGAGCCACATCAACCCACATGGTGAGGCCCACGGCTACGAAACTGACCCACACGCCTTTGCTATCCAGGGCCAACGAAATAGCAATAACCAGCATGATGCCCGGAATACTCCACACCACGGTCATCACGCCAAGCAAAACCGAATCGACCCAGCCGCCGAAGTAGCCGGCCACGGCCCCCACGGCCATGCCCAGCACCACCGAAATCAGCACCGCCACCAGCCCGATGCCCAGCGAAATGCGCGTGCCCAGCAGCAGCCGGCTCAGCTCGTCGCGTCCGGCCTTGTCGGTGCCCAGCACGTAGAAACGGTTGATAAGATGCTCGTCGCGCACCAGGCGCTGTAGCTCGGCGCGGGAACCAGGATGGCCCACTACGGTGCTAAGGGCCAAGCGGCGCAATCGGCCAGCCTCGGCCGAGTGCTCGCCCAAGGGCTTGAGGATGATGGAGTCGCCGACAAACTGGTAGCCGCCGATGGGCGTTTCCTGCACGGCGGGCTCGCGGCCGCGCAGCCAGGTGGTCAGCAGGTTATCGGAGGCCACGCCGAAACGGGCCGAATCGGGCAGCGGCTGGCGCAGCAGCAGTACCCGCAAGCCGGGACGCTCCTTCTGAATCTGGACAAAACCGTGGTTGGCGTTGGGCGAATTATCGGGCAGCACCCAGTAGCCCAGCAGGGCAATGAGCGTGCAGAGGGCAATAAAAGCCAGTCCGGCTACGGCAGGTCGGTTTTGCCACAGGCGCTGGCGCACGTAGTAGCCGGGCGGGCGGGCAGCCGCACTCACGGGGGCCGGGGCTATCGGCGCGGCGCTCGAAACTGCCGTGGCCACCGCTAGCGGGTATTGTGCTGCAACAGGCCTTCTTTGGAAGCCAGGTACGAGGCATCGCGGGCAATGGCTCCGAACGAAGTGGTTTCGTAAGCCAGCTCGGTGTCCGGGTCGGGCCAGTAGCTGCGAATGAGGCCCTGCTCCAGCAAGGTGCGGAGCTGGTCTTCCAGCTCGGGCGCGGGCAGGCCGGTTTTCTGGAGCAGCGCGCGGAACGGGGTAACGAAGTAAAGCTCGTCGAGTAGGTTGAATTCGGGGTCAGTCACGGGGAAATTGGGCGTGAGGCGGTGGTTTGGGCAAATGTAAGCCCGGCGCTGGACAACCCTGCTCCTCACTCTTGTGCCTAATCTGAAAAGCAACGCCAAGATAATTCCTTAATCCGGCACGATATGATGTACTGTAAGTCGGACAAGCCTATATAATGCTGGCTTTTCAATTAATTTAAAGCAGGTTTACATCAGACAACATAAAGCTGATAACCTCTTACACCAATGGATAATGACAAGTCATAAGCCTTTAAAAAGCATTGCTCATAATTTTGGTCACTCATTTATCAGTTTGATGAACTGGATAAACGATGACTATTTCTTAGGTCATTTATTAAAGCAGGCAAGAGCTACAAATTTGAATAGGCTGGAAGTGGATATATTGACGGGCACTGCGAAACCTGGACGACTCACAACCAATTCGATTTGTGATTCAATTAAGCACCGGTGTAACTGGTTTCCGACTTTGGTTGTCAATAGTGGAGCATCAATGGACTTTGTAAGTAGTGCCATCATGATTATAGAGTTTGACCTGTTAACCGCAAGGCCTTCAATAATTTATAGTAAGCTTATTGAGACTCCATTCACCTGTGAAATAAGAATAATCGATGAAAGAGGGAAGGAGTATAATTCCAAACACGAAGGGTGGTGGTATCCGGAATCATGAGCGAATACCTTTTGCACTGCACATGTACAATGAATCGGTATTCTACAAGACTCACCGCACGGCCCGCCCCTTCCACTCGTAGCCGCCGCGCCAGCCCGCCGCCCCTACCGCCAGCGCATATGGCGCGTACAGCAGCTGCAGCGGCAACAGTCCCCACAGCCACTTCCGCTGCCCGAAGAAGCGGAGTACCGGCCCCAAAAACCACGCATCGGCCCCGAGTTTTAGTACCCAGGCAGCCGCCACCCAAAGCCAGAGACCGGGCCAGCAAGTGGCGGCCGTAGTGCCGGCCGCCAGCGCCACGTTGGCTCCCAGCACCAGCAGGGCCAGGCGGCGCGGGGCGGCACTGTGGTAGTGTCGCCACTTGCTGGCCCAGCGCACCCGCTGCCGCAACAACGCCCGCAGCGTGGGTGGCGCGGCCGTGCGGGCAATAGCCGCCGCATCGGCCAGGAAATGGGTTGTGCTGGGAAAAGCCGCGTGGATTTTATGCAGCAGAAATTCATCGTCGCCGCTGGCGAGGTGGGCGTTGTCGGTGTAGCCCCCCACGGCCTCGAAGGCGGCGCGGCGATAAGCCAGGTTGGCCCCGTTGCACATGGTGGGCTGCTGGCGGGCCAGGCAGGCCGCGCCCACTCCTACCAGGCCCGCGAACTCCAGGCCCATGAGCGTGGTGAAGAAGGTATTTGGGCCGGTAAGCAGCACCGGGCCGCTGATGAAGTTGGCCTGCGGGCGCAGGGCGAGCAGTGCCGCATAAGCAGCCAACCAACCGGGGCTGAGGCGGCAGTCGGCATCGGTGCATACCAGCCACGGGGCGCGGGCCGCTTGCAAAGCGGCTTGCAGGGCGGCTTTTTTGCCAGTTTGCATTTTGGGTAAGCCGATAAGACGCACTGCAATGCCGGTTTCTTCAGCCGCCGCCGCTACCAGAGCGGCGGTGGCATCGGTGGAATGGTCGTCGGCGATAAGGACTTCGAAACGGGCGGTGGGCAGAGTTTGGGCGGCGAGGTCGCGCAGGAGTTGGGGCAGATTTTCGGCTTCGTTGCGGGCAGCAATGAGAACGGAGAAAATCAATGAAGAATCAGGAATGAGGAATGAAGAATTAACAGGTGACGATTCCGGATTCCTGATTCCTGATTGACCTTCAAGCGCAGCGGCATTCTCGGCCCAGCCAGCCCGGAGCCAGACCATCAGCCCCGCGTACAGCAGCGGCAGCACCAACAGCCCCATTCCCACGGCCACTATCATTTACTGCTCCGTTTTTCGCGCAGCACGCGCAGTCCCGGCACCAGCAGCAGCCCGGCCGCGCTGGGCAGCGCGATATTAATCACCCACAAGCTCAGGCTGGCGCTGAGTACCGGCAGCGCCGGCTGGCCCAGCAGCCCAAATAAATGCGTGGCGGACAGCTCCCGCACGCCCACATCGGCCAGCGCGTTGAGCGATGGTACCAACGATTTCAGAAAAAACGTGCCCGCCACGGCGGCCAGCCCCGGCCCCAGCGGACCGCCCACGCCGTACGCCGCCAGCAGCAGCATAAACTGCCCGCAAAACACCGCGTAGCGCAGCCCCGAAATAGCCAGCACCGCGTGCAGCGCCGCCGCCGGATACGTGGGCATGATGGCCAGCGCCGGCCGGAACCGCCGCAGCGGCCGCCACACGTCCAGCGCCGCCAGTAGCAGCTGCGAGCGGTAGAGCGGCACCAACACCAGCCCGCTTAGCAGCAGCGCCGAAACCGCTACGCCCACCCCAGCGGCCGGGTAGCCTTTCAAATAAAACTTCAGCAGGAAGTAGAGCAGGCCCGCCACGCCCGCCAGCACCGTGGCCACCAGCTGGCAGTAGCGGCCCAGAAAAACGGCCCCCAGCGCACTCACGCGGCGGCTTTTGAGCTCGATGATGCGGCCGGCGTAGTCGCCCACGCGGTTGGGAGTAGCGAAGCCCAGCGTGAGGCCCACCAGCACCGCCCGGAAACTGCGCCCGAACGTGACGGGCTCCAGGTGCCGGGCCAGGCGGTACCATTTCCAGGCTTCGAGGCCCCAATTGGCGGGCACCAGAGCCAGGGCGAGCAGCACGGGGCCGCGCCCGGCGCCGCTCAGCGTGGTGCTGAGCAGCTGCCGCCAGGCCGCGGCCGTATCGGGGGCGGCGAAAATGGAATTATAAAGCAGGCCCAACGTAAGCAGCGTCACCCCAATTTTGCCCCAGAATACCAGACGGCGCCACTGCCGGGCCCGGCGGTTTTCGGGTTCGGGCGGGGCTGGAATTTGGCCGGAACCCGAGGCGCTGGCTTCGGCCGAAACCGACGCCTCGGCGGCAGCGGCCTTGCTGGGGTCGTAGCTTTGTGCCAAATGCCTGCCCCCCTTCGCCCCCGCCCCGCTCCCGCTGTCGAACTGCTGCCCAAAGTCATCATGGGCGTCGACCCCGGCACCCAGATTATGGGCTACGCCCTGATTGAGGTGCGCGGCCAGCGGGTCGACGTGCTGTGCTACGACGTTATCAACATGAAGGCCTTGGGGTCGAATCACGCCGTAAAGCTAAAGCGGATTTTCGACCGCATGCTGGAGCTCATCGACGAGTACCTACCTGATGAGCTGGCCATCGAAGCCCCGTTTTTCGGCGTCAACGTGCAGAGCATGCTCAAGCTGGGCCGGGCCCAGGGCGTGGCCATTGCCGCCGCCCTCTCCCGCCAGATTCCTTACGTCGAGTACGCGCCTACCAAGGTAAAGCAGTCCGTAACCGGCTCGGGCTCGGCTACCAAGGAGCAAGTGGCCCACATGCTGCGCCAGACGCTTGCGCTGCCGCCCATCGCCGCAGCCAGCACGTTTCTGGACGCCACCGATGCGCTGGCCGTAGCCCTGTGCCACCACTACCAGAAGGGCAACGCCGCCGGGGCCAGCGGCGGCAAAAGCTGGGGGAAGTTCCTGGCCGAGAACCCCGAGCGGCTGGGGGCGAGCACCACCACGAAAAAAGCGCCTCGGAAAACGGCCTGACTTGGACGGGGGCCGACTAACGCACCGCCTTGGGCCAAATGTAGTTTTTCGACCATTCCTGAAATACCTGCACTTCGGCGGGGTGCGCGGCCAGCCACTGCTGCACCTCGGTGTCGTCGGTTTTCGATGCGTGAACGAGGTAGGTAAATGCCGGCACGAAGCCTTTCTTCTCCAGTTCCACGAAATACGGCACGTAGTAATTCCAGGTAAACCCGGTTTTAGTTTCCTTTTCATCAAGTTCCCCCAGCACCTTGCACAGTTTCCCAAATCGGCTGCTGAACTGTTCTATCGGCGTGGGCACCGGCATTCCTGGCGGTGGCATCAGGGCCGCGGCGCTTGATATAGACAACAGCATTTCGGCCGGGCCAAAGTTGTCCGACCCTTTGCTTTTACCATTGGCACCTTGCAGCGCCTCGGCCGAGATGTTGATGGAAATGGAGTTTTCGCCCGTTTTGACGGCACCTTGGCTCATGGCTTGGTCGAGCAACGGCAGACGCTGAGCCGCGCGGGCACTGTGCGGCTCCAACACCAGAAACCGGCCCAGCGCCATCATACCCGGCACGCGGGCGTGGCTACCAAGTTGCATCATCCCCAGGCTCATGTGTGAGCTGCCGTGCCGGGGGTTGAGGGCCACGGCTTGCTGGAAACTATTGATGGAAGCCGGTATCTGGCCACTGGTGGCTTGGGCTACACCCGCGTTGTAATGCAGCGAATACGCATCGGGGTGGCGCTTCAGCCCCTGCTCATAGGCTTGGTTGGCCTGCTTGCTTTTCTTCATGGCATCGAGGCTGTTGCCGTAGGTCACATAAACACTGGCGTCGATGTCGGGGTTAGTTTTCACCAGCTTTTCGCAGATGGCCACGGCTTCGGCATTGCGGCCCAACTCATTATAAGTGAGTGCCAGCTCGCTGAGGGCTGTTTCGTCTTTGGGCGCGGCGGCTAGAGCCTGCTGGTATTTGGCAATGGCTTCGTTGTACTTGCCAGCGTCGTAGAGCCTCACGCCCTCTTGTGTTAGTTCGCGTACGGGGGTAGAATTGTTGCTTTGCGCCAACACGGTACCAAAGCAGCAGCTCCACAGCAGGACAATTAATACTCTCATCAGGTAGAATGATTTTCGGTTTGGTAGTAAATCAATGGTCTTTTGCTCAATCTGTTTCACTGGTCAGCAAGCCCCGAAGTCACTCTGCATCAACCCGCAAGTCCCCCGCCGCATAGGTCACCGCGTAGCCGCTGATGTCCACCCGGTCGCCGCGCAGCTTGCACCATAAGTCACCGCCACGGGGCGAAATCTGGCGGGCGTGCAGCTCGGTTTTGCCCAGTTTTTGGGCCCAGTAGGGAATGAGCGTGCTGTGCGCCGAGCCGGTGACGGGGTCTTCGGGCACGCCCACGCGAGGGGCGAAAAAGCGCGACACGAAGTCCACGCCGTCGGGGCCGGGCGCGGTGGCGATGACGCCCACGTACTCGAGGGCGGCGATGCGGGCGTAGTCGGGTTTCAGGGCCCGGACTTCGGCTTCGGTGTTGAATACCACCAGCAGGTCGCGGGCGGCCAGCACGTGCAGGGGCGTGGCGCGCAGGGCATCCGTGAGGCCGGTGGGATGCGTGGTGAGCTCCTGTGGCGGGCGCGAGGGAAAGTCGAGCGTAAGGCGGCCGTCGGACGCGCGCGAAACCCGCAATGGGCCGCTCTGGCTATGAAACGTGACCGCATCACCCAGAAAACCGAGGTGCTGAAACAGCACGTGGGCCGAGGCCAGCGTGGCGTGGCCGCACAGGTCGATTTCTACCGCCGGCGTAAACCAGCGGATGTCGTACTCGGCCGGCGTACCGGGGCGGGGCACGATGAAGGCGGTTTCGGCCAGGTTGTTCTCGGCCGCGATTTGCTGCATGAGCGCAGCGGGCAGGGCGGTTTCGAGCGGGCACACGCCGGCGGGGTTGCCGGCAAAAGCCGTTTGGGAGAAGGCGTCGACGTGGAAGTAGGGTATCACGGCAGGAATTGAATTGGGGATAAGAGCACGCATTGGCAGGGCAAGAATACGACTTTGTGGCGGGGTGGAAAGCGTGGCGCAATTATTTTCAAAATAACTTAGGGCCGGTGCAACCCAGCGGGGCGGCGGCCGGTCAAGGCAGCACGAAGCGGGTCGTGCACAGTCCGCTTTCCTTATTCTTCTTTCTGCAATGCCGCCTCCCACTGCTCCGGTCGACGAGGCCTTGCTGGCGGCGTGCCGGCGGGGCGAATCTGCGGCCCAGCACCGGCTCTACCAAAAGCTTTCCTATCTACTGATGGGCGTGTGCCTGCGCTATTGCCCCAACCGGGCCGAAGCGGAAGACGCCCTGCAAAACACGTTCGTTAAAATATTCACCCGCCTCGACCAATTCCGGGGCCAAGGGCCGTTTGAGGCCTGGGCGCGGCGCATTGCCGTCACCACCTCGCTGCACGCCCTGGAGCAGCACCGCCTGCGCCACCCCGGCCCCGGCGTGGACCTCGACGGCGCAGCCACCGAGCAGCCCAGCACCGCGCCCTCGGCCCTCGATAACCTGGCCACCGCCGACCTGCTGGCCCTGCTGGCCACGCTGCCGCCGGGCTACCGCGCCGTGCTCAACCTCTACGCCGTGGAGGGCTACTCGCACCAGGAAATCGGCGAGCTGCTGGGCATCGCCGAAGGCACTTCCAAATCGCAGCTGGCGCGGGCCCGCCGGCTGCTCGAAACCCGCCTGACGGCCCAGCACCACCCCCAACTGCCATGACCGACCGCCACCCCGACGACCTGTACGATGCCCTGCGCGACCGCCTGGCCGACTACGGCCAGGAGCCGCCCGCGCCGCTCTGGGCCAACATTCGGGCGCAGCTGCCGCCGCCGGTGGCCCGGCCCCAGCTGCGCCGCCGCCGCTGGAGCCGCGTGCTGCTGCTGGGCCTGCTGGTGGCCGTGGTGGGCAGCACCTACTGGCTCTGGCGGCATACTGCGGCCACTGGTCCGCTTGCCCACCGCACGCCTACGACGGGCGCTCTAGGTATTGAGCACAGACTGGGGAAAGAAGAAACAGGCGCGACTACTCCTATCCCACCCGACGCTGCTCGCACTGGCGGACCACAAACTTCTGCTTCTTCAACAAGCACCAAGCGAACGGCCGCAGCCCCGAACGCCGCTTCTTCACCGACTTCGACGGATACTTACGCTGCCAATACGGTTCCGGCAGTTGCTGCCGATGCTACCACGTCTGCTGGTCCGGGTATTGCGAACGGCAAACAGGCAGCTCGGGCAGGGCGTGGCCGGCTGGCAGCTGGTCGTACGTTGGCTGGCCGGGCTGGCACCACAGCCCGGGAGCCCGGTTTCGGTGCCGACAGAGCCGGCGATGAGTCGGAAGGAAGCCGAGGTACTCGCTCGGTTCGGAACAGAGCGGCTGGAAACGCTGCATTTGTGCGGCAAACCACTGTTGAGCACCGCGCGCGTCGCCGGACAGCGCGTAGCACCATAATCGTTTCTGCTGCATACACCGGTTCGCCCGCGACTCGACCGGCACCTCCGAGCCTGGGCGTGGTTGCCAAAAGCACACTGAGCACGAGGCCCACAGGAATTACCGACCGCAATGAGTCTTCGGAAACCACGGCGGTGCAGCGCACGACCCGAACGGCACCAACTTCCTTGGCGACGAATAGTCCACTGCCCGTCGCGACTAATTTCTCAGTGACTGCGGCGGCTGAAACTTCTACGGTGGCTACGAGCCGGGTAGCCGCCTCGCCCGTGGCCCTGGAGCTCTCCGCTGTGCCGGGGCCGTTCGTGCGTGCACAGCCAGATTCATTCTACTTACCTAAGCTGCTGGCGCGGCACTGGGCCTTGCTGGTGCTGGCTGGCCCGGCCCTCACGCACCGCCGCGTGGGAAGCAGCGCTTTGGACCAGGCTACTGCTACATCACCTGGTGTTAGACCGTCATCGCCCATTACGAGGCCCGATAGCACAACCCACCAAATAGCGCAGCAAGAGCGCCAAAGCACTGGTTTTGGGGTGCAGGTGCAAGCAAGCCGGGTGCTTAACGGCCGCTGGACCATCAGCGCGGGCCTTGGCTATCAGGAATATGCGAGCATGGTTGAAACGACCGAAACTATTGCTAACCGGTTTATGCTGACTTCGACCTCCACCATCACCCACCGCGATACCTACCAGTTTCTGACGGTGCCCGTGCAGGCGCATTACGTGTTGGGCCAGGCTGGAAAACGCCTGCGCTACGGCCTAGTGGCCGGCGCCGAAGCGGCTATTTATCTGGGTGGCAGCAACCTGCAGCTCACCGGTAATATCAAAGACTGGAACACCAGCAACAACCCCTACCGCTCACTCAACCTCGCCCTGAACACTGGCTTGGATATGCGTTATCGCCTCGCTCCTCGTCTGGAAGTGGTGGCACAGCCCACGGTCACGTACTTCCTCAACCCGCTGGCCAGGCCCGCCTCCGGCCTCCCGCCGCGCTACTTATGGGGCGGCAGCGCCCTGCTGGGCCTCTCCTACCACCTGCGCTAACGGGCCGCTCTACTACTCCACGCCGGCGATAAATGTGTCGCGCACCTCGGGCCACCGGCCAGGGTGAGTACCTGAGCGGCGTGCTGAATCAGAAGCGAGTACGGGGCAGAATCGGTCATGGGCGGGCGGCGGAGCGGGCCGGTAAAGTACGGCCAGCGCACCCAGCTTTGCGTATCTACTGACGTTTGCTCTGCTCCTGCCCTATGCCCGATTCCGAAGCGCCCCTTATTCTCAGCCTGACGCTCGACGACGCGGCTCAGACCTATTTCAATGCCCTGCGCCGCCAGCACTTTCCGGCCCGCATCAACTACCTGGCCGCGCATCTCACCTTGTTTCACCATTTGCCCGGGGCCGAACTTGACGCCGTGAGCGCCCAGCTGCACAGCCTTTGCCGCGCTCAGCCGCCGCTGCCGCTGGCCGTTACGGGCCTGCGCTCACTGGGCCGGGGCGTGGCCTTCACGCTCGAAAACGAGGAGCTGCGCGCCCTGCACCACCGCCTGCAGCAGGGTTTTGCGCCCTGGCTCACGCCGCAAGACCAGCAAAGACTGCAGCCGCACGTCACCATCCAAAACAAGGTGGAGCCCGCCGAGGCCCGGCAGCTACTAACCGATTTGCAGACCGAATTTGCTCCGTTTGGGGCGGTGGGCACCGGCCTGCACCTGTGGGCCTACCGCCAGGGCCCGTGGGAAAGCGTAGCAGTTTTTCCCTTCGGCTGCTGCTAAGTAAGCTGCCGGTTTGTTGGGGGCGTGCCGGCCATCGAAAATGATTTGGGGCCCCGGCTCCGGCGGGGAAATAGCCGTTGCGGGGTCGGGCCGCTGTCAATTATGGTCCGGTGAGCATGGCGCGTGTCGTAACAAATATGGTCGGTTTTTGAAGACTTACCGACCTGCTTGCGCATCTTCCCAGTCGACCAACGCTTGCTTCCCCTCGCGGACAACCGGCGGCTGCCCCAAGCTATCGGAGCGCAGAACGGGGGGTGCTACCGCACCGGGGGCAGCAGGCCCGCCCAGCGCAGAAAGTCGCGGCCTACCACGGGCCAGTAATCATCGTCGTAGCTAGGTTTTCCGTCGGCTTTCAGCCTAAAAAAGTTGTGCTCGCGGCCCAGGTAGCTATGGAAAGCAAAGTTAGTTTTGTGCAGGCGCATCGTTTCCAGTCGCAGGAAATCATCGCTTAGCACCGCTTTGTCGCGGGTGCCATAACCGATAAAAACCGGCACCTTGGTTTGGAGCAGCACGGTAATTGGTGGGGTGGAAAAGCCGTAGGTGCTACGGTTGTCGTCGCCCGGCGTGCAGTCAGTCCGCGTGGGGTCAGCCACCACCTCACGCCACCATTTGAATGCTTGCCGCACAACGACGGTATCACCAGCAGCTTCTTCCTGCCGGTCATCGGCAATTATAGACAACATTCTTCCCAGCGGGTTCCCACTCAAATACACGGCTCGATTGACCAGGCCCGGTACCGCAGCCAGATGCGCCGTGATAGTCGTGCCCGCCGAATGGCCGCCCACCGTCACGTTGCGGGACTCGACCCAAGGCTGCTTTTTGAGATAGCGCAACACAGCCGTATTACGGCGCACGTAGTAATCGACGTAGTTGCGCTGGCAGTAGGCAAGCGGCGGAATACGGGTCTTTTTGTCCACGAAGCTACCATTGGCGTCTAATTCCTTCAAATCGGCTATTAGCGGAATACCGGGCTTGCCGATGATGGCCAGATGGCAGCCGGCCACCAACGAATCGGCTCCGAGGCGGGTGGCAAACGGAAATACCCGAAATGGCCCCAAACTATCGACGAGCACTAGCGGCGTGGGCAGCGAGCCCTGACACCACAGTAGCAGCGGCTTCCGAAGCTTCTCCTCCCCTTTCTTCGATTGCACCAGCACGTCCACGCTGTCCTTCCCAAACAACACCACCAGGTGCAGGTAGCCAAACTCCTCCAGCGTGCGCCGGCCAGGCAGCACTTGGGCAGTGGCAGGCCGCTCCATCCCCAACAGCAACACGAGTAACCATCCCAAAACACGCATTCTTTTCTCCCGGCAAAGCTCCGCGGCAGTAGTGCCGGGGCGGCGCAAGGACCTTACAGGCCCACCGGCAGTTGCACCAGCCGCAGGTAGTCGCCCAGCCCGGCGGGCTTCTGAAATACGTGGATGAAGAGGATATGCTCCTCGCTGCGGCTGCGCCATGTTTCGGCGTAAAAGCCCTCCACGGCATAAAGCGTCAGGTCAAAGCTGTCCTCCTGGCGCTCGGCCAGACGGGTGCCGTGCCGGGCAAGATGCTCGGCCTGGTGGCGCTGGTGCAAGGCTTTGAAGGCGGTAATGGTCATGGCAGGCGGAACGGGGATTTTGCAAAGTTCGTGCGCAGCCGCCCTACTTTGTGCCATGAATCGTTTCCGCTTTCCGCATCCCCTGGTGCTTATTGTAGGCTTTATTATCCTGGCCGCCGCGCTGAGCTACGTGCTGCCCGCCGGCGAATTTGTCCGCCGCCTCGACCCCGCTACGGGCCGGCAGGTGGTAGTGGCCGGTTCATACCACGCCGTACCCGCCGCCCCCGTGGGCCCGCTCGACGTGCTGGTGGACGTGCCCAAGGGCCTGGCCGACGCGGCGGCCGTGGTGTTCCTGATTTTCCTGGCCGGCGGGGCCTTCACGGTGGTCGACCAGACCGGGGCCTTGCGCTTCGGCGTAGACTGGCTGCTGCGCCGCGCCCACGGCCGCGAGGTGCTCGTGATACCGCTGGTGGGCCTGCTCTTTGCCATCATGGGCGCGCTGGAAAACATGGGCGAGGAGATTATTCCGCTGGTGCCGGTGCTGCTGGTGCTCATGCGCCGGCTGGGCTACCCCGTGCTCACGGCGGTGGCGGCCAGCGTGGGGGCGGCGTTTGTGGGGGCGGCATTCAGTCCAATCAACCCCTTTCAGGTGGGCATTGCCCAGAAGCTGGCGCAGCTGCCGCTGCTCTCGGGCGGGGCCTACCGCCTGGGCTTTCTGGTGGTGGCCGTGGCGGGCTGGCTGTGGGCCACCACGCGCCACGCCGTGCGCCACCGCCAGGCCCCCGACCTCACGGCCGATGCCGCCGAAGCGGCGGCCGGCCCGGTGGCCAGCGGCGGGCGGCCCGGCCTGGTGCTGCTGCTGATGCTGGCCGCGTTTGGCGTATTTGCCTACGGCGTGGTGCAGCTGCACTGGGAGTTCGAACAGATGTCGGCGCTGTTTCTGGGGCTGGGGCTGGCGGCAGGGCTGCTGGGCGGCCGGGGCCTCACGGGCACGGCCGAGGGCTTCATCGCGGGCTTCCGCGACATTGCGTTTTCGGCCTTGCTCATTGGCTTTGCGCGAGCCATTTTCGTGGTGCTCGAACAAGGCCGCATCGTGGATACCATTGTGCACGGCCTGGCCGAGCCGCTGGGCCACCTTCCCGTGGCGCTGGCCGCCCTGGGCATGATGGGCGTGCAAACTCTATTGCACGTGCCCGTGCCCAGCGGCAGCGGGCAGGCCACGCTCACCATGCCGCTGCTGGTGCCGCTATCCGATATCTTGGGGCTGTCGCGCCAAGTCACGGTGCTGGCGTTTCAATACGGAGCGGGCCTCTGCGAGCTCATCACGCCCACCAACGGCACGCTGATGGCCATGCTGGCCGCCACCGGCGTGCGGTTTGAGCAGTGGCTGAAGTTTGCCGCGCCGCTCTGGGCCGCGCTGTTCGCGCTGGGGGCGGTGGCGGTGGTGATGGGCATCATCGTGGGCGTGTAGGAGTCCGTGCGAAAAGAAGAGCGTCATGCCGAGCGCAACCGAGGCATCTCGCCCGCATCGTTGTGATGGTTCTGATTACTACCCCACGCGAGATACCTCGGCTGCGCTCGGCATGACGTTCTGGCTTTGTTCAGGTTAGTCGGCCCGCAGCTCGGCGGCGGCGAATACGCGCGGCAGTTTGCGCCGCCGCTCCACAATCATGAAGGTAGCCGTGTCGGTAGCTTCGTCCCAAAACACATCAGAGATGAGCCCGAAGTGGCGGTACTGGCCGGGCGCGGGCGTTACCTCTTCCACCGAATCGCCGAAGCTGAACTTGGGCTTGTGGTAGATTTCCTTGAACAGCTCGGGCCGCACCAGAAACTGCTGTTCGTCGTAGCGGATGGTGGCCCACTCGCCTTCACTGTCCTCCGAAATTTTCTCAAATAGCTTGCCCACGGGCTCCAGCAGCTCGAACGCGCGGCGGTTGGCGGGGTGAATGTAGCGGAACCCGTAATCGGGCGACCAGCCGTAAAGGCCAAAAACAACGGGTTTGGGACGGCGCATAAGAAGCGGTAAAGCGAGAGCAAAGGTTACCCCCAAAACCTGATTCACACGCTCAGAGTTGCCTTACGCCGCTCTTGAGTCCGCTTCGGAAGCCCTTATCAGTGCCTCGGTTCCAGGGAAAAGTAAGGGGCTGGTATAGCAGGGTGACCACGCTCAAAAACTGGGGACGTTCAGGCTTTGAGACCCGGGCAGGACTTCTCAATTACCTGTTAAACAAGCCATCAGAATACGAAGAGGCCGCGCTTTTAGCCTAAAGCACGGCCTCTTCGTATTCTGAGAGTACCCACTGCCCAATACCGGCCGCATTTTCGGCTGCCCGGACGGCGGGCAGTCTGCTTTCGATGCCCCACTCTTCCGCTCCCAAACCCGCTTCCAGCGCTAAATCAGCCCCCAAGGCAACTACTAAAGCCGCCCCGACCAAAACCGCCCCCACTGGCCCCGCGCCGCAGCCCGGCATGGGGGCCGTGCTGCACGCCGCCGGCACCACCTTCCGGGTCTGGGCTCCGCACGCCGACGAGGTGTCCGTCATCGGCACGTTCAACGACTGGGACGCGCTGAAAAACCCGCTGCAACACGAAGCCAACGGCTATTGGGCCACCGATGTGCCCGCCGCCAAAGCTGGTAACGAGTACAAGTTTCACCTGACAAACCAGGGCCAGACCTTTGACCGCAACGACCCCTACGCCCGGGAAATGACCAACTCGGCCGGCGCGTCGGTGGTGCACGACCCGGCGTTTGACTGGGGCGACGACCATTTCGAGATGCCCGCCTGGAACGACCTGGTGATTTACGAATTGCACGTGGGCACCTTCAACGCCCCCGACCAGCAGCAAGTGGGCACGTTTCGGAGCGTGGCCGAAAAGCTGCCCTATCTGCGCGATTTGGGCATCAATTGCATCGAGCTGCTGCCGGCGGCCGAGTTCCCGGGCAGCCGCTCCTGGGGTTATAATCCGGCCAACCCGTTTGCGCTCGAAAGCGACTACGGCGGGCCGGTGGCCTTTAAGGAAATGGTGAAGCAGGCCCACCAGCACGGTATTGCCGTGGTCCTGGACGTGGTGTACAACCACTTCGGCCCCGGCGACCTCAACCTCTGGCAGTTCGATGGCTGGAGCGAAAACGACGGTGGCGGCATCTACTTCTACAACGACTGGCGCGCCAAAACGCCCTGGGGCGAAAACCGCCCCGACTACGGCCGCCCCGAAGTGCGCCGGTACATCCGCGACAATGCGCTGATGTGGTTGGAAGAATACCGCTGCGATGGCTTGCGGGCCGATGCCATTGCCTTCGTTCGCAACGTGAACGGCGAGGAAGACCCCGGCGCCGACCTGCCCGACGGCCATAGCCTGATGGGCTGGATTAACGCCGAAATCGACCAGACAATGCCTTGGAAAATCACCATCGCGGAAGACCTGCGCGGCAATGCCAGCATCACCGAAGCGGTGGCCAATGGTGGCCAGGGCTTCGACTCGCAGTGGGACAACGCCTTTGTGTACCCCATTCGGGAGGCCCTGACCACCCAGCACGACGCCGACCGTGACATGAGCGCCGTAGCCGAAGCGCTGACGAAATCCTACAATGACGACGCTTTTCAACGCGTTATTTACACGGAAAGCCACGACGAGGTGGCCAACGGCAAAAGCCGCGTGCCCAAGGAAATCATGCCCGGCGACGCGGCCCACTGGTTCCCGAAGAAGCGCGCCACGCTGGGCGCGGCGCTGGTGTTCACGGCCCCCGGCATCCCCATGCTGTTTCAGGGCCAGGAGTTCCTGGCCGATGGCTCGTTTGTGGACACCGAGCCTTTGGATTGGCAGCAGGCCGAGGACTACAAGGGCTTAGTGCACCTTTACCGCGACCTGATTGCCCTGCGCCGCAACCGGGCCGGCCTCACGCCGGGCCTGCGCGGGCAGCACATCCACGTATTTCATATCAACAACGAGGCGAAGGTGCTGGCCTTCGCCCGCTGGGATACGGGCAGCGAGGCCAGCCAGGCCACCATTGTGCTGGCCAACTTTGCCAACCAAACCCACGAGGCCTACACCATCGGCCTGCCCGAAGCGGGTAGCTGGAAGGTGCGTTTCAACAGCGACTGGCGCGGCTACGACGGCGAGTTTGGCGACATGAACAGCTTCGGCATGGAGGCCGAAGAAGGCCCGCAGGATGGCTACGAGTGGCAGGGCAGCATTCCGCTGGCTCCCTACTCCACCCTGATTTTATCGCGGGAAAGTTAAGTCGCCACGCCTCGACATCAGATTCAGCCGCCTCTAACTATTTACTCAGAAACGTCATGCTGGACCCATTGCACCCATCAGGGCGTTTGTGTGCATTTCTAATAGCAACCCATGCAGACTCCCGCCACCTTTATTAACAGTCCGGCTTCGGAGCTGCGCAATGCTGTATTCATCGTGGCCGGGGTTTTTTCGGCGGCGTTTGGGCTGAAGGGATTCCTGCTGTCCAGCCACTTCATCGATGGCGGGGTAACGGGCGTGTCCATGCTGCTGGCGGCGGCGTTCAACCTACCACTAGCGGCGCTCATTCTCATCATCAACCTGCCCTTTGTGGCCCTGGGCTACCAGCAAATGGGCCACCGCTTTGCCCTGCGCAGCGCTTTGGGCATCGGTGGGCTGGCGCTGGTGCTGGCCGTCGTGCCCTTTCCCGACGTGACACCCGACAAGTTGCTCACGGCCGTATTTGGCGGCGTGTTTATCGGGGCGGGCATTGGGCTGGCCATGCGCGGCGGGGCCGTGCTCGACGGCACCGAAATTGCCGCCCTGCTTGCCAGCCGGCACCTGATGCTGCTCAAAGTCAGCGACATTATCCTAATTTTAAACCTGGTAATTTTCCTGGGAGCCGTATTTATTCTCGGCACCGAGCCGGCGTTGTACTCCATGCTCACGTACTTTGCCGCAGCCCGCGTCATGGAATTTGTGCTCAACGGCATCGAGCAGTACACCGGCGTCACTATTGTGTCGGAGCAAAGCGAGGCTATCCGGCTCGTTATCACCGAGTTTTTGGGCCGGGGTGTGACCCTCTACCAGGGCAAGGCCGGTTTCGGTAAGCGCAACGACCAGCTCAGCGAGCGCGACATCATCTTCACCGTCGTCACGCGCCTAGAGCTGCCCCAGCTCCGGGCCGAGGTGCAGCGCATCGACCCGCAGGCTTTCATCGTGCAGTACGGCATCGACGACGCCCAGGGCGGCATTATCAAAAGGCGGCCGCTGCACTAGGCGAGCAACCCAAGCTGCAAAGCCAGGAATTACGCAAACGTCCCGGATATTAGCCCCATCGGGGCGGCATACCGGCCGTAACCAGCTGTCAATCAGTCCCAATATCCCGGCAGGGCAACACCCGCCCATCGTACTGGCAAGTGTTGCCCCGCCGGGACTTTACGATTCATTATCTGATGATTACTACCGGTATGCCGCCGCGTTGGGGCTTCTGTAAAGGGCGAGGTGCGTAAAGCCTAACTCTCTTTGCAACCTGCAGCTACTTCGTTCAAAATTATACCGGGGCCTGGTCGTAGCGCTCGCCCTCAGCCGTGGGCCAGCTGCCCTCAAACATGAATTCGGCCAGCGGCTTGCGCACGCGGGGACCGGTTTCCTTCTCGCGCAGGCCGTCGGGCAGGGTGGCGGCGTCGCCGGGATAGCCGAGGGTGAACACGGCCACGGGCTCATAGTCGGCCGGAATATTGAAAGATTCACGAATCTTGTCGGGCGAGAAGCCGGCCATCTGGTGAATTTGCAGGCCCAGCTCGGTGGCCTGAATGGCCAGGGTGGCCGTGGCCTGGCCCACATCGTGCCGGGCCCAGGCGTTGGGGTTGGCATCGTGCGAAAAGTGCAGCTTGGCAATGCTCACGGCGAGCACGGGCGCCTTGTTGGCCCATACCTGGTTGAACTCGCCCAGGCTGGCCAGAATGCTGTCGTAAGCGGCTGGCTGCTCGGCGCGCGCGCCCACCAGGTAGCGCCAGGGCTGCTCGCCAAAGCAGGACGCGGCCGAGGAAGCGGCGGCAAACACCTGATGCAGGGCTTCGGTGGGCACGGGTGCTTCGGCGTAGGCGCGGGGGCTGCGGCGCTGGGTCAGCACGGGCAGAATGGGGTGTTCGAGGGTGAGAACGTTGGTGGTATCAGCCATGGGTTGGGATGAGTAAAATGGAACTTGCGGCTGCCGCCTGCATTGGTACGGCGGCATTGGCAGAGCGGGTAACCGCGCTGGCCGTGCGAAGTTTCCGGACGAGCAACGACAGGGATTTCAGCGGACCGGCAAAATTATTCCACCTCCAATGGCAACTAAATCGCAAGCGGCTTACCTTTCGCCACGTTCCCGGCATTCTTTTCGCCCCACTCTTGCTTTTCTATGCAGCCCACGCCCCACGCCCCCGATGCCCTTTTCCCCGATGCCCTATTGGTGGAAGTGGCCTGGGAAGTCTGCAACCAGGTAGGCGGCATCTATACCGTTATCCGCAGCAAGGTGCCGGCCACCATGCCCGCCTGGGGCGAACGGTACTGCCTGCTGGGGCCCTACTTCGCTAACCAAGCCCAGGGCGAGTTTGAGCCCATGGACGAGCTGGCCCTCCATACCGCCTCCGACCCCTACGCCGCCGCCGTGCGCGCCATGCGCGCCCAGGGCTACGACGTGCAGCTGGGCACCTGGCTGGTGACCGGCCGGCCCCGCACGGTGCTCATCAACCCGTTTCAGGCTTACCCGCAGCTGGGCCAGCTCAAAACCGACCTCTGGACCCGCCACGGCATTCCGGCTCCCGACACCGACGATTTGCTGCACCAGGTTATTGCTTTTGGTCACCTCACCACCATTTTCTTTCAGCACGTAGCGCAACAGGTAGTGGCCGGGCAGCGCCTGCTGGGCCATTTCCACGAGTGGATGACCGGCGTGGCCATTCCGGAGCTGCGCCGCCTGCAGGTTCCGGCGCACCTGCTGTTCACCACCCACGCCACGCTGCTGGGCCGCTACCTGGCCATGAACGATGCCGCATTCTACGACCACCTCATGTGGGTGGACTGGGAAGCCGAGGCGAAGAAATTCAACATCGAGCCGGCCGTGCGCATGGAACGCGCCGCCGCCCACGGCAGCCACGTTTTCACCACGGTGAGCGAGCTCACGGTGCGCGAGTGCATCTATTTACTGGATAGAATTCCGGATGCCGTGCTGCCCAACGGCCTCAACATTGAGCGGTTTGTGGCCCTGCACGAATTCCAGAACCTGCACCAGCAGTACAAGGCCAAGATTCACGAATTCGTGATGGCGCACTTCTTCCAGTCCTATGCTTTTGACCTGGACAAGACGCTGTACTTCTTCACCTCGGGCCGCTACGAGTACCACAACAAGGGCTTCGATTTGACCCTGGAGGCCCTGGCCCGCCTCAACCACCGCCTGCAGCAAAGTGGGCTGGAAGGCCAGGTGGTGATGTTCTTCATCACCAAGCGGCCCTTCACCAGCATCAACCCGCAGGTACTGGAGCGCCGCGCCGTGCTCGATGAAGTGCGCGAAACCTGCCGCGCCATCGAGCATCAGGTGGGCGAGCGGCTCTTTTACGCCGCCGCCGCCAGCCAGGACCACAAGCTGCCCGAGCTGGGCGCGATGGTGGACGACTACTGGAAGCTGCGCTACCGCCGCACGCTGCAAAGCTGGAAAACCACCGCCCTGCCGCCCGTCATCACCCACAACCTGGTAAACGACGGCGACGACGACATCCTGAACTTCATGCGCCGGGCCGACCTGCTGAATCACCGCCACGACCGGGTGAAGATGGTGTATCACCCCGATTTCGTGTCGCCCTCCTCACCCCTGCTGGGTATGGAATATGGTCAGTTTGTGCGCGGCTGCCACATGGGCGTGTTCCCGAGCTACTACGAGCCTTGGGGCTACACCCCGCTCGAATGCGTGGCCCGGGGCGTGCCCGCCATCACTTCCGACCTGTCGGGCTTCGGCGACTACGTGCTCCAAACCATTCCCGACCCCGAGCAAAAAGGCATTTTTGTGGTGCACCGCCAGGAAAAATCCTTCGACGAATCGGCCGAGGAGCTCACCGAGATGCTCTGGCAGTTTGTGCAGCTCAGCCGCCGCGAACGCATCATGCAGCGCAACGCCGTGGAAAGCTCAGCTGAACTGTTCGACTGGAAAAACCTGCGCGTGCACTACGACCGCGCCTACGCCTTGGCGTTGGAGCGGCAATAAATCCTCAGCGTCCTCAGCGGAAACCTCAGCGCCTTCTGCGGGCTAAATTTCAGCCAACGACTTTTAGCCCGCAGAGGCCGCCGAGGTTTCCGCTGAGGGCGCAGAAGCAGATTAACAACGTTACCATGAACAGCAGATTTCTCACTGCGACGGCGTTCTGTATGATTACCACCGCCACCCTCGCCCATGAGTTCTGGCTGGAAGCACCGCGCTTCCGGCTGCAGCGCGGCCAAACGGTAAGCCTGCGCCCGCTGGTGGGCGAAAACTTCCACGGCGAGCCCTGGACCAACAAAGCCGCCAAGGTCCAGCGCCTGGTTCGCTACGGCCCCGCAGCGGCCGACAGCACCGACCTCACGCCGGCTCCCGGCTTCGCTCCTACCGACACGTTCCGCACGGCCTTCACCTTTGCGCAGCCCGGTACCCACGTCGTACTGCTGCGCTCCACCAACTCGTTTATTGAGTTGCCCGCCAAGCAGTTCACCGCTTACCTGCGCGAGGAAGGCCTCGACTACGTTCTGAAGCTGCGCCAGGAGCGCGACCAGACCGCCCTGCCCGGCCGCGAAGCCTACCGCCGCTGCGCCAAGACCCTGGTGCAGGTGGGCGATGCCGCCGCCACCTCGCCCGCTACCGACAGCGCTTACCGCCGAGTCTATGGCTTGCCGCTGGAAATAGTACCCGAGCAAAACCCCTACCGCCTGGCCGCCGACAAAGCCCTGACGGTGCGCGTACTACGCAATGGCAAGCCCGCTTTTGGGGCGGCCGTGCAGGTGTGGCAGCGCCAGCCCAACGGCTTGCCCACCACCCATTATACCACCCGCGCCAACCAAAACGGCCGTGTGCTGTTACGCTTGTCCGGCCCGGGACCCTACCTGCTGGCAGCAGTGGATATGAGCGCGGCCCCAGCCTCGTTTCGTGACCGCGCCGACTGGCAATCGACCTGGGCATCGCTCACCTTTGCCGGGCCGGCTGCGGCCGCTTCCCGGCCGGCCACAAAACATTAGCCGACTTCACCCCAGATTTTAGGTTTTTTCTTTACCTTCGCTGTTCTCTTAGTCTCCTTGCCCTACGCTGTATGAAGTACACGATTGATAAAAAAGAAAGCTACACCATCATTACCATTGAGGAAAAGAAGCTCGACACCACCGTCGCGCCCGACCTCAAATCGGAATTCGTGAAGCTGAACGCCGAAGGCATCAACAACCTGATATTAGACCTTACGAACGTGAAATACACGGATTCGTCGGGCCTCAGCTCTATTCTTATCGCCAACCGTTTGTGCAATTCCACGGGTGGCCTGCTGGTGCTCACCGGCTTGCAAGACCACGTGCTGAAGCTTATCACCATCAGCAAGCTCGAGTCGGTGCTGCACATCCTGCCCACCGTGGAGGAAGGCATCGACCGCGTATTTCTGCACGCCATCGAGCGCGACCTGACGGATAAAGAGTAGGGCTTTTTAGTTGTCAGTAGTTGGTTGCCGATTGTCAGTTATTGAACTTGGCAACCGGCAACCATTTTTTTGTTTCCGGCCCATTCCCCTCCTGCCCTTCGCGCACCTAACAATTATTCGCCTTGATTTTTGAGCTGAAGATATTGGGCTCGGCTTCGGCCACGCCGGTCATGGCCCGCCACCCCACGGCACAGGTCCTCACGGCCGGTGCCAGCAACTATCTCATCGATTGCGGCGAGGGCACGCAGTGGCGGATGCTGGAGCACCGGGTGCGCCCGCACCACATACGGGCCATTTTCATCTCGCACCTGCACGGCGACCATTACTTTGGCCTGTTTGGTCTGCTGGGCACCATGCACCTACAGGGCCGCACCCAGCCGCTCACCATCATCGGCCCACCCGGCCTCGACGAGGTGCTGCTGGTGCAGGCCCGGGTTTCGAGCATGCAACTGGGCTTTGCGATGGAGTTTGTGGCCGTGAACACCGAAATCCACGCCGTGGTGTACGAAGATGAGCACCTGAGCGTGGCCACGCTGCCCATGCGTCACCGTATCCCCTGCGCCGGCTACTTGTTCACGGAAAAGCCGCGCCGCGCCAACTTGCTAAAGGACAAACTGCCCACTGACCTCTCGCCGCAGCAGCTAGCCCGCCTGGCCCAGGGCCACGACCTGCCCGCCGACGACCAGCAGCCCGGCCTGCGCCACGCCGATGTGGCCGGCCCCGTGCCCGTTCCGCGCCGCTACGCCTTCTTCTCCGACACGCTGTATACGCCCGCCCTGGCCGACCTCATTCGTGGGGTCGACCTGCTCTACCACGAGGCTACGTTCCTGGAAGAGATGCGCGACCGGGCGGCCCAAACCCATCACAGCACCGCCCGCCAGGCCGCCCAGATTGCGGAGGCTGCGGGTGCGAAGCGCCTGCTGCTGGGCCATTTTTCCAGCCGCTACAAATCCTTCGAGCCACTGCTGCACGAAGCCCAGGCCGTGTTCAGCACCGCCGAGCTGGCCACCGAAGGGCTGGTGGTTTCACTTTAATTAAAAATTGAGAGTTAAAAATTAAAAGTGCCCAAGCATCCATTGCTGCGGCACCCTTCGGTAAGCCGCCGTGGCCCCTTTTTAATTTTTTAATACCTGATTTTTAATTCCCCTCTCCGCCATGTCCCGCTTCGCGCTCAAAAAACAGCAGCTTTACCTCGTTCTCAGCGGCATTTTTTTGGTAAATGCCCTGCTGGCCGAAATCATCGGGGTCAAGATTTTCTCGGTTGGTAAACTGGTATCATTCCTACCCGGCAACCTCACGGCCGGCGTGCTCATCTGGCCGGTGGTATTTGTGACCACCGACATTATCAACGAATACTTTGGCAAGGCGGGTGTGCTGCGCATCAGCTACCTCACGGTGGCGCTTATCCTGTTCGCCTTTGGCGTTATCTACCTCACCACCAAGCTGCCCCCGGCTGATTTTTGGCTCGATGTGAATAAGACGGATAATCAGGGCCGGCCGTTCAACATCGACTTTGCCTACCAGAGCATTTTCCGCCAGGGCTTGGGCATCATCACGGGTTCCATTATAGCGTTTGGCGTGGGCCAGGTGCTGGATGCCACCATTTTCGCAGCCATCCGCAAGGCCACGGGCGGCCGGTATATCTGGCTGCGGGCCACGGGCTCCACGCTGATTTCGCAGCTCGTTGATTCGTTTGTGGTGCTCTACGTGGCCTTCTACGTGTTCGGCAACTGGACGATGGACCAAGTGGTGAGCGTGGCGAACACCAATTACTGGTACAAATTCGCGGCCGCCATTTTACTCACGCCGGTGCTGTATCTGGCGCACTTCCTGATTGACCGGTACTTGGGCCAAGAGGAAACGGCCGAGCTGCAGGAAGCGGCGGTGGAGAATATGAGCGTGTAGGAGTACATTGCGCGTACCTGCCCAATCACAAATACATTTTCACCCCTTTTTTCTTCTTTTTCATGCGTTTTCTGTACCTGCTCCTTACCCTTGTGCTACTGCCTGCCATTGGCTTCGCGCAACGCGACTTCACCCCAGGCACCTACGAGCTAACCAACGGTACAAAAGGCGAAGGCGAACTTAAGTACAAGTCTGGTCCGGGAGCCGAGCTGGTGGTAAAATCCGGCCCGAAAAACAAGAAAGCATCTTTTGCTCCAGAGGAAGTAAAGTCCTTTCGGGCGGCAAGCAAAAACTTTATTTCCGTGCATGATTTCACACTCGACAGCGGATTGCCCATGTCGATGAAGTTTCGCGTCAAGCACGATTTTGCCGAGGTACTCGATACCGGTCGGGTGGAGCTGCTGAGCTATACGCTCATGGTGGCCAACAGCCGGCCGGGCGGCATGAGTCTGATGAATGACAATATTATGACGGGGCTCATCCTGCTACGGCGTCGGGGCGAACCGCTAAGCAGCGTCCCGGCCGTTGCCAAAAAGGCCCGCCCCATTATCGCGACGTTCATCAAGGACCGGCCCGATTTGGTGGCGCGTCTCAACAAGGAATCCTACACCATCGAAACCGTGCGGTCCATCATTCAGGCCTACAACTCCGAGCCGAAGCGCTAACGGAATGTCCCGCATGCTCATCGGCATCCCGAGCACCGATTGCCCGCGCTTGGGCAACCCGTTCGGCACCAACCCGCTAAACCCTGCCGTCTCTCCATGATTGTTTCGGTGCGCTTATTCTGTTTGCTACTGGCGGCGGGGCTTTTTCTGCCTAAGCTGGCGCGGGCGCAGTTCATATTTGCACCCGGCACCTACCAGCTGGCTAATGGCACCAAGGGCACCGCTTCGCTGAAGCTGGTGCTGGCCGAAGGCGGCCGCCCCACGGTGGTAGTGGGCAGCAAAAACAGCAGGGAGCGCACTTTTCGCCCCGCCGACCTGCCGGCTTTCACCATTGACACGCATCGTTTTATTCGGGTGAATGACTTCCGTTTTCTCAGCGGCACCGATGCGGATTTTCCGGGTGCTACCTGGCTGGAAATGCTTGAAACGGGCCCGGTGGAGCTATTTTACTACCACTACCAGGCTGAGTTGGGCCCGAGCTTCAAGGCCCACGTGAAGCTGCCCGTGCTGCGCAAGTCCGGCACCGCCACGTTCTTTGCCTACGCGCCCGGCCGCACGCCGGGCTTCGACCAGAAACTAGCCCCCGGTGGTTTCGTGGCATCCCTTTTCCCGGCCGACCCCGTGCTTCAGCGGCAGTTTGCCACCAACAGCGTCAGCCGGGCCCAGCTCGCTACCGTGGTGCACGCCTACAACCAGGGCGTGCGCTTAAAGCCTTAATCAACGCTATGTCCCGCATTCTTACCGGCATCCAAAGCACCGGCCGCCCCCACTTGGGCAACCTGCTCGGGGCCATCCTACCCGCCATCGAGCTGTCGAAAAATCCGACCAACGACTCGCTGTATTTTATCGCCGATTTGCACTCGCTCACCACCGTGCGCGACCCCGACTTGCTGCGGGCCAACACCTACGCCGTGGCCGCCGCGTGGCTGGCCTGCGGCTTCGACACCGAGAAAAACCTGTTTTACCGGCAGTCCGATGTGCCGCAGGTAACCGAGCTGACCTGGTACCTGAGCTGCTTCACGCCTTATCCGATGCTGGCCAACGCCCACTCGTTCAAGGACAAGTCGGACAAGCTCTCGGACGTGAACGCCGGCCTCTTCACCTACCCCGTGCTGATGGCCGCCGACATTCTGCTTTACGACGCGGAAATCGTGCCCGTGGGCAAAGACCAGATTCAGCACCTGGAAATTGCCCGCGACATTGCCAGCGCCTTCAACGCCCGCTACGGCGAAACGCTGGTGCTGCCCGAGGCCCGCGTTGATGCCCAGCTCATGACCATTCCCGGCACCGATGGGGCCAAGATGAGCAAGAGCTACGGCAATACCATCGACATTTTTCTACCCGAAAAAGACCTGCTGAAGACCATTAAAACCATTATTTCGGATAGCACTCCGCTGGAGGCCCCGAAAAGCCCCGACGAGGATACCACCTTCAAGCTCTACTCGCTGCTGGCCACGGCCGAGGAAACGGCCGCCATGCGCCGCAACTACGAGGCCGGCGGCTACGGCTACGGCCACGCCAAAAAAGAGCTGTACGAGCTGATTCTGCGCCGCTTCGCGCCGGAGCGCGAGCGGTTCAACTTTTACATGAACAACCTGCCCGAACTGGACGCCCAGCTGGCCATCGGAGCGAAGCGGGCGCAGGAGTATGGAGCCGGTGTGCTGGCCAAAGTGCGCCAGAAAATGGGGTACGGTGTCTGAACCGCGGATTTAGCGGCTCAGATAACCTGTTCGTTCAGGAAGCTGAAACCTACTTTGCTGCCGCGGCTCACCTGCTGGTTCTCTAGTTTCTGCTTGACGCTGATTTTTTGAATCTCGGGCAGGGCGGGAGCGATAAGGTCGTTGTTGACGGCCGCAATCATGGCGCTTTCCACAAACAGGCGCATGGCTTCGGGCGTCACCGCGTTGTCAGACATGTCGTTGGCGGGCAACTCCAACTGCTGCACACCTTCCAGAAAATAGTTGTTGTCGATGTTGACCAGCAGGCGGCCTACCAGATAGCCGGGGTCGTTGAGGCGCTGGTACTTAATGCTGTCGGCCATGAAGTTGTAGGCCATGATGTGACCGAAAAAGCGCCGCCGAAAATCCCCGGCCACGTAGGGGCTGGGCATGGGGCCGTACTCGTCGGGAAAGGTGACGACGTTGGAATGCATAATGAAGATGAGCAAATCACCCGAAAACCGGATGTGAAACTCCATGTCGTTGATGGACCGGTACTCAATCACCACGCTCGAATCGAGCGGTGTCAGCTTGCGGATGAGTTCCACCACCAGCTCCTGCGACACCAGCCGCAGGCAGTCGAACGCCGCCAGCGCATTGCGGTAAATGGCCTGTTTGGCGGTTGACTTCTGCTGAAGGCCATCAAAAATTTGATTGAGACGGTCGGCCGGAGCTTGAATTGGGGAGCCGGCCGCCGCGGTGGGGCGATTGTCGGTGGAAGTGGCTCCGGAACGGGCGATTTCAGACGTGGCGACGGTGACTAAATTAGCAGCAGCAGCCGTTTTCTTAGCTCGTACCGGACGAGGGGCCTTTTTCCGGGGCGGTACTGGCGGGGGCAGCTCAGCCGGCAACGGCGGCGTGTCGGTGGTGAACAGTTCGGGGTCGACGGACTTTTTGGTGGGTGATTTGGCCATGCGAGAAGGGAATTATGCCCGGAAACTAGCAGCAAGGATAGGAGAAATGCGGCGCGTGAAAGCACTACCGCAGCGGCGGCAAACCTATAATACGGGAGGTACGCAAGGAAGCACGGCCCTAGTTTCACTTTCCGTGGCTGACTGGGTGGAAAACCCAGAATCGTTGGCCGAGCCCAAGCCCGGCGGCGCGCTCAATTGGTGCACAGCTGCCCAGGCGGGGCTGCGAAACGCCACCGTGCGCAGCCCCGCTCCAGCCCCTGCCACAGCCGGCAGTAGCATGGCCTGGGCCGAAGCCTGACGCAACGCTTCCCCCACCGAGCGCACGGCCCCGGCCGGTACAGCGCGGCGCTCCAGCTCCGCCAAAAGCGCATCGCCGGCCACGGCCGCAATGCGTTGGGTAAGGAGTACTTCCAGCTCGGCCCGGTGGGCCACGCGGGCGGCGTTGGTGGCAAAGCGGTTGTCAGAAGCCCAGTCTGGTTGGTGTAGAGCCCCACACAGCTGCCGGAACTGCCCATCGGAGCCCACGGCCAGCACCAGCTGGCGGCCATCGGCGGCCTGGTACACGGTACCGTAGGGCACAATGCTCGGGTGGCCCGAGCCCAGAGGCTGCGGGTCGTGCCCGGTCACCAAATAGGTGGACGCCTGGTTGGCCAGTGCCGATAAGGCACTATCCAGCAAGCTGACCTGCACCAGCGCACCGCGCCCCGTTCGTTCGCGCTGAAACAGGGCAGTAAGCAACCCTTCCTTCAGTTGATGCGCGGCCAGCAAATCGACCATGGCCACGGGCATTTTCTGGGGTGGCTGCCCGGGACCGGCGGCATTGAGGTACATGAAACCAGCTTCGGCTTGGAGCACAGCATCGTAGCCGGCGCGGGTATTATCGGGCCCGTAACCGGTGAGGTGGCCGTATACGAGGCGCGGGTTTGCCAGGGAAAGCGTGACGTAGTCGGCGCGCAGCTTTTCAGCGTCGCCGGGCTTGTAGCTGGCCAGTACAATATCGGCAGATACAGCCAGACGGTGCAGGGCGGCCTGGCCGACGGGCGTGGCCAGGTCCAGCACCAGCGATTTTTTGCCCCAGTTAGAAGCGGAAAAATAAGCCGAAACCAAAGCGTCAGCAGCGACAGAAACTTGTGTTTCGGCGGTGGTTTTCCAGGTACGGGTGACGTCGCCAGCGGGGCTTTCTACTTTGAGGACTTCGGCCCCGAGCTCGGCAAAGAACTGGCCCACCTGCGGGCCGGCCAGCACGGAAGCCAGCTCTAACACACGGAGACCGGCGAATGGGGGCGGGTTATTCATTGGCGCGTTGCTATAATTTTTTTCCAGCGAAAGCTCGCTACGCGGAGTTACACTGTTTTAGCTAGCCAAATATCCGTAGTCGCGCAGTGCCGTTTCAAAGTCACCCTCCAGCTTCAGCAATCGGCCTTGGCGCAGCAAATAAACGACGTCGCACAGCGGCAGCACTTCGGCGTAGCGGTGGTCGGTGAGCAGCAGGCCCTTGCGCAGTTTCGTTTGCCGCATCTCATCAGCCAGTGTTTCGACGTGCACGGGCATGATTCCGGAAAAGGGCTCATCAAATAGCGAGAAAGCGGTATCGGCGTGGAGCAGCAGCAACACTTGCAGCAGGCGCGCCGAGCCGCCCGACAGCTCGCCGGGGCGGCAATGGAGCTGCTGGCGCAGGTCGGGAAAGCTGGCGGTGGCCTTTTCGGGGTCTACGCGCAGCAGCCGGGCCGCCTGGCGAATAGACAGGTAAGGCGGCAGCAAGGAGGCTTGCGGCAAGTAATTGACCAACCCGGGCACCCGAAATGCGGGCGCTACATAGCACCCGTTCACGCGCACCGAGGCGTCGGGCACGGCGCGCGCGCCGAAAACCGTTTGCAGCAAAACGGATTTTCCGCTGCCGTTGCGGCCCAGCAGGCCTACTATTTGGCCCGACTGCACCCGCAGGTACACATCGGCCAGCACCGGCCGTGAGTCAAAGGCCAGCCGAATACCATCGGCTTCCAGCACGTGCGGGCCGGTCCCGAATTCGGGGCGCTTGCTCATGCGTAGCAGGCGTTCAGGGCCAGCATCAAGCCACTGAACAGGAGGCCGTCCAGCACGGCCACCCCGCCCCACAGGAACCGCCGCGATACCCCCAAATTGTAGTAGAACCAGTACTGATTGGGGCGCATTCGCTCGGCCAAGTACCACACCACCGGCCCGGTCATCAGCTTGATGAGCACGAGCTGCGGCAATATGCCTCCCCTGGCCCAGCCTTCGAGCAAGGCGGGCCGCAGCACACACCAGAGGATAAGCACCGAAATGAGCAGCATAAACGGCGCGACGCTGCGGTAAAACAGCAGCACCACCCGCAAATGGGTAAGTAGTATGGTCATAAGTTGGGAGGCCAAATGGCCCTGCCAAACGCGGTTTGGCAAAGATTATTCTACTCGCCCGGCCCGCGCAAACACGGGAAATACTACCTCCCGCTCACCGCTTCCCCACCACTGCGCCACTGCCGCCGCAATCAGGCCCACGGCATCCTCGCCCCGCTCCTGCTGGTACTTGGCCACGCTCGACCACGTGCGTAGGTACTGCAAAAACCACTCGGCCGACCACAACCGCCGCACCGCGAAATGTGCCCGCCGCACCTCGGCAAACGGAAACGGAATGCGGGCGTATTCGTCGTCGATGTGCCAGCGGTTGGCGTCCCAGTACGGGCCCATGGTGTCGCGGTAAAACTGCTGAATGAGCGGGTCAATAGCCGGGCTGATTTGCACCAGGCCGTAGCCCCATTCGGCCAGCACCGCGCCGTACCGGGCCACGCGGCGCACTTCGGCGTGGTAGGCGGCCGGCTCAAACCAGTGCACGCCCTGCGCCACGGTGATAAGGTCGAAGCGCTGGGCCGGGAACGGCGTGTGCTCGGCCCGGGCGGTTTGGTAGTGGATGTTAGAGCGGAGAATGGCTTGCGCCAGCTGGTTGGCGCTGAGGTCGGTGGCATCTACCCGAATAAAGGAATCGGCCAATACGGCGGCTACCTGGCCGTTGCCGGTGGCGCAGTCCCAGGCCCGCTCGCGGGCCACTACCTGAGGCAGCAGCCAGGTATAGAGTTCGGCGGGATAATCAATGCGGTAGCGAGCATAGTCGGCGGCTTGAGCAGAGAAACGGTCGAGAGCGGGCATGAGGACGTGGAGGTAGTGGTGGCGACCTGCAAGAACGTCATGCTGAGCATGTGGCGCATCAAGCCAGGGACCGAGGCATCTCGCGTGGGGCAGTAACCCAATCGCCGCGACGGATTTGATTAGCAGCAGCACGCGAGATACCTCGGTCCCTGGCTTGATGCGCCACATGCTCGGCATGACGTTCCTATTTATTACGCACCATAACCTCCGTCCCGCCCGCCGTATCTTTACCTCAAATCAAGCGGTTTGCTGGCCCAGATATCAAGGTCAGCCCTTTTACAACTCTCATTAGCTGAACCTTGACTTTTCACGAATTTAACCTCCACGACGACCTGCTGGCTGGCATCGATGCCATGAATTACAAGCAGGCCACCCCCGTTCAGGAGCAGGCCATCCCCAAGATTCTCGAAGGCAAAGACCTGATTGCCTGCGCCCAAACCGGTACCGGCAAAACCGCCGCCTACCTGCTGCCGCTGCTCGACAAGATTTCGCACGCTAAGCACGGCCACACCACCACTCTCATTCTGGTGCCCACCCGCGAGCTGGCCACCCAGATTGACGAACAGGTAATGGGCTTCGGCTACTACGTGGAAGCCAGCAGCATCGCCATCTACGGCGGCGGCAAATCCGAGGGCTGGGAGCAGCAGAAGCGCGCCCTAACTTCGGGGGCCGACATTATCATCGCCACGCCCGGCCGCCTCATTGCCCACCTGCAAATGGGCTACGTGAAGTTCGACCAAATCAAGTACTTAGTACTCGACGAAGCGGACAAGATGATGGACATGGGCTTCAGCGATGACATCTTCAACATCGTGCGCCAGCTGCCTACCAACCGCCAGACGCTGCTGTTCTCGGCCACCATGCCCAGCAAAATCCGCGACTTCTCGCAGCAGATTCTCAAGAATCCCGAAGAAATCCGGCTGGCCGTGTCCAAGCCCGCCGCCGGCATCGACCAGCAGCTCTACATGGCGTATGACCGCCAGAAAATCTACGTCCTCGAGCACATCATCAAAACCCAGGACGTGCAGAGCATGGTGCTCTTCACGAGCCAGAAAGCAGCCGTGGGCGGCATCGTAAAAGCCGTGAACAAGCTTGGCATCGAAGCCCGCGGCATCAGTTCCGACCGCACCCAGGAAGAGCGCGAAGAAATCATGCGCGCCTTCAAAAACAAGCAATTCCCGATTCTGGTAGCCACCGACGTGCTCAGCCGCGGCATCGACATCGACTCGCTGAGCCACGTGGTGAACTACGACATTCCCCGCGCTGCCGAGGACTACGTGCACCGCATTGGCCGCACGGCCCGCGCCGCCACCAAGGGCACGGCCATCACCTTCATCTCGGACCAAGACCAGGACCGGGTACTGAAAATCGAGAAACTCATTGAGCGCGACCTCGAAAAGCGCGCCATCACCGAGGAGCTGGGCCTGGGCCCGGCCCCGGAATTTGACCCCAAACGCTTCGCCGGCCTCGGCGGCAAAATCGGCGGCCGGCCCACTCGTGGTGGCCACGGCGGCGGCGAACGTGACCGCGGCCCCCGTCCCGAAGGCGACCGTGGCCCGCGCCGCGAAGGCGGTGGCGGGCGTGATGGTGCCCGCGACGGTGGCCGCCCGCCCCGCCGCGACGCGCCCGACCCCAAAGACCCCAAGCACCTGGAGCGCCTGGCCAACGCCAAAAATGCCCTGGCGGCCCTCGATGCCGGCCATGCCCCGGCCGTACCCTACCAGCGCCCGCCACGTGCCGAAGGCGAGGCCCGCCCCGAGCGCCGGCCCCGGCCAGAAGGTGAAAGCCGCCCACCCCGCGAGCCGCGCGCCGAGGGAGAAGCCCGCCCGCCCCGTGAGCCTCGTGCCGAAGGCGATGCCCAGCCACCCCGGCCCGAAGGCGACCGCCGTGGCAACCGTGGAGGCCGCAATCGCGGCGGTCGGGGTCCCAAAGCGGAAGGCTCGTCAACGGTAGCAGCCAACGAAACACCCGTTACTCCGGTAGCTCCCGCCGAATAGGCGCGGCGCCAAACATAAAAAAAGCGACCTCAAGAGGTCGCTTTTTTTATGCAGTACATACCCGGAAATGAAGGTGTTTTTAATGAGCAGCCAGCGCAAATAATTGGCTCAAAAGTGGCGTGGGTGACACCAGACAGTCGGCCTGCTCCCGTCCCAGGCGATACGCCTCGATGCTGGCCAGCCCAAACCAACTCCCAAAACGCTCGAACACGCGACATCTGTAGCACGCGAGCAGCTGCTCGGCGGGGGTCTGCCAGGGCGTGGCCGGAAAATCGGTTAGCAGGAAGGGGAGCGCCTGCTGGTAATTGCCGGCGTAAAACCGCAGCGGCCGGGCTTCGGCCCCAAACTTCAGTAGCAGAAAAATGGTAAAGGCCCAGCCGGTCTGGCCCGCCGTGGGGGCGGCGTAGCCGTCGTGGTAGGCCCAGTTGAATTTTTTGGTAAACGAAGCGAAGACGCAGCGTAGCAGCTCGGCCCGGTGCGCGGGCTGCCGCAGCCGCTCGCCGTTTTTAGTGAGGGTCAGCCGGCCGTGAACCTTCCGGAGCAGGCCCGCCAGCACCGCATTGTGGTGAACAGTGGACAGGCCCGGCGCATCGGTTTCGCGGTGCAGCTTCCCGTATCCCTCTTCGATGGATTCTTCCCGGATAAAGCCGAACCCGTACAGCTCATGCAGGTATTTGCCCGGCAACGCGCCCAGCGCCGTGAGCTTGATGAACCCGTCGCGGTGCACGATGCGCAGAAATTCCTCCGTCAGGCGCAGGAAGGGAATCTGGTCGAGCACGGCGGCCGGCAGCTCGGGGCGCAGCCGTACCGGCGATTGCGGCCCCCAGGGGTCGTACAGCAGCTCGTGCATCTGCGCGGGCGCGAGGCCGCTGAAGGCCGGCAGCGGCGCATCGTTGTAGCGCTGCAAATAGGCGTCTATCTGGGCAATTTGGTCAGGGCTCATGCGGCAAGCAGAAATCAGGTTGGTGCGTTTCGCATCACCAAGATACCGGCTTGGCTCTATCCCAGCACCTGCCCCACCCCAAACAGCACCGTGAATACCAGCGTGCTCAGCGCCATTTGCTTCAGCAGCGGGTCGAGCTGCATCGATTCCTGCCGCTGCCATATTTGGATGGCATTGAAGGCGAATAGCGGCGTAGCCAGCGCAAACAGCCATTGCCACGGCGAATGGTACGTGAGGGCCACAAACACCGTGGCACAGCCCAGGCCCAGCAGCAGCAGCAGCCAGTGGTAGCGCCGCGCATGCGCCGGCCCCAGCCGCACCGGAATGGTGATTTTGCCCGCCAGCACATCAGAGTTGATATCGCGGATATTATTCACGTTCAGCACCGCCGTGGCGAAGCAGCCGAGCGCGGCGGCCGGCAACAGCACCGGCAGCGGCAGGGCCCGCGTTTGCAGAAAATAGGTGCCGCACACGCCCACCAGCCCAAAAAACAGAAATACGGAAATGTCGCCCAAACCGGCGTAGCCGTAGGGGTTTTTGCCCGCCGTGTAGTTCACCGCCGCCCAGATAGCGGCCAAGCCCAGCGCCAGAAACGCCAGGAACAAGCCCAGCCCGGCCGCGCCCAGCGCCACCCACAGCAGCGCGAGGCCGCTGGCCAGGGCTAGCAGGCCACAAATCCACATCCCGCGCTTCATTTGGGCCGGGGTGATGGCCCCGCTCTGCACGGCGCGCTGCGGACCCTGGCGGTGCACGCTGTCGGCCCCGTTCTGGGAGTCGCCGTAGTCGTTGGCAAGGTTACTCAGGACTTGCAGCAAAATGGTGGTGAGGGCCGCCAACGCCACCACCGGACCGTTGAACTGGCCGGCAGCAGCAGCTAAAAAAGCCCCGGTGAGAATGCTGGCCAGGGCCAGTGGCAACGTACGGGGCCGGAAAGCGGAAATCCAGGGTGACATGGGCAACGAGAAAAACAAATAGCAAAAAAAGAACGCCATGCTGAGCTGGCCAAAGCATCTCTACCGCAGAACTAATCAAATTTAGTTGCGCAGTAGAGATGCTTCGGCCAGCTCAGCACGACGTTCTAAATAATTCAGAAACGGGCGCTAAGTGCCCACGCATAAGTAACCGGATAAAGAAGAACGTCATTCCGAGCTTGCCGAGAGAATCTCGCTCGCGCCAGTGGGCGGCGCGGATGACTCCGGCAAGATTCCTCGGCAAGCTCGGAATGACGTTCTTTTTGGTTGACTACGGTTACTTATGCGCGACTGCTTAATTACTTCGAGATGTCGGCCACTAGCTCGGGGCTCAGGGGCGTCACTCCCGAGCCGTAGAATTTCACAACCTGGCCTTTTTCATTCACCAAATACTTGCAGAAATTCCAAGTCGGCTCGTCGCTCACGATGCCGTTTTTGGTCTTATCGGCCAGGTACTTGTAAAGCGGAACGGCGGCGGCACCTTTCACGGCCACGGTTTCAAAAAGCGGGAACGTGACGCCGTAATTCTTCTCGCAGAATGAGGCTACTTCCACGTTCGAGGCCAACTCCTGGTTAAAGCTATTCGACGGAAAGCCGAGTACGGTCACCTTGTTACCATATTTCTTCGACAGCTCCTCCAACTCCTTGTACTGCGGGGTGTAGCCGCACTTGGAGGCGGTGTTCACAATCAGCAGCTTCTTGCCTTTGTACTTACTCAGTTTCACTTCCTTGCCATCAATGGATTTCACGGTGAAATCGTACACGGAAGCAGACTTTGCGGTGGTTTCAGCAGGTGTGGTCATGGCGATAGGGGCAGCAGGTTTGGCAGCGATAATGACAACGGCCGTAGCGGCGGTGGCCAGCGTGAGAAAAACAGATTTTTTCATGAGTTGGCGAAGGGTTGAATTGCTTGGTCGGATGCGTAACCATACGGAAGTCAGTAGGTTTTCGAACGGTGGCTTGTAGCGTGGACTCTGCGAGTCCGCGAGTCCGCGCAGGTGAGCTTCCGATGCGCGGACTCGCGGACTCGCAGAGTCCACGCTACAAATCAGGTGGTGGGCGGCGTGAGCCACTTCTCCATCTGCACGGGCTGGTAGGCGGCCATTTGGGCCAGCAGTTCCGCGGGGTCTGCCGATTGCAGGAGCTGGCCGCGGTTTTCGGCGCGTAGCAGCTGGTCGTCACGCATGCGGTCGAGGGCCAGCAGCAGGTGGTCGTAGTAGCCGTCCACGTTCAGTAGGGCCACTGGCTTTTGGTGCAGGCCCAGCTGGCCCCAGGTCAGGACTTCAAACAGCTCTTCGAGGGTGCCGTAGCCGCCGGGCATGGCGATGAAGCCATCGGCGCGGTCGGCCATCATCAGCTTACGCTCGTGCATGGATTTCACGACGTGCAACTCGGTGCAGCCCAAGTGCGCCAGCTCTTTATTCGCCAAAAAATCGGGAATGACACCGACTACCTGGCCGCCGAGGGCCAGCACCGCATCGGCGATGGTGCCCATCAGGCCTACGCGCCCGCCGCCGTACACCAGCGTGAGGTTTTGGGCCACCATAGCCGCCGCGAGGGCCTGTGCCTGGGCAATGTAGAGCGGGTTGGTTCCGGCGCTGGAACCACAGTAAACAGCAATGCTTTTCATAGTTTGGGTGTACCGCGGACTCTGTGAGTCCGCGCGTGGTGGGGTCGTTGTGGTGGTCGTTCAACCGCGCGGACTCGCAGAGTCCCTCCGGGTACGACCACGCTACATGCGCTCCGGCACTTGCATGCCCAGCAGGCCCAGCGATACCTTAATCTGCTCGCCCACGCGGGCTGATAACGCCACCCGCAGGCTCCGCTTGGCCACATCGGTTTCCTGGAAAATCGAGACTTCCGCATAAAACCGATTATAGGCTTTGGCCAGGTCGTAGGCGTACTGCGCCACCACGGCGGGCGAGAGGTTGCGGGCGGCTTCGGCCACTACGGCGGGGTAACGGGCCAGCTCCTGCACCAGCTCGCGCTCGGTGCCTTCCAGCTGCGTGATGCTGCTCCAATCGGCGGTTTCGCTGATGCCCAGCTCGGCGGCTTTGCGGCGAATGGCGGCGATGCGGGCGTGCGAATACTGAATGAACGGCCCCGTGTGCCCCTCCAAGCTCACCGACTCTTCGGGGTTGAAGAGCATGCGCTTCTTGGGGTCCACTTTCAGCAGGTAGTATTTCAGCGCGCCCAGGCCCAGCATGTAGTAAAGCTCCTCCAGCTCGGCATCGGCCAGGCCTTCGGTTTTGCCTTTTTCGAGGGTGGCGGCTTTGGCGGCGGCAATCACATCGCGCACCAGTTCGTCGGCGTCGACCACGGTGCCCTCACGAGATTTCATCTTGCCGGAGGGCAGGTCCACCATGCCGTAGCTAAGGTGATGGATGGCGGCGGCGTAGGGCTTGCCCAGCTTGGCCAGGGTGGCTTGCAGCACCTGCATATGGTAGTTCTGCTCGTCGGCGATAACGTAGATGCTGCTGTCGTAGCCAAAATCTGCGTATTTCAATTCGGCCGTGCCCAGGTCCTGGGTGATGTAGACGCTGGTGCCGTCGGCGCGGAGCAGGAGCTTTTCATCGAGGCCCTCGGCCTGCAAATCGACCCATACCGAGCCATTTTCCTTCTTGAAGAACACGCCTTTGTCGAGGCCTTCTTCTACCCGCTCCTTGCCCAATAGGTAGGTGCCCGATTCGTAGTAAAACTTGTCGAAATCGACGCCAATGTTCTTGTACGTCTCATCGAAGCCTTCGTAAACCCAGCCATTCATCGTGCGCCACAGGCTGACCACGACTTCGTCGCCGGCTTCCCAGGCTTGCAGCATCTGCTGGGCCTCGGCCATGAGCGGGGCTTTTTTCTTGGCAATATCGGAGGCCACGCCCTCGGCTTCGAGCTGGCGCACTTCTTCGCGGTAGTGCTTCTCGAACAGCACGTAATACTTGCCTGCGAGGTGGTCGCCCTTCAGGCCCGACGACGCCGGCGTTTCGCCCTGACCGAAGCGCTGGTAGGCAATCATCGACTTGCAGATGTGAATGCCGCGGTCGTTCACTAGGTTGGCCTTGGTGACGGTGGCGCCGGTGGCCTTCAGAATTTCCGCCACCGAGTAGCCCAGAAAATTGTTGCGCAAATGGCCCAGGTGCAGGGGCTTGTTGGTGTTGGGCGAGGAGTATTCCACCACCACGTTCTGCGGGCCATCGGTAGCCACGGGGGCCGTGGCGGGCTGGGCGCGCAGCTGGTTGAATACGGCCAACCACTCGGCATCGGCAACTTCGAGATTCAGGAAGCCTTTCACCACGTTGTAGCCGCTCACGCGGGGCTCGTGGGCGGTGAGCCACTCGCCCAGCGCCTGGCCGATTTGCTCCGGCCCCTTGCCAAACGCCTTGGTGAGCGGAAACGTGACGAGGGTGAAGCTGCCGGCAAACTCCTTGCGCGTGGGCTGGAGCGTGAGGCTGGCGGCGGGAATATCGAGGCCAAAAACTGCCTGAGCGGCGGTTTGCAGGGCGGTTTTGAGGGAGTTTTCTAACTGTTGCACGGGGCAAAGGTACGTGCCGACAAACGGTCATGCTGAGCTTGTCGAAGCATCTCTACCGCTTCGCCTGACGCCGAAACCTCACCCCTGCCGGGCACGGCCCCGGCCCCTCTCCTCAGGAGAAGGGAGCCAAGCGAAGCGGTAGCGATGTTACGGACCAACGCGCTGGCCACAGTTCAACGCGCAGCGCGTAACTGCTGGCCGATAGGTGAAGCGAGTTTGTAACTCGCCGCCGGGCCGGCCCAGCGCTACCAGCAAGCGGCCCCTGCCCCCGCGCCCGCCGGATGAATACCCCCGAAACCTGAAGCATCAAATAGCCCCGCCAGTGTCTGACATTTTTTTATTGTCACGAATGCTACTTATTGTATGTAGAGCGTGCTATTTCGTACCTTCGGTGCATGGACTTATTTGGTGAGGTGAGTGGGGCAAAGCCTTTTTTGAAATGGGCTGGCGGAAAGCGCCAGTTGATTCCTACTATTCAAGCGGCGCTGCCGGATACGTTCGCTCAAGAAACAGACCTTACCTACATCGAGCCGTTCATTGGAGGCGGTGCTGTTCTTTTCTGGATGTTGCAGCAATATCCTAACGTCCGCCGAGCTATCATCAACGATATTAATCCAGACCTGACCACGGCTTATCGAGTGGTTCAGCAGCGCCCGGAAGAGCTTATTAAGGCACTGAGTGCAGTTCAGGAGTTCTACCACAAACTTCCTACGGAAGGAGTACGCCGCTCCTACTTCGAAGAGTTGCGCGCCGAATTCAATCAACGGCCACTAGAGCCGCTTCGCAATACGGTGGTGCTCATTTTTCTGAATCGCACCTGTTTCAATGGCTTGTATAGGGTTAATAGCAAAGGCGGCTTCAACGTCCCGTTTGGTCGATACGACCGCCCCACTATCTGCAACGCAGCTACCATTCGGGCAGATAGCGCTCTGCTGGCTCGCGTAACCATCCTCAACGGAGACTTTGCCGAAGTTCTTACCCACGTTCCCAACAACGGTTTTTTCTATTTTGACCCGCCATACAAGCCGCTGAGCAAAACCGCTCTGTTCAATGCCTATGCAACCGAGACGTTTGACGATGCCTCTCAATGCCGGTTAGCTGCCTTTTGCCGCGACTTAGATGCTCAGGGCCATCGATGGTTACTGAGTAATTCAGACGTGCAAAATACGGACGTGGCTGACGCTTACTTCGATGATTTGTACGCAGGCTTTGCAGTGCGCCGTATTCAAGCTAAGCGCATCATTAATTCCAAAGCAGAAGGCCGGGGCCACATCAGCGAGTTGCTAATTAATAACTTCGCGCCGACCGAAATCCCACAGCTACTTTAAACTACAGCGTCACAAGCCAAGCTTATCCAACGGAATTTCGAGAAAGAAATAATCGCAGCCTACTTCCTCAATATAGTCGAGTACGTCCCGGTAAGACGGGGCTTTGAACCAGTCGCTGAGCAAATAATGAAACTCAACCTGTATGCCCAGCGGAGCCAATAATTTGGTGTATTGACGCAACTTGAAATGACAGGTTTGCAGCTTTTCATCCACGGAACCTGCCCCGGCTTGGTACTTTTTCTCGATGATGTGTAGGGTGCCACCCACCAGCAACGCATCATCTGGCAGCAGTTTCTTACTTAATATTTGCTTGTAATCAATGCTCTTTACTTCCAGCAGATTTTTGTAAAGCTTGTTCTTTTCGAACAGCGTACCCACTTTCTGGTCAGTAGCTCGGTCCACGACACTATCACCAACCAACTTGTAACGGGGATGGTCGATGAAAGCATCGCGCAGGTCGGCGCCACGCTCGAAGGCAAGGCCATTGCGGGTGGTATTGGCTCCACCACCCACGGTATTAGGCGAACGTCCCAAGTACTGTTTCGTAACGGGTGAAAAATTCAGATAGCGAGATGCCCAGATGGCGGCACAGTGTCAGTATGTTGAGCAGCGAGGGGTTGCGCTCGCCCCGCTCTATCTGACCGATATAGGTGCGATGAAACCCGCACTGGTCGGCTAACTCTTCCTGGGAAAGACGGCGCTCGGCTCGCCAGTAGCGCACTTCCTGACCGAAGGCCTTCAAGGTTTGTTCTCGCATCCCCAAAACACGCTACTCATTGTCTGCACAGCAACCGACAATAAGTAGCATTTACACCAATTGCTAAATTCAGTGGTAATCTTCACAAATAGGTTCATACCACTATTAATTCACCCTAACTTTCGCTTCACCATGAGTTACCCCGCCAGCGCCGCCCTTTTGAAACAATTGTTCTTCGACCACAACTACGAAGAGCGCCGTAAGCGCCAAAACCTACACTCCGCCACGGTAACAGTTGCGACCTTATCGAATGGAAGCAGCATTCAGATAGTATTTCCTGGTTATAAGCCTAACGCAACTGACTACAGGGTAGAACTGAGGTGGTCGGGTAATACAGGAGATACTGTGTTAAAAAGCAAGGAAGTGAGCAAGTTTTTTTAC
>NZ_BMGY01000012.1 GCF_014640435.1 Hymenobacter frigidus | reverse complement strand
TGTGGGGGAAGGAGCAGGTACGCTGCCTAAACTAATAATGCTGTAATTAAGTTGTCAGAACACTAGTAGACAACCAACTCGTGAAAAAAGGCGACGTGCTGGCCACCCTCGACCCCGCCGACTACCAGCAGCGCGTGAATGCCGCCGAGGCCGCCCTCGCCGCCGCTCAGGCGCAGGTAGCGGCCGCCCGCGCCGGCGTGGCTACCGCCCAGGCCAATGTGCGCACCGCCCAAACCGGCATTGGTGTGAGTGAGGCCAACCAGGCCAAGCTCCGGAAAGACCTGAAACGCAGCACGTTTCTGCGCCAGCAGGACATCATTCCGCAGAGTGAGTACGATGCCGTGCAGGCCAACCTGCGCGCTACCAGCGCCCAGCGCGCCACCGCCACCGACCAGGTGAGCGTGGCCCGCCAGCAGGTGGCCGCCGCTCAGCAGCAAGTCAACGTGGCCCAGGCCGTGGTGAAGCAGCGCCAAGCCGACCTCGACAACGCCAGGCTGCAGCTCAGCTACACCACGCTGGTAGCGCCCGGCAACGGCATTGTGAGCAAGAAAAACGTGCAGCCCGGCCAGGTAGTGGCCCCCGGCCAGCAGCTCATGGGCTTGGTTTCGAGCAACAAAACCTGGGTCATTGCCAACTTCAAGGAAACGCAGCTGGAGGACATGAAAGTGGGCCAGCCCGTGAAGCTGGAAGTAGATGCCTACCCGCACGAGGAATTCCGGGGCCACATCGAGTCGCTTTCGGCCGCTACCGGCGCCCGGTTCGCCCTGCTGCCCCCCGACAATGCCAGCGGCAACTTCGTGAAAGTGACCCAGCGCGTGCCCGTGAAAATCGTGCTTGATAACGAGGATGCCGCACACCCGCTGCGCACCGGCATGAGCGTGAACGCGGTGGTGCAGGTGAAGTAAGAAATAAGCAACGTGCTAAAAGGTCGTCATGCTGAGCGCAGCCGAAGCATGACGACCTTTTAGCACATATGAATCGCAGTTAATGGAAACCGGATTTACCAAGTGGATTATCGTTGTGACGGTGGTCCTCTGCGTCCTGCTGGAGCTGATTGACACCAGCATTGTGAACGTGGCCCTGACCCAGATGATGGGCAACCTCTCGGCCACGCAGCAGGAAGTGACCTGGGTGGTGGCCTCCTACGGCATCGCCAACGTGATTGTGATTCCGATGACCGGTTTTCTGGCCGAGCAGTTTGGGCGGCGCAACTACTTTTTCGTGTCGGTGGTGATTTTCACCATCGCGTCCATCGCCTGCGGGCAGAGCACCAATATCTGGGAGCTGGTGGCGTTTCGCTTCATTCAGGGCATTGGGGGCGGCGCTCTGATGGCTACCTCACAGGCTATCTTGATTGATACCTTCCCGCCCCGGCAGCTGCCGCTGGGCCAGGCGTTATTTGACATGGGCATCATTATCGGGCCCACCATCGGCCCCACGCTGGGCGGCTACATCGTGGACAGCAACCTGGGCTGGCCCTGGATTTTCTACGTGAACGTGCCGGTGGGCATCCTGGCGGCTATTTTCACGCTGCTGTTCATCCGCGACCCGGAACGCATCAAAAACGCTATTCCGCGGCCCTTGCGCGAGATTGACTGGGCCGGCATTGGCCTGCTGATTCTGGGCGTGGGCTCGCTGCAGCTGGTGCTGGAGCAGGGCGAAAGCGAGGACTGGTTCGAAAGCGCCTACATCAACACGTTCGTGGTGTTTTCAGTCATCGGCATCGTCGGTTTCATCTGGCGCGAGCTCACGGCCGAAAAGCCCATTGTGGACCTGCGGGTGCTGGGCAAGAGCCGCAACCTGGCGGTGGGCGCATTCCTATCGTTCGTGCTCGGCTTCGGACTGTTCGCGTCGGTGTTTGTTTTCCCGATTTTCACGCAGCGTATTCTGGGCTTTTCGGCCGCCCAAACCGGGTTTTTGCTGCTGCCGGGGGCGTTGGCTTCGGGCTTTATGATGCCCATTATCGGCAAGGCCCTGCAGGCGGGCGTGCCCCAGAAGTACATGATTCCGGCGGGCTTCACCATCTTCTTCCTCTTCACGTTCTGGATGTCCTCGCGCATCTCGCCCACGGCTGGCGAGGGCGACTTTTTCTGGCCGCTGATGGTGCGGGGTGTGGGCCTGGGTCTCATTTTCCTACCCATCACCACCATGAGCCTGGCTGGTCTGCAGGGCAAGGACGCGGGCCAGGCGGCGGGCATTACCGGCATGATTCGCCAGCTGGGTGGCTCGTTTGGCGTGGCCATTGTGGGCACGTACCTGGAACGCAACATTGCTATCAACCGCGTGGGGCTGCTGCCCAACATTTCGCTCTACAACCCCGAAACCGTGCAGCGCATCCAGGCCCTCACCCAGAACTTCGTGAACAAGGGCTTCCCCTTGGAACAAGCCCGCCAGCAGGCTTACGCCGTCCTCGAAGGCATTCTGATGAAGCAGGTATCCATCATCACCTACTCGCAGGTGTTCTCGGCGCTGGGCTTCTTCTTTATCGCCTGCCTGCCGCTCATTTTTCTCATCAAGCGCAACAAGACCAGCGCAAAAATGGACTTGAACGCCGCGCACTAACGAGTGACTGAGTGGGGGAGTGACTGAGTGACGGTTCAGCTAAAATGCAGCTGGAGAAGCTGGAATAAACCACGAAGCGCGGGGAGTGACTGAGTGATGATTCGGCTAGAATTCGTCACTCAGTCACTCCCCCACTCAATCACTGTTTCTATGAGGCTGTTTTACGAGCTTTTGCCAACACCGACACTATTTCCAGGTATTCCTGTTTTAAATCCGTCAGACGCTCTTCTGGTACAATGCCCGCTTCGCCCAGCAACTCCAATCAAAGTTGAACTTCATCAGCCCCTTCTACGCAGATGCTGAGCTTGGCAAAGAATTCGGCTGCTGACCGCCCCCGGCAAGCAGCCCGGCAATTGGCTGCCACCGATGTAGCACAACGTAAAAGCTGTTTGCCAAGCACATTCGCTTCACCGGAATGTGGCAACCGTTGATACAGTCGAATAACACGTAAAGCTGCTGCTTTCGTACGATTACGAAACGCCTCATTAAGCGCAGCTTTTTCCGTCGTTTCCATTAATCACTCAGTCATTCCGCCACTCAGTCACTCCTTACTGGTACTGAATGTAGAGCGGCGCGGGCACCAGGGCGATGACTTCCTTGGGCGTCATAATATGGTAGGGGGCCGGCCGGGCGTCGTACTCGTAAAAGAGCTTGAAGCCGGTGTACTGCACGGGCTCTTTCACGATGTAGGCGTGGTAGGAATCCTTTTTGAGCGTGGGCTCGCCGTGGCCGTCCATGTGCATCACAATCTGCACCCGGGGGTCGAGCTTGATATTTTTGTAGTTGGTAATCATTTTCCGGGTGAAGCGGTGCACGGTGAGCACCTTGGGCGGGAGCTTATTCTCGCTCACGATGCGGGCCAGAAACTGCACGGCGTAGTTCACGTCGGCGGCGTCGAAGGTGCCGATGCGCTGATTGGGGCGCACGCCGGGCATGGTGGCCAGCGAAAACTCGGGGTCGATACCGAGGTGGACAATAGGGTCTTTGAGGTACTGCTCCAGCTTGGGCAGCTCGGCTTTGAGGGTGCTGTGACCCACCTGCACGTCGAGGAAAAGAATGCACTTGTGCTCCTTGGCCCAGCTGATAACCTCCTCAATGGTGGCCTTCGAGTTCATCAGGCGCCACTTACCGTCTTTGCCGGGCGTGCCCTGGGCCGTGATGGTCACGTTGTGCAGCGCGGCCTGCACGGGCCGGCTGGGGTCGGCGGCCTGCCATTCGGCCAGCACCTTCTCAAGCTTGCGAAACATCTGCTCCTTGGGCTCGCGGCCCAGAATGCCCATGCCCTTCGAGCGGATGTTGCCGTAGAATGCAATGATGCGGTGGCCGGGCAGAATAGCGCCCGGCAACGCGCCGCTTTTGCGCACAATGGAGTCGGCCCGGAGCGAGTCGCGGCGCATGGCCAGGGCCTTCAGCTTGATGGTATCGGTGGGCGCGGGCGGGGCAGCAGAATCACCCGCGGCGGTGGTGCCGGCAGCGGCGGTTTCGCCCTCGGCAGGGCGGGTGGAACAGGCGGAAAGGCCGGCAACAGCCAGCAAACTCAACGATGCGGCCACAACGGCGCGGCGCGGCAGGAAAGAAATTAACACTGAATAAAAACGAGTTAGAAGGCCAATACTACCCGCAAGTTAGCCCATTCCGGGCGGTTGGCCTCCGGGCAAACCCAGAAAAGTCCCGGCAGTAGCCGAAGCTTTTCGAACAATTTCTTCAAGTATCCAGCCGAAATGGTCCTGACTGTTCAACCGGGGGGCTGGATAAAACCAGGCCCTTTCAACCGGGCCGCTGGCCCGATGAAAGCAGACTCAACAAAGATAGTTGTACTCGTCACGAAGTAGTCTGCGAGAACGATGTAGCGGCGCGACCCTTCGCGTCTCAGCGTTGAACGGTTGAGGTGTTGACGGCGCGAACGCCGAGACGCGAAGGGTCGCGCCGCTGCACCAATTGATACAACGTTTATAAAACTACTCTAATCAGGCAAATAAGAACCTTAATCTGAAAGCAGAACGAAACCGACATTGGCTGCTGCCGGCCGACTAGTGGTTTGGCACAGTTTTGTGATACCCTCTATTATCGGCCCAGTAGCCGGGCCGGGACTCCGGCCTCCGAGGTCCGGTTTCTTTCACTCATCCCAACCAGTTCTGGTTATGAAAATTTCACGCCTTTCGGGCGGCCTGGCCGCGGCTTGCCTATTCATTTCTGCGGTGGCCAGCACCGCATCGGCCCAGGGTGCCCGCGATGCCTATGGCAACCCCAAGGCTGCGCCATCGCCTCGGGCCTCGGCTCCGGTGGGCCGCTCGCGGGGCTATAGTAAGCCCTCGTATTCTTCGCCAACCAGCGGCAGCGCTTCGGGCGTGCGGTTTGGCTTCCGGGGCGGTCTGAACCTGGCTGATGTGCAGGGCGATGCCGTGAAAAGCTTCACGAACCTGGCCGGCTATGCTCCCGATGGCGCTGTCACCCGTGAGATGCGCCCCGGCTTCTATGCTGGCCTCTACGCCACGCTGCCCATCGGCCCCGGCTTCGCCATCGAGCCCGGCATCAGCTACTCCGAGAAAGGCACCGTGCTCAGGGGCACCCTTCCCTTCCCCGCCCTCGATTTCCTGAATGCCCAGGTAACTGGCACTGCCCGCCTAGCTTATGTGGACGTGCCGGTGCTGGCCAAGGTGTTCGTCACACCGGGCTTCTACCTCTATGCAGGTCCGCAGGCCTCGTTTTTGGTGAGTGGCAAAGCCCGGGTGGAGGCCGGCGCGCTGGGCTTCACGGCCTACAGGCAGGATTTTGACGTCTCCAACCAGCTGCGCAAAGTGGATTTTGCCGCCGTGGCGGGCCTGGGCTACCAGTTCGAAAACGGCCTGGGCCTGAGCGCCGGCTACGACTACGGCCTAACCTCGCTTGATACCAACAACCGCTTCGACGCCCAGAACCGGGTTATCAAAGTCGGCCTGAACTACTCCTTCTAATTATTCAAGCCGATTACCGGCCATTTTATCCCACTGTCCTGGTTCATTTATTGCTCGGGTAATTATCCGAAATAGGTTATGGAAAGGCCTCGCCGATAGCACAGCGGGGCCTTTCTGGTTTTGGCAGGTTCCTACACAGAACGACCATGCTGAGCTCAGCCGAATTGAAAGTCGCTATGGGCAAGTAAGTGCCAAGCCACTAGCTTTTAGCTAATAGCTGTTAGCTTTTGTTCTCATAGCCAAGTGATTATACCGGCTTCATTGTTCGTTTAATTAGGGCTTGGCACTTATCTCTGCTACTTCGCTATAGTCGCATTCAGTTGGCGTTTCCTTACAAAGTGAAGTTGGGTGAATACCCTGCCGATGCCACCTGACCAGACAATTGCATTCGGGCATCCCGGTTTTTTAGCTTGCTCTGTTCACCAGCCGCCACGCGGGCAAGGAAGCCGCATTTTGGAGGCTAGTTCCCAACAAGTTGGTTTTTTAGAAAAATCTTCATTATATCTTCATGAGTAGTGGTATGCATTGCTACATTTGGACTCCATTTTGTTATGTCATCATTTTTTCTCACTCAAATTCCCACTCTCCATTATGAATAAGCGTCTCGTTGGCTTCGGCCTGCTACTCATCTTCGGCCTGTTGCTGGCTGTTGTTCCCGCCCGCGCCGCTGGCAGCCCCGATGCCGTGCTCGGCGTCTGGAAAAACGGCGAAGGCACGGGTATGATTCAGATTTTTAAGAAGGCCGACAAGTACTACGGCCGCCTGGTGTGGCTGAAAGTGGCCAATACCCCCGCCGGCACGCCCCGTACCGACGTGAACAACCCCGACGAAGCCAAGCGCAAAACTCCTTTGAAGGGCCTCGAAAACATGCGTGACTTCACCTTTTCGGGCGATAACAAGTGGGAAGGCGGCAAGATTTACGACCCAAAAAACGGCAGCGACTACAGCTGCGAAATGACCCTCGTGGATGCCAACACCCTGGAAGTACGCGGCTTCATCGGCGTATCACTCTTCGGGCGCACCGACGTCTGGAAGCGCCAAATGATGAAGAAGTAAATTCCCGAATGAAGGAGCAATAAGCTGAGTGTTGGCTCCCGGGCCCGCCTTCAGCCTATTGCTCCTTAATTTCGCAGCGGGCAGGCTGTGCCCGCTCTATTCATACTTTTCGCTTCCCAATTCTTTTCAATGAATTCTTTCTACTACTTGCTTGTGAGCGGCTTGTTGCTGGCTACTGGGGCCCGGGCCCAAACGGTGCCCGCCGACACCAGCCGCCGGGCCGCCCCCGCCGCCGCCGAAGAAAACTTCGACGCCTTTGGCGATGCCGCCGCCGATGCCAGCATGAGCTACAACACCCAAAAAGTGCTTTACCTCACGCCGACGAAGCTTATTTCATTCGGCTATGAAGCGCAGCTGCCCTACGACCTCACCAGCAAGGGCCCCGCTACGGCCCCCGGAGGCGGCACCATGGCCGAAACCAAAGTTGATGCGGCGCGGGGCATCCGCCTGGCGCTGAATGCGCCGGTGGTTTCACGCACCGATTTTATTTTCAATGTGGGCCTCACTTACTGGAACACGGGCCTCGACCTGGCCAACCCCGAGCGCTCCCCTTATTTCGACAAGCTGAAGGATGGCTTGCGCACCACGGGCGTGAACACCACCATCTTCAATCCCTTCGACAACAAGCACTTTCTGCTTCTACAGTTCAACCTGGATGCCAACGGCAACTACCGTAGCCTGGGCGACCTGAAAAGCGAGCACTTCACCTTCAGCGGCACGGGCATTTATGGCTGGAAGCCCAACGACAACCTGCAGTGGGGCCTGGGCCTGACTCGTACCTATCGTGCCGGCCAGCTCCTATACATTCCGGTACTGCTCTACAACCGCACTTTTTCGCCGCAGTGGGGCTGTGAGGTGATATTTCCGGCCCGCGCCGAGCTGCGCCGCAACTTCGGCACTTCGTCGCTGATTAAAATCGGCTACGAGCTGGAAGGCAACGCCTATTACCTGGGCCGCATCGGCAACGACAACGTGTACCTACGCCGGGGCGAGCTGAAACCGCGCATTACGTATGAGCGCAAACTCGCTGGCTTCGTGTGGGTATCGGCGCAGGCAGGCTTTCGCTACAATTACCGCAACGACGCGTTTCGCAACCAGGATGTGACCGGCAAGCGCGAAAGCACCTTCGGCTCGGAACCCGCGCTTTTCAAAAACACGCTGACCAACCCGCTCTATTTCAACGTGAGCCTGAATCTGGTTAGCCCATAAATCGGGGTGCGGCCTGGGCAGCACTTCGGTGGTAGCCCAAGCCCCTTACCTACCAATTGCGACTGCCCCGGCAGAGCAGAGAGCCGGCCCAAGGTGCCGCTTCTGCCCTGCCGGGGATTTTTTTGGGAATTCCAGATGAGGTATTGACCAGCGCACAGGCATGGCGTTGCGGTCCGCCCGTTATCTTAATGCCCCAAAGCCACTTCCGCTGCCATGTTTTTCCGCCGCTCGCCGTCGTCCGCTGCTGCTGCGTCACTCTCCGACCAGGAGCTGCTGGCACGCTACCGCGCGCACGGCGACGTGGCCGACCTCGGCCGGCTCTACGACCGGTACCTGCCCGAGGCTTTTGCCGTAGCCCGCCGCTACCTGGCTCCGCCCGACGAAGACGCCCAGGATGCCGCCATGCAGCTGTTTGAGCACTTGGTGAAGGTGCTGCGCACCCACGCGCCCGACAACTTCCCGGCCTGGCTGCACACCACCGTTCGCAATTACTGCCTGATGCAACTGCGGGCCCGCAAGCGCGCCGGGCCCAGTGCCGGGCCGCTCATTCTGAGCTTTCCCGACGCGGCCGATGTGGAATCGGCGACCACTCGGCATCTGCCGGACGAAGGCGCAGCCACCGAGGAGGCCGAAGCTGCCGAGCTGCGCCTGCAAAGCGTGGAGGTGGCGCTGGCGCAATTGCCCACGGCCCAACGTCGCTGCCTCGAATTATTTTACCTCGAAAAGAAGTGCTACCGCGACATCGCCACCGAAACCGGCCTTGAACTGAACCTAGTGCGTAGCCATTTGCAGAACGGCAAGCGGATGCTGCGGCGGCAACTGGAACCACCGGCGACGCCGGTACCTGCTCCCCGCCCGCCCCTTCCCGCTCCCGATAAAAACGCTATTCATGTCGCCCGCTGACTCGCCCTTTGCCCAGCTGCCCGCCCCCGGCCCGCACCCGGCCACGGCCGAGCTGCGCGCATACGCGGCGGGCACCCTACTTCCCGCCGAGGAGTACCGCATTGAGGCCCACACCCTCGATTGTGAGCGCTGCGCCGATTTAGTGGCCGGATTTTCGATGAGCGACCCAGCCACGACAGACCAGGCCGTGGCCGACCTGCGCACCCGCCTCCAAGCCCGCGTGGGCCCGGCCGAACCCGTGCCCGTGGCTGGCGGCTGGGCCTGGCCGCGCCTTGCGGCGGCGGCCGCTCTGCTGGGTGCGATAGCCGGCAGCATCTGGAGTTGGGAGCATTACGAACCAGCCCCGGCCACCGCCCGCCTCGAAACGGCAGCCGCTCCCGTGCCAAGCGCCGCAGCCAGCGGTGAGTCCAAACCCGCCCAAACACTCGAAATAGCCGCTGCCGAAGTCCTGGCTGCCAAGGCGGCTCCGGAAACAGATGCGCTGGCGGCGGCTTCAACGATACCAGCAAGCGCCCGGCAGGCCGGTTATGCGGCCGTTGTGCCGGCTCTGGTGCCGCGCCGGCGGGCCTTTGGTCGGGTGGCGCGGCCGGCCGCTCAGCCGGCAACGGAATCAGCTGCCCGTTTCAGCCGCTCAAATCAGGAAAGCGAAGTGGCCGCCAACGAGGCAGTCGCGAGAACCACTGATATGCCAGTGCCAACAGCGGCCCCGGCGGCAGCCAGCTCCGCTGCCGGAGTTCCGCCCCAAAGTGTCACCGTACTAGCCGAACCAACCGCTACTGATACGCTGGCGCAGGATAATGCAGCTAAGATGAGCCGGCAGTATGCCAAAGCCATATCAAATATTAACGCCTTGGCGGCTGATAATACGGCGCGCGTGGCGACTACGCCCATGCCGACAGCGCCGGCCATCAACCCCGCGCCGGTAGGCGGCACGCCGGCTTTTCGGGAGTACCTGCGCCGCGAGGCGACCAAATTTGTGCCTGAAGATGGGGCATCTCAACTAAGTGGCTTGGTACGCCTGCAGTTCACGGTGGGAGCCGATGGCAAGGTGAGTAATCTGAAAGTGGTACGCGGACTGCGGGTCGACTACGATGAGGAAGCCTTGCGCCTGGTATGCGAGGGCCCCGCCTGGCAGCCAGGCATTAGCATTGGCCGCCGCGCTCCCTTACCGGTGGAGATGACGGTGCCTTTTTAACGTAGTGTGGACTTTTGGTCTGCGGGGTGATGATTTCTATTCGCGTACTAAAAGTCCGCGCTACAGCGTGGTGCCGGGCTTCATTGTGCCCTCGTTCACTGATTTTAGAAACGTAATCAGGCCTTTGAAATAGGTTTGCTGGTCGTCGTATAAGCTCATGTGGCTGCCCTGGGGGCAAATGAGGACATTGCCTTTCTGCACTTTGCTGGCAATCATACGCATGTGCTCGGGGTCCATGGTGTCGTACTTGCCACCGATGGACAGAACGGGTACGCTCAGCTTGGGCAGGTCGGCGGTGCGGTCCCAGTTCAGAAGTTTGCCCGAAACCCCAAACTCGCTGGGGCCCTGCATGGTGACGTAGAGCGACTGATTCATTTTACTGAAAGAGCGGGTTATAGGCTCAGGCCACTGGTCCAGCGGCAGGCGGCAAATGTGCTCGGCGTAGAAATTGGGCATCAGCAGCGCCATGTAGCGCGGGTTCTGAAAGTCTTTTTTGGCTTCGATTTGGCGGATTTCAGCCAACACTTCGGGCTTCATCTGCTTAGCCAGCACCTCCTGGGCATATTTGCCATAGGCGGGGCAGCTCATCATCATATTCGAAATGATGAGGCCCTTGAGGTTTTGCTGGTACTTGAGGGCGTACTCGGCGGCCAGGATGCCGCCCCAGGAATGGCCCAGCAGGTAAAAGTTGGTGTTGTCGAGCTTCAGGGCCTGGCGCACCTGCTCCACTTCCTCCACGTAGCGCGGCAGGCTCCACATGGCGGTGTCCTTCGGGTTGTCGGAATTGCCGCAGCCCAGCTGGTCGTAGTAGATAAATTCAATGCCTTCCTGGGGCAGGAAGTTTTCCATGCACTCAAAATACTCGTGCGTAGCACCCGGCCCGCCGTTGAGCAGCAGCACTTTGATTTTAGGATTGTTGCCGAAGCGCTTGGTCCAGACCTTGAACTGGCCCTTGGGCGTGCTGATGGGAATCATCCGCACGTTGCCGTCCTGCACGCCGGTTTCGGTGTTGGCGAAATAACTGGTCGTGGTGCCAGCCGGGACCGGGGCAGTAGCCAGTTCGGTAGCGGTGTCCGTGTCGGGCGGGGCGGGCTTGCTGCAGCTGATAACAAGCGGGGTACTGAGCAGCAGGGCCGCCATCAGGCGCAGCGAGGCAAGTGATTTCATGGCAAATTGAATTAAGCGGCAGCCACTTGGAGGGCTATTTACAATGGCAATAACGTCATGACGAGCGCAGGTTGAGGCGAAGGGAAGCCAGAAAAGAAAAGCGGCTCAGACAGGGGCCGCCTTTCTTCTTTATCTGCCACGCGAAATTAGCCGCTTATCAGACACCAAAACGCCGCGCCGCCCATAAAAAGAACGACGCGGCGCTTAGCGAATAGCAGCTTTGTGAGCGGCCCTAGCCGCTGTAGCCGCCGCCGCTGGCGGGCTCGGTGGCGCTGCCACCCGGCTCTACTTCGCGGGGCAGTTCGGGCTCAGTCCTGATTTCGAGGTGGCTGTAGTCGGGGGCGCCGTTGCCGCCGGCCACAGGGGCTTCGTTGTAGGTGCGCTCCAGCTCCGAGGTGTCAAAATCTTCCACGGGCGTGCCGAAGCTCACCTTGGCCGTGATGCGGTACTCCACAATGCGGTTGTCGCGCACCTTGCAGCTCTGGTCTTTGATGTAGATGCCCGAAATATTGGGTACCGAAGTGCTGAGCGACGCCACGGCGCGCTGCAGCGCATCTTCGAAGCTTTTGTCGGACGAGGCCAGGATTTCAATGACTTGTTTGATGGAGGACATTCTATTAAATGTGGAAGTGTGGTTGATGGGAAAATGGGAAACGCATGTTTATCATTCTTGCTCACTGGCGTGTACGCCAGCAGGGCTTTCATGGCCACCCGCGAACCAATAAATAACATAATTCCGCGCCGGTGTACTTTTGCAACCAGCGCGTGCGCCGGCTTTTACATTTTCGCATCTTCACATTAGCACATTTTCATATTTCATAAAATGGATTTCCGCACCGAAAAGGACACCATGGGCACCGTGCAGGTGCTTGCTACCGCCTACTGGGGCGCCCAAACGCAGCGCAGCATCGAGAACTTTCCCATTGCCCAGGACATCAACCGGATGCCCAAGGAAATCATCGCGGCCTTTGCCTACCTGAAGAAAGCCGCCGCCCTCACCAACCGCGATGCCGGCGTACTGACGGCCGAAAAAGCTGAGCTGATTGGCAAAGTCTGCGACGAAATCCTGGCCGGGAAGCTAGCCGATTCGTTTCCGCTGGTGGTGTGGCAAACCGGTTCGGGCACGCAGTCCAACATGAACGTGAACGAGGTGATTGCCTACCGCGGCCACGTGCTGCAGGGCGGCCAGCTCACCGACGAAAAGAAGGTACTGGCCCCCAACGACGACGTGAACAAGAGCCAAAGCTCGAACGACACGTTCCCGACGGCCATGCACATCGCAGCCTACAAAATCCTGATGGAGCTGACCATTCCGGGCATCGAGAAGCTGCGCGACACGCTCAAGGCCAAGAGCGAGAAGTTTATGCACATCGTCAAAATCGGCCGTACCCACCTCATGGATGCCACGCCGCTCACGGTGGGCCAGGAGTTTTCGGGCTACGTGTCGCAGCTCGACCACGGCCTGCGCGCCATCAAAAACACGCTAGCCCACCTGAGCGAGCTGGCCCTGGGCGGCACCGCCGTGGGCACGGGCATCAACACGCCCCAAGGCTATTCTGAGAACGTGGCCAAGCATATTGCCGACCTCACCGGCCTGCCCTTTATCACGGCCGAAAACAAGTTTGAGGCCCTGGCCGCCCACGATGCCATTGTGGAAGCCCACGGCGCGCTAAAAACCGTAGCCGCTTCGCTCATGAAAATCGGCAACGACATCCGCCTGCTGGCTTCGGGCCCGCGCGCCGGCATCGGCGAGCTGCACATCCCCGACAACGAGCCCGGCTCGAGCATCATGCCTGGCAAGGTAAACCCCACGCAGTGCGAGGCCATGACCATGGTGGCGGCCCAGGTGATGGGCAACGACGTGGCCATCAACATCGGCGGCATGAGCGGACACTTCGAGCTGAACGTGTTCAAGCCGGTCATGATTTTTAACTTCCTGCACTCGGCCCGCCTCATCGGCGACGTGTGCGTGGCTTTCAACGACAAGTGCGCCGTGGGCATCGAGCCCCTCGAAGCCAACATCAAGAAGCACGTCGATTCGTCGCTGATGCTCGTTACGGCCCTCAACCCGCACATCGGTTACTACAAAGCCGCCGAAATAGCCCAGACGGCCCACAAAAACGGCTCTACGCTCAAGGAAACCGCCATCGAGCTCGGCTACATCACCACCGAAGATTTCGACGCGTGGATGAAGCCCGAGGAAATGGTGGGCGAAATCAAGAAGTAAGTGCTTGTTCTAAATTAAACAGTCAATCAGAACGTCATGCTGAGCTTGTCGAAGCATCTCTACCGCTTCGTCAGGGTCGTTCAACGAAGCGGTAGAGATGCTTCGACAAGCTCAGCATGACGCCCTAATACCTCGTTTAATTTTGTGCAGGCACTTAGGTTGTCAATCTGCTAATCGTCTGTCATCCTAAGCTTGCGAAGGACCCTATCGGGTTAGAGCAAATCGTTCGAAAGTGATAAGGTTCTTCGCAAGCTCAGGATGACAGATGGTTACCTATTAAGCCCCCATCCTCCCATGGATTTTTCTGCCCCCGTCGTCCTCGAGAACAGCCGCGCCCGCCTGCGCCCGCTCGAACTCACCGATTTCGAAGCCCTCAAGGCCTTGGCTTTCGATGCTGAGCTGTGGCGCTACACCCTCACCCGCGCCGACGACGCCGTGAGCCTCGCGGCCTACCTGCGCCAGGCCGTGGAGGCCCGTGCCCAGGACCAGCGCTACCCCTTCGCCATCATCGACCGGGCCACCGGAGAGCTGGCGGGCAGCACCAGCTACTACAACGTGCACGAGGCCGAGCAGCGCCTCAGCATCGGCTACACCTGGGTGGGCAGCAAGTTTCAGCGCTCGGGCCTGAACCGGGCCTGCAAGCACCTGCTGCTCAGCCACGCGTTTGGAGCACTGAATTGTGAGCGGGTGGAGCTCGAAACGGACTCGCGCAACCACAAATTGCGCACGGCCATGGCCCGCATGGGCGCTACTGAAGAGGGCACGCTGCGCCACCACCGCCTCACGCAGGGCGGCCTGCGCCGCGACACCGTCATTTTCAGCATCATCCGGCCCGAATGGTCGGGGCTGCGCCAAACGGTCTTTCAGGAATTCGAAGCCCGTGGCTGAGCCGGCACTGCCTACCCCGGAACGCCTGCGCCCACCCGAGGGCTTGTGGCGGCGGCGCGTGGCCAGCTTCGGCCACGCCGGACGCGGCGTGTGGTCGGCACTGCGTTCCGAAGTGCATTTGCGCCTCCACGCGGTAGCCACGGTGGTGGTTATCGGGCTAGGGTTTTACAGTGGCCTCTCGCGCCTGGAGTGGGCGCTGGTGGCGCTGGCCGTGGCTTGCGTGTGGGCCGCTGAGCTAATGAATACGGCCATTGAAGCCCTTACCGATTTGGCCTCGCCGGCTTACCACCCGCTGGCCGGCAAGGCCAAGGACGTGGCGGCCGGGGCTGTGCTGCTTGCGGCGCTGGGGGCGCTGGTGGTGGGGGCGCTGGTATTCGTACCGCATTTCATTTAGCCATTACTCATTTTAAAACGGATTAAAAACCATTGCTGAATGTGGGCGTAAGCCTATTCAAATGCCGCAAACCCAACCCGTACGGTGGTTGGCTGCTAACCAATAAATACCCATGCGCCTCCTTTTTTTAGCTGCTTCCCTACTGCTCACTTCCGCTTGTGCCCCCCAGCAAGTGAGCGTGACTACGCCTGCCACGCCGTCCCGAGGCCCCATTGCGCCGGGCACACCCGCGTCCACTAAAACCAACACCGTGGACCCCGGGTCTGCCCGCGTGGCCAAATCAGACACCGCGGCGCGCCCGGCCTGGCTGAAGGCCCGCATCGCGGCGGTGCTATCGGAGCGCAAGCGCAACCCCATCACCCGCATTCTTCGCTATCAGTATGAGGACAAAGATGTTTACTATCAGTCGGCTCCGTGCTGCGACCAGTATTCGCAGGTGTTCGATACTAAAGGCAAGCTGGTTTGCCAGCCCGACGGCGGCATTACGGGCAAGGGCGACGGCCAGTGCCCGGACTTCGAAAAAAACAAATCCAACGAGAAACTGGTCTGGCAAGACCCCCGGTAAAAGGAATTATGAGTTTTGGGTTATGAATTACGAGTTGTCGTTCGGGCCAGTCGTGTTTTTAACTCATAATTCATAACTCAAAACTCATTATTAAATCCATGAATACCCTCGAAAAACTTGGCGCTTTCAACGTGTGGGCCAATACCACCGTGCTGAACCGCCTCAATGAAGTGGCCGCTACCGGCCAGGAAATTCCCCCTATCGTGCTGCGCCTCCTCAGCCACGTTCTCAATGCCCAGGCCATCTGGATTGCGCGCATCGGCGGCACGCCCAGCCCCGTGAAAGTGTGGCAGGAGCACGACCTGGCCGCCTGCCACCAGCTGCACGCCCAAACCTCGGAGACCCTGCACCAAATCATGGTGCAAGCGGATGAAACCGAGTTGCAGCGCCTGATTTCCTACACCAACTCGCTGGGCGATAAATACGATAGCATGGTGCACGATATTCTGACCCACGCCGTGGTGCACGCCAGCTACCACCGCGCCCAGGTAGCCACCCGCCTGCGCGACCACGGCCTGGAGCCCGTGAACTCGGATTTTATCACCTACTGCCGCGAGCTGAGCGCGGCCGGGCTCGCCACGGTCAGCCTGTAGCCCAAGCGCCCAAATGCAAAAAGGCCGCCCCAATCGGGGCGGCCTTTTTGCATTTGGGCACTTGGGCAGTCGCGGACAAGTAACTGTAATTCACTAAAAACAACGTCATTCCGAGCTTGCCGGGGAATCTCGCCGGAGTTATCCGCGCCGCCTACTGGCGCGGGCGAGATTCCTCGGCAAGCTCGGAATGACGTTCTTCTTTATTCGGTTACTTGTGCGTGAGCCGCTTAGTTCAACGGTAGCGGCGAGGGCTGGATGGTCGTCACGTTGTCGTTGGTAACCACAATGCCAGGGAGCCTGACGGTGCGGTAGGCGTTCTGGCCGGCGGGGGCCGTGGTGCTGGGGAAGAATTCTACCCGATAGGTGCCTGCGGGCAATGCGCCAATCTGGAACCGGCCGGAGGCATCGGCCATGGTGCTCACCGTATCAGACGCAAGCAGGCCCGACGTGCGGATGGCCAGAATCTGGGGCAGGGCCGCCGCCGGAACTACGGTGCCGCTGATGCCCCCGCGCACATCCTGCGCCACCACCCGAATGACGGGCTTGAGCAAGTAACGCTCTTTTTTGTCCTTGCTGGGGTCCCAGTTGCCGCGCTCTACAATGGAGCGGGCCACGTCGAAATCGAGCAGCAGCTGGAAGGTCTCGCGCTGGCGTAAGGAGGCTTTGTCTAATTTCAGCTTGATGCCGGAGCTTTGGCCGCTGGGCGTTTTCAGGTCGTAGCGCAGGCCGTCGCGGCCGATGACGTAGCTGTCGGGACCCAGGATAAGGCGAATTTCCTTGAGGTCGCCGGGGGCGAAGTCTTCGCTCACAAGCAGCGCCGACTTGCCATTCACGTACTGAAGCACGTCGACGACCTGAGGCTTGAAGCTGAGCATTTTCCAGCCGTTCGGGTCGTTTTCCTCCTTCAGGTGCACTTCTACCTGGCGCACGTCCAGAAACACACTGCGGAAGTCACCAGGGGCATCCATTAGCCGCACCTCCAGCTTGGAGGAGTTTGCGCCTTCGTCGGAATTTTTGGAGCAGCCAGCCAGGCCCAGCAGGGCAATGGCAGCAAGAGGCAACATACGGTTGAGAATCATACGCTTGATGTTGTTTAATTATTAGATTAATGCAAATATTTAACTACCAGTAAAGTAGCTGATGGGCTTACTCCAATAATACGGCCAAAGTTGCCGGGACCTTACGGCTTAGTAGTGTCAGCCGGCACGGGGTCTACGGGTCTGGGCTTTGGTTTAGGTTTATTGAACAAGCTATTGAAGCCTTTTGCCAGCTGCTCCCTGGCCTTGTTGGCGGCGTCGATGCGCTGTTGCTGCTTGTCCTTTAGGGCTTGGGCGGCGGCTTCTTCTTCGGTCTGGCCGGCGCGCCGGATGCTGTCCTCGCGGCTCACGGCGCGGGGCTTCACGCCCAGCAGGTCGAGGGCTTTTTGCTTGGCTACGTTGGCTACCAGCGCCTTGCCCTGGTCCTTCATACTGCCACTGGTCAGCTTCACGCTGGGGGCCTTCACGGTGCCGCCAATGTTGAGGCCGAGCGTCACGCGGTCGGTGCCCTTGATGTTGCTCACGCCCGTGAGGCGGGTGAGCTGGCTGCTCATGGCCGTGCCGAGGCGGCCGGTGGGCACATTTAGGGCCGTGACGTAGGCCAGGGCCCCGGCCAAGTTGTTTGAGCCGCCGATGGTCATTTTCACGTCGCCTACTGTGAGTTCAAACGGCTGCACCACGAGGTTACCATTCACGAGGTTGGCCTGAATTTTCTTATTGACCACCAGCAGGGTTTTCAGCTCGGGCAGGGTGGTGAGGCTGGCAATCTTGGTCATCACCTCCGACTGATTCAGGGCCGCCCGCACCACGTCAAAAACCCCTTTACCCGACAACGTAGCGAGGTTGGGGAACATATCCGGTCCCATTTCGCCGCTCACGCTGAAGTTGGTGCCAAACACGCCCTCCACCTGGCTGGCCAGCGGCACCAGCGTCTTTATCGTATTGAAAGCCGAGAAAGCCCGCTGAAAATTCAGGTCCTTGATGTTCAGCCCAAAGTTGAATTTGGGGTGCGCCAGGTTCTGGCTGCTGTAGCTGCCCGTGGTGCCAAACGTGGCCCCCAGGGTATTGAACGTCATGTTTTTGAGCGTGGCCGTCTGGTCGCGCACCGTCACCACGCCCTGGGCATTGGTCAGCTTCAGGTTGTCGTAAGTCACGTTATCGACGCGGCTATTCAGCACCAAATCGAAGAACTTCGGAATCTGCAACACGCCGTTGGCCTTGGCCGGGACCGCGCCGCCAGTAGCCGTGGGCTTGGCCGATACCTCGTCTACCATCCACTCGTTCACGTTGAAATTGCGCGAGTTCACCGTCAGGTTGCCCTTCAGCGCCTGCCCCGGCGTAAACAAGTAGCCCAAATAATTGCTGATGGTGCCCGAGGCCGCGAAATCGGAGCTGCCGGCCGTGCCGTTCAGGCGCTGCACCGCAATCTGGTTGTTATTGAAAGTAGCGGTGCCCGAGCTGATTTTCACGCCCTGCGGCAAGTCGGCACTCTTGTAGGTCACGTTGCTGGCCGTCACGGTGCCGCTGGCTACCACGTTCTGGTAGCGGCCGGCTTCCACGTCGGCCATGTTGCCTTTGGCGGCAATGTTGCCGGCCACGCGGCCGGTCACGGTCATGCCCTTGAGCGGGAAAATCTTTGTGATTTTGGTGAGGTCCACCGTGCCGCGCACGTTGGTATCGAACACCGGCTTATCGATGTTGTGGGCCGTGAGGCGACCTTCCAGCGGCTCGCCCTCCAGCACCATCCGGAACTGCGGCAGGTTGATTTGCGTGTCGTTCACCTGGCCCGTGGTGTTCACCACCGTGCCGCTGAGGTTGATGTTCTCAATAGGAGCGGGAAATTTGGCCGATTTCACAAAGCCATTGGTGAGGCGGATGGCCGCGTTCACCACCGGCATCCGGGTTTTAGAATAGATGCCCTTGGCCGTGCCGTCCACGAACAACTGCCCGCGCATGACCAGGTCTTTCACCGGGTACACTTTCAGGGCTTCGGCCAGGTTCACGTTGGCTTTCACGCGGCCGTCCACCTTCATCGGTTCCAGCCCATCGATGGTAATGTTGCCGTCCACTGGGTCGGGCCCCAGGTCGAGATGAAACTGTGGGATATTGACTTTCAGGTCATTGGTCACACCCGTGAGGTTGCTCACCTGCATCTTCAGGTTGATGTTTTTGGCCGCCCTTGGCAGCTCGGGGTAGTGGAACTGGCCGTTGGTCACGGTCAGGTTCACGCCGTAGCCGGGCAGGCGGGTGTCGTTCTGCACGCCCTTCGCGTAACCATCAAACGCCACCTTCCCGCTGGTTTCGATATTCTTGAACTTGTCAGTGTAAGCACCCGGCACCAGGCTGAGCAGGGTTTTGAAATCCGTTTCGAGCGCCTTGAAGGTGACGTCGTAGGTAATATCCGTGGCATTGGGCAGGCCGATGGCCCCGGCAAAGCTGAACGGGAAGTCGTTGAGGGTAATCTTGTTGTCTTTGAACGTGTAGAGGCTTTTGTTGAGGTCCATGTTCATCGTCACGTCGGCGTCGAGCTTCTTATCGGTCACGTAGGCCACGTCGTTGTAGGTCATGTCCAGGTCGGTGGCCGTGGTTTGCGACTTCATGTCGAACACGTTGCTGGCGAAGTCGCCGCTGCCGGAGTGGTTCACGCCGCGCGCCTCCAGGCGGAAGGGGAGGGTCAGGTCCTCGTAGCGCAGGTGGCCGTCGGTCAGTTTCCAGCCCTTGATGGCCAGGCTCACCTGGCTCGTATCCTGGCCCTTGGCGGCGGCGGCCGAATCCGAAATCAACACGTCCCAGTTGGCCAGGCCACTTTTCAGGCGGCGCAGGCTCAGGTCGGGCCGCTCCAGTTCCACACTGTTAATCCTGATTTCCTGGCCTTTAATCACGGTCATGATATCCAATCCCACGCGCATATTGGGCAGATAAGCCAGCGTATCGCGGCTGAATGAGTCCAAGCCAATCACGCGCAGGTCTTTGATATCTAACGTCAAATCGGGGAAGGAGTGGAGCACGCTCACGTCAATATTGGCCGGGTCGTACAGCACTTGGGCCCGCACGCGCTGCGCTATCTGCCTATCGGCCAGGGCCCGCAGCTTGTCTTTGAATAGAAAAGGTGCCGCCACGACCGCCGCCAACAGCACCACCACAAACACGACAACACCCAACAGAATTTTCCGCATAGCAAGACTAAATGAGTTATTTCAATCAAAGGTAAAACGAGCGGGCTCGCCCCGGTTTTATGACATCATCAGCCTCAAACCCATTCCGTAGTCGCGCAACGGTGTCATTCCGGTCTGCCAGTTACCCGCTCTAGCACTTGACAACTAACACAACAACGCCGCCTGACTACTCCCACTGCCGACCAATCCGGTGGTCGAAGCCTTCGAAAGGCTCCTCTTTCGCAAATCGTATAATTGACCAATGCTTGTTAAAATCCTTTTTTAATAATTAGATAAATTATAAATTATTATCAAATTATCATAAATAAATTTTTACACTATATTTGGCTCTGCTTCGCATTTTTCATTGAAGCTGTTTAAGAATTTAAAAGAACTGAGTGACCGTCATGCCGAGCGCAGCCGAGGCATCTCGCTCGCCTCGTTGAACGGCCCGGACGGCCCGAGCGAGATGCCTCGGCTGCGCTCGGCATGACCGACTAACAAATTACTAAACAACTTTTACGCCAACTGCACCAGGGTTGACAGCCTCAATCCCGCTTTCCAGATTACATATTCTGTCCTTATCCACTACCGGCAATATCCAGGCGGCTCCCGGCTCAAGTACCGAGGGCGTCAACTGAATTTCTCCGCATTTTCTGCATCATGAATCGTTTTCTCCTCTTTCTGACTTTTTCGCTAGTGGCATTTGCTCGCCCGGGGCACACCCAGGTAGCCACCACGAGTCTTAGCGGCAGTGTGCAATCCGATGAAAGCAAGCCCTTGCCCGGCGCAGCTATCACCGTCATCCATGTTCCTTCCGGAATGCGCCACGCGGCTGCTTCCGATGGTAGCGGGCAGTTTATTATTCCCAATCTGCTGGTGGGCGGTCCCTACGTGATGCAGGTAGGAGAGGGCGGCTACCGCCCCCAAACAATGGAAAGCATTTTTCTGGAGAAAGGCAAATCCGCTCCGTTCACTGTCACCCTGAGCAAGCTGGATGCCGTTGGCAACAACACCCCTGGCAAAAACCGGAGCGCCCGGGCCGCCCGCACCACTACCACCGAAGGCCTGGCGGCAGAGAGCGTGGTAGGCGGCCCCGTACTATTTTCCACTACCACTACTCCCACGTCTGCCCGGAGTACCTCTTCCGCGCGGAGTGTTCCGGCGGCCCGGTTCCTGCCCGTTCCCCAAATCATCCCGGCCCCCGCGCCTGCACTGCCGCCCGTGAGCGCGGCAGTTCCAATACCGGCGGCCCCGCGCTATGCCCGCAACAGCCGCTACGTGCCGCGCCGCACCACCCCGCCCGCCCCCGACCCCATCGTGCCGGGCCGCTACGATGCTAAAACCGGCAATTACTTCTACGATACCGGCCAGCCTACTGCGCTGAAGCTACCCGGCGGGGCCGTCATCACGGGCGTTGGCGCCAACTCCACCGAAAGCTACCTCCACCACTTTCTCAACAACCCGGCGGTGCAGGTCGATACCGTGGACCTGACCCAGGGCTGGTTCAACTTCGACCGGGTGTTTTTTGACGCGGGTAAGGCCACTCTCACGGCCGAATCGGTGAATCAACTGCGCAACGTGGCCACGCTGCTGCGCGCTTACCCCAAGGCCCGCATCAAGCTGGGCGGCTACACCGACAGCACCGGTACCTACAAAGTGAACAAGCTGCTCAGCGATGCCCGCGCCCGCACCGCCTGGGCCAGCCTCGTCGAAATGGGTATCAGCCCCAGCCGCGTAGATGCCCGCGGCTACGGCCCGCGCTACGCCATCGCGTCGAATACCAGCGAAGAAGGCCGCGCCCAAAACCGCCGCCTGAGCGTGAAAGTGCTTCAGAAGTAGGGCCCCGGCGGCCCCGGTACCATAAGGCTTCGGGTGTATCTTCGCGTAGCCCGCCGCACTAATCTGCGTAGTAGCGGCGTTATGTCGGCCATTATGCCAATGCTTTGCCCTTCGTTGCGCATCAGAACTACGCGGCTTGCGCTGGCCGCGGGCCTGTGGCTGGGTGTTGTTTCGGGGGTACGGGCGCAGGATGTGTACTTCTCGCAGCCGTTTGCCACCCGCCTGCACACCAACCCGGCTTTCACGGGTTTAGTCGACGACTACGGCCTCACGCTGAGCTACCGCAACCAGCATCCTACCGTGGCGGGCTCCTTCGTGAGCGCCCAGGCCGCCGCCGATGTGCGCCTGACCACGCCCGGCCAGCACCACGCCCTCGGCCTGCTCATCAATCAGGACCGGACCGGCAGCGTGGGCTACACCCGCCTCGAAATCGGCGGCCTCTACGCTTACCATACCCGCCTCACCGAGCGCCTGGCCCTGAGCGGCGGCCTGCGGGCCAGCTACGGCCGCCAGCGCGTTGGATATGATAATTTCGTGTTTGGCGACCAGATTCTGGAGGATGGCAGCCTGACCGGACCATCGGCTGAATCCCTCAGCTTTCCACCCGTTAACTACCTGAGCGTGGGCACCGGAGCCGTGCTTTATTCCGAGCAAGGCTGGCTGAGTCTGGCAGGCCAGCACCTCAACCAGCCCAGCCTGGGTTTCCAGCGCCAGAGCCAGCTGCCGATGCTGCTGAGTGCCTCCGGCGGCTACAAGTTCTTCGTAGTCAGACCCGGCACGGGCGTAGCAACGCGCGAAGTGAGCTACACCCCCGTGGCGGCCTATACCCGTCAGGGAGGCTCCCAACGCGTCGAAACCGGCCTCTACTTCACTGCTTCGCCGGTCACGCTCGGGGCCGTGTATCGCAATATTTTTTCTCCCGGCAACGTTGGTAATCAACACGTACTCGCTCTGGTGGCAGGCATCGAAGCAGGGGGTTTGCGCGTAGGCTACAGCTACGACGTGGGCATCAGCCGCTTGAGCGCCGACTTGGGCGGTGCCCATGAACTTACGCTAGCTCTTCGCGCATTTGACCGACTAGAAAACGCCCATCGTCGCCTAAAAAGGCGTGTTTACCCGCTGGCCCCTTGTCCGGCATTCTAATTTTTTGTACTATTGTGTCCTAATTGCCCTAGCTAACCCCTCCTCCCCCATACTCATTTTAACTTTGTTATGAAATTAACCAATTATCTACGCTTGGCAGTAGTGGGCGTAGTGGCCTTGGCCAGCTGCGGTAAAAAAGGGCCGCCCACGGCCTCTCAGCCCGGCAAATATTCCTCTACAACAGGTATTGAGTACAACACGGAGAAGGGCATGGCCGTGGCCAACTTCAAGAAGATTCCCGAAGGCCCCGGCCTTGTGTTTATCGAAGGTGGCCGCACGGTACTGGGCTCGCAGGAGGAAGACGTAACCATGTCGCACGACAACATCGAGCGCACGGTGACCATCGCCTCGTTCTACATGGACGAAGCCGAAGTAGCCAACATTCACTGGCTCGAATACCTGCATTTCATTCGCACCGACTCGGCCGAAGAGTTTTACCGCTCGGCTTTGCCTGACACCACGGTGTGGGCCCGCGACCTGTCGTTCAACGACCCCTACGTAACCTATTACCTCCGTTACCCCGGCTTTCGCTACTTCCCCGTAGTGGGGGTGAGCTGGTTGCAGGCCGATGACTATTGCACCTGGCGTACCACCAAGGTTAACGAGGGTTTGGCTACGAAAGGGTCAAGTGAAAAAGGCGGCCTGTTTAGCCGTAAGCCCAAGCCTGCAGCCGCAGGTGCTGAAGGTACGGCTACGGCTGGCGCGCTAGCCGACGGCAAAGATGGTCCCTCAATTGAGAAAGGCAACACGCTGCCCAACTACCGCCTCCCCACCGAGGCCGAGTGGGAATACGCCGCGCAGGCCCTCATAGGCACTCAGGAAATAGGCAACGAGAACCAAGAAGAGAAGCGCATTTATCCTTGGGATGGCAAGTCGACCCGCAACGCCTATGGCAAGAAGCAGGGCCAATTCCTGGCTAACTTCAAGCGGGGCCGCGGCGACTACGCCGGCATCGCCGGTAGCCTGAACGACGGGGCCATGATTACCGACTACATCTACTCGTACCCCCCCAATGACTACGGCCTCTACAACATGGCCGGCAACGTGAACGAGTGGGTGCAGGACGTGTACCGCCCCCTTTCGTTTCAGGATGTGGAAGACCTGAACCCCTTCCGCCGCAACGGTGTGGGTGACCCCGCCGATAAGTACGACAAGAAAGGCTATCAGTCGCTGATTGACGACCACGTGCGCGTGTACAAAGGCGGTTCGTGGCGCGATGTGGCCTACTGGCTCTCGCCCGGCACCCGCCGCTTCATGGCCGAGGATTCGGCCACGGCAACTATCGGTTTCCGTTGCGCGATGATTAACGCTGGCAGCAATAAGTAATTCGCTTCGCAGATTAGAAAAGGCCGCTCCTGACTCAGGAGCGGCCTTTTTTGTGGCAGCTAAATATTCGTGTGTTACTTCTGCGCCTACCTGTCCGCGCAGGCGATGGTCGCGATGCTAACCTCGGCCGCGCCGGCCGCCAGCAGCACCGCGCCGCAGGCTTCGAGCGTGGCTCCGGTGGTAAGTACGTCGTCAACTATCAAGATGCGACGGCCGATGATATGAGCGGGGTTTTCGACCTCGAAGACCGTGGCGACGTTTTCCCAGCGCTGGGCGCGGTTCTTCTTGGTTTGAGTTTTGGTGTTGGTGGTGCGGCGCAGGGCGGTGTTGCTGGCGGGCACTTTCAGGCCCTCGGCGAGGCCGGTGGCGAAGGCAGCGGCCTGGTTGTAGCCGCGCTTAGCCAGCTTGCGCGGGTGCAGCGGCACAGGAATGATGAGGTCGAAATCGGCGGCTAGGCCAGCGGCGTGCAGCTCGGCCCCGTAGAGCTGGCCGAGGGCGGTGCCCACGTCGCGCTGGCCTTGGTACTTGAGCTCGTGCAGCAGGTGCTGCACCCGGCCGTGGCGCACGAAGCGCAGGTAGCTAAGGGCGTGGCGCAGGGGCAGCTTGCCCCAGAAACGGCGGCCCAGCGGGTTCTGCTCGGGTGGCAGGCGGTGGAAATCGGTGTAGGGCAGCTCGGCCCGGCAGCCGGTGCAGAGGTGGGTTTCGCCGGTTACCAGCGGCTCGCGGCAGGCCAGACACAGGCGCGGGTAAATCAGGCCAAGAAAATCGGCCCACAAAAAACGCAGCATGGCGGTAGAGCGGGGGAAGGGTTTGGGAGTAATTTTGGGAAAGCAATGTAGCCAGAATTGATGACCATGCGGCATGCGCACGTCATGCTTCCTCTTGCGTCCGCACCGCCGCCGCAGCTCTGCTATTTCGTTACCATTCCATTGATTACTGCTGCACGCGAGGTGCTTCGGCTACGCTCAGCAGAACGTGCTTCTATTCCCTCCAAGCTTCCCAACTATGTCCCAAGTAACCGAATTCAACGAGTACCGCCAGCGGATGAACGCCACTATTCTAGCGGCTGACAACAAGGTCATCAAGCGGTTTTTCAACCTCGATACCAACACTTACGCAGCCGGCGCGATTGACGTAAAAACCAAAGAGATGCTGGGCCTGGCCTGCTCCATGGTGCTGCGCTGCGACGATTGCATCAAGTACCACGTAGGCAAATGCTTCGAGGAGAAACTGACCGATGAGGAGATTTACGAGGTGTTTGCCATTGCCAACATCATCGGCGGCAGTATCGTGATTCCGCACTTCCGCCGGGCGGTGGAGTACTGGGAAATCCTGAAATCGGAAGCCGGCAGCGAGGAGCACGGCTCCGAGCAAGCAGCACTGGCGGCCCACAAGGCCGCGCACGACAGCGAACCCACCGCATGAGTGAGGACCTGAACCACGCCGCGCCGGCCGAACACCCGGAAGCGGAAGCCGACTTCGACGCCCGCTGGGAAACCCTGATGCTGGAGATGCAGGAGCGTTTCGGCAAGCGCCCCGACCTGAACGCGATGCTGCTGCTTATCGGCATTCAGGAGCTGAACCAGGGCATCACCACCTTCACCAAGGAGCAGAAACAGGACCTGATGCACATTGCCACCTGCCGGCTCTTCAGCCTCAGCGGGCACTACGAGCTGGAGCGCGTGGATGAGGACGGCTGGCCGCACTACAAGCTGCTGCGCCCCGTGCCCTTCGCCAACCTCAAGGAGCAGGAGCGCATGCTGAAATGGCATGTGCTGGAATACTTCGCGCTGGACCCAGGGGATGACCTATAGGTCAATAGAACGTCATGCCTCGGCTGAGCTCGGCACGGCGTCCCGTTTTTCTTTAGACAACCAACATGAAAATCGTTTCTTACAACGTCAATGGCCTGCGCTCGGCGCTAAGCAAGGGGCTGTTGGATTGGGTAGCGGAGGCCGCGCCCGAAGTACTGTGCCTGCAGGAAATCAAAGCCGGCCGGGAGGCGATGGACGTGTCGGGCTTTGAGGCGCTGGGCTACCACACCTATCTGCACCCGGCCCAAAAGCCCGGCTACAGCGGCGTGGCCACGTTTTCTAAAGTAGAACCCAAGGCCGTGGTACACGGCTGTGGCCAAAGCCGCTACGACGATGAAGGCCGCGTGCTGCGGCTAGATTTTGAGGACGTATCGGTGCTGAACACCTATATGCCTTCGGGTACGAGCGGACCGGAGCGGCAGGCTTTCAAAGTCGAATGGCTACACTTTTTCCGGCAGTACGTGGCCGGGCTGCGGGCAGATGGCAGCACGCCACCGCTGCTCATTGGCGGCGACTTCAACTGCTGCCAAACGCCTATCGACCTGCACAACCCCAAAGCCAACCAGAATAGCCCCGGCTACACGCCCGAGGAGCGGCAGTGGTTCAGGGACTTTCTGGGCGATGGGCTGGTGGATACTTTCCGGCACCACCACGGCGAAGCGGTGGGGCACTACTCGTGGTGGAGCTACCGGGCCGGTTCGCGGGCGCGCAACGTGGGCTGGCGCCTCGACCATTGGGTGGCCGATGTGGCACTGCAGCCACGCCTGGCGGGGGCGGGCCTGCTGACGGATGTGGTGCACTCGGACCACTGCCCGGCCTGGGTGGAGGTAATGTAGGGCAGGATGACAAACACTTCCACCCGTTCACTCAGCCTTCGAACCAAGCGCCGCATCCTGATGTATCTTTCACAACAAGAACCTGATTTATGGCGATGCTGATGGAGACCGGTGCGGCGGCAGCTGAATACCCCGCCCTGGCGCGGGTGCGAACGGAGCTGGAAGCGTTCAAACGCAAGTTTTACCTGAGCCTGTTGGTGCGGGGGCTGCTGGTGGCCGGCGGGTTGCTGCTCACGTTTTTCGTGGTGTTCAACGGGCTCGAATACTTCCTGTACCTGCCCACCGTGGTGCGGGGCGGGCTGCTGTTCGGGTTTATCGGCCTGACGATTTACAGCTTCGGGCGCTGGATTTGGCAGCCGCTGGCGGCCCTTACTAACCTGCGTCGGCTACTGAGCGACGAGCAGGCGGCCCGTCGGGTAGGAGAGCTGTTTCCGGAAGTACAGGACCGGCTGCTGAACGCCTTGCAGCTGCAGGGCCAGGCACGCGATAATGCGCTGGTTGCGGCCAGCCTGGAGCAGCGGGCGGCGCAGCTGGGCAAGTTCTCGTTCGCCGAGGGCATCAATATTCAACAGCAGAGCAAGCCGCTGTGGAAATACGCGGCGGTGCCAGTGGCGGTATTGCTGGCGCTGCTGGCGTTTTATCCCAGCTTTCTGGTGCAGGGCACCGAGCGCATCTGGCACTACCGACGGGCGTATTCGCCGCCCGCGCCGTTTCAGTTTGTGATTAAAAACCCCAAGTTGACAGCGTTTCGAGGCGAGAATTTTACCCTTGATGTGGCCGTAGCTGGCGCAGCCCTGCCGGCTGATGTGAGCATTAGCTTCAGCGGGGGCGAGCGGCGGCTGAGCAAGGTGGCCGGGCGCGGCGACCAGTTCCGCTACACTTTCGAGCAGCCGCAGGCCGACGTGGCGTTTCAGCTAAAGGGTGCAGGTTTCAACTCGCCCGAATACCAGCTAACGGTGCTGGAACGGCCCAACCTGCGCGATTTCAAGGTCAATATCACCTATCCGCCATACACCGGCAAGGCGGCCGAAACCATTGAAAACGGGGGCAACCTGACGGTGCCCGAGGGCAGCACAGTGCGCTGGGAATTCGCCACGGCGGCCACCGATGAGCTGGCGCTGGTGTTCCAGAACCCGGATGAAACGCTGACGGCCACGGGCGACGACGACACCTTCATGGCCACGCGGCGCGTGCTGCGCTCGCAGCCCTACCTGCTGCGCCTGAAAAACCCGGCTAGCCTGAACCGCGACCCCATTGCCTACCAGCTCACGGCCGTGCCGGACTTGCCGCCCACGCTCACGCTGGAAGCCTTCTCGGATACTGTGACCCGGCGCTTTCTGGCCCTGGGCGGCACCGTGCGCGACGACTACGGCCTCACGCGGCTGGAGCTGCACTACGCCCTGCGCCGCGCCGGCCAGGGGCCGAATGCGGCGCCGAGCCGCCAAGGGGCCACGCCGCTGGCCCTGCCCCGCGAGAGTGCCGGCACTTATGCTTACACCTGGAACCTGAGTGCGCTGAATATGCGGGCCGGCGACCGGCTCGAATATTATGTGGAGGCCTGGGACAACGACGGCGTGCACGGGGCCAAAGCCACGCGCACCCGCCCAGTGGAGTTTCGCTTGCCCAGCAAGCGCGAAATGCGCCAGGAAATGCAGGCTCAGGCCGAGTCGGTAGCCAGCCAGATGAGCCAGGCCGCCAAGCAGAGCGAGAAGCTGGAGCGCGAGCTGGCCAAGGCGCAGGACAAGCTCAAGACCAAGCGCGACCTGAACTTTCAGGACCGCAAGCAGCTGGAGAACATGCTCGACCAAAAAGAGCAGATGAACCAACAGTTGGAGCAAATGCAGAAAATGTTTGAGCAGCTGCAGCAGAAGCAGGACCAGCTCAGTCCCAAAAGCGAGGAGCTGGCCAAGAAAGCCGAAGAGCTGAAGAAGCTGATGGCTGACCTGCTCGACCCCGAAACCAAGAAGCTCTACGACAAGCTGAAAAAGCTGCTGGAGCAGCAGAAACAGCCCGATGCCGAGATGCAGAAGCTCCTGCAGCAGCTCGAAAACAAAGAAGACACGCTGCAAAAGGAGCTGGACCGCGCTTTGGAGATGTTCAAGCAGATGCAGCTGGAGCAGAAGGCTGAGGAAACGGCCAACAAGCTGGATGAGCTGGCCAAGCAGGAAGAAAAGCTGGCCGAAAAAACCGAGCAGAACGACAAGGAAAACCCCGAAAACAAAGCTTCGAACCAGGACCAGAAGGCCAAGCAGGAGCAGCTGAAACAGGAACAGGCCGAAAACCAGAAGGAGTTTGAAGACCTGAAAAAAGAACTGCAGGACCTGAAGCAGATGGACAAGGAGCTCGGCGACCAGAACGGCATGGACGAGCAGAAGCCCGAGCAGGAGCAGACCGACCAGGACATGCAGGAAAGCCAGCAGAGCCTGAGCAAAAACCAGAACAAGAAGGCCGCTGGCAAGCAAAAAAGCGCTGCCTCGCGCATGAAGAAAATGGCGCAGAAAATGCGCGACCAGATGAGCGAGGAGGAAAGCGACCAGGCCCAGCAGAATATCGACGACCTGCGCGACATCCTGGACAACCTACTCACGCTCAGCTTCGACCAGGAAAATCTGATGAAGAATTTCCGCAAAGTAGACCAGTCCGACCCGCGCTTTGTGCAGCTGGGCCAGACGCAACGTAAGCTGCGCGACGACGCCAAGATTATCCAGGATTCGCTGTATGCTTTGGCGAAGAAAGAACCCAAGATTCAGAGCTTTGTGACCCGCGAAGTAGGGGAGATGAACGGCCGTATGGACGAGTCGCTCACCCACATTCAGCAGCGCGACCTGGCCCGGGCCACCGCCACCGAACAACAGGCCATGACCAGCATGAACAACCTGGCCCTGATGCTGCAAAGCTCCCTGCAGCAAATGCAGCAGGAGGCCCAGGCCGGCAAAGGCCAGCCCCAGGACGGCCAGGGCAAGCCGGGCAAGAAAAAAGGCAAGGGCAAAGGGCAGGGCCAGGGCAGCAAGCCCGGCCCCGGCAGCATGGGCCAGATGCAGAAACAACTCAACGAGCAGATTCAGCAGCTTTCGAAGAGCGGCAAAACCGGCCGGGCCATGTCGCAGGAGCTGGCCAAGCTGGCGGGCCAGCAGCAGATGCTGCGCCAGGCCATGCAGCAGCTCGATAAAATGCAGCAGGGCGGCAAGCCCGATGGCGCGCAAGGCCAGGGCCAAGGCGGCAAGGACGGCAAAGAAGGCAAGCAGGACGGCCAAAACGGCAAGGATGGCAAAGGCGAACAGGGCGGTGGCGGCACCGGCGACCTCAAAAAGATGATGGAGCAAACCGAAACCGACCTCGTCAATAAGCGCCTCACCGAGGAAACCATCCTGCGCCAGCAGCAAATTCTGACCCGCCTGCTGGAAGTGGAAAAGTCGGCCCGTGAGCGCGACCAGGACACCAAGCGCGAAGCCCAGGCCGCCCAAGCCAAGCCTCCGGGTTTTCCGCCAGCCTTCGACAAATACAAGGTCAGCAAGGAACGCCAAACGGAATTACTACGTAGTACACCGCCGAACCTTACGCCGTACTATCAACGCGAAGTGGGCGAGTACTTTCAGAAAATCAAATAACTGTGGCTCTTAATTCATCTAAACCGGCCGTAGTTTCGTTAACTAATTAGTGTTCTGTTGGAGTTGCGCGGCCGAGGGTAGCAGAAGCTGTAGTGGCACTTTGCCGTTAAAAGACTATTTTTGCCGCCCCAAACCCGCCGCCGTTCGTTCTATTAAACCGCCTTATGAAGCAGGTAAAAATTCAGATTCCGTCGCTCGTTGAGAATATCCGCGTGGTCGAAAGTTTCATCGACAACTCCAAGGATACCTTTCAAATTGAGGACGATATCTACGGCAATATCATGGTAGCCGTAACCGAAGCGGTGAACAACGCCATCCGTCACGGCAACAAATTCGACAAAGACAAGAACGTCTACCTCTCGCTTTACGTGGAGCCCCAGCAGCTCAAATTTGAGATTGAGGACGAAGGCGCGGGCTTTAATTATGACAATTTGGACGACCCCACCGCGCCCGAAAACCTGGAGAACCCCGGAGGCCGCGGCATTTTCCTCATTCGCCACTTGGCCGATGAGGTAGAGTTCAGCAAGGAAGGCCGCCGCGTGCAGCTTACGTTCCAGCTCACGGCTACTCCCGCCGACGAAACCTCTGCGGCCGACTATATCGCCGCCTAATTGCCATGATGAACACCCCGCCGGCGGGCCCGCCCCACCACGAAAACTTTCCTCCCGGCGAGCTGCACCACGAAGCTCCCGGCATCGAGTTCATGGTAGAAGATGTGCCTGATTTTGAGCTGTCCGAGGCCGAAGGCATTCTGGGTTGGATTGAGCGCGTAGCGCAGGTGCACGAGCACCGCATCACGCAGCTCACCTACATCTTCTGCTCGGATGACTACCTGCACCAGATGAACATTGAATACCTCAACCACGATACCCTCACCGATGTCATCACGTTCGATAATTCGGACGATGCCGACATTATTGAAGGCGACGTATTCATCAGCGTAGACCGGGTGCGTGATAATGCCAACGACCTGGGCATCAGCTTTCGTGATGAGCTGCACCGCGTCATGATTCACGGCGTGCTGCACCTGCTCGGCTATCTGGACAAGGACTTGCTGAGCCAAACCGCCATGCGGGCCCGCGAGGACTATTGCCTGGCCCTGCGGACCTTCTGAGGCTTACTGCTTCTTGCCGAATCCCAACCGATGCCCGTTTCCTGCGGGCGTTGGCGTGTATGAACCATGCGGGCTGCGGTAGCCGCGCCGCCATTGCCTCCCCCTAAATTTTATGGCTGCTTCATCTGCTGCGCTACCCGTAATTCGGGGCAATGCCCTGGATTATTACCTGGCGCAGGGCTACTACCGCATGCAGCAGGACCTGTTCACCTGCCAGTTCGTGCCCTTTGATGGCCGTCTCTACACCGCGCACTGGCTGCGCCTGGACCTGGCCCGCGTGCAGTGGGGGCCCGAGCAGAGCCGGCTACTGCGCCGCAACGCCCGGTTTGCGGCTACCGTGCGGCCGTTTCGCCTCACGGCCGAGTACGAAGAGCTGTACGCCCGTTACCGCGAGTCCATCACCTTCGATGCCGCCCCCACCGTGGACGACGTGTTGCTGGGCGGCGCGGCCCACAACGTGTTCAACACCTACATCATCGAGCTGCGCGACGGCAACCAACTGATAGCCGCCGGCATCTTTGACCGCGGCGACCGCACCCTGGCGGGAATTCTTAACTTCTACGACCCCAACTATCGGAAATACAGCCTCGGCAAGTACCTGCTGCTGTTGAAAACCGACTACGCCCGCCGCCTGCAGTTCGATTATTATTACCCCGGCTACGTGGTGCACGATTACTCCAAGTTCGACTACAAGCTGTTTGCCTGTGCCGCCGCCACCGAAGTGTTCGATTGCGTACGGGGCCAGTGGCAACCCTTTTCACTCGCGGCCGTGGCGGCCCAGTCAGCCGAGCTATTTGCCGATTGGCTGCCGGAAAATCTACAAGGTTCTGCTGGATAGGTGTGGGGTGCGGGGCTTGCTCCCGCCCGTGGTTGCACGGTCCATTCTTGAATTATTCAACGGCGGGCGGGGGCAAGCTCCGCACCCTACGTAGCTACCCCAAAATCTGAAACCCGCAACTCGTTTCACATGAAACTGGCGGCGGGTTTTTGATTGCGTAATTTTGTAGTTATCAACGCCGGAACGCCGGGCGGGCACTTTGGCGTTGCACAATCTTACCTACCGTCTTTTATCGCGGTGCTTTATTCTGAATCTGCTTTGGCGGGTTCTCTGCTGATTATGTTTCAAACCTCCGAATACGACGTCATTGTAGTGGGCGCGGGCCACGCCGGCTGCGAGGCCGCTGCCGCCGCCGCCAACCTCGGCTCGAAAGTGCTGCTGGTGACGATGAACATGAACACCATCGCGCAGATGTCGTGCAACCCGGCCATGGGCGGCGTGGCCAAGGGCCAGATTGTGCGCGAAATCGACGCGCTGGGCGGCCAGTCGGGCATCATCACCGACCAAACCATGATTCAGTTTCGGATGCTGAACCGCTCGAAAGGCCCCGCCATGTGGAGCCCCCGCGCCCAAAGCGACCGCATGCGCTTCGCCGAAGCCTGGCGCCTGACGCTGGAGGGCATCGCCAACGTGGACTTCTGGCAGGAAGCCGTGACCGGCGTGGTGGTGGAAAACGACACCGTAGTAGGCGTGACCACGGCCCTCGGCATCGAGTTTCGGGGCAAGTCGGTGGTACTTACCAATGGCACCTTTCTGAACGGCCTCATCCACATCGGCGAGAAAAATTTTGGGGGCGGCCGGGCGGCCGAGAAGGGCAGCCGGGGCATTACGGAGCAGCTGGTGGAGTTGGGTTTTGAAGCCGGCCGCATGAAAACCGGCACCCCGCCCCGCGTGGACGGCCGCAGCCTCGACTATTCTAAAATGGAAGCGCAGGGCGGCGATGAAGCGCCCAGCAAGTTCTCCTACCTCGACACACCACGCCTGACGCAGCAGCGGCCTTGCTACATCACCTACACCAACGAGCGGGTACACGACATCCTGCGCGAGGGCTTCGAGAAATCGCCCATGTTCCAGGGCCGCATCAAGGGCCTGGGGCCGCGCTACTGCCCTAGTGTGGAGGACAAAATCAACCGCTTTGCCGATAAGGACCGGCACCAGATTTTTGTGGAGCCCGAAGGCTGGAGCACGGTGGAATGCTACGTGAATGGCTTCTCAAGCAGTTTGCCGGAGGATGTGCAATACCGCGCCCTGCGCGAAATCGCGGGCTTCGAGAAGGCCAAGATGTTCCGGCCCGGCTACGCCATCGAGTACGACTTTTTTCCGCCGACCCAGCTTAGCCTGACCCTCGAAACCAAGCTGATTGCGGGCTTGTATTTCGCGGGCCAAATCAACGGCACCACGGGTTATGAAGAAGCGGCCTGCCAGGGTTTGATGGCCGGCATCAACGCCCACAACAAGGTGCACGGCAAGCAGCCGTTCGTGCTCAAAAGGAGCGAGGCCTACATCGGCGTGCTGATTGATGACCTGGTGAACAAGGGCACCGACGAGCCTTACCGCATGTTCACGAGCCGAGCCGAACACCGCATTTTGCTGCGCCAGGACAACGCCGATTTGCGCCTCACGCCGCTGGGCCACGAGCTGGGCCTGGCCTCGGATGAGCGGCTGGCGCGGGTGCGGATGAAGGAAGCCCAGACCGCCGAAGTGGCCGCGCTGCTCCAGAAATTCGCCATCGAAATAGCTGAAATAAACCCACTGCTGACGGAGCTGGGCTCGGCCGAAATCCACGAGAAAACCCGCGCCGTGAACCTGCTGCGCCGGCCCAACGTGGAGCTGGCCGACCTACGCCGCGCTTTGCCCGCGCTGGACGATGCGCTGGCTACTTACGATGCCGAGGCGCTGGAGCAGGCCATCATCAATATCAAATACGAGACGTATTTGCAGAAGGAAAACCAGCAGGCCGCCCGCCAGCAGGAGCTCGAGAACTTCGTGATTCAGGGCCGGCTCGACTATCGCGCCATGCCCGCCCTCAGCCACGAAGCCCGCGAAAAGCTGCTCAAGATTCAGCCCGAAACCATTGGGCAGGCCTCGCGCATCAGTGGCATTTCCCCGGCCGACGTGTCGGTGCTGATGGTGTACCTGAATCGCTGATTGGCACTAATTAATGGTGGTTTAATCACTGATTAGCGCTGATTAACCGTGATTTCGCTGATTTATGTTCTGCTTACCGCGAGTGGGGCGGAACCAGCCGGTGGCTATTTTGAAGATGAATTCGCCAACTTTGCCCGATAGTCTACCCCTTAAAACGACGGATTTTGTGTGGAAAAAATCAGCGAAATCACGGTTAATCAGCGACAATCAGTGATTTACGAGAGATTGGAAAGCTGCCCAATTTGCAGCAAAACGGAGTTTAAGAATAAGCTCATCGTCCGGGATAATACGGTGAGCCACGAAAGCTTCGCCATTGTGCAGTGCGCGGGCTGCGGCTTGCAGTTTACCAACCCCCGGCCCAACGCGACCGAAATCGGCAAATACTATGAATCCGATGCCTACGTATCGCACAACAGCGCGGCAGTTGGGCTGGTGAACCAAGCGTATAAAGTGGCCCGGTTTTTCACCATGCGGCGCAAGGTGAACCTGCTGAATAAGCTGGCGCCGCGCCGGGGCAAACTGCTGGACTACGGCTGCGGCACGGGCCATTTTTTGAAGGCGGCCAAATCGGCGGGCTGGCAGGTTTCGGGCCTCGAGCCCAACGCCCGCGCCCGCGACGAAGCCAGTGAGCGCCTCGGCCAGCTTGTTGGGCAGGAGAGCCTGACCTCGTTTCAACCCGGCACGTTCGATGCAATTACGCTCTGGCACGTGCTGGAACACGTGCATCTGCTCAACGAAACCCTGGCCCAGCTCACGGCGCTGCTCAAGCCCGATGGCGTACTGCTCATTGCCGTGCCCAACGTGGAAAGCCTCGATGCCCAACACTACCGCGAAGTGTGGGCTGCCTACGACGTGCCCCGGCACCTGTATCACTTCGCCCCCAAAACCATGGCCCAGCTGCTCAAAAAGCATAAGCTGACCATCCGCCAGACGCTGCCCATGCCCCTCGATGCCTACTACGTGAGCATGCTCAGCGAGAAGCACAAGGCCGAGCGCGCCGGCGGCCTGCTCACGGTGCTGAAGGCCGGCTACAAGTCGAACCAGTATGCCGAGCAGCACGAAGGCCAGTACTCGAGCCTGCTGTACGTGGTGGGGCGGCGCACCCCGGCGGCCTGATGTGGCGGGGCACAGGCTGGCGGCTGGGGCTGGCGGCGGGCCTGCTCACGGCCGCCGCGCACGCGCAAACCGTGCCCGCGCCCCGGCCCGATTCCATCAAAAATTCGCCGCCGACCTTTGTGACCGATACCGCCCGGCAGGTGGTGGTCGTTGCCTCCCCGGAGCCGCCCGATGCCGTGACGCGCCGCACGGGGCTGCGCATCGGGGCGGCCATTGTTGTTATTACGCTCACCACGTTGCTGTTGTATAATGTCCGTTCGCGCTGAACTGCTGGCTTTGCTGGCGCTGGTTGCCTTGCTTGAAAGCTGCGCCGCCGTGGCCCCGCCCCTGGGGGGCCCGCGCGACCGTACGCCCCCGCGCCGCATCAGCAGCTCGCCCGACAGCGCGGCCCGCAACGTGAAGCAGCAGTTTGTGCGGTTGATTTTTTCGGAGCCCGTCGTGACCAAGGAGCTGAGCAAAAACCTGCTCATCACGCCTCAGCTGCCCGCCGACAACCCCTATAAGCTGCGCGAAGACCGCAACTCCATCAGCCTGCTCTTCGACAAGCCCCTGGACGAGAACACGACCTACAGCTTCAATTTCCGGGAGGGCGTGGTGGACATCACCGAGGCGCTGCCGGCCAAAAACGCCAGCCTCACCTTCAGCACAGGCCCGGAGCTGGACTCGGGCCGGGTGAGCGGCAACGTTATCAGCCTGCTCACGACCAAGCCCGTGGCCGAAGCCAGCATCGGCCTCTACCGCGAGGCCGACACGGCCGGCGTGCGCCGGGGCCGCCCGTACTACACCGTGCTCACCAGCAAGGAGGGAAAATTCAGCCTGAATTTCCTCAAAGCCGGCCGCTACAAACTGTACGCCGTCGCCGATAAAAACAACAACGGCCAGTACGACGACGGCGAGAAAATAGCCTACCTGCCCGCGCCCATTACCGTGGCCAGCGGCCCCGGCCCCCCCGTCACGCTCGTGCTCACCCAGCCCGACCGCCGGCCGCCGCTGCTCACCACCCGGCAGCCCAGCCCCACACAGCTGCGCCTGAGCTACAACGAAGGTCTGAGCTCGGCCACGCTGGCCTCATTAGAACCCGGCGCTGCGGCTACCGCCGTGGCCGAGGCCGTGCAGCTGGCCGACCAGGGCCGCACCGTGGTGCTGTTCAAAACGCCGGTGGTGGGCGATGGGCGCTACCTCCTCACCACGGCCGACAGCACCGGCAACCGCACCGCCGACACGTTGCAGGTGAAATTTCCGGTGCCCCCGGCTACTGCTCGTAAAGTGGTCAACCCGCCCCTGTATTCCGTGGAAGGCGGAGTAGCCAGGGTGTATCCCGAAGGTCAGGTGAAATTTAATTTTGCCGTACCGGTGCGCGTGGCCACGGGCCGGCCCTTCGGCACGCTGGTAGAAGACTCGGTACGCCGCCGCCCGCTACGCCTGCCCGCCGATGGCACCCTCAGCCCCGACCGCACCCAGCTTACCGTCCGCTTCACTACCAAAGCCAAAATCCGGCTCGATGTGCTGCTCGATAGCACGGCCATCACGGCCATCACGGCGCAGCCGTTGCGCCTGCGCCCGCTGCGCCTCGGCATTAGCGAGCAGGACGTTTCCACCAGCCTGTCGGGCACCATCAGCACCAAGGAGAAGAGCTTCGAGCTGCAATTGCTCGACGATAAGCTGCAGATTATATCCAGCCTGACCTCCCCCAAAGGGTCTTATCGGTTCGCCGACATGGCCCCCGGTGCCTACCGCTTGCGGGTGCTCATTGATAGCGACGGCGATGGCCGCTGGCGCGGTGGCGACCCCAACCTGCTCCTGGCCCCCGAGCCGGTGTTTCTGTACCCTAAGTCGCTGCAAATCCGGGCCGGCTTCGACATTGTGGAGCCGCTGAAATTTTAAAGAGTCTGCCCTGAGCATACGTATGATTCTACGCGGGTAAATTATCGGGTAATCCCGCCGTTTCCAGGGCCGTACAGAGTTTTTAGCACCGACAGAGCCGTAGGGCGAAGCGGTGCTTCGCCCTACGGCTCTGCGCCAGTCTGATTTTCGCACATCAATTCGCGACGGATGTAGCTGTAGCGTTTCCACAGCTGCCGCGACCCGCTTTCCAGCTCACATTGCTACGACCGGTATTCGCTGTTGGAAAACGGCCAAGACAGCCCCTGCTTTCCACATTAGTGGATAACTTAAGGCTTTTTCCAGTTACTGGGGCCGGTTTTCGGGGGTAATCCACCGGTTTTCCACGGGCTTTTCCACATTGATTATCGGCTGGGGGTAAAATCGGGGATAACCTGGGGGAAACAGGGGAACAGCGCGGGGATAAGTGGGGTAGAAGTTTTTTTGGCAATCCCGGCTTTTCCACAGGGGAAAACGGTGGGGGATAACCGTGGATAACTCCCCCACCGCAGAAGCCCTTCCCACACCCCCATTTTTTGGGGGATACTGAAAATGTGGAAACCCTGGGGAGATGTTGAAAAACAAATAAAGCACTTGATAAACAGTGCCTTGTTTTCCACATAGCCGGTGTATATCGCGTGGAAAAGAGTTGTATTACCCCCACGTTATCCACGCTGGGGATAACCGCCTGCGCTTATCCACTTATCAACCGACCTAATGAGTGAGAATAAGAAGGGTTTTTTAGAAAAAAATTTAATTAAAAAGTAAGACTGTGGAAAACCTCGCGGGAAAAATTCCGGACCCAATGCTGGCCCCGTAAAAATTCGCGCTGGTTGAGTCTCTGCTTTTCGAAGCCCGACTGCCGGTTCTGTGGAAAACGCGTAGAAGTAGTTCGCAAACCCAACGATGCTTGTTTCGCAACATGCCGTTCGACTACACCCTCGATTTCCACACCGTTGATTTCCGTCGGCACCCCGGGCTGTACCGCGTGGGCCGGGGCGAACAGGGCGTGCTGCTGGTACAGCCCTACAAGGGCGAAATCCTGCCCCACTGGCGCTTCAAAGACGCGGCGGCGGCCACCGAGTCGTCCGAGACGATTTACGGCCTGTTTGAGGCGTATTTGAAAGTCCATGATTTTGTGGGGGCCGACATGGCCCGCAAATTCATTCAGATGGGCTTTACGCGGGCCCGGCGCTACGCCAACCACAAAGGCGGCAAGAAGTACGACGGCCCCGTACCCGACGATAAAAAAGGGCAGAGTGGGGCCCACGGCCGCGCCGAACTGCCCCGCACCACCCACCCCGATGTGGATAAAGTGGAAGCCGCCGCCATTTTCAAGCGCAAGTGGGACGAGGCCAAAGTTCATCCGGAGTACCTGCGCCAGAAAGCGGCTTTCATTGAAAAGTACGGGAAGTAGGTCGACCGTTTTTTATCCGTCGCTCTGCTCAGGATGACAATCAACAACTAACAACCTGTAACAACCAGCCGCGCCTGCTACCTACCTTTGCCTACTACCCTTCACCCCCAATCTCATGAGCACTCCCCAACCCTCCAGCATCGAGGAAAACGAAATTATCCTGGGCACCGGCATGGGCCCGCTGCGCTTCGGAGCGACCATGGACGAAGTCCGGACCCTGGTCGGCGAGCCCGAGGAAATTGAAGAGTCGGACGACGACGACGAGTTCGAGCACAAGGCCTGGAACTACCACGAAGACGACTACCTGCTGTCGCTCTACTTCGACCGCGAAGACGACTTCCGCCTGAGCTGCATCGAAACCGACAACCCCGGCATGCGCCTGTTTGGCGAAGCCATTCACGGCCAAAGCGTGGACCAAGTGAAGGCCCTGATGCAGCGCAACAACCAGGCTACGCCCGAGGTTGAAGAGATGGAAGAAGGTGCGTTGCGCCTCTCCTACGAAAAGTCGATGATTGACTTATACTTCGAAGAAGGCGAGCTGCAGTTCGTGAACTTTGGCGTTTTCATTAATGACGACATGGAAGTACAATGGCCTAAATAGGTTGGCTTATCCACATTTTCACGGTTTTTAGCTGTGGATAAGTGGATAAGTGAATGAATACAGGTCGGTTAACCCCATTTTTGGTTGCTAAAATCCAAGGCCAGGAATTTCCTCGCTCGCGCATGCACACAAAAAAGGCTGCCCATTGTGGGCAGCCTTTTTTGTGTTTTGGTTGGCCGAAAAGGTTAGCCTAATATGGCGCGGAACAGCAGGAAGAGCAGGCCCGACAGCACCATGGTCACGGGCAGAGTGAGCACCCAGGCCAGGGCAATATTGCGCACCATGCCGGGGTTGATGTTCTTCACGCCGCGGCTGGCCACCATGCTGCCGGCGATGGACGAGGTGAGTACGTGCGTGGTGGAAGCGGGCAGCCCCAGCTGCGTGTTCACGCCAATCATAAACGCGGCCACCAACTCCGAACTGGCACCCTGCGCGTAGCTCAGGTGTTCTTTGCCGATGCGCTCGCCGATGGTTTTCACGATGCGCTGCCAGCCAATCATGGTGCCGCAGGCCAGCGAAAGGCTCACCATGAGCAGCACCCACCACGGAGCATAGTCGGTAAAGGTTTTCATGTTGGCCACGGCCCCGTCGTAGATGCCACGGTCCTGGCTGCTGAGGCTCACGTTGGGCGAGGCCATGAGCTTTTTGGCGCGGTTGGCCAGCATCAGCACATCGCGGCGGATTTCGAAACGCGTTTGTTGCGGCAAGTCCTTGACGTCGGTTTTACCAGCGAAAATGCGGTCAAGGTCGGCGGTTTGAACCTGCATTTCGGCCAGGCTTTTTTGGTCGACCGGGCTGAGCTCGTTGCGGTTTACGCGGCTCATCACGTACTCCACCTTGCCCAGCGACTCGCGCAGGTCGAGCGGATTCTTGCTTTCGTCGAGGGCAAACCGGAAGGGTACGATGCCGATGAGAATCAGCATGATGAGCCCCACGCCCTTCTGGCCGTCGTTGGAGCCGTGAAAAAAGCTCACCAGTGTGCACGTTACGATGAGGAGCAGCCGAATCCAGAGGGGCGGGGGCTTGCGCTTGTGCGGCTCCTTAAAAATGGCCTTGCTGGGTACGAAACGCTTGAACAGGAACATCATGCCAATGGTGAGCGCGAAGCCCAGCAGTGGCCCCACCAGCAGGGCAATGCCCGTTTCGCTGGCCTTGCTCCAGTTCACGGCCGAGCCGCGCGACTCGGGCAACAGTGAAAACGCAATGCCAACGCCCAAAATGGACCCAATGAGGGCGTGCGAGCTGGAGGCCGGAATGCCGTAGTACCACGTGCCCACGTTCCAGATGATGGCTCCCAGGATGAGCGCGCCCACCATGGCGATGCCGTGGTACACGTTGGAGTCGACCAGGCTCTCGACGGGCAGCAAATACACGATGCCCATGGCCACGCCAATGCCGCCGGCAAACACGCCGATGAAGTTCCAAAAAGCCGACCATACGACTGCCACCCAGGGCCGCAGCGCGTTGGTGTAGATAACTGTCGCCACGGCGTTGGCCGTGTCGTGAAAGCCATTGACAAACTCGAACGCGCAAGCGGCTACCAAGCACACGACAAGCAGCAACAACACGTGAGGCTCTAAACCAAACATATAGGACGGGTTTGTGGGAATTTAATTTGATTCATGGGTCAAAGGTAGGAACATGGCCCGGTGCTGATACATTACCGAATTGTGACGCCGGGCAGGACGTTTGCGTTGAATGGGAACGTCCTGCCGCGCGTAGTCGCGGCAGGACGCATGTAGTCGTAGCTCAATTACTGAATGGAAAAATGATTAGTGACGGCACGCGTCATGCCTCGGCCACGCGCGGCATGACGTTTTATTGAGTGTTACTCGATTTCGCGCCTTGTACGCACAAGTTTTGGCTTCCGCCGCATCGACCTACTTTTGTGGCTATGAACCCAGCAATCGAAACTACCCAGCTTAAGGATATTGTGGCCCACGCCAAGGAATACGGCTTCGTGTTCCAATCATCGGAAATCTACGACGGCCTGGCCGCCGTGTACGACTACGGCCCCAACGGCGTGGAGCTGAAAAACAACCTCAAGCGCCTGTGGTGGGAGGCCATGACCCAGCTGAATGGCAACGTGGTGGGCATCGACGCGGCCATTTTTATGGACCCCCGCACCTGGGAAGCCAGCGGCCACATCGCCGGCTTCAACGACCCGCTGATTGACAACCTCGACAGCAAGAAACGCTACCGCGCCGACGTGCTGCTCGAGGAAAAAGCCGCCGAGTACGAAAACGCCGGCGACCCCGCCCGCGGGGCCGCCCTCACGGCCGAAATGGGCCGTCTGCTCACCGCCAACGACCTGGCCGGCGTGCGCCAGCTCATTCTCGACGAGAAAATAAAGTGCCCGGTGTCGAATACCGGCAACTGGACCGACGTGCGTCAGTTCAACCTGATGTTTTCGACTCAGGGCTCGGCCGTGGATTCGGACGCGCCGCCCGTGTACCTGCGCCCCGAAACGGCTCAGGGCATTTTCGTGAACTTCCTGAACGTGCAGAAATCGGCGCGCATGAAGGTTCCCTTTGGCATTGCCCAAATCGGCAAGGCTTTCCGGAACGAGATTGTGGCCCGGCAATTCATCTTCCGGATGCGCGAGTTTGAGCAGATGGAGATGCAATTCTTCGTGCGCCCCGGCACCGAAGGCGAGTGGTACGACACCTGGAAAGCCGCCCGCCGCCGCTTCCATGAGGCGCTGGGCCTGCCGGCCGCCAAGCTGCGTTTCCACGACCACGACAAGCTGGCCCACTACGCCAAAGCAGCCGTGGATATTGAGTACGAGTTTCCCTTCGGCTTCAAGGAAATGGAGGGCATCCACTCGCGAGGCGACTTCGACCTGACCCAACATCAGAACCTGAGCCGCAAAAAGCAGCAGTACTTTGACGCGGACCTGGACCCCGCCACCGGCAAAGCTTACGGCAACTACGTGCCCTTCGTAGTGGAAACCTCAGTGGGGGCCGACCGCCTGTTCCTGGCCACGCTCTGCAACGCCTACCAGGAGGAAACCATCACGGAAGGGGAGGGCGACGCCCAAACCACCAAAACCCGCACCGTGCTGAAGCTGCACCCCGCCGTGGCTCCGGTGAAGGCCGCCATTTTCCCGCTGGTGCGCAAAGACGGCATGCCCGAGAAGGCCCAGGAAATCTTCGACGAGCTGAAGTACGACTTCCGCCTCGTGCTGGAAGAGCGCGACGCCATTGGCAAGCGCTACACCCGCCAGGACCTCATCGGCACGCCCTTCTGCATTGTGGTGGACGGCCAGACCTTAGAGGATAACACCGTGACCGTGCGCCACCGCGACTCGCGTGAGCAGACCCGCATGCCCATCGCCGACCTGCGCGCCTACATCGGCGAGGCCGTGAGCTTCCGGCGCATCTTCGAGCAGCTGTAGACGTTCAACCTCACCCCCGGCCCCTCTCCAAAAGAGAGGGGAGCCTGACGGTTTCTTATTCTTGGTTATCATTTAAAGTTAAAACCTCGGCTCAATTTAGAGTCGGGGCTTTTTGTGGAGGACGACGTCGTGTTTTGTAACCCTGCAAGAGCGTCAGGCTCCCCTCTCTTTTGGAGAGGGGCCGGGGGTGAGGTTCCCCCGCGCCGCCCTTACGTAACTTTGCCTTTTTACAGGATTTATGTGGGAGCAGCTCGCCTTATTCATCATCCGGTTCCGTCTCTCGCTGATTGCGGTGTTGGCCGTCATTACCGTGTTCATGGCCTGGCAGGCCAAGGACGTGGAAATGACCTACGACTTTGCCCAGGTGGTGAGCGAGAAGGACCCGGACATGGTCTATTTCAAGCAGTTCAAAAAGCGCTTTGGAGAAGATGGCAACGTGCTGGTTATCGGCATGCAGGACAGCTCGGTGTACAAGCTGGGCAACTTCAACGAACTCCGCATCCTCACCGACACCCTGGCCAAAATAGAAGGCGTGAACGGCGTGCTGAGCGTGAGCAAGCTGCTGAGCATCAGCAAGGACACCGCCAATAACAGCTTCGCCGCCGCGCCCATTTTCAAAGCCCCGCCGCGCACCCAGCGCGAGCTCGACAGCCTGATGCGGGTAGTGAACCAGGTCGAATTCTACAAGGGCCAGCTCATCAGCCCCGTTACCGGGGCCACGCTGCTGGCCCTGACGATGGACCCGAAGTACCTGAATTCGTCGAAGCGGCAGGCGGTGATGAACAACATTTTGGGCTTTGCCAAGCAGTTTGAGCAAAAAACCAAAATTAAGCTGCACTACGCCGGCCTGCCCTACGTGCGCTCCACGATGACGAGCAAGGTGGCCTCGGAGATGAAGTTTTTTACCATGCTGGCCATGCTCGTGACCGGGATTACGCTGCTGGTGTTCTTCCGCACGTGGTCGGCGGTGGTGTTTCCGCTCATCGTGGTGGGTGTCACGGTTATTTGGTGCATTGGCTCGATTGTGCTGCTGGGCTTCAAAATCAACCTGCTCACGGGCCTGATTCCCAGTATCATCGTCGTTATCGGTATTCCGAACTGCACCTACCTGCTTTCGCGCTACCACTACGACTACCGCAAATCGGGCAACCAAATGCTGGCCATGACGCGGGTAATCCGCAAAATCGGCCTCGTCACGCTCATGAACAACACGACCACGGCCGTGGGCTTCATCGTGTTTGCCTTCACCGACATTGCCATTCTCTACCAGTTTGGCCTGGTGGCCACGGTCAATATTTTCGCGGCCTTCGTCATCAGCTTCATCCTGATTCCGGCCGTGTTCAGCATGTTGCCGCCGCCCACGCCCAAGCAGCTGGAGCACCTCGATGCCGCGCCACTCACCAAGCTGCTGGAGTTTTTCGACCACCTCGTGCTCCATCGCCGCCCCAGCGTGTACGTGGCCGCGCTGGTGCTGGTGGCCGGTGCTGCCATTGGCATCTCGCGCATTGAATCCGTGTCGTACATGGTGGACGACTTGCCCAAGAAAAGCTCCGTCAACGCCGATTTGGCTTTCTTCGAAAGTCATTTCAACGGCGTGATGCCGCTGGAATTTGAAGTCGACACCCACAAGAAAAAGGGTCTGTTCAAGCTCAAGAATCTGGAGAAAATCGACCAGTTCGAGAAGTTCCTGCGGACGCAGCCGGAGCTGTCGCCGCCCGTCAGCCTGGTTACCTTCCTCAAGGCCAGTACTCAGGCGTTCTACAACGGCGACCCGAAGTTCTTTCGCCTGCCCGATAACTCGGAAAAGAACTTCATCCTCAGCGCCTTGGCCAACTCCAAAAGCGCGGCCACCGGCGCGGGCATGAACAGCAAGCTGCTGCGCTCCTTCGCCGACAGCACCGGCCAGAAAGCTCGCATCAGCCTGAAAATCGCCGACATCGGTTCCCAGAATCTGGACACGCTGATGAGCACGAAAATCATCCCGGAGATGAATCGCATCTTCAAGGGGACGGGCATGGACATCCGGCCCACGGGCACCACCATCCTCTTCACCAAAGGCAACGAGTACATCATTCACACCCTGCGCGACAGCCTGTTTCTGGCTTTTGGGTTGGTGGGTTTGGTGGTGCTCGTCCTGTTCCGCTCGTTCAAAACCGTCCTCTTCGCGCTCATTCCGAACGCCGTCACGCTGATTCTCACGGCTGGCATAATGGGTTATTTCAACATTGCGCTCAAGCCCAGTACAGCCTTAATTTTTGTGATTGCGCTGGGGATTGATGGGGATAACTCCATTCACTTATTAGCTAAATTCCGCCAGGAAATGGCCCTGAACGGCAACCGCGTGCGCGAAGCCGTGTCCGTAACGCTGAGCGAGGCCGGCACCAGCATGATTTACACGAGCATCGTGCTATTCGTTGGTTTCAGCATCTTCGCCTTCAGCGAATTCGGCGGCACGAAGGCTTTGGGATTGTTAATGTCGGCGTCGCTGTTGATAACGAACTTCTCGAACCTGATTCTGCTGCCCGCGCTACTGGTCACGTTTGACCACGGCAAGGGCAACACCATCGACGGCAACGCTCTCATCCGGCACTACGACGAGTCGTACCACGAAGAGGACGACGATGCTGATTTGAACCTGAAGCAAATGCACAAAGCCGCCGACTACAGCGGTGACTACACGATTTAACAGAACAGAGCCCACTAAAAAGAACGTCATGCTGAGCGCAGCCGAAGCATCTCGCGTGCAGTAGTAATCAATACGATTGCAACGAAGCGAGTGAGATGCTTCGGCTGCGCTCAGCATGACGTTCTAAAGAATTGAAAATAATCCAATTCATGAAATACCCTGAATTTAAGCAGCCGCTCAACTATGGCCAGCTCGGCGAGGACATCCTCGCTTGGTGGAAGGAGCACGGCATCTTCGAGAAGAGCGTGAGCAGCCGCGAAGGCCAGCCCACGTTCGTGTTTTACGAAGGCCCGCCTTCGGCCAACGGCGCGCCCGGCATCCACCACGTGATGGCGCGCACGGTGAAGGACATCTTCTGCCGCTACCAGACGCTGCTGGGCAAGCAGGTGCCCCGCAAAGGCGGCTGGGACACCCACGGCCTGCCCATCGAGCTGCAGGTGGAGAAGGAGCTGGGCATCACGAAGGAGGACATCGGCAAGAAAATTAGCATCGCGGAGTACAACCAGCGCTGCAAGGAAACTGTCATGCGCTTCAAGGCGCAGTGGGACGACCTGACTGAGAAAATGGGCTATTGGGTCGACCTTGACGACCCCTACGTGACCTTCGAGCCGGAGTACATCGAAAGCTGCTGGGCGCTGCTCAAGAAGCTTTACGACAAGGGTTTGCTCTACAAGGGCTACACCATTCAGCCCTACTCGCCGGCCGCCGGTACCGGCCTCAGCTCGCACGAGCTGAATCAGCCCGGCACCTACCGCGACGTGATGGACACGACCGTGGTGGCGCAGTTCCGGGTGAAGCCGGGCGCGGCGGCTGAAAAGCTGTTTGCCCTGGCTGGCCATGAAGCCAAGGTGTTCATTCTTGCCTGGACGACCACGCCCTGGACCTTGCCCGCCAATACGGGCCTCGCCGTGGGTAAGAACATCCCGTACCAGCTTATCCGCACCTTCAACCCCTACACCTTTGAGCCCATCCACGTGGTGCTGGCCAAGGCGTTGGTGGGCCGTTATTTCAACGAGAAGGGTGCCGCTGCTCCGCTGGAAGGCTATGCCGAGGGCGACCACAAGGTGCTGCCCTGGCGCGTACTGGGTGATTTTACTGGCGCCGACCTCATCGACATTAAATACGAGCGCCTGTTCGATTTTACGCCGTTCGAAGGCGAGGAGCGGGCTTTCCGCGTCATCAACGGTGACTTTGTGACCACGGAGGACGGCACCGGCATCGTGCACATCTCGCCCACGTTTGGCGCTGACGACTTCCGGGCCGCGCAGCTGGCCGATATCCCGGCGCTGATGGTGCCGGATGCCGAAGGCACGCTGGGGCCAATCGTGGACCGGACGGGCCGCTACGTGCCCCAAATGGGCGAGTTTGCGGGCCGCTGGGTGAAAAACTACGACGGCCACGACGAGACCGGGGCCGACTACAAGACGCTGGACGAGAGCATCGTCATCAAGATGAAGGGCGACGGCACGGCCTTCAAAGTTGAGAAGTACGAGCACACCTACCCGCACTGCTGGCGCACCGACAAGCCCGTGCTCTATTACCCGCTCGATTCCTGGTTCATCAAGACCACGGCGGTGAAGGACCGGCTCATCGAGCTCAACAAAACCATCAACTGGAAGCCCGAAAGTACCGGCACCGGCCGCTTCGGCAACTGGCTGGAAAACCTGGTGGACTGGAACCTCAGCCGCTCGCGCTACTGGGGCACGCCGCTGCCCATCTGGCGCACCCAGGACCGGACGGAGGAAATCTGCATCGGCAGCATCGCCGAGCTGAAAGCGGAGATTGATAAGGCCGTGGCGGCCGAAGTCATGACCCACAACCCCTACGCCAACGGCGAACAAATTGACCTGCACCGCCCTTACGTGGACGATATTTTCCTCGTCAGCCCCACGGGCCAGGCCATGTACCGCGAGGCCGACCTCATCGACGTCTGGTTCGACAGCGGGGCCGTGCCCTACGCCCAGTGGCACTATCCGATTGAAAACGCCGAGAAATTCCAGAAGAACTTCCCCGCCGACTTCATCGCCGAAGGCGTGGACCAGACCCGCGGCTGGTTCTTCACGCTGCACGCGCTGGCCGTGATGCTGGAGGACTCCGTGGCCTTCAAAAACGTGATTGCCAACGGCCTCGTGCTGGCCAAGGACGGCCAAAAGATGAGCAAGCGCCTCGGCAACGCCGTGGACCCGTTTGCCACCATCAAGCAGTTCGGCCCCGACGCCACCCGTTGGTACCTCATCGCTAACGCGCCACCGTGGGACAACCTCAAGTTCGACTCGGCCGGCGTGACCGAGGTGCAGCGCCGTTTCTTCGGCACGCTCTTCAACACGTACTCGTTCTATGCGCTTTATGCGAACCTGGACGGGTTTGAAATCGACGAAAAAACCCGTACTCCGCACGCCGAGTTGAGCGAGCTGGACCGCTGGATTCTGAGCAAGCTGCAGTCACTGATTGCCGAAGTACGCGGCCATCTGGATAGCTACGACCCCACGAAGGCCGCCCGCGCCATCCAGGATTTCGTGACCGACCAGCTCTCGAACTGGTACGTGCGCCTCTCGCGCCGTCGTTTCTGGAAAGGCGAGCTGACGAACGATAAGCGCGCCGCCTACGAGACGCTGAACGAGTGCCTGCAGACCGTGGCGCAGCTCATGTCGCCCATCGCGCCCTTCTTCGCCGAGTGGTTGTACCGCAACCTCACCGGTGACCAGGGCATTGAATCGGTGCACCTCACGCTGCTGGTTGAAGCCGATGAAACCCGCATCGACCCCAAGCTGGAAGAGCGGATGGAGCTGGCCCAGCGCATCAGCTCGCTGGCCCACTCGCTGCGCAAAAAGTCGGTGCTGAAGGTGCGGCAGCCGCTGCTGCGCATTCTGGTGCCGGTGCTGAACGACACCACCAAGGAGCAAGTCGGCCTCGTGGAGGACCTGATTTGCGCCGAAATCAACGTGAAGCACATCGAATTCCTCGACGACGAGAGCGAAAGCGGCGTGCTGGTGAAGTCGGTGAAGCCCAACTTCAAGCGCCTCGGCCAGCAATACGGCCCGCGCCTGAAGGCCGTGGGTGCCCGCATTCAGCAGATGACAGCCGCCGAAATCAGTCAATTGGAGAAGGAGGGAAGCCTCGCCGTGGAGGTTGATGGCCAGCCCATCACCCTGGCGCCCGACGATGTGGAAATCCGCACCGACGACCTGCCCGGCTGGCTCGTGGCCACCGACGGCCCCCTCACCGTGGCCCTCGACGTAACCCTGACCGACGCCCTGCGCCAGGAAGGCCTCGCCCGTGAGCTGGTGAACCGCCTGCAGAACCTGCGCAAAGACTCGGGCCTGGAAGTGCAGGACAAAATCCGCGTGACCTTGGCCGACCAGCAGCCCGAGCTGGCCGCCGCCGTAGCCGCATTTGGTGACTACATCCGCGCCGAAACGCAGGCCCTCGCTTTGACTTTCGCAGCCGACGTGAACGGTGGTTCCGTGCTCGAATTTGATGACTACTCCGTGCCCGTCCGTTTGGAGGTGGCAACTGCTTGATGCTGAACGACTCGCCGGTATTGCAAAACCCGGCGAGTTTTTGGTCGCACAAACGGTCGATAAGCTCGTTTTTATCGGTCAAAAAACCCAGACAGTCAGTTATAAAAGGTATAAAACATGGTAAAAGGAACGTCTCCTAATCGCACGTCATACTGAGCTTGTCGAAGCATCTCTATCGCTCCATTTGAGCCGTTCAACGAAGCGGTAGAGATACTTCGACTGCGCTCAGCATGACGTTCTAGAGAATCCTAACCGTACTACTTTCTGACTTCAACTTCCTCGATTTTCGGCCCGCCTGAATGCACCCAACCATCACCAATCGCCAGCAATCTGCGGCCAAATTCTTCCTGCTGGCGCTTTTTATCATCGCCATCGACCAGCTGTCGAAGTGGGCCGTGCATACCTACATGCAGCCCGGAATGGCGGGCGAAATCCGTCTGCTGGGCGACTGGGCCAAGCTGCACTACACGCTGAACCCCGGCATGGCCTTCGGAGCCGAGCTGCCGGCTCCTTACGGTAAGCTGGTGCTCAGTGCTTTCCGCTTGGTGGCAGTGTTCGGTATCAGCTACTACATCATTCGGCTGGTGCGCCAGCGGGCCGCGTCCGGATTCATCGCCTGCATGGCCCTGATTTTGGGCGGCGCTTTGGGCAACCTGATTGATTCTATTTTCTACGGTATCATCTACGACAACGCCCCGTTTGGCTCGCCCACGCGTTGGTTCTACGGTCAGGTCATCGACATGCTCTACGTCGATATTTACGAAGGCTTCCTGCCCCAAAACTGGCCGCTGCTAGGAGGGAAGTACGTGTCGCTCTGGCCCATCTTCAACATCGCCGATTCCTCCATTTTCATCGGCGTAGCCTTGATTCTGCTCAACCAGAGCCGTTTTTTCAAGCAGGAGGAACCCACTGCTACCCCCGCCAGGCACAGTGAGCCGCTGGTAGCGCCCGACTCAGAGAACCTGGCCTAGCGCATCTTTCCTGCCCGTTTATTCTGCCCCCGGGCACTAATTGAAATGCACCCAACGCTCTCCACTCGTCAGCATTCCGCGGCCAAGTTCTTCCTGCTAGCCCTGCTCATCATCGCCATCGACCAGCTCTCAAAGTGGGCCGTGCACACTTACATGCAGCCCGGTTCAGCCGGCGAAATCCCCGTCCTCGGCCAGTTCGCCAAGCTGAATTACATTCTGAACCCCGGCATGGCCTTCGGCGCGCAGCTGCCCGCGCCCTACGGCAAGCTGGTGCTCACGCTTTTCCGCACGGTGGCCGTCGGCGGGCTGATTTACTACATCATCCGTCTGAGCCGCCAGCGCGTGGCCGCCGGCTACATCGCCTGCATGGCCCTCATCCTCGGCGGCGCGGTAGGCAACCTCATCGACTCAATTTTCTACGGAATTATCTATGATAATGCCCCAGCTGGCTCGCCCACGCGCTGGTTCTACGGCCAGGTCATCGACATGATTTTCGTGCCGCTGTATGTGGGGTACTTCCCCAAATCCTGGCCCCTCATCGGGGGCACGTACAGCAACGGCTTCCCCATCTTCAACATTGCTGATTCGTCCATCTTCATTGGCGTAGCGTTGATTCTGCTCAATCAAAACCGTTTTTTCAACGAGTCGCAGCCCACGGCCGCTCCCAACGAGAGCCAGCCACGAGTCGCTACCGATACTGAGAAGCTGGTGTAGCACGGGAGGGGCTGGGCGGCGGAATCGCAGACCTTCATGCTGAGCACAGTCGAAGCATCTCTACCGCTTTATTTGGAAAGACACAAAAGACATTTTTGTGAAAATTAATAAGTCTCATTCCGTCGCCCGAAGAACAGCATTTGTTCTTTTCGTTACTGCGGTCTTTTCGTCCTGTTTGGTATTCGGTCAGTCAAGCCTTACGCCAGATGTTGTTCCAACAAGTAGCTATGCTGCAAGAGCAAATGCTGTAATGCCTTCGGCAAATGTTATTGTGTTTCCATTTTGGTCCGTCGATGAAGGTCTGTTTCGAGGTTCGGATGCTCTCAAAGCAACATCACTCAATAATCAGAAATTACAGCAATTAGACAGCTTATTAGTCGTCCTACACCGGGCTAACAATTTGCCAATAGCGGGTTATTACCATCAGTTCATAAGTGCTATTGATAGCAAAGGCCACAAGCTGGTTTACGTAAACGGCTTTTGTCGTGTTGATAGCAGTGAGTGGTGGAAGAGTCATTTGTATCAAGTTAAAGGCGGTGGCGCGTGTTATTATGACGTGGTGGTGAGTCTATCGACCGGGCAATATTCAAACTTTAGGATTAATGCTCCCAAATAGGTAGCAAGTGACTCTTTGGATTCGACCGCCAAGCGGTAGAGATGCTTCGACTGCGCTCAGCATGACGTTCCTGCGTACTTGACGTTCTTGCGTACCAAAACCATCCAAATCCGCCACCCATAATTCCCTCCGTGCCCAACCCGCTCCTCACCGTCTCCAACCTCACCATTGACTTCTCCAGCCACCGCGGCGACGTGCGGGCCGTAGACAACGTGTCGTTTGAGCTGAACCGGGGCGAAACGCTGGCCATTGTGGGCGAATCCGGCTCGGGCAAGTCGGTCACCTCATTGGCCCTGTTGGGGCTGATACCGATGCCGCCCGGCCGCATCAGCAGCGGGCAGGTCATCTTCCAGTCCTCAACCCTGGGCCATACCGACCTGCTGAAACTATCCGAAACCGACCTGCGTCAGGTGCGCGGCAACGACATCGGCATGATTTTCCAGGAGCCGATGACCTCGCTGAATCCCGTGTACACCTGCGGCAGCCAGGTGGTGGAAGCCCTGCGCCTCCACACCGAGCTCAGCGCGAAGGAAGCCAAGGCGCGCACCATCGAGCTGTTCACCGAAGCCCAGCTGCCGCGCCCCGAAAGCATTTTCGGCAGCTATCCGCACGAAATTTCGGGTGGCCAGAAGCAGCGCGTGATGATTGCCATGGCTATGGCCTGCCGCCCGGCCCTGCTCATCGCCGACGAGCCCACCACGGCCCTCGACGTGACCGTGCAGGCCCGGATGCTGCGCCTGATTGATGACCTGCGCCGCCAGCACAACACCGCCGTGCTCTTTATCACCCACGACCTGGGCGTGGTGGCCGAAATCGCCGACCGCATTCTGGTCATGTACCGGGGCAAGGTGGTGGAGCAGGGGAGAGTGCTGGATATTTTTTCAAATCCGCAACATCCGTACACAAAAGGCCTTTTGGCGTGCCGTCCACGCCTCTCGGTGGGCAAAAAACGCCTGCCCGTAGTGGCCGATTTCATGGGTGAGGACGCCAGCGGGCAGCTTTTTGCTCAGCCCGCGCCAACGGTTCCATTGCCAGATGAGGCACTTGCGGAATCTTCGCCCGAAGTGCAGCAGCAGCAGTTACTCGATAAAATTGGTACCGCCAAAACGTTCCCCGTGGAACATGGGGATTTGGGCGGTGTTCCACGGTTGGAAACCGGTTTGGCGCAGGCGTCAACCTCACCCCCTGACCCCCTCTCCCGTGGAGATGGGGCACCGGTAATGCGCGGGGATAAGTCTTGCGTTTCAGAAGATGCTTCGGCCGCTGTTGATTCCACTGTCTCATCTCTCGTTCCAACCCAAACCACACCTCAGTCGTCAGACTCCCCCTCTCCGCGGGAGAGGGGGCTGGGGGGTGAGGTTAACGGAGCCGCGCCGCTCCTGGAAGTCCAAAATCTCCAGGTCTACTTTCCCCTCCGCAAGGGCTTCTTCCGTCGGGCCACCGACTACGTGCGGGCCGTGGACGATGTCAGCTTCACGCTCTACCCCGGTGAGACCATCGGCCTGGTGGGGGAGTCTGGTTGCGGCAAAACCACGCTGGGCCGGGCGCTGCTCCGCCTCACGGAACCAACGGCGGGCAGCATCCTGTTTGAAGGAACTGATTTGGCGAAGCTGTCCAGTGGTGACTTGCGCCGCCGTCGGCGCGATTTGCAGCTGGTTTTTCAGGACCCCTACGCCGCCCTTAATCCCATGCTGACGGTGGGAGAGGCCATCTGGGAGCCGATGCGCGTGCACAACGTGGGCGGCACCCGCTCGCAGCAAAAAACGAAAGTGCTGGAGCTGCTGCGCACCGTGGGGCTGCGCGACGAGCATTTCCAGCGCTACCCGCACGAGTTCAGCGGCGGGCAGCGGCAACGAATCTGCATTGCCCGGGCGCTGGCCCTACAGCCCAAGCTGATTGTCTGCGACGAGTCGGTTTCGGCCCTCGACGTTTCGGTGCAGGCGCAGGTGCTGAACCTGCTCAACGACCTCAAGCGCGAGTTCGGTATCACCTATTTGTTTATCACGCACGACCTGTCCGTGGCCCGGTTTATGAGCGACCGGCTGCTGGTCATGCACCAGGGCCGCATCGTGGAGAGCGGCCCGGCGGCGGCCATTTATGCCAACCCACAACACGAATACACCCAGGGCCTGCTGGCGGCTATTCCCAAGGATAGTTTGGCCGACATCGAAGCCGCCGTGGCCAGCCGGACGTAACCTACTGAATTCGGCTGTAGAGACGCATATTTGCGTCTCGTCGTTGAACGGAATCGTCCCGGATGTTCCCCGGCTGTTTCAATGGCGTTGCGGCAGCTTCTGCTGTGGCACCCGGAACAGCTCATGCTACGAGACGCAATTATGCGTCCCTACCCCGGCCATCTAAAACCTCTCGGCCCGGCCCGCGTTTCACTAAGCGGCGCGGCCCAGCCAGCCCAACCATTTTTCCGCTCTCGCCGCCTGCGACCAATCAACTATTCGGCGGCCGCTTTTTTTTACATGAACACCCCCGAAAACTCCCGGACTCCCCGCGCCAAGCGCGAAAAGCCCGAACCCACGGCCATCACCCAGGACCAGGTCCTGCGCGCCTTCACCGACAACCCCACCAAAGTTCTCGCCTACCGTCAGCTCTCACGCCGCCTCGGCGTCACGACCAAGGACCAGCGCGAGGAAATCTTTGCGCACATTAAGGTCCTGCGCAAGCAAGGCTTGATTACGCTGCTCCAAAACGACGAATACCGTTTGGCTGATACCGATGCCGTGGCGACGGCGTTGATGCCGTCCAGCGCCCGCAAATCGACCAAAAAAGTCGACTTGCCGGTGGCGCCGCCCCGCAACCGCTCAGTGCAGGCCGAGTTTGGCCAGGACCCCATCGTGCACCGCCGCCGCGCCGCCGGTTTCGACTACGTGGACGGCGACGACCGCCCCGAGCGCGCTCCGTCAAACACTGTTATCGGCACCGTGGATTTGGCCACGCCCAACTTCGCCTTCGTGGTGCCCGAGGGCACGGGCGAGGCCGATGACATTCGCGTGTTCACGGACCAGCTCAAGTTTGCCCTGCAGGGCGACGTGGTGCGGGTGCGGATGCGCAGCTCCCGCGACGGCCGCCCGGTGGGCGACGTGGTGGAAGTGCTCAAACGCCAGCGCCCTGAAGTGGTGGGCCGCATTCAGATTCAGGGCACCCTGGGTTTTGTTAAACCAGATAACCGCAAGGTGTACTTCGACGTGTTTGTGCCGCCGCACTTGCTGCACGAGTCGCGCAACGGCGACAAGGTGCTGGTGCGCATCACCGAGTTTCCGGAGGACAGCAGCCGCCAGCCGGTGGGCGAGGTTATCCGCAACTTCGGGGCTGCCGGTGGCAACGAGGCGGAGATTAACGCCATCATGGCTGAGTTCGGCCTGCCTTTTGAATTCCCCGAGGAAGTGCAGACCGAATCGGAGGGCATCAGCGAGGTTATCTTGGAGGACGAAATTGCCCGTCGCCGTGACTTCCGCAACGTCACCACCTTCACCATCGACCCGGCCGACGCCAAGGACTTCGACGACGCCCTGAGCATCGAGAAGCTGCAAAACGGTCATTGGGAAATCGGGGTGCACATCGCCGACGTGACCCACTACGTGCGCCCCGGCACCGAGCTGGAGCGCGAAGGCAAGCACCGCGCCACCTCGGTGTATTTGGTCGACCGCGTGATTCCGATGCTGCCCGAGCGCCTCAGCAACGGCCTGTGCTCGCTGCGCCCGCACGAGGACAAGCTGACCTTCTCGGCCGTGTTCGAGCTGGACGACGACGGCAAGCTGTACGAGTCGTGGTTCGGCAAAACCATCATTCACTCCGACCGCCGCTTCAGCTACGAAGAGGCCCAGGAGCGCATCGAAAGCAAGGCCGGCGACCACGCCGAGGAGATTAACGTGATGAACGACATGGCGCACAAAATTTGCGCCCAGCGGTTCAAGCAAGGGGCCATCACCTTCGAAACCCAGGAGGTGAAGTTCCGCCTCGATGCGGCCGGCAAGCCGCTCGGCGTGTACGTGAAGGAGCGCAAGGATGCCCACAAGATGATTGAGGAGTTCATGCTGCTGGCCAATCGCAAGGTGGCCGAGTTCGTGTTCAACCTCAAAAAGACCAAGCCGCGCTTCACCATGGTGTACCGCACCCACGATGCGCCCGAGCCCGAACGCCTCCAGACCTTCGCCCTCTTCGCCCAAAAATTCGGCTACAAGCTCAAGCTCGAAAATCCGAAGAAAATCAGCACCGAGCTCAACAACCTCAGCTCCGAGGTGATGGGCAAGCCCGAGCAGAACGTGCTCCAGGGCCTGGCCATTCGCACCATGTCGAAGGCCATCTATACCACCGAGCCGCTGGGCCACTTCGGCCTGGCCTTCGAGCACTATTCGCACTTCACCTCGCCCATCCGCCGCTACCCGGATATGATGGCCCACCGCTTGCTGGAGCACTACCTGCTCGGCGGCAAGAACGTGCCCGTCGACCCCGTGGAAGACGAGTGCAAGCACTCCTCGGCCCGCGAGAAGCTGGCGGCCAACGCCGAGCGCGCCAGCATCAAGTTCAAGCAGGTCGAGTTCATGGCCAACGAAATCGGCAATACCTTCAAGGGCGTGGTTTCGGGCCTCACCGAGCGCGGCATGTACATCGAAATTGAGGAGAACAAGTGCGAGGGCATGGTTCGCATCAGCGACATTCCCGGCGACTTCTACGAGCTTGATAAGGATAACTACCGCATTGTGGGCCGCAACAACAAGCGCATCATTCAGTTCGGCGACGAGATGATGGTGGTCGTGAAATCGGCCAACCTGCTCGACCGCACCATTGACTTCGAGCTAGTGGACGACCGGCCCGATTTTGTGAAAAAGCGCGAAGCCGAGGAGCGCAAGCAGCGCGGCAGCGAGCCCCGCGGCTACCGCGAGCACAGCGGCGGCGGCAAGGGTGGGAGCAAGGGTGGCTTCAAAGGCAATCGGCGGTAAGTCCGGCGAACCCGGCTGTCGGAACCTCACCCCTGGCCCCTCTCCAAAAGAGAGGGGAGCCTGACGTTTACAAAAGCCCTGACTCAATCTGGAGTCGGGGCCTTTTTGTTGATGCCAATAGTCCCCAGTTCATCATTCAAACGCCTCTCGGCTCTCCTCTCTTTTGGAGAGGGGCCGGGGGTGAGGTTACCGGCGCTTGCCGTTCTTTGCACCACCTATGACCCCAGTAGACTTCCCCGCTCAAATCACCACCGCCCTCGCGCAGCTCAGCTACGGCGAGCAGCCCGACACCCTCTACGCCCCCATCCGCTACATCATGGGCCTGGGCGGTAAGCGCATCCGGCCGCTGCTCACGCTGCTCGGTGCCCACCTTTTCACTGATGAGCTAAGCGGCATCATCAAGCCCGCGCTGGCCACCGAAGTCTTTCACAACTTCACCCTGCTCCACGACGACCTGATGGACCAGGCTCCGCTGCGCCGCGGCCAGGCCACGGTGCACGAAAAATGGAACCCCAACGTAGCCATCCTCAGCGGCGACGTGATGCTGGTGCGGGCCTACGAGCTGTTCCTGGACGTGGAGCCGGCGCTGCTCCCCGTCGTGCTGCGTCGCTTCGGCCAAACGGCCGCCGAGGTGTGCGAGGGCCAGCAGTGGGACATGAATTTTGAAACCGAACCCCAGGTCAGCATCGCCCAATACCTGGATATGATTCGCCTGAAAACGGCCGTTCTCCTGGGCTTTTGCTTGGAGCTGGGGGCCCGCCTCGCCGGCGCATCGCAGGAAGATGCCGAGCACCTTCGCCAGTTCGGCACCGACATTGGCCTGGCCTTCCAGCTGCGCGATGACCTGCTCGATGTCTACGGCCATGCCGCCACCTTTGGCAAGCGTGTGGGCGGCGACATCATCTCCGATAAAAAGACCTTCCTCCTGCTCTCCGCCCAGGCCCAGGCCAGCGCCGCTCAGCAGGCCATCCTGGCCCGGCACATCGGCCAACCCGTGGCCAATGCTGATGCCAAAGTGCAAGCCGTGCGCGCCATCTACGACGAGCTTGAAATTCGCTCTCAAACGGAAGTTCTCATCAATACCTACTTCCAGGATGCCCTGCAGCACCTGGAGCGCGTAGCGGCCCCCGCTGCCCGCAAAGAACCCCTTCATCGCCTCGCGCTCCAGCTTATGGACCGCGAAAACTAAACCTCCGTGTTCAATCCCATTCTCATCATCGTCGGCCTCACGGTCCTCGTTTCCGCTTACGCCTGGTCCAATCACGAGCTGATGGAGTCCTGGATACTCCGCCCCTACAAAATGGCCCGCGACAACGGCCAATGGTACCGCTTCCTCACCTCCGGTTTCCTGCACGCCGACTGGGGCCACCTCCTCTTCAACATGATTGCCTTCTATTCCTTTGGAGGCCTCGTGCTGGGCGTGCTGGCCAATGGCACCGGGGCGCCCGGCCTCGATGGCTTTGGCGCGCTGGGGGGCCTCTGGCGCTTCCTGCTGCTCTACCTGGGTGGCATTGTGGTGTCCGACATTCCCACTTATTTTCGGCACCGTGACGACCGCGAATACGGTAGCCTGGGGGCCTCGGGCGGCGTGGCCTCCGTGCTGTTTGCCGGGGTGATTTTTTCCCCGCTCAACAAGATTTACATGATGTTCATCCCGGTCGGGATTCCAGGCTTCATCTTCGGCTTCCTCTACCTGGCCTATTCCTACTACCAGGGCCGCCGCCGGGGCGATAACATCAACCACGACGCCCACTTCTACGGCGCGTTGTATGGCGTAATCCTGGTTTTGGTGCTGATGCCTGCCTCTGGCCTCGAGTTTGTTCGGCAAATACAGTATTTTATCAAGTCAATAATATGATTATCAATAAGTTAAAATATTAAAATTCGACTCATTATATCCATTTGAATAGCGTTGCGTAAGGGTTTTCAGGTTCATCTTTCACTTTCTTCCCCCCTCATGAACACCCTTCGTCACTTTACTTCCCGCCTGCCTTTGACGGCACTCTTGCTGCCCCTGACGCTGCTTTTTTCAGCTTGTAGCGCATACAAGAACAACGGGAGCCTTTCCATATTTGGCGTCCTGTACATAATCCTGGCCATTGCCGCTATCATCAGCCTGCTCAAGCAGGACTGGAGTCTTACCAAAAAACTGATTTGGGGAGTAGTAATTTGGTTCTTCCCCTTTGGGGGCTCCATTATCTACTTCCTTTTCTCTGGTCGGAGATAATTGTTCGACCAATCATAAAAGCAAGAAGTCCCGGCCATACCATGGTCGGGACTTCTTGCTTTTAGAACACAGAGAAGCCTCGGTAGCTACCGTAGCTTAGTTCAACAGTCGCTTCTTTTCCAGCTGCGCTACATCGCGCAGCAAGTCGCCGCTGTTCATAATTTGCGTGAGCTGCCAATGGTCGCCCTGCCGGCGCATTTTCACTTCTATCACCATCGTCGTATCGTATTTAGGTTGCGATACCTCCAGGCCCATGAAGGCATTGTCACCTTCTTCCCGGGTGTACTTCACCCCTTTAAATGCGCTTTCCGGACTCATGATTTTGCTGGCCAGTCCCGTCAGCGAAATATTCATGAGGCGCTTGGGAGCTGCCGCCGCCGCGGCCTCCAACGAGCCGGTTTCTACGTAGCGCTGCACTTCCTGGTGGGCGGCCTTGGCCAAGGCAGGTTTTAGCAGGCGCATGGCCCCGCCCATTACCAAGCCACCGCCGGGCATGAGTGAGCTGAGCATCGCGCCCTGCTGGGCCACGTCATCCACCAAGTGGCTAGTCACGCTGTTCACGTCTACGTATTTCTCAAACGTGGCCATATCGTGCGTTTGCACAGCTGCAGCCGCTGCCATTAGCGCACCGCTAGGGCCTTGCTTCAGGTTTCGGTAGTAATAGTAGCCACCAACGCCGACGGCTATCAGTAGTACGAGTAAGAGCAGTTTTTTCATGAAAGCGAACGCAAAATTGATGAGCTACAAAAATACCCTAATCCACGACATTGGAAGGGCCGCCTACTCAGGGCTTGGCATTTTGAGTTGCTACTGCCGGCCACAGGCTGTGTGCTTTAGCACTCCTCTCTGCACTTTAATCAGACCCAACGCCATGTCTAAAGCCGTTTCTCACGCTGCCCCTACCGAAGTGCACGGCCACCGTGGCTGCCGCGGTCTGCTGCCCGAAAACACGCTCCCAGCCTTTCTTCATGCGCTTGCGCTAGGCGTCGACGTACTGGAGTTGGACGTTGTTATATCCGCCGATAAACAGGTTGTCGTTTCGCACGAGCCCTGGCTTAATCCGGCCATTTGCTTCGGGCCGCTGGGCGAGCGTATTCCAGCTGGCAAACCCGCCCAGTTCAACTTATACCAGATGCCTTACCGCCTCATTCGCGAGTGCGAGTGCGGCCTGCTTCGGCACCCTGATTTCCCCGAACAGCTCTCCCAGCCAGCCCACAAACCATTGCTCGCCGACGTCTTCGCGGCCGTTGAAACCGCCTGTCGGCAACTACGCCGCTCACCAGTCAGGTACTCGATTGAACTGAAAAGCAGCCCTGCTGGCGACGGTCTATACCACCCAATGCCTGCCGAATTCCTCGCATTGGTTTTGGAAGAAATAAAATCTGCCCGCTTAATAGCCCGCACACACTTGTTGTGTTTTGACGCGCGCATTCTTCTTCTGGCTCATCAGCAACACCCGGATTTGGCTACCTGCTTTCTGATAGAAGATAACCTGCCCTGGGTTCAGCACATCAGCCAGCTTGGTTTCATCCCCACCACGCTTGGTCCGGACTTTCGCACTGTAACACCAGCGGCGGTGCAGAAATTGCGTGCAGCGTATCCCAACCTCCGGCTTGTTCCCTGGACTGTGAACTCTGTGCAAGACATGCGCCACCTCCTTGCTCTCGGCGTTGACGGCATAACTACTGACTATCCCAACCGGCTCATAGGCCTATTGACTGAATAATAAAGGCATTTTGTGCTTGCCTGGTCCCGCCTAAGGCAGGGACAAATGGTAAATAATAAAATAGACGAAGTGTAACACGGAGATACAGCTTAACAGTGTAACGTAATCAATGTGTAATACGCGTATGTAATGTTACACCGCTTCATATTGTAATGCGTATAAATGTTGCATTATTTTGTATCCGCATTATCTGTACAAATTTGTTTATTAATTACAAATGTGACATATTTGCATCACCGTTACGTAATACATTCCCTATGCCACATCAAGGCGAAATCCTGCAGGAAGCAATCAAAAACAGCGGTATTTCCATTACGCGTATCGTAGAGGAGATGGGTATTACACGTCCGACTATTTATCGTAAATTCAAAGAAAATACACTTGATTACAACTTTGTAACACGAATTGGCGAAATTATCAACCACGATTTTTCAAACGATATTACACCCGTTCAACAATCCACTTTACCATTTGTAACAGCCCAGCCAAAAAACATTGTTACAAATCATGTTACGCACCGTGTAACATCAGTACAAAGTGTTGATTCCGACCCCGCAAAGCAGCTTTTGGTGCTTCAAACCAAGTACATTGCCCTTCTTGAAGCCTACAATGAACTTCTGCTGAAAGTGTATGGACCTAAGTGACAAAAATGTTCCACGTGAAACATTTTTGTTCAATATGACTGCTTCCGGTCAAGTAGGAGGGCTGCGACAAATAGAGCCGCATTCGCAATGATGGACTCAGAAAAGAGCTAGGAGGAACGGGGCCCGACGGGAATAGAAAGGCCAAACGTCTAGGCTAAGTCCGATAGAAATCGGTGTCGGGTTACAGACAGCTCTCTCTAGGCAACGGCCGAAAATGCCTTGCACGACACAGATGCAATCGCGCTATGCAGGCGACTGAAATATCGTAAAAAGGCAGGAGAAAGGGCGTGCTTGGGAATGGCTAGAGGAAGATGACTTCCTTCACAACCGTTTCGCCAACCTCGGCATTGATGAGTTCGGCTACCCGGGTTTTAGCCATGAGCAATTCATGCTTGAGCGGGGCCGAGCTAAGCCGCACAAACAGGCGGCCTTTGTTCACATACACCTCCTGGGTTTTCAGGGCTACCGCTTTGCCCATTACCCGCTCCCAGCTCGACACCACCGTTACCTCGTTGAGCTTGCCTTGTAACCGGTAAATCCGGACCAACGATTCCAGTCCCTCTTTTAGCGCAATGATATCGCCGGAGCGGGAGGGAGCAGATGGTTTTTTCACGGTGGCAGGAACGTCCGGGCTATGGAAAACCGGACTTATATCGAGGCTGTAAAGGTAGCTCTTGGCCTCTCTTAAACGGGTGCCACCATGCCATTCTCTACCCGGAACCGCAGGATAGGAATGGTAACCCGGGCCAGTGCCTGGTCGGTTCTTTCCAGGTTGGTATCGGTAAGAAAAACCTGGCCGAACGTCTCATCAGCTACCAGCTCCAGCAGGCGCGCAATGCGCTTGTCATCGAGGCGGTCGAAAATGTCATCGAGTAGGAGGAGGGGTTTTTGGTGTTGCTTGGCCGCCAGCATTTCAAACTGCGCCAACTTGAGCGCAATCGCAAATGACTTTTGTTGTCCCTGTGAGGCATGGCTCTTCACCGGCATGTCTTCCATGAGAAAAACAAAATCGTCGCGGTGCGAGCCGGTGGTGCTGCGCTGCAGCGCAAAGTCGCGGCGCTCGTTGGCGCGTAATAATTGGGCGAAGTCTGCGCCGAGTAGTTGGCTCTTGTACGTGAGCATTACGGCTTCGCGGCCATCGGCTAGCTGGCGGTAGTGGCGTTGGAAGATGGGAACGTATTCACTAAGAAAAGCCTCGCGCAACACGGTGAGCTGTTGGCCCAGCGGCGCCAGCTGTTCGTCGAGGGCCAGCAAATAGTCGCGGTCAAAGCCATGCGTAGAGCGGTCGGCTCCTTGTTTTAGCACGGCGTTGCGCTGGCGCAGCAGTGCATTGTAAGAGATGAGCAACTCGAGAAACTGATGGTCGAGCTGGGCCATCAAGCTGTCGAAATATTTCCGGCGGTCCTCGCTGCCTTGCCGAATGAGGTCGGTGTCGTAGGGGGAAATCAGGACGGCCGGGTAGCGGCCGATGTGGTCGGCCATGCGTTCATAGGGCTGCTTGTCGTGGGTGAGGGTCTTTTTTTGTCCCTGGCGCAGGCTGACCTGGATAGTCTCGTGCTCAGAGGCTGAATTTGTAGAAAAAATACCCTTAACTACAAAGAAATCAGCGCCTTGTTTAATAGAAAGGCTGTCTGAAGCACTAATGGCGCTTTTGGTCAGGGATAGATAATGAATGGCATCGAGCAGATTGGTTTTGCCACTGCCATTGTCGCCGATAAAGCAATTGAGGCCGGGCGATAAACGCAGAGCAGCCTCGTCGTAATTCTTAAAAAAAAGAAGCTGAAGGGAGTCAAGGGACATAAGGTTCGGTATTGCCAGCAGTTTTACGTAATTTCGCCCTCCCAACGCGAAATATTCCTTAACGTGCTATGGCGGATACGAAAGTAAAAGCTGCTCCTAAAAAATCGACGGCATCCAATGGCGCAGCAGCCAAAGGCCAAGGCAAAACCGTGACCACGGTCCGCCAGCCGGACCCTGTTATGCCTGGCACCGACAAGCCCACGGCGGCCGCGTCTGGCAAAGCCGCGCCCCAGCCCAAACGAGCAGCCGCTCCCGCGTTTCCCAAAGAGACGTATATGCAGTGGTATGAGCAAATGCAGCTCATGCGCAAGTTTGAGGATAAAGCTGGGCAGCTTTACGGGCAGCAAAAAATCAAAGGCTTCTGCCACCTCTACATCGGCCAGGAGGCTTGTGTGGCCGGGGCAGTATCAGCTCTGGAAATAGGCGATAAATACATCACCGCTTACCGCGACCACGCCCACCCGCTGGCCCTGGGCACGTCGCCCAATGCCGTGATGGCCGAGCTGTATGCCAAAGCCACCGGTTGCTCGAAAGGCAAAGGGGGCTCGATGCACATGTTTGATAAGTCGGTTGGGTTTGTGGGCGGCCACGGTATCGTGGGCGGGCAGATACCCATGGGTGCCGGCCTGGCCTTCGCCGAGAAATACAACAAGACGGGTAAGCTTTGCATCTGCTACATGGGCGACGGGGCCGTGCGCCAGGGTGCTCTGCACGAAGCCTTCAACATGGCCATGCTCTGGAAGCTGCCCGTCATCTTCGTGATTGAGAACAACGGCTACGCCATGGGCACGTCGGTGTCCCGGACGTCGAACGTGACCGAGCTCTACAAGCTGGGCCTGAGCTACGACATGCCCTCGGAGCCGGTGAACGGCATGCGCGTGGAGGACGTGCACGAAGCCGTGGCCCGTGCTGCCGAGCGCGCCCGCAAAGGCGACGGCCCCACGCTGCTCGAATTTAAGACCTACCGTTACAAGGGCCACTCGATGAGCGACCCGGCCAAGTACCGCACCAAAGAGGAGTTGGAGGACTACCGGCACCGCGACGCCATCGAAGGCGTGCGTCATACCATCCTCAGCAATAACATGGCCACCGAGGCCGACCTTGAAGCCATCGACGAGGCCATCAAAGCCAGAGTGGCCGAGTCGGTAGAATTTGCTGAAAATTCGCCTTTCCCTACGCCCGACGAGCTGTACAAGGACGTTTACGTGCAGGCCGACTACCCCTACATTCACGACTAATTAACCCGGCCGCTGGCCCTGCGGCCCGCTTGCGGGTCCTGTTGCTGAAATACCCACTGTAATGTCGAAGATTCCCTACTCTGGCAAAAGCCAGCAGGCCCGCCAGGGGCAAGTACCCCAGAACGTGCCCGCCGACCCGTTGGCCCCCGCCGAAAACCTGCCGGCCGAAAATCCGCTGCTGGAAGACCCGGACGCCCTGGCCGCTCGCCTGGCTGATTCGGAAGACTTCGTGCGCAATAACCGCAACGTGCTGCTGGGCATCTTGGCGGCAGTTGTTTTGGCCGTAGTAGGCGGCTTTGGGTATTACACCTGGCGCACTCAGCAGAACCAGCAAGCGCAGGCCAGCATGTTCCGCGCCGTGAACAACTGGGAAGCCGATTCGCTGAGCAAAGCCGTTAAAGGCGACGGCAAGGCTCCCGGCCTCACCACCGTGGCCAACGAGTATGGCAACACCAAAGCCGGCAACCTGGCCAACTTCTACGCCGGGGTAGCTTCGCTGAAACAAGGCAAATACAAAGAGGCCCTCGATTTTCTCGAGGACTTTAGCTCCGACGACTACCTGGTGCAAAGCCGTGCTTATTCGCTGATGGGCGATGCGCAGCTGGAATTGAACAAGCCCAAGGAAGCCGCCGACCTCTACGCTAAAGCCGCCGACCACAACGCCAACGAATACTTCTCGCCCGGCTACCTGCTGAAAGAAGCCACGGCTCGCGAGCTGGCCAGCGACAGTGAAGGCGCGCTGAAAGCCTACGGCCGCATCATTAGCGAGTATCCCACGGCCCAGGAGGTCGGCGAAGCCCGCCAGTACAAAGCCAAGCTGGAGAAATAAACAAACCCGAAGCTTCATTGTCATCCTGAGCACAGCGAAGGACCTTATCGCACCCGAACGGACTTCGTTCAACCGTGGTAAGGTCCTTCGCTATGCTCAGGATGGCAATTTTTATAACACATGGCAACTTCTCTCCAAAACCTGAGCGACTACGACGCTGCTACCTTCATCGATATCAGCGGTAAGCGTTTCGGGCTGGTAGTATCTGAGTGGAACCGCGAGATAACCGACATCCTTAGCGCCGGGGCTTTTGACACCCTGATAAAGCACGGAGCCAAGGCTGAAAACATCTACCGCAATAGCGTGCCGGGCAGCTTTGAGCTCACTCTTGGGGCGCAGTTTCTGGCGCAGCACGATGAGATGGATGCCGTGATTTGTCTGGGCGTAGTAATTCAGGGCGAAACCAAGCATGATGACTACATCTGCCATGCCGTGGCACAGGGCATCACGCAAGTAGGCCTGAAATTCAATAAGCCGGTCATCTTTGGGCTGGTAACTACCAATACGCTGGAGCAGGCCTGGGACCGGGCCGGTGGTAAGCACGGCAATAAGGGCGTGGAAGCCGCTGTGGCTGCTATCCAAATGCTAGGCTTTTAGCCCACCAAGGAAAAGCGCTTTCGAATCTGTAACTTTGCGTCTGCAAAACCATGCAGGCAACTACCTTAGCTTCGTCGCGCTGGCAGGAGCTTTCTTTGGCTTCCCCGTTATTTAGCAGCTTAGGCATTGCCCACCCGCAAGGCCGCTATTTTCCGCAGTTCTTTTTACTCATTTTATGAACGGAGACAACATTCGCTATTCCCGGGAGGACTTGAACGAGTTCGACCAGATTATCCAGGAAAAACTCACGGCGGCCCGCAAGGAGTTCACCTTCATTAAAGAGACGCTGAATCGGAGCAACGAATCGGGCACCGATACCACGGCCTCCTCGGCCAAGGTGCTGGAAGACGGTGCCGAAACGGCGGAGAAGGAAAGCATGAACCAGCTGGCCTCGCGCCAGATGAAGTTTATTCAGCAGCTCGAAAACGCCCAGGTTCGCATCAAAAACGGTACCTACGGCGTGTGCATCGGCACCGGCAAGCTCATTCCCAAGGAGCGCCTGCGGGCCGTGCCCCACACCCAGCATTCTATTGAAGCCAAAATGGCGCGGCGCGACTAAGCACCGCGGCTTTTTGGTAATCGGTATTGGGTAGTCGGTAGTCAGAATTTTATTGGGGTTGACGGCGTTCAATCTTTCTGACCACCGACTACCTAATACCGATTCTTTTTTTAACCTGTACCGTAGCGATACGGCACGCAATTTTTCTCCCCATGGGCAAGAAACACTTTTCAGAAGATAAAGCGGACCGTCGCGGCGGCCGCAGTGCAGGTGGCCCTGGGGGCTTTGGCGGCGGAGCTGCCGCTGGCCGTGGCGGCGAGCGCAGCAACGACCGGAACGACCGGGGTGGCAACGACCGTGAGCGGGGTGGTAATGACCGGGGCGGCTTCGGCAAAAGCCGGTCCGCTACCAACGGCGCATTTGGTCGTCCGGCTACGGGTGGCGCATTTGGCCGTCCGGCTACCAACGGCGCGTTTGGCGGTGGCGGCAAAAAATTTGGCGATGGCGAGAAGCGTCCCTATGGCAGTAGCTACGGCGGCGGTCAGCGCGAAGGCGGCAGCAGCTTTGGCAACAAAAGCTTTGGTGGCGGCAGCAAGAGCTTTGGCAGCGACCGGCCCTTCGAGCGCCGCGACGACCGTGCCCCCCGCCCGGGCGGCTTCGGTAAGGAGCAGCGCACCGGCACCAGCTACGGCCGCACCGCCGAGGCGCGCCCCGAGCGCGGCAGCTTTGGTGGCGACCGCGACCGCAGCGACCGCAGCGACCGCAGCGACCGCAGCGAGCAGCGTGGCCCTGCCACCGAGGCCCGTCCCATCCGCCCGTACCAGCCCAAGGAGAACTGGGGCGGCCAGCCCTACCGCCGCGATGGCGAAAAGGCCGTGCCCCGTGGCCAGCCTGGTGAGCGCAACCGCAAATTTTTGAAGAGCAACCCCAACGAGGACAGCGACAGCAGCGCGCCTCGTAGCGGCGGCAGCTTCGGCCGCAGCACGCCCCGCGAGCCCGAGAATTTTGAGCGCGGCGAAACCCGTAGCGAAGAGCGTGGCCCGAACCGACCCATCCGTTCGGCCCGTCCGTTTGATGCTAACCCGCCGCAGCAACGCGAGGAGCGCAGCGAGCGCCGTGATTCTAATATTGAGCGCGACAACGCCAGCAACGCTGATTTCCGCGCCGACCAGGCCGCGTTTGGCCGCAAGTTCACGCCCGGCGCTTTTGGTAGTCGTGACGGGGCTTCGGCCCCCGGCCGCAGCACCGGCGAGCGTCCCGGTGGCTACGAGAAACGCAGCACCGAGCGCTGGTCGCCCGCACCCGGCAGCTTTGCTGAGCGCCGGGAGGCCCTGAAAGCGCAGGAGCGCAGCGTACGCCGCTCGGGCACCGGCTACGGTAGCGCCGTAGACAAGCCCCGGCCCGCCCGCCCGGCCGTGCAGGAGAACCGCGCCGACAAGCCCCGCTTCGGCGAGCGTCCCGGCGAGGCTCCCGACTACAAAAACCTGAAGCACTACGAGCAGGACAAAACCCGGGGTAACAAGCGCCGCCGTGAGGAAGAAGAGGACTCCAGTACCGACGAGCTGCGCCTGAACCGCTACATCGCCAACGCGGGCATTTGCTCGCGCCGTGAAGCCGATACGCTGATTGCCGCCGGCGAAATCAAGGTGAACGGTGAAGTGGTGACGGAAATGGGCTACAAAGTGCAGCCCGAGGACACCGTGCAGTACGGCAAGACCAACCTCAGCCGCGAGAAGTCGGTGTACGTGCTGCTGAACAAGCCCAAGGACTTTATCACGACGACGGAGGACCCCGAAGGCCGCCGCACGGTGATGGACCTGGTGGCCAGCGCCTCGAAGGAGCGGATTTTCCCGGTGGGCCGGCTCGACCGCAACACCACGGGCCTGCTGCTATTCACGAATGATGGCGAAGTAGCCCAGAAGCTCTCGCACCCCTCGCACAAGAACAAGAAAATCTACCAGGTTGAGCTGAGCCAGCCGCTGTCCGACGAAGACCTGCGCAAGATTTCGGACGGCCTGGAGCTGGAGGACGGCAAAGCCATCGTGGATGACGTGGCCGTAGTGGCCGGTAACGCGCACTTTGTGGGCATCGAAATTCACATTGGCCGCAACCGCATCGTGCGTCGCATTTTCGAGCACCTCGGCTACGAGGTAGTGGCCCTGGACCGCGTGCAGTACGCGGGCCTCACCAAGAAGGACCTGCCCCGTGGCAAGTGGCGCTTCCTGAGTGAGCAGGAGGTTATTCGGATGAAATACTTCCTGTAAGCATTTCTGGTGACACCCAACAGAACGTCATGCTGAGCAAAGCCGAAGCATCTCGCGTGTGGTAGTAATCCTGATAATTGGGTTCACTTCTGCACGCGAGATGCTTCGGCTTCGCTCAGCATGACGTTCTTTTTTATTCAACTGTAACCCGCCTAATGCGTACCCTCGCCCTCGACATCGGTAACACGGCCGTGAAAGCCGGCTGTTTCGATGGGTCGCTGCTGCGCGAGACGGCGGCCGGCCTGACGGCTTACGAAGTGCGAAGCTTGGTGCGGCGCTGGCGGCCGGAACACGTCATCATCGCCTCCGTGGCCGAGGATGCGGCGTTGCAGGCCGATGAATTGCGGGAGATGGTGCCGGGTGAAATTCTGGTTTTCAAACCCGCTGGCACAGCTATTCCGCTGCGCAATGCCTACGGTACCCCGCAAACCCTGGGGGCCGACCGGCTGGCGGCGGCGGTGGGCGCTGCCAGTCTGCGGCCCGGCCGCGCCACGCTGATAGTAGACGCCGGCACGGCACTGAAATTTGACCTCATCACGGCCGATGGTACCTACCACGGCGGGAGTATCGCGCCGGGGCTGGCCATGCGGCTGCGGGCGTTGCACACGTTTACGGGGCGGCTGCCGTTGCTGGAGTTGCCGCCCGCCGATGCAACGATTCCGCTCGTGGGCGACTCCACTACGGGAAGCCTGCTGAGCGGCGTAGTGAACGGGGCCGTAGCGGAAATTACGGGTCTTATTGCTCAGTATCAGCAGGCTTACCCGGAGTTGGGCGTGCTGCTCAGCGGGGGCGATGCCGCGTTTCTGGCGACCCGGCTCCCGGCTCGTATCTTTGTTGTTCCCGAGCTGGTGCTGCTCGGCCTTAATCGGATTTTAGTTTATCATGTTGACAAATAAAGAGATGGAGCGCCTGCGTACGGCCTTGGTACTGGCGGGCATGGCAGTGCTGACGGCTGGTGGCGCGCAGGCCCAGGGCCTGGGCAACTCGCCGTACTCCCGCGTTGGGCTGGGCGAATACAACGCCAACACCGGCGGCGTGCGCCAGATGGGCATGGGCGGCGTGGGACTGGCTGCTCCCAACGCCGTCAATGTGAATGAGTTGAATCCGGCGCTGTTGTTCTATACCTCGCGCACCACGTTTGAGGCCGGCTACAATGGGCAGTACAAAACCGTGAAGAATGCCAACGGTGCCAACCGTAGCGGCAGCGGGACGCTCGGCTACTTCGCCTTTTCGGTGCCCCTGAACCCCAAGTGGGGCGCGGGCGTGGGGCTGAAGCAGGTGAGCACCGTGGACTACGAATCAAACATTATCGACGAGGTGGCGGGAACGCCGGTGCCGGGCCAAGCGCGGTCGTTGAAGCAGAACAGAGGCTCGGGCGGGATTTCAGAGGCGTATTTGGCGCAGGGCTATCGCATCACCAAGAATTTTACGCTGGGTTTCACGGCCTCCTACGTGTTTGGCGTGATTGACGAAACGACGGGTACGGCCGTGCAGGAGGGCAATAGCACCGCGCGCCTGATTAACTCCGTGGACCGGTTGCATACCCGCTACTCAGATTTTGCTTTCCGCACCGGGGCGCACTATCGCCAGAAATTGGGCAAAGAGTTGAATCTGAACCTCGGCGGCGTATACAGCTTCGCGCACAACCTCAACGGCCAGCGCGAAGAAACGCAGGAACAATCTTACGCCGACAACGGCACCTTGGTCAGCCCCATTTCGACGCTGAGCGACGGCCGCGGCAGCAGCTATGTGCCTGCGCTGGCACAAGTCGGTATCAGCGTCGACAACGACAAGAACTGGAGTGTCAGCCTTGATGCGGCTCAGCAGCAGTGGTCGAAGTTTCGGAATTTTGGTGAGCAGCGCCTGGCGCTCAACAACACGGTGCGTGTTGGTCTTGGGGCCGAGATTTCGCCCGACCCGGGCTCCGTGGAGCACTATTTTCAGCGGGTGAGCTACCGGGCCGGGGTAGCCGTGGCGCAGCTGCCGTACCAGCCCGGTGGCAAAACGCTGTATGACCGGTCGGTGAGCTGGGGCTTTGGCTTCCCGCTGCCCACGGCTACGCCGCTCGAATCCACCTCGTTCAGCCTCGGCTTCACGTATGGTGTGCGCGGCAACTCCGATATTATCAACGCCGCCACGAACAGCAGCAACGTGCAGGAAACCTACATTCGGGGCCAGCTCGGGGTGACGCTGAACAACCGCTGGTTTATCAAGCGGCGCTTGCAGTAAGCCTGCACCACAAACCAACAAGGCAGTGAACGGACTCAGGCAGTGGGGGAGCGGCGGGGCCATCCTGATGGGATTGGCTCTGGGAGGCTGCGATAAAAAAGCGGCCACCGGCCCCAGGCTCGTCTACACCGGCCCGCTGATGGAGACCACCAACGTGCGAACACTGTTCAGCGACTCGGCCAAGCTCAAGCTGCAGCTCACCGCGCCGCTGGAGCAGACGTTCGAGAATGGCGACGTCATCTACCCCAAAGGGATGGTGGTGACATTTTACTCGACAGATGGCAAAAAGACGGTTGTCAATACGCTGGAGGCCAGGTACGGCAAATCGGACAAGGCCAAAAGCCTCTACATCATGCGCGGCGACGTACGGGTGATGAACGTGCCGCAGCAGCAGCGCATGAATACTGAAGAGCTATTCTTCGATAAAACCAAGCAGCTGATTTACACCGATTCGGCGATGTTCGTGAAAATAACCACGCCCACCGAATACCTCACTGGCTATGGCCTGACGGCCAACCAGGACTTCTCGCGCTACCGCATCACCAAGCCCGAGGGCATCTTCGCGGCGCCGCAGGCCGCGCCAGTGCAGTAGGGTGGGCCGGTGGCGCGAAACGGCGTTTGCCGAAGCACTACGATAATTAGACGATTTTTAATCCCGCAATATGACATTCGATAAATCCCTGTTGCGCACCGTGCTATTCGCCGTGGGCGTAGCAGCGCTGGTTATTGGCATTTACCAGACGATTCTGTTCAACGACCTGAGCCGTAACTACTGGATTTTCATGGTGTCGATGACGTGCTGGATGCCGCTGCTCTACTGGCGCCAGCAGGAGCGGCTGGAGGCCAAAATTGCCGAGCAAAAGGCCAAGCTGGCCGAGCAGGCCCGCGCCAAAACTCCGGCCAAATCGACCAAAAAACGTCGTTAGAACGGAATTGCGCCGGTTGGTTGGTTTTGAGCGGCGGCGCATTGAAACGCAGGAGAGCTGGCCGCGTCCCGGCCGCCGCGGGCCAACTGGCGACTTAAAATCTGGCAAAACTTTGATTGCCGGTCAAATTCTGGTTATTTTGCGCCTCTTTTGACTAACACAGACTTCGATTCTTTTGACAAGTAAATGGCTTTAATTAACACGATTCGGGAAAAATCAGGCGTGGCGGTCGGCCTCGTGGCCGTTGGCATGCTGCTCTTTATTGTGGGCGGCGACCTGGTGGGCGGCAACAACAAGCTTTTTGGGGGCAACAACCAGACGGTGGGCGAAGTGGCCGGCCAGAAAGTGGAATTGGCCGACTACAACAATGCCCTGGAGCAAGCCAAGCAGGCCTTTGTGGCCCAGCAGCAGCGCCAGCCCGACGAGCAGGCCCTCGGCTACCTCCGCGACCAGGCCTGGAACCAGACCATCTACCGCTTGGCTTTCCAGCCGGAGTGGGAAAAGCTGGGCCTGACCGTATCGGACGATGAATTGGTGGATATGGTGCAGGGCGACAACGTCAGCCCCGGCATCAAGCAGGCTTTCACCGACCCGAAAACCGGCCAGTTTGACAAAGCCCGTCTCATCGAGTACCTCAAAAACCTCGACAAGCTGCCTCCCGAAAACCAAGCCGCCTGGCGCAATTTCGAAGCCAACCTGCCCGCCGAGCGCCTCGCCAATAAGTACAACGCCCTGCTGAAAAACTCGGTGTACGTGACTTCGGCCGAAGCCAAGCGCTTCGACTCGTTTCAGAATACCAAGGAGACGGTGAAATACTTGTTTGTGCCTTACAGCAGCATCTCCGACTCGGCCGTGAAAGTGACCGATGCCCAGCTGCAGGCTTACCTCGACAAAAACCAGGGCAAGTACAAGGTGGAAGACGGCCGCTCGGTGGAGTACATCAGCATTCCGGTGGTGGCCTCGAAAGAGGACAGCAGCACCGTGAAAACGTCGATGGCGGAGCTGGCTACCACGTTTGCCTCGGCCCCGGTCGATTCGCTGTTCGTGTCGGCTAACTCGGAGCAGCCTTATAACAAAGCCCTGCGCAGCCCCGCCGACCTGCCCGAGCAGCTCCGCAATCAGCTGCCCCTGGCCGCTGGCAAAATCTACGGCCCTTACGCTGAAAACGGCACCTACTCGCTGTATAAAGTGACGAGTACCGGTGTTGGCAAGCAGGCGGCGGCCCGCGCCAGCCACATTCTCATCAAGGCCGAAGGCACCACGCCCGAAGCCAAAGCCGTGGCGAAAGCCAAGGCGCAGGACATCCTGAACAAAATCAAAGCCGGGGCTGATTTCGGCGCGATGGCCCGCCAGTTTGGCACCGATGGCACCAAGGACCAGGGCGGCGACCTTGGTTGGTTTGGCCAGGGCCGCATGGTACCCGAGTTTGAGAAAGCCATTTTCGGCGCTACGGCCACGGGCTTGCTGCCTAATTTGGTAGAAACCTCGTTCGGCTACCATGTTATCAAGGTAACGGCCGTGCCCACCAAGCAAACCTATCAGGTGGCGGAAGTGAAAAAGACCATTACCCCCAGCGATGCGACCCGTGAAGTGGCTTACGCCAAGGCGCAGGAGCTGAAAGGCGAAGCCACCGACCTGGAGAGCTTCCGCAAGCTGACGACCAAAGACAAGACGCTGGTGAAGCAGGAGGCCAAAAACCTGGACCGCAGTGCCCGCACCGTGAACAACCTGCAGAACGCCCGCGAGCTGGTGCGTTGGGCCTTTGGCTTCAGCCAAACCGGTACCGATACCAAAGTAGGCGACGTTTCGGAGGTGTACGAAATGGGCGACCAGTACGTGATTGCCGCCCTCACCGACGAGCGCGCCAAAGGCACGGCCACCGTGGCCAACCTCCGCCCCGAGCTGTCGGCGCTGGTGCGCAACGAGGAGAAGGCCAAGCAGATTATGGCCAAGCTGCCCAAAACCGGCACGCTGGAAGAAATGGCCGCCAAATACGGCCCCACCGCTCAGGTAGCCACAGCCGAAGGCGTGGTGCTGGGCCAGGGCAGCATTCCGAACGTGGGCTTCGAGCCCGTAGCCGTCGGCAGAGCCTTCGCGCTGAAGCCCGGCCAGAAGTCGGCCGCCATCCAGGGTGAGCAGGGCGTGCTGGTGGTGGAGCCTGTGAGCACTACCCCTGCTCCCGCCGCCGCCGACCTGAAGGCCGTTCGCCAGCAGCTGGCCCAGCAACGTGCCCAGCAGCAGGATGGCAAAATTTACGAAGCCATCAAGGCCCACGCCAACGTGAAAGACAACCGCACGAAGTTCTTCTAAGCCGCCAGCAGGCAGCTTGAAAAGGGCCGTACCTTCGGGGGCGGCCCTTTTTCTATTTTGGGGTCTGTTGGATTGGGTATACAAAAGCAGCGGCCGACCGGGGCGTTGCGTTGAACGAACCGTCTGAATCCCGGCGTTGATGCCCTGGGCGGAATCTTGGTTATTGACTATTAAGTATTGTTTATGCGTCCGCATTCTCTGTTTGTCGCCGCCGCGCTTTTGCTGGCTACTCCGGCGCTCGCCCAGCAGCCGGGCAAATGGGCTCCCGTAAACTCGACCACGCTGGCGCAGGACTACGCCCGCCGCGGCGAGCACGAAAAAGTGGTGTTTCTGTTTGAGCGGCTGCCGGCCGCCGAGCAGGCCAGCACAGCGGTTTTTTCGGTCTATATCGCCTCATTGCAGGCCCTGAAACGCTACAAGGAGGCCGAGAAAGTAGCCAAGCGGGCCGCCAAGCTGCGTCCGGAGGAAGCTACCATTGGGGTGGCGCTGGGGGGCGTGTACGCGGAAGCCGGCGACCTGCCCGCCGCCGAGAAGCAGTGGCAGAAAGTATTGAGCCTGCTCACGTCCGCCCAGGTGCTGCCGGTAGCCGCCGAATTCAGCCGGCGCGAGCTGCTGCCGTGGGCCGAGCGCACCTACCTACGTGGCCGGGCCCTGGCCAAAAACGACACCGAGTACGCCCCGCAGCTCATTCAGCTGTATACTCAAACTCAGAACCAGCTCCAGGTATTAGCCGAAACCCTGCGCCTCGTGGCCCAGGATGAGCAGCAGCTGCCCTACGTGCGCAACATGCTGCAAAATGCGTTGCGCGAAGAAAAGGATTTCGATGCGCTGGAAAAGCAAGTGCTCATCGCCACGCAGCAGCACCCCGAGCAGGCCGCATTTAGCGAGCTGTTGCTGTGGCTGCAGGTGCAGCGCCGTGACTTTGCCGGGGCTCTGATACAGGCCCGGGCGCTGGACCGCCGCGGCCGGGGCGAAGGCCGCCGGGTGATGGAGCTGGCCGCGATTGCGCAATTCAACAAAGACTACGAAAGTGCCATCGACGGCTTTGCCTACGTGGCCAAAGAGTACCGCAACGGCCCTTACGGCAACGCCGCCCGCCAACGCCTGCTGCAGGCCCGCGAAGCCCAGGTGCGCGAAACTTACCCCGTGGACCTGACCAAAGTGCGGGCCCTGGTGACCGAATACGGCCAGCTGCTGGCCGAGCTGGGTCGCACGCCCGACACCGCCCCGGTGCTGCGCAACTTGGCCAACCTGCACGCTTTCCAGCTCAATGACCGCGCCAAGGCCATGACCCTGCTGCAGGAAGTAATCGACATGCCCCGTGCCAACGAGGAAGTGGTGGACGAAGCCAAGGTGACCCTGGGCGACTTGTACTTGCTGAAAGCTGAGCCTTGGGAGGCTACGCTGCTTTATTCGCAGGTTGAGAAATCGCACAAAGACTCGCCTCTGGGCTACGAAGCCAAGCTGCGCAATGCCCGCCTGAGCTATTACGCCGGCGACTTTAAGCTGGCCCAAAGCCACCTCGATATCCTGAAGGAAGCCACCACCCGCGAAATTGCCAACGACGCCATGCAGCTTTCGCTGCTCATCCAGGACAACACGGTGGAGGACACCCTGGGCCTCGGCCTGAAGGCCTACGCCGCCGTGGAGCAGCTGGTGTTCCAGAATAAGCTCACGGAGGCCATCACGGGCCTGGATGGGCTGCTGGAGAAATTTCCCGGCCACCCGCTGGCTGATGACACGTACTATCTCAAGGCGCAGCTGCAGCGCCGCACCGGCAATTTTGCCGGAGCCGCTGCCACGCTCGAGCGCATCACCAACGACCCCAAGGCCGACGTGCTGAGCGACGACGCGCTGTTTCTGCTGGCCCGAATTCAGGAAGAAGACGTGAAAGACAAGCTAAAAGCGCAGGAGCTTTACAACCAGGTAATCGTGAAATACCCCGGCAGCATCTACGTGGCCGAGGCCCGCAAGCGTTTTCGCAAGCTGCGCGGCGACGGGGTGCAGTAGCCGCCTGTCATCCTGAGCGGCGCGAAGGACCTTATCACGCCTATGTACAAGACGGCGCGAGCAGGATTAATCGTGACGTAAACGCAGTATTCTCGCATCGGGCTGGTTGACTTGGTACAGCGCGGGCATGGTAAGGTCCTTCGCTACGCTCAGGATGACAAAGCGGCGTGTTATCCCGCACAGCTACCCGAAGAACACAAACATTAGGGCCAGTACCACGATGAACACGCCGTACATGAGTGCATCAGTGCCAATGTACTGGCGGTATTTACGATAAAATTCCTGGAATTTATTCATGGCGGGGAAGGGCAGGGGAGCTGGCTCTAAAGGTAAGCCGGCCGGGGTGGGGCGGGGTTTGGTCGTACTTTTGACGTCATTTCTACGACGTATCAGATGCCCATATCCGCTAGTAAGCGCTGGAATTATATCCCCGAACCCGACTCTGCCCGGGTCGATAGTCTGGCCCAAGCCCTCTTCATTGCCCCCGAAATAGCGGCCCTGCTGGTGCAGCGCGGTATTGCCACGCCCGAAGCCGCCGCCGCCTTCTTCCACCCCGACCTGCGCCAGCTGCCCGCTCCGCTGCTGATGCGCGACATGGCCCGCGCCGTGGCCCGCCTCGCCCACGCCCTGGAAGCCGGTGAAAAGGTGATGGTACTGGGCGACTACGACGTGGACGGCATCACGTCGGTAGCCACGGTGATGAGCTACCTCACCCCGCTGTTTGGGGCCGAGCGGCTGCGCGACTACATCCCCGACCGCTACACCGAAGGCTACGGCATTTCACAGAAAGCCATTGACTTCGCGGCCGATAATAGCTTCTCGCTCATCATCGCGCTCGACTGCGGCATCAAAGCCGTGGAGCAAATAGCGTATGCCAGCAGCCGGGGCGTCGACTTTATTATCTGCGACCACCACCTGCCCGGCGACGAGCTACCGGCCGCCGTGGCCGTGCTCGACCCCAAGCGGGCCGATTGTGAGTACCCCTACAAAGAGCTATCGGGCTGCGGCGTGGGCTTCAAGCTGATGCAGGCTCTGGGCGAACACCTCGGCCTGGACGCGGCTCCGCTCCACGATTTGCTCGATTTGGTGACCGTCAGCATTGCCGCCGATATCGTGCCCATCACCGGCGAAAACCGCATTCTGGCTTCCTATGGCCTGCGCCGCTTCAACGAAGACGCCGAGTTGCTGCGCCCCGGCCTGGCCGCCCTGCGCGAGCTGGCTACTCTGCGCGAAGGCGCTCTGGGTATCAGCAGCCTGATATTTGGCTTTGCGCCGCGCATCAATGCGGCTGGCCGCATGGGCGATGCCCGCCGTGCCGTGGCCATGCTCCTGGCCCCCGACCAGCAGGAGGCCCGCTACACCGCCGAGGTGGTGGACCAGATGAACCAGCAGCGCCGCGGCTCCGACCAGCACACCACCCAGGAGGCGCTCGACATGATTGCCGGCAGCCCTACTTTGCAAAATGCCCGCGCCACCGTGCTCTACAAGGCCGACTGGCACCAGGGCGTGCTCGGTATCGTGGCCTCGCGCTGCCTCGACCAATACTACCGGCCCACCGTCATCCTCACGCAGCGCGACGGCAAGGCCACCGGTTCGGCCCGCTCCGTGGCCGGGTTCGACGTGCACGGGGCGCTGGAGGCCTGTTCTGCGCTGCTCGACCAGTTTGGGGGCCACCGCGCCGCCGCCGGCCTCACCCTGAAGGTGGAAAACGTGCCCGCCTTCCAGCGCCTTTTTGAGGAAGTGGTGGCCGATACCTTAACTACCGAGCACCTGGTGCGGCCCGTGGAAGTGGCGGCTGTGTTGCCCCTGTCCCGCATCAATGAGGACTTTTTCGGTGAGCTGCGCCGCATGGAGCCCTTCGGCCCCGGCAACCCTAACCCGGTATTTGCTTCGCGCCGGCTGGTGGCCGTGCCCCACAGCGCCCGCGTGGTGGGCACGGGCCACCTCAAGCTACGCCTCGCCTCCGCCGATGCCCAGGGCCCGGCCGTGGACGCCATCGGCTTCGGCCTGGCCGACTACCTGCCCGAGATTGAGCAGGGCCAGCCCTTCAGCGCCTGCTACACCGTAGAGCTGAACGAGTACCGCGGTCAGCGCAGCGTGCAGCTGCGCCTGTTGGACGTGCGCTGGGAATAAGTGAAGGGTTGATTTTTAAGGGTTTATTTTTTTGGTGAAGATGAGAATTGCTTTGTTCTTTTCTACTAAAAAACAACCCTTAAAAATCAGCCCTTCATTGCTTTCCACACCCACCACATCAGCGGAAGTTGCAGGGGTAGCCGGCCCCAGGCTATCCAGCCTGGAATGCCTAACTGCTCATGAATGAGGGCCATGTATAAATTAGCCGGAAACACCGCGACCAGTAGCGCCAGTAGGCCCCAGCCAGCAATGCGCCGGGTGCGAGCCGGCAACAGGCCCAGCCCGCCCAGAATTTCAAAAATGCCGCTCACGTATATCAGTGCCAGCGGCTGCGGCAACCATGGTGGCATGATGGCCAGGTAGGTAGCCGGGTGCACAAAGTGCCAGATACCAGCCAGCACGAACAGCAAGGCCAGCGCGTAGCGGCTGAGTAGGGTCATAATATGGGGAATAAACGGGGCAGTGGGTTGCCAGTGGGTAAGCCAGCCTGCCGGCTCTGCTGCTGGTCGCGCAAAGAAAAGCCCCAGCCAATTCATGGCCGAGGCTCTTCATCAACGCAAAACGGAGTACGCCTTATTTGAGCACCTTCAACTGCTGGATACCGCTGGCACTGTTCAGGCGCAGCACGTACACGCCAGCAGGCAGGTTCTCGGTATCAAACTCAATTTGCTGAGCGCTGGAACGTAGCGTGAGCGGCAGGCGGCGTACCTCGCGGCCCAGGGCATCGAGCAGTTGCAACGTAGCAGCACCGGCCGGCGCGGCGGCCACGGCTACCCGCAGCTGCCCGGCGAATGGCACAGGGGCCGCCGTGAAGGCATCGACCTGACGGCCCGCCGTGGCGGCCGATACCACCCGCTCGGCTACGCCCACGTTGGTCAGGTATAGGTTGTTGCCGTAGTCGTTCAGGTTCACGAAGCGCAACAATACCGATTGTACCTGGCCCGTAGGCGCGCCCGCCGTGCGGAAGGAGCGCAAGTCCACGGTTTCCTGTCGCCACTGGGTGGCGCTGGTGGGCACAAATGCGCTGGTATTGGGGGTGGCCACCGTGGCCAGAGCGGCCCCGCGCTTCAGGTAGCCGGTGGGTACGAACGTAGTGCCGCAGTCGGTGGAAATATCCACCCGCAGGCCGTCGTTACTGGCCGGGCCGTAGGGTTGGTAGGCGATGGCGAAGGTCAGCTCGGGGCTAGTGGTGCCGGCCAGGTTCAGGGGCGGGGTGAGAAGGTAGTCTTCCGCTCCGCGCAGGCGGTCGTTGTAGTTGTTGACCATCGGCAGGCGGCGGTTCCCGTTATCGGGGCCCACGGCCAGGGCCGTGCTCAGCGCCCAGGTATAGTTCGAGCTTGGGTTAATGACGCGCCAGCCAGCCGGCGGGAAAGCTGCTGGTACGGTCTGGAAGGTTTCAGTGAAGGCAACCGGCAAGCCGTTGGTCACGGTAATCAGGTTGGTGCGGGTAGCCGTGGTGCCGGGGCCGTAGCTGTTGGTGGCCGTGAGGGCCACCGTGTAGGTGCCGGGGTTGGCAAACTGCACCCGGGGATTTTGCGACGTGGCCGAGGTACCATTCACAAACGTCACCCCCGCGCTCGGGCTGATAACCCAGGCCCAGCTGGTGGGGACCGATTGACTACTGTCGCTCAGCAGTACCGTGCTGCTGGGACACACCAGCGCCGCACTGGGCTCGAACAACGTGAGCGGCGGGCCGGGGCAGTCGCGCGAGCCGGCGGGCTGGTAAATGGCGCGGGTGCGGCGCGAGAGCAGGCCGTTGGCCCCCCGGGCCCGCACCGCAAACCAATAATCGGAGCCCGACCCCAGTGGCAGCATGGCGAACGGCGTGGTCACCGTCGTGAGCGAGTCCATGTACTGCGCGCCCAGCTTGTAGACCGTGTAGGCCGTGGCCCCGGTCGAGGCCGTCCAGCTCAGCCGGCTTTCGGTGGCGCACCGATACTCTGAGCGCAGGGCGGTGGGCAGGGGGGCGACGGTGAAGAACGCCGGCGACTGGCTCGTCACGGTGCCGCGCGTCACGCGCACCCGCACGCGGCCGGCAGCCAGGCCAGCGGGCACCACCCAGTCGGTATGGCGCACCGTGCCGGCCAGGTTGGTGGCAATGGGCAGGTACGTCGCGCCGTTGTCGGTGGTGTATTCCACGGTGTAGGGCAGCGAGCTGTCGGCGGCATCCCAACGGATGGTTTCGGTTTCGCCGGGCACCAAGCCTTCGCCGCCCAGCGGGTAAGTCAGTTCCACGCCTTCGTCGATGTAGCTATATATTACCCAAAAGCCTTGGCGGCCCTGGGGCACGGCCCGGCCGGTCACGGTGAAGCTGTAGCCACCCGTGGCGGTGGGGTTGTCGATGGTGATTTGCTCCACGTTGTTAATGGAATCGCGCCCGCGTCCGGCGGCCGTGTTGAGCTGGGCAGCGGTGGGGCGGTGGTCGAGTATCCAGGGCAGCAGCGTGGGCTGGGGTGGGGTAGCAGGGCCGGCGATAGCGCCCGTCAGGTCGAGGTTGTTCACCAGGGCGGGGCGGGCGTTCGCCGCGCCTTCGTAGTCCGTCCAGTGCAGCATCACGCGCAGCTGTTTCTTGCCCACGGCCGCTGGCACCGTGAAAGTGCGGCTTTGGCCCTGGGTGAGGCTGTCGCGGAAATACGTGCGGCCTTCCAGCACGCGCACGGCCCGCAGCCCGTTGATGCGGCCGTAGCCGTAACGGAAGTCGGGGCCGGGGTTGCCCAGGTCCTCGGCCGTGTTCATGAGCAACGCTTTGAGCAAAGCGGCGGGCGCTTCTGCCCCGGCATTGAGGCTGCGGTAGGCTCCCACCAGCTGCGCCGACACCCCCGACACGCCGGGGCAGGCCATGCTGGTCCCCGAAATGGTGGCGTAGAGGTTGCCGCCGTAGGTCGAGGTCACGTTGGTGCCCACGGCGCACACCTCGGGCTTGATGCGGCCGTCGTTGGCCGGGCCGCGGCTGCTGCTGCCGGCCAGCGCATCTTGGTACGTGACGTTGCCCACGGTCAGCACGTTCTTGGCCATTTTCTGGCCCCCGGTGATGTTGCCCCAGCCCGCGCCCGCGCCATAGCCAAAGTCGGAGGTGCCGGAGTTGCCCGCCGAAAATACGTGCATCAGGAACGGCAGCTGGCGCATCTGCTGGTCGAGGGCGCGAGCCAGGCTGGTGTAGCCGGCGTTGTTGCCGTCGCCGTAGCTCGAGCTGGTGATGCGTACCCGACGGGTGGCACTATTGTAGTTGGCCGGGGCCTGAGTGATGTTGTTGGGGTAATTCTGATAGAAATTGAACGCCCCCACGGCCTGGCCGCGGTGGCGCGGTTCCAGGTTGCCGGCCCCCATGATGGTGCCGGCCACGTGGTCGCCGTGGTCGCCCAGGCTGGCCCCGGCCGTGCTCACGTCCACTCGTCCCTGAAAGTCGATGTGCGGGCCGATGGCCCCGTCGTCGCCGTGGCCCACGGTCACGCCGCGGCCGTCGTAATGGCGGCCCGCGCCGTAATCGGCGGCCAGGGCATTGGCGCGGTGGTCGGTACGCGCCCGAAAGTTTTCGGGCACGCCGGGAGCCGGCGCGGCTTCCACGGTGCTCACCCAGGGCAGCCCGGTCAGGCTCGGTACGGCCGCCTCAGCCAGCACCACGTGCAGTTGATGCGCAAAATCGTCCTGCCCCACCACCCGAAACTCGGCGCTGGATAATGCCGCTACGGCTTGAGCCGGCGTGAGGGCCGGGTAGTAAGTCAGCACCACTTCCAGCCGGGCGTCGCCGCGGCGGGCGTGGGTTGGCACCGTGCCCTGGGCCAGGGCCCCGGCTAGTTTCCAGCGGCCGGGCATGGGCGCAACGCTGCGCAGGCCCAGGCCGGCCAGCTGGCTATGCGCCAGGGTGGCGGGCAAGCTGGCCGTGTAGGCATTCAGCGGCAGGTAATCGAACAAAACGACCCCGGCGCGGCGCAGCGCGGCTTTTTGGGCGTCGGTGGGCAAGTGGGTGAATTGCAGCAATCGGTAGACGCGGCCTTGCCAGGCGTCGGCGGGTGTGGTGGCGGGGGCGGCCAGCCACGCGGTGGCGTTGGCGGACGGCACCACGTCGCCCACCGCGAGGCGCAGGGCAAATGCTTCGGTGGCCGGGGCAATGGGCTGGGCCAGCGCGCCGAGTGCGGGCAAGCTCAGCGCCGCCGCCAGGGCAGTACGGTAAAGATATTTCATGCAGGCAGTGGAAAAAAGATTGAAAATCAGGCCTAAAAGATACGGCGGCGAAGTATAGTGTGCGTTATAAGGGCATGGTCTCCGGCTTGCAGCTACTCACGGCGCAGCTTGGCTCGGTGCCATTCCGGGCGTACTTTTGTTATCCTAAAAATAAAGTCCTGCTGCCTCACTCCAATCCCACCCCAGTTCATGCAAACCGCCACTTCCACTAATATTTACGACCTCACCGAAGAGCAGCTGGCCGTGCGCGACGCGGCCCGCGAGTTTGCCCAGGAGCTTTGGGCCGGCGTCATCGAGCGCGACGAGCACCAGAAATTCCCGACCGAGCAAATCAAGAAGATGGGCGAGCTGGGTTTCATGGGCATGATGGTGAGCCCCGAGTACGGCGGCAGCGGCCTCGACACCGTGAGCTACGTGCTGGCGATGGAGGAAATCAGCAAGGTCGACGCTTCGTGCTCGGTCATCATGAGCGTAAACAACTCGCTGGTGTGCTGGGGCCTGGAGCAGTACGGCACCGAAGAGCAGAAGCAGAAGTACCTGCCCCGGCTATGCTCCGGCGAAATCATCGGGGCCTTCGCCCTGAGCGAGCCCGAAGCCGGCTCCGATGCCACCAGCCAGCGCACCACCGCCGAGGACATGGGCGACTACTACCTGCTGAACGGCACCAAGAACTGGATTACCAACGGTACCACCGCCTCGGTCTACCTCGTCATTGCCCAAACCAACCCTGAGCTGAAGTCGCGCGGCATCAACGTGCTGATTGTGGACAAGGACATGCCCGGCTTCATCCAGGGCCCCAAGGAGAACAAGCTCGGTATCCGTGGCTCCGACACCTGCTCGCTGATGTTCACCGACGTGAAGGTGCCCAAGGAAAACCGCATCGGGGCCGATGGCTTCGGCTTCAAGTTCGCTATGCAGGTGCTGGCTGGTGGCCGCATCGGCATCGCGGCGCAGGCTTTGGGTATTGCCTCGGGCTCACTCGAGCTTAGCTTGAAGTACGCCAAGGAGCGCAAGGCCTTCGGCGTCGAGATTGCCAAGCACCAGGCCATTCAGTTTAAACTCGCCGACATGGCCACCAACGTGGATGCCGCTCGTTTGCTCTGCCTGCAAGCCGCCACCGACAAGGACAACCACGCCGACTACGCCAAGTCGGGGGCCATGGCCAAGCTATTCGCTTCGAAGGTGGCCATGGACTCGGCCGTAGAGGCTGTGCAGATTCACGGGGGCTATGGTTTTGTGAAAGAATACCACGTGGAGCGCTTCATGCGCGACGCCAAGATTACGCAGATTTACGAAGGCACATCGGAAATTCAGAAAATTGTGATTTCTCGGGAAATCCTCAAGTAAACTGCGAATTGCCTAAAATTCAGATTCATTGCACAAAACCCAGCCACTATTTGGCTGGGTTTTTAGTTTTTGTGAATTTCAAGGCGTTATATTGCACTGCGTTAGCCTCCCGGTTACTTTACACGCAGCCCCCAACGGCCCTTTAGGCCCCCTGAATTATGGAAGATTACAATAAAGTCATCGAGTCGCTCGGTGTGCGCTACATCAAGGCGAAAAACCTGGTGTTGCACCAGCCCTTTACCGTTCGCAATTCCTACGACGTTGGTAATAATCTCATTCTGCTGCACAAGGGCCACCTCACTTTCGGCGAGGAGGAAATGCTGGTGGAAGAAGGCGAAATGCTGTTCATCCCCGGCGGTCGGCCCACCCGCGTGAGCTACGGCGAGGACCAGAAAAACCGGGTTATCACCAACGACGACCTGATTACGAACAAAGACAAGTTTTTCCACTCCAACGATAACCTCGACCTTATCGGCGATGCCGAAGAAAGCCACAGCTTCGTGAGCTTCGAAGCCAAGGTGTTCGATTCGGTAAACTTCTTCGCCTCGCTCGACGTGCCGGCGTTTCTCATCAGCGGGCAGCCCAAGCTGGCCAACCTGGTAATTAAGGTGGTGGAAGAAAGCATTCAGGACCTGCCAGGTCGGGAGCGCCTCATCAGCATCTACACCGAGAACATTGTGGTGGAAATAGTGCGCTACGTGCTGCGAAACAACATGTTTGTGGAGCAGCTGGCCACCAACAGCACCTACTTCAAAGACCCGCGCCTGATTGACCTGTTCAACTACATCAAGGAGAACCTGGGCGGCGACCTCAGCAACAAGGTGCTGAGCGGCGTGGCCAACGTGAGCGAGGACTACGTGGGCCAGTATTTCAAGATGCTGACCAACATCAACCCGCAGGACTACATCGAATACCAGCGCATGGAGCGCGCCGTATTCCTGCTGCGCACCACCAAAAAGAGCATCCGCGACATCGGCAAAGAGGTGGGCTACAAAGACACCGCTTATTTCTGCCGTCGCTTCAAGATGATGTTCGGCATTCCGGCCGGCAAGATGCGCCGCCGCGAGTCGGCCATGAACATCTAAGTATGAATCGATTATCAGGTAGCTGATAACAACAAAAAAGCCTCCGCCTCAATTTGAAGCGGGGGCTTTCTGTTGCGATTTGCGCGGCTATTCTATGCTGCGCAAGTCGTCGTGCCTGGAACTCTGCTGGCCGTGGTCGGCATGAGCAGATTCGCCAAAGCCCGAGCCGCTGTCGGTTTTTTCGGTGCTGCCGTAGCGGTTGCCACTACCGTAGGGCGAGCCGCTGTCGGAGCTACGGGCGGTAGCTGAATGGCTGGTGGAGGCATCAGGAGCTTGGTAGCCGGCGGGGCGGCGGCCGTAGTTGCCGTTGTTGCCGCGGGGGTTGCCGTAGTTGTAAGCGCTGTCGCTGCTGCCCGACGACTTGCCTTTGCGCGTAGCCAGCCAGCCGAGGCCCACCGCCAGCAGCGTACCGCCTACGACTTTCTGGGTGGTGGTGAGGTCGCTTACTTTGGCTACGGCCCGGTTGCCGAAGTCTTTCAGGCCCTGGGGCAACTGGTTCACATTGTTGAGCAAGCCGGAATTTTCAATCCATTTTTTGCCGCTTTGCACAGCGGCATCGAGGACGGTGCCTTCCGAAGCGTTGGCTTGCTGGCCTTCGCCCTGGCGCTCGGTGCCGGTGTTGGCCGTGTTTTGGTGTTGCGAGGTGGGGTTTGCCGAAGGCGAAGAAGCCTGGGCATTGGGAATCGTCGATTTGCGGGGGTTACCGGTGGCGTTTGGCGTGGTAGCCGGATTCTGGGTGGTGCGGCCGGCGTTGGTCGAATTAGGCGTTCCGGACTGGTCTTGTTGGTTATCCATAGTGAGGGTGGCGAAAAGAAAGTGAAAGAAAAAGACAAGCGCCCGTGCGGCGGGCAGCCGGAGTTTTATTCGTGATTGGCCAGCAGGAAGTTGCCAATTCGCGCCTTTATTTTCGTTCGGCCAGTTGCTTGGCCTCGGCACCCACGGTCCGCAGGCGCTGCTGTAGCATCTCCTTACGCACTGGGCGGCTGTGCGTGGCGGGGCAGGGGGCGCAGCACGTGGTTGGGGTCAGCGAGGACCACGCGGCGGGCTTCTTCCCGGGCCTCTACCTCATACCTATTCTGGTAATAGCCCACGCGCGCCGACTCCAGCAGGTATTTCCAGAGGAAGGGCAGAAGGCCGTGCTCCTTGTACTGGCGCAGGTGCACCAGCTCGTGGGCCACCCATTCGGCATCGGCCAGAAACTGCTCGCGGGTGGCCCCGCTCAGGTGCACGGTTTGGCCCACCACCATGGCTACGCGCTGGCTGCCCAGCACCAGCCGGGCAATGCGGGCCAGGGGGGAACGGGTCCAGGTTTGGGGATTTTGCATAAGGGTAAGATACGGCGGTTTTTCAAACGCGTAAGTACGAATGAAGTACCAACACGGTTTTGATTTTTAAGTTGATAATTAGCGCATTAAATTGTCTTAAATAAAGAATATTTGCCCTTTTTTTAGTGAAAGTACCGGACTTACCAAAAGTTTGCCCTAGATTTACCCAGCGACCCATTCTAAAACCAATAGGAATTACCGGGTACAGTCTGCTTTTATTACCTCCTCACTCGGCTCGAATCAGCCTTGCCTATCGCCTAAGAAATCTACTGCCCGGCGCTTCCTGCCCACCCCCAGGAATCCGGTTTTTGCCCCCACCCTTACGACGGACAATGAAACACAGCCTCCTGTATTGCCTCGCCGCTGCTTCGCTAGCTCTCTCCTTCTTCTTTGAACGCCCCGCCGATGCTTCGGCTACGGTTCGTGCTGCTGCAGCACCGGCCGTGGCCGAAGCATCGTTGTTTCCGGCGATGACGATGAGCGAGCCCTTAGCTACGCCGCCCACCAAAACCACTACCGGCGAGCCCACCGCTGCTGAGCTGACCGCCTCGCGCGACTCGCTCACCTACCACTATTACGCGCAAACCCTGGGTCTGCGTCTGGCCTTCAACGAAAACAAGGACTTGCTGCGCACCGTGACCGATTGGATTGGGGCTCCCTATTCCTACGGCAACAACTCGCGCAAGGGCACCGACTGCTCGGGTTTCGTGACCCGCGTGTTCCGTGAGGTGTACGGCATCACGCTGCAGCGCTCGTCGCGTTCCATGTTCACCACCACCAAGCACATTGCCAAGGCCGAAATGCAAACCGGCGACCTGGTGTTCTTCCGGCGCGGCCGGGGCCCGATTTACCACGTCGGCATTTACCTGAAGGACGGCAAGTTTGCCCACTCGGCCTGCAACGGCGGCGTCATGGTGAGCTCGCTCAACCAGCCCTATTACCACCGCAATTTCTACGCTGCCGGCCGCGTGCGCGCCGCTGCGGCTGCCGACGCTACTGAAGAAACCGTAGCCGTAGCCGAATGAGCGAGCCTGCTGATGGCGCGAATTCAAGGCTAGGCGCCCGACCCCAACCGGTCGGGCGCTTTTTTTATTGCCTGCTCGGCCCGTGCTTCATTAGGTATTCACCGAATAAAATGGATACTTGCATTAAACTTGAGGAAGGCCCGGTAGTCTAGGTTAAACAGCTGGCTGCTAGCAAACAGCTGAGCTGATTTTTTGGGCGCTTAGCATTGTTAGGTTTCGTTTTTCGTGCTACTTGTGCTTGCTTATGAACCGTAGACTTTTCCTCCAGCGAAACGCCGCTGTGCTGAGCGGCCCCACTGCCGTCGTGGCCGAAGAACCCGTGGCCGCTACTGCCCAGCAGGACCCGCCCGAAACCGTAAGCCGCTACGCCAACAAGGTGCTGCCCACCGGCCTCTCGCGGGCCACGAGTACGCTTGCGCCCTACACCGGCCCGTGGGGCTATGCCCAGGCAGCCCACTTGCTGCGCCGCTCCTTGTTTGGCCCCACGCGCCCCGAGATTATGGCGGCGGCCGGCTCCAACCTCACGGCGGTGCTCAATGGGCTGCTGGCGGCCCCAGCCGTGCCCGCGCCGCCCGTGAATGTGTCGGCTACTGACACCAGCGTGGCCATTGGCCAGACCTGGGCGGGGCAGGTGTTCGACCAGAACTTCGAGGGCGTGCGCCGGACGTCATTGCGCAGCTGGTGGATGGGGCAGCTGCTGGGCCAGGGCACCTCGCTGGCCGAGAAAATGACGTTGTTCTGGCACAACCATTTTGTGGTGGAGCTGGGCGACATCAACGATGCCCGGATGGGCTACGAGTACTGCCGCCTGTTGCGCCAGCACGCCCTTGGCAACGTGAGGCAGATGGCCAAAGACGTGACCGTGACGCCCGCCATGCTGCGCTACCTCAACGGCAACCAGAGCACCGCCGGCGCCCCCAACGAGAACTACGGCCGCGAGCTGCTAGAGCTGTTCACGGTGGGCAAGGGCCCGCTCATTGGCCCGGGCAACTACACCAACTACACCGAGGCCGACGTGCAGGCCGCCGCCCGCGTGCTCAGCGGCTGGCGCGACCTGGGTACGCCGCCGGTGAGCAGCTACTTCACCGCCAGCCGGCACGACAACACGGCCAAGGTTTTTTCGTCGGCTTTTGGTAGTGTCAGCCTTGCGGGCAACGGGGCTACTGAGTACCAGGACCTGGTAAACCTGGTTTTTCAGCAGGCCGAGACGGCGCGCTTTTTGGTGCGCAAGCTCTACCGCTGGTTTGTATACTATGTAATTGATGCGCAGGTAGAAACCGACATCATCCGGCCCCTGGCCACCCTGCTGGTGCAAAATGGTTTCGAGGTGGCCCCGGTGTTGCGGGCACTGCTCAGCTCCGAGCATTTCTTCGATGTGCTGAACATGGGCTGCCTCATCAAAAGCCCACTCGACTTCACGGTGGGCCTGTGCCGGCAGATGCAGGTGGTGTTTCCGCCGGCCAGCACCGTAACGGTGCAGTACCAGATGTGGGAATACCTCAACACGCTGGCCTTTGTGCAGCAGCAAACGCTGGGCGACCCGCCCAACGTAGCTGGCTGGGCCGCTTACTACCAGACCCCGCAGTTTCACGAGCTCTGGATAAATGCCGTGACGCTGCCGCGCCGCAACCAGGCTACCGACCTGTTTATCAGCACGGGCTACACGCGGAGCGGGGTAAAAATCGTGATTGACGTGCTGGCGCTGGCGCAGTCGTTTCCGGCCGCTACGGCCTCGGACTGCAACCTGCTCATTGATGAGTTTGTGCGGCTGATGGTGCCCATTGCTCTCACCACCAATCAGCTGACATTCTTGAAAACAGCCCTGCTGCCCGGCCTGCCCGATTTTGAGTGGACCGTGGAGTGGCAGCAGTACTTAGCCACGCCCACCAACACCGCTAAGAAAGCGGCCGTGACCACCAAGCTGCAAGCCATGCTGCGCGCCCTGATGGGGCTGGCCGAGTACCACTTGAGTTGAGTGGGAAATGAATGTTTGTCATTGCGAGCCGAGCGAAGCAAACGCAGTTCAGCGTAGCTAATCCGTTCTGTTCTCAGCGGCCAGCCTTTTGGAGTGACAAGCCTTTTTCATAGAGGCAGGAGGGTTTCAATTCATTACATCTTAAAAGTGTCTGAGAATTAGAGGACGGATTACTTCGCCCTTCGTCCTCGCAATGACAGTTCCAGCCTAATCATGAAACGTCGCGAATTTCTACAAACTACGGCTGCGGCCACGGCCGGCACTGCGCTGCTAAGCGGCTTACCCATTGGGGCCTACGGGTACTCGCCCGCGCTGGCAGCTCTCACCAACGCCACCACGCAGTCGGATAAGGTGCTGGTCATCATTCAGCTGCAGGGCGGCAACGATGGCCTGAACATGATTATCCCGCTGGACCAATACCCGGCCCTGATGGCGGCGCGGCCCACCCTGGCGCTGGCTCAGAACCAAGTACTGCCGCTCACCACGGCCACGGGTATTCACCCGGCCATGGCGTCGCTACGCAACATGTACCAGAACGGCAAGCTCGGCGTGGTGCAAAGCGTGGGCTACCCCAGCCCCAACTTCTCGCACTTCCGGGCCACCGATATCTGGACTTCGGGCTCCGACTCCAACGTGACCCTGACTACGGGCTGGGCCGGCCGCTACCTCAACGGCGAATTTCCGGGTTTCCCAACCGGATTTCCCAACGCGCAGAATCCCGACCCACTGGCCATCAGTATCGGCTCGGTGGTGAGCAACTGCGTGCAGGGCCCCAGCGTGAACATGGGCATGGCCATTGCCAGCACGTCGTCGTTCTACCAGCTGCTCAGCGGTGGCGTAGATGCGGCCCCCAACACGCCGGCCGGCCACGAGCTCACGTTTATCCGGCAGGTGGTGAGCCAGACGCAGGTATACACCACTGCTATTCAGGCGGCGGCCGGCCGGGCCCAAAACCGCTCGCCGCTGTACCCCGCCGCGGGTCAAAATTCGCTGGCCGACCAACTCAAAATAGTAGCCCAGCTGGTGGCTGGTGGCCTCAGCACCCGCGTGTACGTGTGTACGCTGGGCGGCTTCGACACCCACACGCTGCAGGTTCCCACCACGGGCAGCACCACCACCGGCACCCACGCCACGCTGCTGGGCAAGATTGCCGAGGCCGTGAACGCCTTTCAGGATGACCTGCAGCGGCACGCCATTCAGGACCGGGTGGTGGGCATGACGTTCTCGGAGTTTGGGCGGCGCATCAAGGCCAATGCGGGCTTCGGCACCGACCACGGCGCGGCGGCTCCGCTGCTGGTGTTTGGCTCCAAAGTGAACCCCATCGTGCACGGCCCCAACCCCACGCTGCCCGCTAATGCCGGTGTGAACGACAACGTGGCCATGCAGGTCGACTTTCGGAGCGTGTACACCAGCATTTTGCAGGACTGGTTCCAAGTGACGCCCGCTACGCTCACGCAGCTCTTCGGGCGCAGCTTTCCCTACGTGCCGGTACTGCGGCCCGGCGCGTTGCTGGCCGCCGCCAATGCCGCCGAAGTGGCCGAATTTACGGTGTACCCCAACCCGGCCCCGCGCGAAAGCCGCACCACCGTAGCCTACGACAGCGCCGGGGGCCACGTTCAAATCGTGCTGCTCGACACCCTGGGCCGCGAAGTGCGCCGCGCCGTTGACCGTGTGCTGCCCCGTGGCCCCCAGCAGCTGCCCGTGGACCTGAGTGGCCTGGCTGCCGGCGCTTACTACTGCCAGGTGCGGGAAGCCCAGCGCAGTGGCTCGCGCATTGTAGTAATTGAATAAATGGCTTGATTATCAATTAATAATGGGTAATATACCCGGCTGGCTACGGCTGAGCTAATGGGGGCGCCTGCTGGTTATTTTGTTGGAGAAATAGAAAAGATGCAGCCTGGCAGCCTGCTTTTGCGTACAGGACTTCCGAGGCTCCGCCTTGCATTTTTACACCTTCCCCCTTCAATTCCGCCTTTTTTATGGAAGCGCAAATCGAAAAAATCGAACAAATCCTTCCCGAAGACCTTGCCCGTGCTTTTGAAAGTGCCTACCATGTGTTTCAGGGTAAAACCGAGCACGTGGATGACTTGCTGAAACACGGCAGCGTATTGCTGCGCAAAGCCGCTCACAAGTTCACGCCGACGCAAATGATTATCGGGATTGCGGCAGTGGCAGCAGTTGCTGTAGTGCTCATCAACCGCGCCACCGACGACAACTAAAGAGTCTGCCAAGGGCTTGGTCGCTTCGCCACACTTCTTTCAATACCATATAAAAAAGCACGGCCTCTCGCTGAGAGAAGCCGTGCTTTTTTTACGTGCTCATCCCAAAGGGTTTTCAGCGAATAATGATTACTGCTGGCACGGCCGCCGCCACGGCCACGGGCTGGCCGTGGTGGCGGCCCGGTCCGAAGCACGCTAGGCGCGTGGTCATGGTCAGCACCGCTTTATCCACGGTGCTACCGATGGAACGGAGCACAACCGGGCACGTCACGCGCCCAGCGGGCTCTACTACGAAGCTGACCAGGCCTTCGCCATTAGTCGGCTCGCTTGGGGTTGGTAATGAGCTCTTGGAGTGCGGCCTGTACGGCGGTGGGGCCTTCGCGGCCGGGCAGTGTCGGCATCTGCTCCACGTAACTGAACACTTGAGCGGTACCGAGGGCGTATTGAACGTAGCGCTGGGCGTTGGCGAAATAGGCCGTGAGGAGCAACAGCAGCAACAGCATGGGCACCAGCCGCTGGCGGTACGGGCAGCGGCGGCTGGGGTGCCGGGGCAGAATGGGGCGGGGGGGCATCCCGCAAATTTATAGCTGGGCGCAATCGCGCCAAACGGGCGTCTGCCCGATAAAATCATCAGACCGATGATGTTGCTCTGACCAATAGTTGAGCTACCCCTTACGGAAAGGGCGGATTGATGGTCCCTCCTTCGCGGAGCTGTTCGGTGTTCTCTTCGGTAGAAGACGGCTTCCGCACGGTGGGCGCGTTCCTTCTTTGGGGCTCAGCTTTATTTTCTTCTTCATCCTCGGGCTCCTCTTGGTCTTCATCCTCGGGGTCAGGTGCTTGCGCGAGAAACCAGCGCTTGGAGTAGCTGCCCGAAGCACTGGTTGCCCAGCGTAGGGCTTTACTTCCATACTGAGCTGCCGTGCTGCCAGAGGAGAAGAGCTTTACCATACCCAAACCGTTGAATTGGGTCGCTACCCAGAGGGCAATGTGGTTGTTGATGCCGGCCGGAGGGAATCCGCAACAGCCGGGCATCTTTTCCTTCTTGGCCAGAATGGAACGATGCCTTTCCGCAGTGGCTGAAGCGGCCGCCAGGCCAACATAAGTGAGCAGAGGGTTAGGGCGTGGGTCCATAGATTTCCAAGGCTGTAAGTGGTCGACGGGCCCGCCGGTGGTCCCTCAATGGTTAACCACCGTCTCGTACCGACAATTTGCTTTCTACCGTGCTGGTGAGGTACAAACCCCGCGAGGCATAGAAGCTGTTTAGAAAGTCAATTTTTTTGAGCGTTTGTCATCCTGAGCGCAGCGAAGGACCTTATCCCGGCTACAACACGCTTGAACGAGACCCTTCAGTTGTGATAAGGTCCTTCGCTGCGCTCAGGATGACAGACTTCTTGACTTTCTAAACAGCTTCATAGAATAAATATACAAAATATAATATTATAAATATAATTTAGCTTTCGTTTTAATCGTTGAGGATGTGTGACCTGTGGTGAATATTGCCCCAGCCTGGAGTTGCTTTAAGCAGCCAAATAGAACCGGTACGGTTAAGCGCAAGTAACGGAAGGTTGATAGTAAATAAATAGAGCATTTCCCAAGTCGGTGCACATGTAGTGCGAAGCGGTGCTTCGCGTCGCCACGCCGTTAGAGCCATCCGAACGGCGCGATGACGCGAAGCACCGCTTCGCACTATTACTCACTGCCAGTACGCTAACCTAGAAACCGCTCTGGGTATAACGTCTGGAAATTCAGGAAAACGCGGCTACTTGCCTTGCAGCGTCCAAGCCGTGGCCACCCGCGCATTATTCTCATCGGCTGAGCGCAGGAACACCAACTCATCGAGCTGGCCCACGCGCCAGGTTTCCAGCAGGTTGTTGTAGTAGGGCGAGCCAGGGTTGCCGCTTTGGCCGCCGGGGTACACACCGTAGGCCCGCACCCGGGGGCCCAGCGCCACCACCATGCGCCAGGAGGGGCCGTTGCGTTCAGAAGTGGCGTTCACAATGCCCGCGCCGCCGCCGCAGTCCACGTCCAGCTGGCCGAAGCCGGGAAGCTGGAGCAAATGCAGGATGTCGGTGCTTTTCTGGTCGGCCCAGCGCCACTTGGGCGAGAGCGGCCCGAACTTGCGGGTGAGCGAGTCGGTGGCGAAGCGCAGGCTTTGCAGGGCCAGTTGCGGCAGGGTTTCCTTGGTCAGCGTGCGGCGGTCGTCAATCCACGGCGAAGCAGTTTCGTTCAGAATCAGGTTGTTAGTGCGGTCGCGGCCGGGGTAGCGCAGGGCCGGGCCTGTCGGGTTGGTGGGGAAGTCGTCGTCCCAGAGGCGCTTCACCAAGTTGTTGTACCAGAGGTTGAACACGCTGGGTCCGATGGCGTCGGCGGTGTATTGGTAGAGCCAGCGGCGCAGCTCGGCCAGCACCTGGCCTTCGGGCGAGGTGGCGGGTGGCGGCGTGGCCCCGGTGGCCGGGTCCGTTACCAAAGCCAGCAGGCGCGGCAGCATGAGCTGGGCGTTGAGGTCGAGTACGTCGTTTTGCAGTTGGCGGAGGCTGTCGGGCGTGGCCTGGCGCATGGCCGCGAGGCGCTGGTTGATGCGGTGGCCGCGCTCGTAGTTGGCGTAGTTCCAGTTGAGGTAATATGGGTAGTCGGGGCCGGTCGAAAACTGGTTGGCCGAACTCACGAAGCCCCGCGCCGGGTTCTTCACGTGGGGGTTGTGCGTGGCCGGAATCCAGCCCTGCCAGTCGTAGGCCGGGTCGGTGCCGTCGAGGATGAACTTGCCCTGGTCGCGCCATTTCAGTGGGAAGCGGCCGTTGGGCCAGATGGCCACGTCCTGCTCATTATCAGCAAAGATGAAGTTCTGAGCCGGCGAGCCGTAGGTGGCCAGCGCAGCCGTGTAGTCGGGGTAGGAGCGGGCTCGGTTGAGCTGGTAAAACGTTTGGATTTCGTTCGCGCCGTCGTGGGCGGTCCAGCGCAGGGCGTGGGCGATGGGCGTCTGGGCCAGGAAGGGCTTTTCGGGCTTGTCGTACACCACCGGGCCATGGTGGGAGTAGAGCACGGTATCGAGCCGGTCGGGCTGGCCCCGCACCTTAATGCGCTCCACCACGCGCCGTACGGGTTTCCAGCGGCCGGCGTGCCAGTACTCGCGCCGGGTATTATCCTTGAATTTCAACTGGTAGAAGTCCAGCACGTCGGCCGCCACGTTGGTCACGCCCCAGGCCACGTTCTCATTAAAACCGATGATGACGGCTGGCGCGCCGGGAATGGTGACGCCGTACACGTTCACGCCCGGCGCGTTCAATTGAATCTGGTACCAGATGCTGGGCAGGTTGAGGGTCAGGTGCGGGTCGTTGGCCAGCAGCGGGTAGCCCGAGGCCGACTTCATGCCGCTCACCGCGAAGTTGTTGGAGCCTAACTCGGCATCGGGCTCAGTGCGCAGCTGCTGGGTGGCGTAGGCCGCCTCAAACGACTGCGGCGCGGCCGGAATGGCCAGGGGCTTGAAATCCAGCGGTGTGCCCACGGGCACAATGGGGTCTTCGCGCGTGGGGTAGTCCGGAAACAGGTCCTTGGTCGCGACTGGGCCGTACTGACGCAGGATGTTGCTCATGCGCAAATCGTCGGTGCGGCCGCTCAGGTCCCAGGCCATAAACTTGAGGAGCAGGGCGCACTTCAGCGGCTGCCAGGGTTCGGGGCGGTAGTCCAGCAGCTTGTATTCGAAGGGCAGGGTGGCGGGCGTGAGCTGGCCGATGTAGGCGTTCACCCCGGCAGAATACGACTCCAGCACGGTGCGCGTGGTGGGGTTGGCCATCATCACCTTCAGCGAATTGACCGCGCCGAACGGCAGGCCCATGCGCCGGAAAAACCGGTCGGTTTCGAGGCGCGCCGGGCCCAAGATTTCGGCCAGCCGCCCGGCCGCTACGTGGGTCTGGAATTCCATTTGCCAGAGCCGGTCGCGGGCCGTGAGGTAGCCCTGGGCGAAGTAGAGGTCATGGTCGTTCTGGGCAAATACGTGCGGCACCCGGCGGTCGTCGTAGCGCACGGTCACGGGCTGTTGCAGGCCAGCCAGCGCCAGCGTCTGCCGGGTCGGGAAGTCGCCCGGGGCCTCGCCATTCTGCCAGAAGCCTCGGTACGGGCTCAGCAAGGACCCAATCGGTGGAATCTCGCCGTGCTTGGTGTTCAGCATCCAAATCAAGGTGACGCTGGCGGCTAAGGCCAATAAGGCTTTGAGCATGGGAATAGTGAGTAGAAAATATCGAGCAGGAAGCGCCAAAAAGCAGAGAACCCGCTCCGGGGAGCAAGTAACGACAATGCCGTCAATTGCTCCCCGGAGCGGGTTCTTGGTGCTGTACTATATGTAGTAGTTGGTACTCGTTGCTTTATCAGCGCAGGGCTACTTCGCGCACCAGTCCGCCAATGCCCCACATCAGCAACTGTTGGCGCACGGCTTCGGCTTCGGGGCGCTCATTGAAGTTGCCAACCAGCACGCGGCTGCGCTGGCGGCCGTCGAGCAGGTCCTGCGCAACCTGCACGTTCACATCGGGCAGCAGGGACTTAATGCGGGCCTGCACGCTGCGGGCATTGGCCTCGTCCACGAAGGAACCGGCCTGAATGAGGAAGCCGGCTGGGCAGTTGGCCGTTTCGGTGGCCGTCATCACCTGCGCTTTGCTGGCGGGCGACGCAGCTATTAGGGTTGCCTTTTCGGTGGTCGTTTCCGGCGCAGCGGTGGGCTCAATGGCCGCGGGCACCTTGTAAGTGGCAAAAGCAGCGTTGGGGTTGGGGTCGGCGGCGAAGAGCGCGGCCAGATTTTTGGGGGTAGTGGCCGGGCCCAGGGGCGTGTTGGCGGCTACTACTTCGGCAACTATCGTGGCGGCACCGCATTCTACCACGCCCAGGGGCCGGGCGGCGATTTCCGATAAATCGATGATGCGTTGATGCCGGAAAGGGCCGCGGTCGGAAACCCGCACCACAACGGACTTGCCGTTCTTCACGTTGGTTACCCGCAGGCGGGTGCCGAAGGGCAGCGTTTTGTGGGCGCAGGTATACGCAAAACGGTTGTAACGCTCACCGCTGGTGGTGCGTCGGCCTTGGAAGTAACTGCCGTACCAGGAGGCCCGGCCCCGCAACACAGTGGTGGCGGTGCTAGAGGCGGGAGCTGTTGTGGTGGTGCCAGGGGTGGTGGCGTGCGCGGGAGCGCCCAGCAAAGTCAGCAGAAAAAACAAGCAACTGGAGAGGACGGGTACTGTAAGGCGACGAAATGAAATCATGCGGTTTGTCGATGGTGAGCATGACAAACATAGCCCTGCCTTTTAGCGAGAGACTAAAAAACAGCACCCTTCTACTAATCAAATGAGGTCAAAAATTGTTCTTTTACCAGAAAACTTGTATTTAATTAATCTTTCTGTTTGCCAAAAAAGTAGCCGTGAGGCGACGTCAAACTATATTTTGCGGAATGAGGCCCGAAGTATTGCGCAGACACATAAATTAGATTATGCGACGGGTATAAAATTTCGGCATCAGCCCGCCAATCCTCTTCGAAACCCGGTTGCATAAGTCCAGCTTTTTTCGTAAGAGTAGTACCCGGCCGCGGAGCACGAACCCTACCTTTGTTGCATGGATTTTGGCCGCCTGCCCGACCTGCGCTACGTTGATTTCGGGCTGCCGCCCGACCACCCCGAAACCGCCCGTGTGCTGGCCCGGGCCCGCCCCACGCAGCCCGCCCCGGTCGGCCTGCACGTGGGCTGCCCCATCTGGACCAATAAGGAATGGCTGGGCACGTACTTCCCGGCTGGCATCAAGGAGCCTGATTACCTGCATTACTACGCGCAGCAGTTCAATAGTATTGAACTGAATACCACCCACTACCGTATTCCGGACGCTACCACGGTGCGGCGCTGGCGCGAAGCCGTGGGGCCTGATTCAGGCTTTAAGTTCTGCCCCAAGCTGCCGCGCAGTATCAGCCACGAGCGCGAATTATACCAGGCCGACGACTTGGTGGTGCCCACCGCCCGGGCCTTCGAGGCGCTGGGCAGCAACCTGGGCTGGGCCTTTTTGCAGCTGCCGCCGCACTTCGGCCCCGAGCACCTGCCGCGCCTCGAGCGCTTCCTACTCGACTTCCCCGAGGCCGTGCCGCTGGCCGTGGAACTGCGCCACCCGCGCTGGTTCGCCGACCGCGCGCTGGCCGATGCGGTGTACGCCACTTTCGAGGCCCTCAACAAAACATTGGTGATAACCGACGTGGCCGGCCGGCGCGACGTGCTGCCCATGCGCCTGACCACGCCCGTGGCCTTCATCCGCTTCAACGGCCACGGCCTGCACAGCTCCGACTACCAGCGCGCCGATGCCTGGGCCGAGCGCCTGGCCGCCTGGGTGGCCCAGGGCGTGCATGAGGTGTACTTTTTCATTCACCAAAAAGACGTGCGCCATGCCCCGGTATTTGCCAAATACCTGCTGGAAAAACTGAGGGCGCTGACAGGCATTGAGGTGCCTGTGCCGTTCATTATTCCGCAACCGGTGCAGGGGAATCTGTTCGGGTTTTAACTGATGTTACGCACGGAGTTGACCGAGTTGCTGGTACATGGCTTTGAGCCCGACGGTGTAGAGCTGGGCTTTGAGGCGAAAATGGCCGATGCCGCATTTGAGCTTGAGCACTTCCCGTTTGGTGTAGGCCAGCACGGCGGCAAAGAAATGGGTGGCCTGCGTGGCCAGGGTCTTGGTGGGTGATTTTGCCATGAACGCATTTTGTTTGAGCGACTTGTGGTATTCTTCCACTTTTCACCGTCTCTGGTAAATCGTGGTCAGTTGGGCCTGGTCCAGGTCGGTGTCGCTGCTGACCAAATACAGCATGCCCTGACTACCGTCCTGGTTTGTAAAGACTTGTCTGGTTACGAGCACCGCCTGCTGGACGGCCCGCAAATAGACGCGCAAGGGTTGCGTATCGGGAAACACCAGCGACTGCACGGCCTGGAACCGGCCCTGCGCGCGGTCGGCGTCGCTCAAGGCCACGGTGCGGCTGCTTTCGAGGGCAAAAACAACGTGATGGCCCAGGGCCCGCACCAGGGCCATGTTCCCGGCCGAGGCATACCAAGAGTCGGCCAGCAGGTAGCGGTAAGCCACCTGCTGTTGGGGCCACCCCGGTAGGGCCACGCGCAGCATTTGCTGCAAATACTCGTTCTTGGTGAACGGACTCCGGTAGCTGGTTTTCTGCGTCTTGGGCTGGTAAACAGGCACCGTTTTGCGCACCAACTCGACCGCGATGGGCAAGGCTAGCTCGCCGGCCTGGTAGAGCAGGCTGACAAAGTTGAGGCCCTTGACGTAGCGCTGCTGGCGGTGGTTCCAATGGGTGCAAATCAGCTCGTTGGCGGCGGTGTGCGCCGTTTCCAGCACCGAATCGTTGACGATGAGCACGGCGAACTCGCCGGTCGGCCGCCGGGCCTCGGCCTGGCGAATCAGGGGCTTGGCCTGCCGCCAGATGTCGGTCGGGCCGTAGGTGGTCTGGCTCAGCCAGCGCGTGACCCGACGAATGCGTAACATCAGCTCATAAGCTGCTAAACGGGCTAAGATGACTAACGACTGCGTAACATCAGGTTTTAACATTGCCCGTCATGCCGAGCATGTGGCGCATCAAGCCAGGGACCGAGGCATCTCGCGTGCAGCAGTAACCCATGCGATATCATTTACTGCCCCACGCGAGATGCCTCGGCTACGCTCGGCATGACGTTTTAACAATTCCAGAAACTAAGAGCTAACCGGTTGCTGCAACAGCGGTCCCAGCACCTGCCACACGTTCTCGGCCAGGATTTTTTGGCCCGCGGCATTCGGGTGCACGCCATCGGCCAGGTTCAGCTCGCGGTGGCCCAGCACTCCTTGTAGTAGAAAGGGAATGAAGGGCAGGCTGTTTTTATCGGCCAGGGTACGGAAGAGAGTTTTGAACTCGGCGGCGTAGTGCGCCAGCCGGTGGCCACCAAGCGGGCCCAAGTCGAAGGGAAATTCCAGGCCAGCCAGCACAAGGGGGGCTGCGGGGTATTGCCGCCGCACGGCGTCGATGATGAACTGCAGGTTGTGGGTGGTTTCGCGCACGGCAATGCCCCGGATGCCGTCGTTGGCCCCGAGGGCCAGCACAAACACCTCGATGGGGTGGCGGGCCAGCACGGTGGGCAGGCGTTGGCGGCCGCCGGCGCTGGTTTCGCCGCTCACGCCGTAGTTGTAGGCTTTGTAAGGCAGCTGCTGCTCATCGAGGCGCAACTGGAGCAGGGCCGGAAAGCTGGCGGCGGCGGGCAGGCCGTGGCCCGCCGTGAGGCTGTCGCCAAAGAAGATAATATTTTTCATAGAGTGCCGCTTCAACAGCATTGAGGGCATTTTTGTGCCCGAATTTTGGCAGAGCAGTGGCTAATCAAAATGGTCATGCCGAGCGCCGCCGAGGCATCTCGCGGGTGGTAGTAACTCAATCAAATGGATTGCTACTGCCCGCGAGATGCCTCGGCGGCGCTCGGCATGACGTTCTTTTTCCGGCTGTCTACTTCTGCCTACTCCACCACTTCGAGAATGGTGCGGAATGACACGTACTTGCCCGCAAAATGCTTTTCCATATCAGCGCGCAGTGCGGGGGCGCAGAGGGTCTGGTATTCATCCAGCTGCTCCGGGCTGAGGCAGTAGTACTGGGCGGCGTAGGTGATGCCGTCGTCTTCCTCGTTGAGCAAGCGGCAAAGCTGGCTTTTGATGAAAAAGCCTGTTTCCATCACTTCGGGCATGTGGGTGGTGCGCATGTAGTCCAGCCACTCTTCGGCGGCGGTGGGCTCAATGCTGCTGGTAACGTTGTAGAGAATCATGGTATGAGGTGACTGGGTGGCAAGTGACCGAGCGCGGGAGTAGGAGAGTAACTGAGCGCTGTTTAACCGTTGAACAGCGCTCAGGCACTACCCCTACTCAGCCGCTATTTTCAGACGCGCATGAAGTCAAACTGAAAGTCAGTAATACGAGCCTGAATGTCTTTGGGTGACAATTTTTCTTGGGCGGCGGCCTGGGCCAAGGCGGGCAACTCGGCATCGCCGGCTAGGCGCAGGCTGAGGATTTGGGCCAGGCTGAGGTGTTTTTCGAGCGCGGCGAAGCGCTGGCCGCTCACCTCAAAGTAGCGTTGGCGCACTTCGAGGCGGCAAATACGGTCCTGCAGCTGCAGGGCGTAGTGCTGGCGCAGCATCACCAGCACGCCCAAGCCAATCAGGGCCAGCGCAGCCACGCTGAACCAGAGCCGAGCTTCCTGGGTGTCATCGCCCGCCACTTTGGTGTAGCGCAGCACGGTGTAGCCGGCCATGAGCAGGGCCAGCGGTGTGAGCACAAAATGGTGCAAGGGGTAAAATTTCAGGGTGTTTTTGGTGGGCGTAGCCATGGGGCAAAAGGATTAGCGAAGCAGAAAGGTAAGACCAGCCGAGGCAGACGGGCCACAAAAAAACTCCGGCCGGAGCCGGAGTTTTAGTAGAAAAAAAGGCCGAAGCCTTTACTTCATTTCTTTGGCGCGCTGCTTTTCGGCTTTGGCGGTGGCACGGGCGGCGCGCTCCTGTTTCTTGGCCTCCTTGGCGGCATTGCGCTGCTCGCGGAGCTGAGCTTTTTGAGCCTTTTCCTGGCTGCGCTGCTCGCGCAGCTGCTTCTTCAGGTCGCTTTGCTGGTTGGCGGTTTCCTTCAGCTGGCTTTTGCTGTTGCGCACGGCCTGTTCGCTGCTATTGGCTTGCTGCTTTTGGGCTTCGTAGGTGGCTTTGGCATCGTTGGCACGTTGCTGCTGCTGCTCCGGCGTAAGCACGTCCGTGGTGGTGGGGGTAGCCGGCATAGCGGGGGAAACCGGCGTGGTTTGGGCCTGGGCCGAAAAAGCCGATGCCGCGATAATAGACAAGAGGCCAATAAGTTTTTTCATGGGGGCGGGCGATGAAACCCGGGTAAGTGCGGTCCGTGTACGCCGCGCCGGAGGCAAGGTTCTTACGTGTCTATTTTCTGAGATAATTAAGGGTCGGCTTGGCCGTTATTCTTCCACGTAGTTCAGGTCCTTGCCGTAGCTCTCGGGCAGGGTGCGCACGGCCCAGAAAGCCACCACCAGCGTCAGCGCCCCCAGCACCGCCGCGCCCGGAATGATGCCGCCCAGTGCCCCGCTCAGGTACTTGAAGGCCGGCACCAGCCCCACTACGGCCCCCCGGGCAAAGTTGGGGGCGGTGGTGGCCACCGTGGCCCGCAGGTTGGTGCCAAACTGCTCGGCGGCCACCGTCACAAACAGCGCCCAGAAGCCCACCGACATGCCCAGCACGAAACACACGCCGTAGAACGTGGCCGGCGAAGCGCCCTGCACCCCAAACAGATACACGCCCACCAGCACCGCGCAAAATACCAGAAACACTTGCAGCGCCTTGTTGCGGGAGTGCCAGTACTGGCTGAGCGCCCCGCTGAAAAAATCGCCAAACACCAGCCCGAAGTAGCACCAGAACACCGCCAGGCCGGCCGTGACCTCGCCCGTAAGCCCCAGCGCCCGCCCAAACTCCGGGGCCAGCGTCACCAGAATGCCCACCACAAACCACAGCGGCACCCCAATCAGCAGCACGCGCAGGTACTTGCCCAAGCGCACCGGGTTGGTGAATAGGCTGAGGAAATTGCCGCGCACCACGTCGGTCTGCGCCTGCACCTGCTGAAACATGCCCGACTCGAACACGCTTACGCGCAGCACCAGCAGCGCCAGGCCCAGCCCGCCGCCCACAAAGTAGGCATTGCGCCAGCCCAGTTTTTGCCCCACCCAGTAGCCCAGCATGGCCCCGCTCACGCCCACGGTGGCCACCACCATGGTGCCGTAGCCGCGCTTTTCTTTGGGCAGGCTCTCGCTCACCAGCGTGATGCCCGCGCCCAGCTCGCCGGCCAGCCCAATGCCGGCGATGAGCCGTAGCCACGCGTATTGCTCCACGCTGGTCACGAAGCCGTTGGCAATATTAGCCAGGGAGTACAGCAGAATGGAGCCGAACAGTACCGAGAGCCGCCCCTTTTTATCGCCGAGAATGCCCCACAGGATGCCGCCCACCAGCATGCCGCCCATCTGCATGTTAATCAGAAACAGCCCTTTATCGGTAAGCTCCGCCGCCGCCGTCACGCCCAGGTCCTTCAGGCTTTCAACCCGGACAATGCTGAACAGAATAAGGTCGTAAATATCGACGAAGTAGCCCAGAGCAGCCACAATGACGGCGGCGGTGAAAACAGTGTACTTGGGTGGCGAAACGGCTTGCACAGGCATGAGGCGGGGATTGAAGCCGAAAGATGGGCACTTCCGCCCAAACTGCCACGGCATCCGGCACGCCGCCTACTTAAAGTCCACCGGCACCACCAGCCGCACGCTCACGTTTCGGCCCTGGTTGAATACGCCGGTGCGGCCGTTCGCTGCGTTGTAGTCCGCGTATTTCAAGCGGCTCAGGTGGCTTTGGTAGCCCACGTCGAACAGATTATTCGCGGTCAGGAACAGCGAGAACAGCGTGCGGCCTTGGGCATTGGCTACATCGGTGCCCAGGCCGGCGTTTATTAGCGTGTAGCCGGGCGTAGCGGTTTCGGTGTCGAAGGCCGAAAAGAAGCGGTTCTGGGCGAAGGTGTGCTCCAGCTGCACGCGGGCGTAGGGATTGGTGATGCGCTTGCCCTGGCGGCGGAAATTGGCCCGCAGCTCCGATTGCAGCCGGTCGGCGGGAATAAAGGGCAGGTAGCGTTGGGCACTCTCCACGTCCAGCTGCTGGGCGCGCACCAGTGAGAAGGAGTTTTCGAAGTGCAGCCAGTCCAGCGGGTGGGGGTGAAAGTCGAGGCTGACTTCGCCGCCGTAGAGCCGCGCCTGACCCTGCTCGTAGCGAAACACCCCATCGCCCTCGGCACTCACCGAATCGGCGCCGCTAGGGGTGAGCAGCCGGCGCGTGAAAATGTAGTTATCGATGTTGTTGGTGAAGGCATCGACGCTGAAACGCACGTGGTCTGTGACGTAGCTAACGCCCGCATCGAGCTGTAGGCTGGTTTCGGCCGCCAGGTTCGCTTGGCCAATTTCGTAGCGAATGGTGCCTTCGTGAATGCCGTTCGAGCCCAGTTCGGCAATGTTGGGGGCCCGGAAGCCCCGCGAGAGGTTGCCTTTCACAGTCAGCTTTTCATTGAGATTATAGGCCGCCCCCAGACTGCCGCTGTAGTTGCGGAAGGTGCTGCGGAAACCCGGAAACTTGGGGTCGGCCGTGGGGTCGGTGCTGGGGCGCTCATTGCCGTCGAGCAGCAGGCGGTCGGCCGCAATCCGGCGCACGTCGTAGCGCAGCCCCCCGCTGATGTCGAGCGAGCCGATGGTCTTTTTGACTACCCCAAACACGCCGCCCTCGTTCACTTTGTACGCCGGAATCAGGAACTCGACGCCCAGGTTGCGGTTTTGCTGGTGCAGGCCGCTGGTACCCAGGGTCAGGTTCCAGCCGTTGCGCTCGGGCAGGAAGTAGCGCAGCGAGTAATCCACGGTGCGCAGCTGAAAGTAGAGCGAGGTTTCGGCCGGGTCGAGCACGTTGCCGTACTCGCGCCGCAGGTTTTGCTGGTAGCTGGCCTGCAGCGTGATGCGGGCCCCATTTTCGCCCAGCACAAAGTTGTTGTCGACTCCCAACCGCAAGTGGTTGATTTGCTGTTGGGGCACGGCCAGGCCGTAGCCGCGCAGGTCGGTCGCGCTCACGGGCATGGCCAGGGCCGAGTCGCCGCTGGGTACTTCCTTGAGGAAGCGTCCGGTGAGCCCATCGCGGGTGCCTTCTGTGAGGCCCACACGCTGGTTGAACGTGCTGAAGGTGAGGTGCGAATAGCCCCAGCCCTTGTTTACGCCCACGTAACCGTTGGCATCCCACTCATTGAAGCCCGAGTTGTACACCCGGCCGTCGTAGCGGTTCTGGTAGTTGCCGGCCACCTTGCGGGTGCCCCGGGCCAGCCAGTTCACGCCGTTCAGGTTGCCGGCGTTCTGCACCGAGTAGCCTTGCTGGTTGTTGTTGGGCTGGTAGCTGGCCGTGCCCAGGCCGGTGATGTGGCCTTCGGCCACCGGGTCGGGGGCCACGAAGTTGATGACGCCCGCCATGGCATCGGAGCCGTACAGCAGCGAGCCCGGCCCTTTAATAATCTCAGCCCGGTCCACGCTAAACTCGTCAATCTCAATGCCGTGCTCGTCGCCCCACTGCTGGCCTTCCTGCCTGGCCCCGTTGTTCAGGGTGATGACGCGGTTGTAGCCCAGCCCGCGCACCACCGGCTTGCTGATGGCCGCGCCGGTCGTAATCTGGCTCACGCCCGGCGTGTGGGCAATGGCATCCACCAGGTTCGAAGCAGAAGTCTGGTTGAGCCGGGTGCGGTCGACCACCGAGGTGGGCACCGGCGAGCGCCGCAGCTGCGTGGCCTGCGACACGCCCGTTACCACCACCTGCCCAATCTCGGTAGCTGCCACGGTCAGCTTAATATCCAGCGGCTGGCCGTTGCCGGTGTCCACGGTCTGGGTCACGGTGTTGTAGCCCAGCGAGCGCACCTGCACCGTGAAGCGCCCCCGCGGCAGGCTGTTGAAGCGGAAGCCGCCATCGGCCCCGGTCGCGGCCCCCTGTTTCAGGTCGTCGAATAGCACGGTGGAACCGGGTAGGCCCTCGCCGGTGGCAGCATCGGTTACGCGTCCGGTGAGGGGCGGTGCGGCGGCTGGCCGCACCCGCGGCGCCGCCGGAAGCTGCTGGGCAAAAGAGCCGGAACAAAATAGAGTTAGCCCTGCTGCCAGTGGCAGCCGAAAGAAAGATGCGTGCATGAAGAAAATGCCAAAACGGCCCGGCCCGCAGGCCGGCGCAAGGGCACGGCCGCGAACAGAGCGGGTTATTACCAGGAAAAAAAGAATGCGCCGGGAATCAGGCGCGGCGCGGCGGCCCGCGCAGGGAGCGGGCAAACAGCAGTTCGCCAGCCACCGCCCGCACGGGCGGCAACGCCACTGCCGACAGGTAGCGCGGGGCCACGCGGGGCGCGGGCAGCAGCACCGGCGCCCCGGCCTGGTACACCACATTATAGAACTGCTCAATCTCGCAGTGCTGGTGCCGGGCGCTGAGCAGCACCTTGCCCATGCGCTTGAAAGCGGGCACGTGGGCCGGTTCTTCCTTGGTATGGGCGTGGGTGTGCAAGGCTAATATCCACGCCTCGGGCAGCAGCGTCCGCGTGAGGCAGAGCAGCAGGAGTAAGGCGAGGTGGGAGCGGAGGGCTTGCACTGTGCAAAGATGGTGGTAACCACGCAAAGCTGTGCGAAAAAAGTTTCTGTTCAACACCGAGGCTAAATCCGTGCCGACGAGATTTCTCATAATCAGTGCAGTATCTTTCCTGCTGTGTGACCTGCTTAGCACTAACTTTTTGTGATAATTACGAGTATTTCTGACTTTTCCTTGCAATTCGACGAGGAACTGAGTTTGTTGCGCATCGAATGGGCCTCAGGCAATGACATGCGAACCTTCCGCGCCAGTGCCGAGCAGTTGCTGGTGCTTAGCCAACGGCTGCAAGTGCGCCGTCTGCTGCTCAACATGAACACCTTGCCCGATATTTCGGTGTACGACCAAGTGTGGCTGGGGGCACACTGGATACCCACCTTGGCAAAGTCAACTTTGGAGCGCGTGGTGCTCATCAATCACCGTCGGCGGGTGCATAACCAGCTGGCCATCGAGTCGCTGCTGGCTCAAATGTTGCCCATTATCCGGTTCGATATTCAGTATTTTCCGCAGTCCGGCCCGGGTTTGCACTGGCTCAGTGATTATTCTGACCGTTTGCCCGCGCTACTGGCCGAGTGGGACGCGGTGCACGGCCCCGCATCGCCGGGGTCCGGGGCCAATAGGTCCTACCCACTTTACCAGAGCCGGCCCTGAGCCATTGCGTGGGCTGGCTAGGTCCGCGCCCGCCGCTGTCAATCTGACAGCGCCCCGCCCCTTGGAACGTCCTTTGAAAGCTGCGCAAACCGTGGCCGGCTACTCCATGCCCGGCCATTCCGTCTGACTTTCAATTTCTCCGATACCCTACACCATTACCATGCAAGAAACCGGCTCCATCTCCATCCATACCGAGAACATCTTCCCCATTATCAAGAAGTTCTTGTATTCCGACCACGAGATTTTCCTGCGGGAATTGGTCAGTAATGCCGTCGATGCCACTCAAAAGCTGAAGAGCCTGGCCCAGCTGGGCGAGTTCAAAGGCGAATTGGGCGAGCTGAAAGTGCGCGTGACCGTGGACAAAGAAGCCCGCAAAATCACGATTTCCGACCACGGCCTGGGCATGAGTGGCGAGGAAATCAAGAAGTATATCAACCAGATTGCCTTCTCCGGCGCCACCGAGTTTGTGGAGCAGTACAAGGAGAAGGACGCGGCCACCAAAGACCAGATTATCGGTCAGTTCGGTCTGGGTTTCTACTCCGCCTTCATGGTGGCCGAGAACGTGGAAATCTTCTCGCAGAGCCATCAGGAAGGCACTGAAGCCGCCCACTGGATTTGTGATGGCAGCACGTCCTTCACCCTCGAAAGCACTGAGAAGGCCGAGCGCGGCACCGACGTGGTACTGCACGTAGCCGAAGATTCGGACGAGTTTTTGGAGGAGGCCCGGCTGCGCACCATCCTCACCAAGTACTGCAAGTTCCTGCCCATTCCGATTGAGTTCGAAGGCCAGCTCATCAACGACACCAGCCCAATCTGGACCAAGCAGCCCAGCGAGCTGACCGATGAGGACTACAAGAAATTTTACCAGGAGCTCTACCCCATGAGCATGGACGAGCCCCTGTTCTGGATACACCTGAATGTGGACTATCCGTTCAACCTGACTGGTATTCTGTACTTCCCGAAGGTGAAGGACGAGCTGCAGTTCTCGCGCAACAAGATTCAGCTCTACTCGCGCCAGGTGTTCATCACCGACGAGGTGAAGGACGTGGTGCCCGAGTTCCTGATGCTGCTGCACGGCGTGATTGATTCGCCGGACATCCCGCTCAACGTGTCGCGCAGCTTCCTGCAGGCCGACGCGGCGGTGCGCAAAATCAATACCTACATCACCAAAAAAGTAGCCGACAAGCTCAACGACCTGTTCAAAAAGGACCGGGCCGGCTACGAGGAGAAATGGTCCGACATCGGCATGTTCGTGAAGTACGGCATGCTGTCGGATGAAAAGTTCTACGACAAGGGTAAGGACTTCGTGCTGCTGAAGAACGTGGATGCTAAGCTGTTCACCATCAACGAGTACACCGAGCACATTCAGGCCAACCAGCAGGACAAGGACGGCACCACGGTGGTGCTCTACACCAACGATGCCGAGCAGCAGCACGGCTTCGTGGCTGCCGCCCAGGAACGCGGCTACGACGTGCTGAACTTCGACCAGGTGCTCGACCCGCACTTTGTGGGCCAGCTGGAGCAAAAGCTGGAAAAAACCAGCTTCAAGCGCGTGGACGCCGACACCGTGAGCAAGCTTATCGAGAAGGAAGGCACCACCGAAAGCGTGCTGACCGAAGACGACCAGACCAAGCTGGCCGAGGTGTTCAAAACCGCCATTGCCAACGAGGCCATGCACGTGAAGGTGGCCGCCCTCAGCCCGCAGGATGCCCCGGTGGTCATCACCCAGAACGAATTCATGCGCCGCATGAAGGACATGCAGCGCACCGGCGGCGGTGGCGGCATGCAGATGTTCGGGGCCTTCCCCGACTCCTACGACGTGACCGTGAACGCCAACCACCCGCTCACCCAGAAGGTGCTGGCCGACGGCGGCGACAAGCTGGCCAAGCAAGCATTTGATTTGGCGCTGCTGGCCCAGGGCATGCTGAAAGGCGAGGCCCTGACGGCCTTCGTGAAGCGCAGCACGGAGCTGCTGTAAGCCGCGTCAGCGCCTGGCCCCTGCCAAACACGGCCCTCTTCAACAAGAAGGGACGCCGGATGGACAGGACCGGGGCATTGATGAAATCGAAAAAGCCTGCTGAGAAGCAGGCTTTTTTTGTGTCTTTTTGCTTCGCGCAAAACCGGTACTCGCTTTCTTGGGGAGGGGCCGTGCCCGGAAGGGTCAGTGAGTGGATTTGGCCGCCAGGCCAGTCGTGCCCAATTGCGCCTGCACAAACCGACTAAATTCCTTGCTTGTCAATACCGTAACGCCGTCGGTGCTTGCCAACCACAGGCGCTGCTGCTTGTCTAGCTGCAGCAAAATCGGGTTGCCGGTACCGGGCAATTGCGGCAGCGGCACCAGCAGCCGCTTGGGCTCCACTTTATCGGTAGCAGGGGCGAAGCTGGCAAGGCGAGTGGCGGGCTCGTTGGGCAGCAGCAGCAGGCCCATGGCCGTGGCAAACAAGCGGCCCGCGCCGGCCACGTAGGCCACGCTAAAAACTTCGTTGCCAGGCCGGCCCAGAAACTTCACGGTGGGCAGCTCGGCTTCGGCCCCGCCGCGCTGGCCGCCGCCTTCGAACACGCAGATGGCGTCTGACATGACCACCCAGAGGTTGCCGGCGTTGTCAGGCAGCAGCTTTTCCACAATGTTGTCGGGGATTTCGTGGTTGGCCACGCCTTCCTCGTTGTAGCGCGTCCACTCCGGGCCCTGCTTGCGGCTCAGGCCGATGCTGGTGGCAATCCAGACGGAACTGTCGGCGGTGGCCACGCCGCCGTTGATGGCCGGTGTCTTCAGCTCCTGCACGAAGGCTCCGTTGGCCCAGCGAAACACGCCGTATCCGTTGGCTCCTACCCACATATCCCCCCGCACGTCCCGAAACAGCGCCGTAATGGCAGGGGCCGTGGCGGCGGCACCGGGCAGGGCCAACGGGCGCGGCCGGAAAGTGCCGGTGTGCAGGCGCAGCACGCCCGTGCCGGTGCCCAGCCAGAGGGCGGTATCGGCCAGCGCCGCACAGTAGATAGGGCTGTTTGTCTGGTGTTTGCGCACGAACTGCGCGCCCTCGAGCCGGAACACGCTGTGCTCGGTGATGAGGTAGGTGGCTTTGCCGGCGTGCAGCATAGCCACGGGCTTTTCGTGGCCGGCCACGGCGTAGTGCGGCCGGGGGCGGGCCAGGGCCGCCGCCCCGCCCAGGCTCAGCACCAACAAGGCCAGCAGCATCGGGCGTAAGCAATTAAACAATCGGTTTCGACTAGAGACGGACATGGCTACAACGCTGCGCAAGTGGTGTCGCAAAGGTAAAATTCAAGCTTTAAAATACTGGTTATGTAATTGTTAATAAGCAGGTTTGCTTCGTATCGATTCATAATGATTGTGTGATGAATGCATAATTTCTGCCTCATGGTACACGCCCAATTTTGCGGCCGGTTAGCACTCCATTCACCCATTCTTACCGGTCGTTTATGAAAGCGAAAATTTTACTTACCAGCGGCTTGCTGCTCTCGGCCCTGGCTGCCCGGCAGGAAGCCCGCGCGCAGGCCAGCTCCAACAACAACGTCATCATCTACATCGGCGACGGCTTCGGGCTGGCCCCCAAAACGGCCGCGCGCATGGCCATGGGCCAGGGCACCACCGGCAAGCGCTTCACCTCCGATGCTGGTTTTCAGGTGCTGGCGCTGGATAAGCTGAAGTACAACGCCACCGTCACCACGCACTCGCTCAACTCCTGGATTACGGATTCTGCCCCCGGGGCCTCGGTGTATGCCTGCGGCAAAAACGGCAAGCAGGACAACGAAGTCATCTCGCTGAATCCCGCCACCGGCGCGTCCATCGAAACCATTCTGGAAGCCGCCAAGAAGCAGGGCTACGCTGTGGGCCTGGTGAGCACGGCCCGCATCACGCACGCTACTCCGGCCGCTTTCGCCAGTCACATTTGGTACCGCGACCTGGAAGACTACATTGCGGCTCAGTACATTGCCTCGACGCAGCCCGAGTACGAAGCCATTTTCAACGCCAGCCCCACGGCCGCGTTCCGCTACACGGCTGCCCGCGATTGGGTGCTGCCCGACAAAAAAGTGGGCGTGGAGCTCGACGTGATGCTGGGCGGCGGCGGCCGGCATTTTCTGCCCCGCACGGCCACCGGTGGCACGGCCAGCCCCAACGAAGCCATTGTGGACGCCGCAGGCAGCGCTATTCTGACCGGTGCCGGCGCGCCCGCCACCATCCGGGGCAATCGCGCCGATGGTGTGGACCTGGTGAACTACGCCGTGACCCAGCGCAACTATAAGTACGTGAACAGCCGCGACGCCCTGCTCAACGTGAGCGCCAACCTGGCGCAGTACGGCCCCGGTGGCAAGAAACTGCTCGGGCTGTTCCACGCCTCGCACGTCAACTTCGAGCAGGACCGCCAAACCAGCGCCCCCTGGGAGCCCTCGCTGGCCGAAATGACCCGCGTGGCCATCGAAGTGCTCAAGGCCAAAAGCAATGGCAAAGGCTTCTTCCTGATGGTGGAAGCGGGCCGGATTGACCACCTCGAACACGCCAACACCGGTGGCATCACGGTGGTAGCCGGCACCGGGGCCGCCGGCCAGTACACCGTCGATTCGGACAAGCCCGTGTACGCGGGTGGGGGCGACGCCAACTATGTCGCCACGCCTGCCACGGCCCGCACCACCAACGTGTACGCTTCCGATTACATGATTAAGGAAGTGCTGGCGTTCGACTACGCCGTGGCCGAGGGCCGGAGCCTGATGGCCGTGCCCGCCAATGGCAAAACGCTGCTGTTCAGTACTTCTGACCACGAGTGCGGCGGCTTTGCCGTAACGGGCCTGCACGACGAGGCCGACGCCCAGCAGAACGGCACCAAAATCCGCACCTACTCCGGCCAGATTACCAAGTCGGTAGCCGCCGAGGCGGGCTATGCTACGCCCACCAACCTGGTGCGCGGCGACGGCGGTACCGGCGGCTGGTTCCCGGACTATGTGATGACCACGTTTCAGGGCAAAGTCTACCCGCAGCCGGCCTCGGCCACGGCCAAGCGCATTGTGGTGGCCTACGGCTCAAACCCCCTCACCAACGGCAACGGCACACGGGCCAGCACCGGCGTGGGCAGCAACCAAGGGGGCACGCCCGGCAACCACACCCCGCAGGACATTTGGGTGGGCGCAGAAGACAACACCAACAACCCGCTGCACGCGGCGGCCATCAGCGGCCAGGGCCTGCTCGACAACACCGCCATTACGCCCATAATGGCTAGGTTTATGAACCTAACGGACTTCGGCATTGCGCTCGGCGTGCGCGGCGCTGGCACCACCAAAATCGAGGCGCAGCTGCAGCTCAGCCCTGTGCCTTTCGACGGCCAGTTTAAGGTGGGCTTCACGTTGCCAACGGCCGGCCTCGTCACAGTCGAGCTGTTCGACCAGGTGGGCCGCCGCGTCCAAACAGTGGTTGCCGATAAGAACTTCCCCAGCGGTACGCAGACCGTGTCCGTGGACGGTAGCCAGTTGGCCGCCGGGTTCTACGTGGCCTCTGTGACGATAAATGGCCAGGTGATTTCGAAGAAAACGATTAAGCTGTAATCGGTATCTCACGAGGCTCTCCTAGGTGAGCCCTCCTCTAAAATAGGGATAGCGCCAAAAGACAATGGCCCGCTGCTAATGCAGCGGGCCATTGTCTTTTTCTCTGTGCGTCGGCGCTACGCCTTCACGTTCCGCGCCACCACAAACATGCGGTCGCCAAACCGGCCCGTCAGCTTGTTCAAATAATAGGTGGGGTACTGGCCGGCCAGCTTGCTCGCCTTTTCCAATATGCTGCCGCCGAGGCGAATATTTTTCGGCGGCTTCACCGGGTTCAGCAGCTCGATTACTTCAAAGCCTTGCTTGTTCAGCATTTTGGTGATGGTGTCCGGCGTAAATTCAAAGAGGTGATAGGGCGGGATGTCCATCTTGCGTTCTTTGCCGAGCGCGCCGTAAGCCGCGAAGCCCAGGCGCACCGTGGGCAGGTTCAGCGTGGCGGGCAGGGCCAGCACCAGCAGCCCGCCCGGCTCCAGAATGCGGTGAAACTTGGCCAGCGTGGCGCTGGGTGAGAGCAAATGCTCCAGCACGTCGCCCATGTAGGCGAGGTCGAACTGGTTTTCGTGGAAGTCCTCGGTGGTTTCGATGTTGCCCGTCACCACCGGCAGGTGCAGCTCACGGCGGGCAAACTCAGCGGCGTGGGCCGATATTTCGAGGCCGTGCGCCCCCCAGCCCAGGTTTTCCAGGCTTTTGAGGGTGTAACCGGGGCCGCAGCCCACGTCGAGGTACCGGAACTGGCGGCCGGGGTACTTGGCCAGCATGTAATTGGTGAACTTGTCGGGCCGAACCTGGTTTAGGGCACGCTGCTTCTGGCCTTCTTCAATAAAAACAATATCCTGCTGGGTGCGGTCGTAGTTGGGGCGCTCGGTGAAATAGTCCTTACCGTAGAGCCGTTCCAGCTGCGCGGGCGTGGGTTGAGGGTTGAGAAACATCAGGTCGCAGCTGCGGCACTGGGTGCCTTGCAGCCTTTGGCCTTCGAATTCATAATAAAAAGGCAGCTTCTTAAAATCGGGGCTGCCGCACAGGTCGCAGGTACGCATGGCGCAAAGGTAGGGGCGCATATTTGCGTCTCCGCGGCTGAGTCAGTTGGTTTCAGGATGAAACGCACCAATTTACTGTTCAACGATTATACGCAAATACGCGTCTCTACATGAACTGTGTTAAAAATTAAGGGGTGAGGGTGAGTTTTGAGCTAAAATCAGCTTGATAG
>NZ_BMGY01000011.1:223-115855 GCF_014640435.1 Hymenobacter frigidus | reverse complement strand
CATGGCCGCAAAAAAAGCGCGCCAACCTACCGGCCGGCGCGCTTTCAAAACTTGGGTAAGGACAAGAACCTTGCGGCGCGGGGCTTTCGGTAAACTAGCCGAGCTAGCTTACATATCGTTCAGCATTTTGGTCACTTCGGCTTTGCCTTTGCCGAGCTTGTCCTGCAGTTTGCCCACCAACTCGTCGCCTTTGCCATCGACATAGGTCAGGTCCTCGTCGGTGAGTTGCGCGTACTGCTGCTTCAACTTGCCTTTGATTTCGTCCCAGCTGCCTTTCAGCTTTAGGCTGGCACCAGCACCGGTCAGGCCCATGTCTTCGAGCTTACCGGAATATTCTTTAAATTTAGCTTCGAGGTCGGAGCCCAACTTGGTAGCCTGCTCGCCGAGTTGGCCGCTGTATTTAGTAGCCGCGCCTTTCCAGCTTTCGCGGGTCGCCGAACCTTTATCGGGGGCCAGCAGCATGCCGGCAATGATGCCTGCACCGGCACCGGCGAGAGCGGCTAAAAGGATTTTACCGGCGTTGTTGTCTTCTTCTTGGTACGACATGAGAGTGGTAATGAAGGTGAATTGAGGGATTTAGGATTGAGGCAGAAGAAATACGGGGCCTTATTCCAGCAATAGATTGCGATATGGCAGTACTCTTTCTGGGTGCCTATACGGTGGGCAACGTTCGAGGTTGAGGTTAGTGGGAAATTTTCCGGAGTCCGGCAATTCAATACCGGCCTTGAACGAGCATTGCGGCGGGAATTGGGGCCACCGGGCGTAGATTCGCCCAACTCCTCACCGGCTGCTTATGAAAACCTATTGGGTACTGGGCGCGGCGCTGCTGCTGGCCCCGGCGTGCCAGCGCAAGGCCGCACCAACAGCTACTTCCTGCATTGACCCCGCCAAAGTTAACCCGCAGGGCATCTGCACCATGGAATATGCGCCCGTGTGCGGCTGCGATGGCAAGACATATTCCAACGCCTGCGCGGCCCGCAACGCCGGCGTACGCACCTACACCACCGGCCCCTGCACCACTTCGGCCCCCAACTAACGTTTCAGCGTTGATGTCTGCTTCTGATGAGTACCGCGATTTTTGCCGCACCGCGCCCGATGTGCCGGTGTTTGCGCAGCCGTGGTACCTCGATGCCTGCGCCGAAGGCGGGGCCTGGGATGTGGTGCTGGCCCACGACAACGGCCGCGTGGTGGGGGCGCTGCCCTATTTCCACAAGCGAAAAGGCCCGTTTCGGTACGTCACGATGCCGTCCTTCGTGAAAATGCTAGGGCCGTACCTGCTGCCGGAGTTTCGGGGCGTACTCAAAAAAGAACACGGGTTACTAGAGGAATTAATCCGTCAATTGCCGGCTTTTGCGGCTTTCAAGCAGAATTTTTATCCCACGGTTACCAACTGGCTGCCCTTCTACTGGCAGAGCTTCCGCCAAACCACCTACTACACCTACCGCCTCAACGGCCTGCACCAACTCGCCCAGATTGAGGCCGGCATCAATCGTAACCTGCGGCGCAACATTCAGAAGGCGCAGCAGCAGGTACGGGTGGTGCACCACCTGCCACCCGAGGAATTTTACCGGCTTAATAAGCTGAGCTTTGACCGGCAGGGCTTGGCCGTGCCATATTCGTGGGCGCAGTTTGCGCGGCACGATGCGGCGCTGGCCGCGCACGGAGCCCGTCAGTTCTTCTTTGCCGTGGATGCCCAGGAACGGGTGCATTCGGCTGCTTTATTGATTTGGGACCAGCAGGCCGCTTACTATCATTTGTCGGGCGACGACCCGGCCCTGCGCGAGAGCGGCGCGGGCATTCTGCTGGTGTGGGAAGCCATTCGCTACGCCAGCGAGGTGCTGGGGCTGGCCTGCTTCGACTTTGAAGGCAGCATGCTGCCGGCCGTGGAGCGCATCCGGGTGCAGTTTGGCGCGGTGCAAACGCCGTATTTCTTTGTCTGGAAATACAATTCACGGGCTTTTAAGTTACTGGAGAAGCTGAAGCCGTAAGAGCGCGCAAAATATTGCGCGGAGGTCATGCTGAGCGTAGTCGAAGCATCTTTACCGCGAAGAGTATTTATTTACTCCTGTAGTAGAGATGCTTCGACTGCGCCTAGCATGCCTGTTCTTTCATCTTCGACCAACTCCTTGCTGTTTAGTACAATAAATCTCCTACCCAAACAAAAAACGATGTCTGACAAACGCTACGTCCTCAATCCCGCACCTTTTGTAGTACCCACCACCGATGGCAAGCTCATTGAGGAGCACGTGGGCGGGGCCAGCACCGGCACTTCAGCCTACAGCCTGGCGCACATGGTAGCCCCACCACATTGGAGCGAGCCGTACCAAACGCCCAGCTTCGACGAATTCACCATTGTGGTACGCGGGCGCAAGCAGTTCGAAATCGACGGCGACGTGGTGGAATTGCAAGCCGGGCAGGCCCTGCTGATTAAGGGCGGGGCGCGGGTACGCTACTCCAATCCGTTTGATGAAGAATGCGAATACTGGTCGGTATGCGTGCCAGCCTTCAGCCCGGATACCGTCAACCGGGAAGAAGCCTAATCAGGCGCGGCCCGGCAGCATACTTTTTTCAGCCTTTCACTTTTCGTTTTCTCATGGACCAGCGCATCATCAATTTATTTGACGAGTACACCCACGCCCCGCTCAGCCGCAAGGAATTCATGGACCGGCTGAAAAAACTGTCCGGCGGCGCGGCGCTGGCGCTGGCAGCCTTGGCGATGCTGGAGCCCGGCTACGCGGCAGCGGCCACTATCACGCCCGAAAACGACGACCTGGAAACCGAAGAAGTGAGCTGGCCCGGCGACGGTGCTACTATGCGCGGCTACCTGGTGCACCCCAAGGGCAGGAAGAAGCGCGGGGCCGTGGTCGTTATTCATGAAAATCGGGGCCTCACGCCCCATATTAAGGACGTGACGCGGCGCGTGGCTCGGGCCGGCTACCTGGCGCTGGGCGTCGATGCGCTTACGCCGCTGGGCGGTACGCCCGCCGACGAAGACAAGGGCCGTGAGCTTATTGGCCAGCTCGACCCCGCCAAGAATCTTAACAACTACCTCGCGGCCCTGGCTTACCTGCGCAGCCGCCGCGACAGCAACGGCCGCACCGGAGCCGTGGGGTTTTGCTGGGGCGGCGGGCTAGCCAACCAGCTGGCCGTGCACGACCCCAAGCTGAACGCCGCCGTGGCCTACTACAGTCAGCAGGCCAAGGCCGAAGATGCGCCTAAAATTAAAGGTGCCCTGATGCTGCACTACGGCGGCCTCGACCAGCGCATCAACGCCGGCATTCCGGCTTACGAAGCGGCCCTGAAAGCAGCGGGCACCAAGTATGAGCTGTATGTGTACGAGGGGGTGAACCACGCTTTCAACAACGACACTTCGCCGGCCCGCTACAATGCCGAGGCCGCCAAGCTGGCCTGGGACCGCACTTTGCGTCTTTTTAAAGAAAAAATAGCCTGAACCGGGCAACCAATACGCTTTTGACGGCATCTTTGCGGTATCCTTCCGCAAGTCATGTCAAGCCAGAAGTTACCCATTCTGCTTACTGCGCTACTGCTCAGGGCCGCCAGTGGTGCGGCCCAAACGCACGCGCTGCCTACCCCACCCCCGCCCGGCCCTGACTACCAACAGGTGAGTGTGCCCGTGCCCCGGGCCGTGGCGCTGGTGGTAGACGTGACGAAGGTGCTTTTTTCGCGTGAGACAGCTGCTGAAAAGCTGCAGGCGCTGATAGACCGCCGCCGGACCCGCTCCGAACGACGCGACCAGAGCCTCACCATCCACGTTCCGAGAAACAAACTGACCCGCACACTGGGATTGGTGGAGTAGCCCGGCTGGCGGCAAGTAAGCGGTGGTGAGACATGGGTATGAAAAGTGGACGGATTAGTCGGTGTTTCCGGCCAGTCCGGCCTACCCCAACCCGCGTTTCACGTGGTTACCTAAGACGGTGCAGGCAGTACCGCTCGTTGCTAGAGGCTGATAACAAAGCCGGCTGCTTCTGTAGTAGAAGCAGCCGGTTGAAGCTCACGATGAAATTTGACGCTTTTAGAGCGTACCGCGCCGGGCCCTTGCCTTAGGCGAGGTGGCGGCATTGTGCCGCTTGCCATGATGCCTGAACACGCTAAAGACTCCTTTTTTACGCCGGCTATGACCCCGGTAGAGGCGGTAAACGGGCACGTAATTACCAGCAGTCGGCTTGTGCCGGTGGATGGGGCGAGCCGTAGCAGCAGCGGGTGCGGCCTGAACTTCGGCGGCGAAAAACCCCAACATGCAGAAAAATAACAGAGCGGTACGCAGCATAAAAAAGGTATGATGGTGGTACGGTGTAGATGACATTTTACGCCATCGGCAGCGGCTTGCTACCACATTGCTAACTCTTCCTAGCGCAGAATTATTTCCCTGGTTCCGCTTTTTTCCGACCGTGCCAACAAGTCAACCAGCAGAATCTAAATCTAAACTATTGAAAATGAGTGATTAACAACCAATGTTAAATTATTTTAATTCTACGCAACAATCAGCGGACTGTCTGTAATTTGACCCTAAATTTTGCGATATATATATAGCACTATTACAATTATTTATTGACCAATCGAACACCCCGGCTTCTTCAAATAACGGTGCCTCGGTGAAATAATAGTGCTAGTATTCGCGGTACGGTGTCGCGGTCATTTTCATCGAACCACTCGCGAAGCGCCACGCACTGGAACCCACTGGCCTGGCCTGCGGCCATAAAATCGGAAACGTGGTGCACAAAGCACTCAAGCTCAAACACACCGGTTCCGGTGTCGAACCGGGCCTTGGTACCCTGGTACTGCTTGAAGGGGTGCAGCTCGCCGATGTAGAACACGCCACCCGGCTGCAGGGCCAGCGCCGCCTGCCGGAACACAGCGCCCAAATCCTGGATGTGCTCCAGCGTCAGGCTGCACGTCACCAGGTCGGCCGGGCGCGATGCAAAGTCCCACGCCCGGGTAATATCAGCCTGCTGAAACCGGACGTTGGCGCGGGCTATTTTCGCCTGCGCTTTGCCCAGCATTTCGGCCGAAAAGTCCACGGCCGTAACGTGCGCCGCTGTTGCCGCCAGCCATTCGGTGTTTTTGCCCGTGCCGCACCCCAGCTCAATCACCTCCACAAACGGCACATCGGCCAGGAGCTGGCGAATTGCAGCGGCTTCCAGGTCCCGCGTTTTGTTGAGGACGGTATCGTAGGTTTCGGCCCAGGCATTGTAGGCGGATTGGATGTTCATGGGTGAATTCAGGGATTGGGGGCAGTGTCTGAGGCAGCTAAAAAACCGAAGTGTTTAGCCAGAAAGCACAACGTGTTCGGGGCCGACCTAAACCAGTTGGACTTGTTCCTCAATAAGAAATCGGGTGTTTTACAAGCAGTATTTGAAGCCGGAAACGGTGGCCGCTCAAAGAGCCAAAGGATACTGGCTTGGCCAAGCAAAAAAGACCTTTCAGTTATCAAAATCTGCTAAAACTTTCGACTGTTTCTTATTCGGAAACAAGTCTGCAGTCCATTTCGGCTGGTTATGCCGAAGTTTGTACCCGACCAAACAACGTAGCGCCAGCATGTCGTCATTAGCTTCCGAAAGCCCCCAACACCTACTCATATTCGCCCGCGAACCAGTTTTGGGCCGCGTAAAAACCCGTTTGGCAGCCGATATTGGCCCCGAAGCCGCCTTGGAGGTGTACCGCGAGCTGCTGTACCTAACAGCCGCCGCCGTGACGACTGCCGAAGTGCCCGCTACCGTGTGGCTGGCCGAAGCCCCCCACCCTACCGCTGATGCCGCGCAGCCCCGCCCCGAGTGGCCCGGCCTGCCCTGGCGCGTACAGCCGCCCGCCGACCTGCTGGGCGAGCGAATGGCCCACGCGTTTGGCGAAGCATTTGCCACCGGGGCGGGCCGCGTAGTTATCATCGGCACCGATTGCCCGGGGCTCCAGCCAGCCATTTTACAGCAGGCATTTGCCGCTCTCGAAACTCACGACCTGGTAGTTGGTCCGGCCGAAGACGGCGGGTACTACCTGCTGGGGCTGCGCGAGCTGCAACCGGCGCTATTCGCCAACAAGGACTGGAGCACCGCTACCGTGCTGCCCGACACCCTGGCCGATGCGGCTCGGCTGGGGCTACGCGTGGCCCAGCTCCCGGTGCTGCACGACGTAGACTCGGCCCGCGACCTAGCCGCCTGGCGCGGCTAGGTCGCTATTTTTCAGGCCGTGACGCCGCCGCAGCTGGAGCCGCTGCCGGCCGTGCAGCCGTAGCAATGCTGGTTGACCACGATGGTGCGCCGAGCCAGGGCCTCGGCGTCGAAATCGCGGATGTGCTGCACCGGGCTGGCCACGTACAGGTCGAGCATCTGGTTGAAGTCGCAATCGTAGAGGCCGCCGTCCCAACCCACTGATAGGGTGCTGCGGCACATTACGCCCTCGGCGGCTACGGGGTTGAAGGCCGTGACCAGCTTTTCCATGTAGCCCGCGTAGTTTTTCGACTCAATCAGGTAGTCGAGGTAGCGGCTCACGGGAATGTTGGTGATGGCGAACAGCTCGTTGAAAACGATACCGAAGTCCTTCATCAGTACCCGCTTAAACTGCTCCTGCAGGCCCTTCTGGGAGCCGGGCAGGAACGCGCCGGCGGGGTTGTACACCAGATTCAGTACCAGGCCGGAGCCCTCCTGTCCGTAGCCCACGGCGTTGAGCATGCGCAGGGCCTTGATAGAGTCCTCAAACACGCCGTCGCCGCGCTGGCTGTCGGTTTTGCTGGCGCTGTAGAAGGGCAGCGAACTGGCCACTTCCACCCCGTTGGCTTTGAAGAACTCGGGCAGGTCGTAGTACTTTTTGTTGGCTACGATGATGGTGAGGTTGCAGCGCACCAGCACCTTGCGGCCCAGCTTGGTGATTTCCTCCACAAACCAACGGAAATCGGGGTTCATCTCGGGTGCCCCGCCCGTGAGGTCCACCGTGGGAATATCGGTCTGGGCCAGCGCGTCGAGACACTCCTGCATGGTGGCGCGGGTCATGATTTCCTTGCGGTCGGGGCCGGCGTCTACGTGACAGTGCTTGCACACCTGGTTGCACATCTTGCCCACATTGATTTGCAGCACGGCGGGGGCCACCGGCCGCAGCGGGAACAGCCCAACATCCGTCAGCTTTTGGTGAAACAGCGGCAGGTGCAGCGTTTCGGCCACTTCCTGACGCAATACGGTGAGCTGAAAAGCTGAGTCAGCCAACTGGTGGCCATTGGCCTTGAGTGATTTCATTGGTTTGCGAAGGTGGCGGCGGCCCAACTGGTGGCCGTATGAAAGAGGCGGGTAGAACGCCAGTTAAAGATACGTGTACGAACAAAGAACTCTCCCAGGATTTAGCAGCGGCCTTATTCGTAAAAATGCCGCAGCCGGCGGGTGGTGGTCAGCACTATCCAGTCGCCCAGCCGAGGAAAGAAAGTATGCAGCAGCACAATAAGTTTTCCCAGCACCGATATCACCGTGCGCTTGCGGCGGCGGCGAATGTGCCGCAGGATGATGGCCGCCACCCCGGCCTGAGTCTTTTGCCAGCGCGGCGGCCGGTGGGCAATGAGCACGGGCTGCCCGGCCGCGTCGAGCACGCGCTTGTCGGCATCGTTCTGCGTGAAACCGATGTGCACCACCCCGAAATGCACGCCGGTATGGTCCAGCTCGAGCCGCAGCGTGTGTGCCAGGTTGGACAAAGCCGCTTTGCCCGCGCAGTAGGCCGAGCCGCTGGGCATGCCGTTGAGCGCCGAAATAGAAGAAATGAACGTGACGCTGCCCCGCGTGCGGATGAGATGCGGCAGCGCAGCCTTGAGCGGATACACCGAGCCGTACACGTTGCTATCGAACACCCGCTGAAACACCTCGGGCTGCATATCGGCGAAGTAGGCGCGCTGCGAAATACTGGCGTTGGTTATCAGCACATCGAGCCGGCCAAAGGCCTGGATGGCCGCCGCCACCAGCCGCTCGCAGCTGGCGTAGTCCGTGACGTCGGCCACGCAGCTCACCACCGTCAGGCCAGCGTCGGCGAAGCTTTGGCGGGTGTGCTCCAGGCGCTCGGCGTTGCGGCCATTGAGGACCACGGCCGCGCCGGCCGCGCACAGCGCCCGGGCTGTTTCGCGCCCAATACCCGATTCGGAGCCGGTAACGATGGCCACCTGGCCGGCAAACGGCCCGGCCCCGGCCGGCCAGGGCTGGGCAAGCCGGGGCCGTAGGCCGGTAATTATCTCAGACATACTGATGCGTTTTGAACCAGGCCAGGGCTTCGGCCACGGCTTGTTCGATGGGGGTTTGGAGGAGGGCCAGCTCGGACCGGGCCTTGGCGGGGTTGAAATAGTGCCCGTCGTTGGCTACGGCGGCCATTGCGGCGTTGAGTTGCGCCGGCTGGCCCGTCAGGCGGGCTTTCGCATCGCAGATTTTGCCATAGAGCAGTGCCAACCCGGCGGGCAGCGGCCAGCGCGGCGGCGGCACTTGCAGTACCTGCGCCATTAGCTGAAAGGCGGCCTGGTAGCTCAGGTTTTCGTTGCCCAGAATGTAGGATTCGCCCACGCGGCCCTGGCTTAGCGCATTCACCGTAGCCACCGCCACGTCGCGCACGTGCACGTAGTTTTTGCCACCGGGCGGGTAGCCGGGCAGCCGGCCCCGGTACAGCTCCAGGAGCAGGGCGTTGGACGTAGGCTTGGCATCCTGCGGGCCGAGCATGAATGTGGGATGCACCAGCACGGCGGGCAAGTGCTCCTGCGCCACGGCCCGTAGCACGAGGTCGGTGGCGGCGCGCTTGCTGTCCATGTAGTCGAGGCCGTAGCGCTGGCCGGCGTAGGGATAGGTTTCGTCGCCGGGCCGGGCCAGTGAGCCAAAACCAAATACGTTGGCTGTGCCCACGTACACCAGCCGCGCCACGCCAGCCGCGCGGGCCAGGCGCAGCACGGCCTGGGTGCCGCCCAGGTTCACGGCCCACACGGCAGGGTTGCGAGCGGGGTTCACCTGGGCCAGCGCGGCGGCATGAATGATGGCCGCGCAACCATCGGCCGCGCCGGCCAGGGTGGTGGGCTGGGTTAGGTCGGCTTGGCGGTATTCCACGGCCCACTCGGCGGGGAAAGGCGGCGTGGTGCCCGGCCGCAGCAGCGCGCGCACCTGGTGGCCGCGCTGCCGCAGCTCGGCCACCAGGTGCCGCCCCAAAAAGCCGTTGGCCCCGGTCACAAGAACGGTACCGGGCATCAGCGGTAGTTGAGCATGGCCTTGTAGGTGCGGGCAATGCGCCCCGGCGAGGCCTTTAGGAAGAAGAGCGAGAACGCCGTGAGGTTGGCAAGCTGCACCCGCAGCCAGCCGTTGGTTTCGTACTTACGGGCCGACACCAACACGTCCTGCGGCACGATGAAGAAGGACGCCACCCGCCGAATCCGCTGGATTATTTCGAAGTCTTCCATGATGACAAAATGCTCATTGAAGCCGCCGAGGCGCTCAAACAGCGCCCGCGTGACGAACAGTGTCTGGTCGCCGCCCCGGCTCATAATACCTTTGAACCGGGTGCCGAAGCTGTTGATGCGCAGCAGCGGGTGCGGCGAATCGAACCGAAACCGGTAGCAACCGGCCGCGTGCCCCTGCTCCACGGCGGCTTGCAGCGTGGCCACGTACTGGGGGTGAATGCCCACGTCGGCGTGTACGAAATACAGGATTTCGCCGGTGGCGTGGGCCGCGCCGTAGTTCATCTGCACGGCCCGGCCGGGCTTGGGGGCGAGCAGCACGGTGGCTCCGGCCTGGCGGGCGGCGGCGGCGGTGCCATCGGGACTATTGGCATCTACTACCAGCACTTCCACCTGTCTGTCAACATCGTAGCGGCGCAGGTCTTGTATCAGGCGGCCAATGGTGGCGCACTCGTTGTAGGTTGGAATGATAACGCTTATGGTCATGTAAGGCCTCTAATTGCGCTGCAATTTCTATATTTTAGCGGCATTTGGTTTCCGAACCTAAAAATACCTCGTCGTTGAAGCTGTACGGGTTCCGGCTTCGTACAGCTTTTTGCGCGCCCCACTTCTTGAGTTCGCCTGGCCGTATCTTATCCTCATGAACACTGTATTTACCCTTTTAGCGAACCGCCAAGCATGCAGTTATTAGCTGGCCCGCGCTATTTCTGGCAAAATTTTGCCCTACTGCTCAGCATGTTGATGTCGCCCGCTTTCGGCCAGGGTGCCAAACCGGCCCCGGCCGAAACACGCCGGTACGCCATCGAAGTAGCGGGCCTGCGCGTGGGCACCATGACGGCCACGCGCCAGCTCCAGGCGGGAACCGAGGTCGTGTACACCCTCGTCAGCGACGTGAAGGTGGACATTCTGTTCTACCACCTCAAAATCTACTACCAGGTGATGAACCGGTTTCGCGGCGGCCAGCTCCAACTTTCCACGGTGGAGGCCCACACCAATCAGGGCGACTTCTCGTCCCGGGCCGAGTGGAAGGGTACCCACTACGACATCGTGGCCGACCAGTACAAGCACCTCTACCGCGCCACCGAAACCAAGCCGATTACCTACGCCGTCACCAACCTGTTTTTTGGTGAGCCCGTTGGCCAGCAGCGGGCTTACGCCGAATACTTTGGCGACTACTTTGACGTGGGCCGGGACGCCCCCGCCCGCTACCACGCCCGGCGCGCCGGCCGCGAAGACGAGTACCAGTATACCAACGGCCAGTTGGTGACCATTATCAAAAAGAACCCGCTGAAGAATTTCATTATCCGCCAGGTGCCGTAAGCCCGGTTCTACAGCAGCTTCTGCACCCAGCGCAGCGGCAGCCACTTCATGGCGCGGGCCACCACGGCCCAGGGCCAGCCCGGCACGAAAGCTTGCACGGGCTCGCGCTCAATGGCTTTTACCAATGCCCGGCAGCCGGTTTCAGTATCCACCATGAAGGGTGTGTTTTTCAGCTTGGCGTTGATTTCAGAGCGAATGTAGCCGGGGTACAGGATGCTGACCCTGATGGGCGAGTTCAGCAACTCGGCCCGGATGCCCTCGGCGAGGGCCGCCAGCCCGGCCTTGGTGGCGGCGTACGTGGTTTGGGCGCGGGGCATGCCGCGCATGGCTGCCACCGATGAAATAGCGACCAAGTGGCCCGCGTTCTGCGCCCGGAAAATCTCCAGCGCCGCCTCGCACTGTGCCAGCGCCGCCACAAAATTGGTCTGGGCCGTTTGCAGGTTGGCGGAGAATTGGCCGGTGCCCAGCGGCGCACCTTTGCCCAGGCCCGCATTCACAATGACGCGGTCGATAGTGCCCAGGTCGGCTTGAAAGGCCCGAAATACGTCAAATACCTGGTCGTGGTCGTTCACATCGAGGGCGCGCACAAAGATTTTGATAGCGGGATTTGCGGCTTCTAACTCCGTTTTCAGCGCGTCGAGGCGGTCGGTGCGCCGGGCGCACAGGGCCAGGTTGCGGCCCAAGCGGGCGTACTCGCGGGCCATGCCTTCGCCCAGCCCCGAGCTGGCTCCGGTGATGAGAATGTTTTGACGGATGAACATTTGGTGGGGGTTGAGCAGATAGCGAAAAGGAGTCGCGCGCCCGAAGTAACCCAAAATTACTTTGGGCAGCAGCCGGCGCTTCCCGGAGAAAGCGTTAAAATCGCAACACCTTTGCAGGACTCCGTACAAGCACGGTATTCTTTAACAAACCTTCGCAGCCCCGACGGCACCTTCATGCGCCTTTTCGTTTATTCCCCCCTGAGTGCCTCTGCCCGCGCTTACCTGCAGCAGCAGCTTCCCTCGTTCTTCGAAGTCACGTTTGCTGCCGACTTGCCCACCGAACAGCAATTTCCTGCCTTCCAGGAAACCGAGGTGCTGCTCGGCAACCCGCCGCCGGCGTGGCTGGCGGCGGGTGCGCCGCCCTTGTTACAGTTCTGGCAAGTCGATTCGGCCGGCTTTGAGCGCTACCGCCACCTACGCCTGTCCATTCCGGTGGCTAACATGGGCGACTTTTTTGCCTGGCCCTGCGCCGAAACCATGGTGGGAGGCCTGCTGGCCCTCTACCGCCACCTGCCCGAGCTGGCCGTACTGCAAGCCCAGAAGAAATGGGTAGGCGGGGCTTACGTGCGCAACCGCTCGGGCCTCTTGCGCGGCAAGCACGTGGTGGTACTCGGGGCCGGGGCCATTGCGCTGGCCGTGCGCCAGCAGCTGGCCGGCTTTGAGTGCCCGGTGCAGCTGCTGGCCCGTACCCACCCCGAGGCCCAGCTGCATTCCATAGAAGACCTGAAAGCCGCCCTGCCTGCCACCGACATCGTGATAAATACTCTGCCCGGCAGCGCCGTAGGCTTCTTTTCGGCTGAGCTGATGGAGGCCATGCGCCCCGGCAGCATCTACGCCAGCGTGGGCCGCGGCAACACCACCGACGAGCCCGCCCTGCTGCGCCTGCTGCAAGCCGGCTACCTCGGCGGGGCCGTGCTCGACGTGACCGCCGTGGAGCCCCTGCCCGCCGACAGCCCCCTCTGGAACCTGCCCAACGTGCTGCTCACCCAGCATACCGGCGGTGGCCAGCACCACGAAGACGAAGCCAAGGTAGACGTGCTGCTGCGCAACCTGGAACTGCTGCAAGCCGGCCAGCCGCTGGAGTATCTAGTGGATTTGAGCCGGGGGTATTAAGAAGCACAGTGTTTTTTTCTGACCCAATATGCAATGAGTGCCAGTCGTGCATCAGTCTGGTAGCTCATTTATTCCCGGCCCGATGCATCGTTTCCTACTACTCTGCTGCTTCCTGGTATTCGTACTGCCCGCCCACGCCCAACAAACTACCGTCTCGGGACGAGTGCTGGAGCTAAAAAGTGACCTGGGCATTCCGGGAGTGACTATTCTACAAACTGGCACCATCAACGGTATTTCTTCCGACCACGACGGCTATTTTACCCTTGCGGTGCCAGATACCCCCGATAGCATCGCGCTGACATTCTCCTCGATTGGCTACGTTACGCAACGGCGGCGCGTGGCCCCCAGCAGCAACAGTACCACCCGGCTGGCGCTGGACAGCCGGCTTATCGAATGCGGCATAAGCACTTCTCCACGCGCCGAAATCGGACTGGCTAGCGGGGTTCGGTACGCGCCTTTCGGAGGCACCCTAAAGCTCTATGGCAACCGCTTAGTGCGGCTGCCCCTCACCGCAACGGCAAGTTACCAAACCAATTTTGGCCGAAATCATGTCCTCACAGCCAGCCTCGAATTGCCCGCGCTGTGGCAACGTCGCTTCACGATTTCAGAAGCCCTCCATTACGAGCAACTACAAGCGGTGCCCGTCAATGTGCGCTTTAGTAGCTACAAAATGATGGTGAGCATTGGCAGCTTCCGCACCATTGGCTCCTTGCCCTACCTTGTGTTTCTGCTGGGCGGCGGGTATGCGCAGCACCAGTCGCTGGCTTTGCCTGATGCCGTTTCCACTGCCGGTTTTGGCTACAGCTTCGGCCTGCAAACGTATTACTACATCCAGCCCTTCCTGCTGGCGGGTGCTGTGCAGGCCACGCGTTGGACGGGCTACTGGCAATGGCAGGCCCGCCTTACTCATCCTTTCGGCCGCGATTTTCAAGCCGGCGTAGCCTTCAATCAGCTTGAGCGCTATTCGGAGTTATCGGTGCTTCTCAGCCGCACTTTTTATTAATGCTCAGCGAAAAACGCAAAAAGCCCGGCCATCCAGCCGAGCTTTTTCTTTTCAACAATCTACCGCCTACTCCTGCGAAGCGCTGGCTGCTTTGGTCATCATATCCACAATCTCAGCCGAGATGCCGGTGGTGCTGAAGCCGCCGTCGTGCATCAGGTTTTGCATGGTCACGTAGCGGGTGAGGTCCGAGAACAGCGAGATGCAGTAGTCGGCGCAGGCTTCGGCCGGGGCGTTGCCCAAGGGCGACATCATGTCGGCAAAGTTATAAAACGCGTCGAAGCCGGTGATGCCGGTGCCGGCGGTGGTCTTGGTCGGCGACTGCGACACGGTGTTCACGCGCACCTTTTTCAGCTTGCCGAAACGCTGGCCGTAGCTGCGGGCAATGCTTTCGAGCATGGCCTTGGCCTGGGTCATGTCGGTATAGTCGAGGAAGGCGCGCTGGGCCGCGATGTAGCTCAGGGCCACAATGCTGCCCCACTCGTTCATGGCGTCCTGCTTCTCGGCCACGGCCATCATCTTGTGAAACGACATTGCCGACACGTCAATCGTCTGCTGGAAGAATTTGTAGTCCAGCTCGCCGTAGTGCTTCTTTTTGCGGATGTTGGCGCTCATGCCAATGCTGTGCAGCACAAAGTCAATCTTACCCCCCAGCTTTTCCTGCGCGCCCGAAAACAGCGCTTCCAACTCTTCCGTCGACGTGGCATCGGCCGGAATAATCGGCGCGTTGCACTCCTCGCTCAGCTTGTTGATTTCGCCCATGCGCATGGCCAGCGGCGCGTTGGTGAGCACGAAGCGGGCACCTTCGGCGTGCGCCCGCTGGGCCACTTTCCAGGCAATGGAATGTTCGTTGAGCGCGCCGGAAATGATGCCGACTTTGCCGGCGAGGAGGTTGTTAGCCATTGATTGACTGAGTAATTGAGTAACGAAGTGAAGGCAGCCGGCCGCTAGACCAGCTTGAATTGCAGCGCAAGTTAACAATTCACTCAGTCACTCCGCCGCTCAGCCACTCTTACGCCGCCACCTCGCCTCGTAGCGCCAGCAGCTCACGGGCACTCTGGTAGGCGTTTTCGCTGGGCTTGGCCCCCGCAATCATGTGCGCGATTTCCTTGATGCGGTCGTCCTGGTTCAGCTCGCGGATGCAGCTTACCGTGCGGTCGGCGCGGTCTTCCTTGTACACGAAGTAGTGCACATCGCCGGCCGCCGCCATTTGGGGCAGGTGCGAAATAGCCACGAGCTGATGCTTCTGGGCCATCTGCTGCATCATGCGGCCCACCTTCACGGCTATTTCGCCCGAAATCCCGGTATCAATTTCGTCGAATACGATGGTAGGCAGCGCGGTTTTATCCGCCAGCATGTACTTGATGCACAGCATCAGGCGCGAAAACTCGCCCCCCGAAGCCGCCTTGCTTAGCGTCTGAGGCTGGGCGCCCTTATTAGCGGTAAAAAGGATGCTTACCACATCAGTCCCACTGGTAGCGGGCGCGCCGGTGCTGTGCTGCACCACAATGCGCGCGTGCGGCATCCCGAGGTCGGCCAGCAACGCGCCCAGCTGCTTCTCGAAGTGTGGGAACGACTTACGGCGGCTCTCCGAGAGCTTAGCGGCCTGCTTGGTCACGGAAGCCAACGCCGCGTCCGAATCCTTGCGCAGGCGGGTTATTTCCTTGTCCAGGCTCAATACTGAGCTTACCTTCTGGCGCAACTCGTCGCGCACGGCCATCAGTGCCTGCAGGTCGCGGGCCTGGTGCTTGCGCTGGAGCGTGTAGAGCACGTTGAGGCGGTCCTGCAATTCCTCAGCACGGGCGGGGTCGCCTTCGGTACGGCGCTCAGCGGTTTCTACCTCGTCGGCAATGTCGTGCAGCTCAATCAGGCAGCTGTCGAGGCGCTCACGCAGCTCGCGGAAGTTGTCGGCGTAGCTGGCCACCTGGCCCAGCAAGCTCACGGCCTCCTTCATATTGCCGGTGGCACAGCTTTCGCTGTCGCGCAAGCCGTGCAGCGCCTGGTTCAGCTTATACTTGATTTCCTCGGCGTGCTCCAGCTGCTTTATCTCCTGCTCCAGGGCGTCCTGGTCTTCGGTATCGAGGCGGGCCTCTTCCAACTCATTCAGCAGGAAGCTATTGTAGTCCAGCTCCTTGCTGGCCTGTGCCGCCTGGCTTTCCAGGGTTTGGAGGTCAGCCTCCAGCTTACGGTACTGCCGGAAGGCGTGGCTGTACATCGTGCGCTGCGGCACCAGGCCGGCGTACAAGTCCAGCAGGTTCAGCTGAAATACGCCGTCGCCCAGCAGCAGCGTGTCGTGCTGCGAGTGAATATCCATCAGGTTGGCCCCGATTTTCCGCAGGGCTTCCAGCGTCACCGGCGTGTCGTTCACGAAGGCCCGCGACTTGCCGTTCGGACTGATTTCGCGCCGCAGAATGCAGTGCGTGTCGTAGTCCAAATCTTCCGCTTCGAAAATATCCTGCAGCTGGTAATTAGCAATATTGAACTGGCCCTCAATCACGCATTTGCGCTCGGTATCGAACAGCATGCGCGAGTCGGCGCGGTTGCCCAGCAACAGGCCAATAGCGCCCAGCATGATGGATTTACCCGCCCCGGTTTCACCCGTAATTATATTGAGCAGCGGCGACGGACGCAATTCTAATTGCTCAATCAGCGCGTAATTTTTAATGCGTAAATCGACTAACATATTTTTAATTGGGTCGTCGGATAAAATTTTTGCTCGTCATGCTGAGCGCAGCCGAAGCATCTCTACCTCAGGAGTAACTAATTAATTCTGCAACGAAGCAGTAGAGATGCTTCGACAAGCTCAGCATGACGTTCTTTTTATTCTAGAATTCTATTTAAGCACCGCTTGATATTTCGCCGAATTTCCAGGGTCTACTTCGGTCAGCATTGTCACGAGTTGCTGCTTTTGCTGCACGTCCTGGCTGGTGCGGAAGATATTGGCAATTTCGTCGGACTTGGCATCGAAAAAGGCGCGGGCAAACAGGGTGCCGGGGCGAATAAGAGCCGCTTTCTGCACGCCGGTCAGCGCCGTCATCACCGAGGCGCGGGCCTGTTCCGGCTTTTCAATAAATAAGTCCATGCCTTGGCGATAGTAGCCGTAGAGGCCCGTGCGGAAGGCCTCAAGCTGCGGGTCGGTGATATTGTCGAGCAGGAAGTGGCGTTCGCGCGAGCCAGTGCCGCGCCAGCCTTCGTCGGCTTCGTTGGTCTGGGTCTGGCCGGCCGAATAGTTGACCACGTTGCGGGCCAGCTCATAATACGGAGTGCCGCCCAGCCGAGCAAACGTGTCGCAGTCGAGGCCGATAACAATGTAGGCGTAGTAGCCCAGCAGCGACGACAGGTTGGAAACGAAGCTGTTAGGCGAAAAATCCAACGGGTTTTGCGACGAGTAGTTGAAGTTGAAGCTGCGGTCAACGATACTGATGACGTTGGTATCGTAGCCGGTGCCGTACACCGGGCGCGTCGAAATCAGGCGCATGGTGGCATTATAGGTGCCGTTCTGCGGGATGCCGGTGATGCCGATAAACACTTTTAATCGAATCCGTTCCTCGGGCCGGTAGGTCTGGGTAGTCCAGGCGCGGTTGTTGAGAAACGTGCGAATGTCGTTCTGCATCTGCGTGACGATGGTGGGGTCCGAGATGGTCACGTTCTCGGTCGAAACCCGCACTTCGGCCAGCAATTCCTGGGCGTGAGCAGCGGGGCCGGTTAATAGCAGGGATGCGCAAATCGGCAGGGCCGCAAGTAGTTTTCGCAAAAGAAGCATCAGGCAGTTGGGGCCCGGCGGGCCAGAATCAGGCTAACCAGTCCGCGGGCCACGTCGGCTTTAGACTGCAACTCAAAATTAACGATTTGACCGGCCGCATCCAGCACCGTCACCTTGTTGGTGTCGTGGCCGAAGCCCGCGCCCACATCGCGCAGCGAATTGAGCACGATAAGGTCGAAGTTTTTTCGATGCAGCTTGTCCTGGGCGTGGGCCAGCTCGTTCGTCGTCTCCAACGCAAAACCGACCGCAAATTGTTCAGCGCGCTTGCACTGCCCGAGCGTGGCGGCAATATCCACGTTTTTTACCAGCTCCAGGGTCAGCGTTTCGCCCGATTTTTTAATTTTGTCGGTCACCACCTGAACCGGCCGGTAATCGGCCACGGCCGCCGCAAAAACCCACACATCAGCCGCCTCAGCCACCTTCGCAGCCTCGGCAAACATCTCCGCCGCCGTTTCCACCCGCACCGTGCGGATGCGGGCGCTGGCCGGGTCCGGTAGCTGGCTGGGGCCGCTGATGAGCGTCACGTTTGCGCCCTGCGCCACGAAGGCTTCGGCCAGCGCGTAGCCCATCTTGCCCGTCGAACGGTTGCCAAGAAAGCGAACGGGGTCAATGGGCTCGTAGGTAGGACCAGCAGTGAGGAGAACGTGCATTTATTGTTAATCGGGAAGGGTAAAATCGCAGAACGTCATGCTGAGCGTAGCCGAAGCATCTCTACCGCGCAACTAATTCAACTGATTATAACGAAGCGGTAGAGATGCTTCGACAAGCTCGGCATGACCGTTTTTTTTAGCTTCACTGATTGCCAAAAAACGCCTCCAGCTCCGCCACAATATCCTCCGGCTCCAGCATGCGGCCGGGGCCGCTGAGGCCGCTGGCCAGCTCACCGCTGGGCGAATCAAACACATGGTTGCCGAAGGAGCGTAGCCGCGCCAGATTCTGCGTTACGGCGGGATGAGCAAACATATCCACGTCCATAGCCGGGGCCAGAAACACCGGGCAGCGGGCCGACAAATACACGGCGCAGAGCAAATTGGGGCATAAACCGGTGGCAAGCTGGCCGATGGTATTGGCGCTGGCCGGCGCAATCAGCAGGGCATCGGCCCACAAACCCAGGTCTACATGGTTGTGCCATTCGCCAGCGGCGGCATCACGCAAAAAGCCCGTCAGAACGGGCTTTTTGGAGAGCGTGCCCAACGTGAGCGGCGTGACGAACGCGGCGGCGGCTTCGGTGAGAATGACCTGCACTTCGGCGCCGGCCTTCACCAGCTGGCGCGTGAGCGGCGCGGCTTTGTAGGCCGCAATGCTGGCGCTCACGCCCAGCAGGATGCGGCGGCCGGCAAGTGCGTTTTGCGTGGTCAGCGGCTTGGTATCAGGTGTTGGTTCCGGCATAAAAACGCTGCTATTTTTTGCGCATAACAAGGGCGTCATGCTGAGCGAAGCCGAAGCATCCTTACCGCAATAGTAACTAATTACTTACGCGGTAGAGATGCTTCGGCTTCGCTCAGCATGACGCCCTTGCTTAACTTGTCCGATAGTCGGAAGAATGCTTAGAACAGCTCGCGGGGCACCGGAACTTCCTCCGGCTCGGGCGTGGAGTAGGCAATTTTGCCCTGCAGGAACTCCTCAATGGCGAGGCTGGTGGGCTTGGGCATGCGCTCGTAATGCTTGGAAACCTCGATTTGCTCGCGGTTTTCGAACACTTCCTCCAGGTTATCCACGGTGGAGGCGAACTCGGCCAAACGGTCGTTCAGCTCTTCTTTCAGCTTAATCGACAGTTGGTTGGCACGCTTCGAAATCACGGCGATGGCCTCGTACACGTTACCGTTGTCGCTGGTGATGTCGGCCACGTTGCGCGTAATGATGGAGCTCGACGGAGTGTTGGGATTAGGTTTCATGGGCTGAATTAATGACAAAATTAGTTGGATGCCGCAGCGGGCGAAACTTTCAGCTTGACGATTTCGGCTTGGCTGACGTCGTACATATCCTGGGCGGCTTTTATATTTCTACTTTTGGGATACGCATCCAGGTACTGCTGGTAGAAGCTCACCGCTCCCAGAAAACGCTCCCGCTGTTTCGATTCAACGCTTTCCTGAGCCCAGGCATATTGAGCCGTGAGACGCAGAAAAGCCGCCTGCTCGGCAAAGGCCGAGGCCGGGTACTGCTGCTGGAAGTTGGTGAGAGCCACTACCGCAGCTTGGTTATAGCGCAACTGAAAGTAGAGCTTCGCGCTTTCAAAAGCCTTGTTTTCCAGCTTCTTCTGGAGCTCCTGCGACATATTGTCGGTTTCGTCCTTGAATTTGCTGGTCGGAAAGCGGTTCAGGAAATCCTGAATAGACTCAAGCGCCGAAACCGTGTTGGTCTGGTCAAGCTCAAAGCCCGGCGAGTCGAGAAACAACGACTTGGCGTGCAAGTAAGAAGCTTCTTCGCCGTACTCCGAATTGGGATACGTGTCGGTAAACGACTTAAAATAGAACGCGCTCAGCACGTAGTTGCGCTGCTTGTAGTTCGTGTTGGCGAAGTAAAACTGGGCCTTCTCGGCCTCGGGCCGGCCCTTGAGCAGTGGAATCAGGTCTTCGAGCAGGGTTCCGGCCCGGAAGAAGTCGCCTTTTTCGTAATACTTTACGGCAGCTTCGTACTTTTTATTGACGTCGGTGCTTTTCAGCAACTTTTGGTAGCCACTGGCGCACGAGCCCAGAATGAGCGTACTAACGAGCAGAAACAGAACCGTGAGGCGGGAAATCGGCATAAGGGGTGCAAAGGTAACGATTTGAGCCGGCGAAGACAAACCGGCGGCCGCTGGCAACGCGGCCATCCGGCAGCAAGAGCGCCAACGGGCACTCAAAGGTTGCAGCTAACGGCGGGGAGCCGGCGCGGCGGCGGGCTTTGGCGCTGTTGCTTTGGGCACTATTTTTTTGGCAGGAGCTTTTGCGGGCACGGCTCTCGGCTTCGAGCTGGGTTTGGCCGTCTTGCTTTTGGTCGTAGCCTTAGTGGCCTTTCTCACGGCTTTTCGCTTCTTCGGCCGGTCGTCGAACTGCTTGCCCAACACCTGGCGGCGGGTGGGCCGTTCCTTGGCCCGCCACTGAAAACCCTTAAGCCGTTCGTCGTCGGGCTTGAGCTCGTGGGGCGGGATAAACTTGGCTTCGGGATTGGTGAGGACCGATATTTTATTCAGCTTGCTCTCCACGAACAGCAGGCGCATGTTGGCCGACAGCATCCGGTTCATGCCGGTGGTGGCGGTGTCGTTGTCGAGCGCGTAAAAGATGCTTTCGGCGTTGCCCAACACGTCCACCCGCCGGAGCTTGTTGTCGCGGAAGTAGGCCATCATGTTGCGGCCCTTAGTCTGATTGAAGTTCAGCAGCGTGTCTTGGTCCACGGCAAACGCGTTGGCCTGCAGGCGCATCTCGTCAATCTTACCGCGCTTCGAGCGGATTTGAATGGAGTCGGCCGACAGCTGGTTTTTAGCCTGCCACAGCACCGGGTTGCGGTTCATGTAGATAATACTGTCCTGCCGGTCGTAAGTCAGCGAATCGCACACGCCCTGCATCATGCCCCGAAAAATCTGCACCCTGGGGTAGGCGTACAGCACGGTGCGCGTGGTGGTTTGGCCGGGCCGGGCTTCCATGCTGATGAGCGTGTCGGCGGCCATGTACAGCGTGTCGTTGCCGCTGATGTTGCGCACCACCGGCCGGCCGCCGTAGAGCTTAGTGCGGCCCAGGCCCCGCCAGTACTTGCCGGCATCGCCGCGCAGGGTCAGGTTGTCCTTTTTCGAAATCAGCGAGACGTGCCCGTTGGCCACGCCGTACTGCCTGGTTTCATCATACACCAGCCGGTCGCCGCCCAGCAGGTAGTTGGGCGTGTCAATCTTGGCGTTTTGCCTAAAGTTCGATACCCGGGTCCGAGTGTTGTAGGTGCCGCCCTCGGCATAGAGGTTGCCCGATTTTCCCTTGATGCGGGTGGGGCCGTTGAAGTAGGCAATTTTGCTGACCGTGTTATAGCGCAGCGTGTCGTTGTTCAGTTCCGAATCGGGCGTAACGAGGTGCACATTGCGCTTGAAAACGAATACCTTGGAGTTGGTATCGTAGTAGCCCTGCTGGCTATCGAGGGTGTTTTGCGGGTCGGTGAGGTGGCCGGTTTCGGTGTAGGAGGCCGTTTTACGGTTCAGGTCGTAGTCGAGCGAAGGCGTGGTCAGAGTCATGCGCGGGTCGCGCATCACCACGTTGCCCACCATACGGGCAGTGCGCTTATCACCGTCATAAAAGCCCTTATCGCCGGTAATGGTCATCGTATCGCTCTGCAGCACCCGCACGTTGCTGAACGCCTCCACCTGGTTGCGGTCAAGGTATTGGTAGGCCGAATCGCAGTACAGAAACACGTCGTCCTGCTGAAAGCTGACGTTGCCGAGCAGCTTGCGGATTTTCACCCCGGCAAAATCGCCGCCCACCAGCTCACCGGCCGTCAGCAGCTTGATGGGCGAGCCTTTGCCCTTGGGCGGCACCGTAGCCGGCGGGCGCGGCGCGGCATCTGCGGGCACCGGCACCACCGGCTGCGCACCCGGACGCTGGGCCTGCCCAAGCAGCGGCGAGAGCAGCAGCAAAAGAAAAAAGACGCGGAACAAGGTCATTCGTGGCCTAAAGGTAAGGACGGGGTCCGCGCTAACGGCCATCTTTGCGGTGTAGTACCTGCCGGGCACCTGGCCCCTCCTATTCTTATGCTTGATACCGTTCGCCATTTTATTGAAGAGCACGCGCTTTTCTCCCTAGCAAACGACCCCATTCTGGTTGCCGTGAGCGGCGGCCTCGATTCGGTGGTGCTGCTCGATGTGCTGCACCGCCTGGGCGCGCAGGTGGCGGTGGCGCACTGCCACTTCGGCCTGCGCGGCGAAGAAGCCGATGCCGATGAGCAGTTTGTGCGCAAGCTGGCCAAGCAGTACGGCCTCCCCTACTTCGCCGAGTTTTTCCAAACCAAGGAATTTGCCGAGCAGGAAGGTATTTCGACTCAGATGGCCGCCCGCCTGCTGCGCTACCGCTGGTTCGAGCAGGTGCGGGTGGCCCAGGACCTGGCCTACATCGCCACGGCCCACCACCAACGCGACCAGGCCGAAACCATGATTCTGAACCTGACGCACGGCACCGGGCTGGCCGGGCTGCACGGCATTCAGGTAAAAAACGGCCCCGTCATCCGGCCGCTGCTGTGCCTGGGCCGCGATGACCTGCACGACTACCTGGTAGCGCGCGGCCTGAAGTGGCGCGAAGACGCCAGCAACGACAGCCCCGTGTACCAGCGCAACCTGCTGCGCCACGAGGTGCTGCCCGTGCTGCGCGAAATCAACCCCAACCTGGACGAAACCATGCACGGCACGGCCGAGCGCGTGGGCGGGGCCGAGGAGATTGTGCGCCGCTACGTGGCCGATACCGCCGCCCAGGCCCGCCGCGACGACGCCGAGGTCACCTACCTCAACATCGCCACCCTGCAAAAAACGGCCGCCACGGCCCTGGTGCTGCACGAGATTCTGCGGCCCTTCGGCTTTGCCTGGCTGATGGTTAAGGACATCGTGGCCGCCTTCCCCGGCGAGTCGGGCCGGCGGTTCGACTCGCCCACGCACCGGCTGGTGAAGGACCGGGACAACCTGGTTATCACCCCGCGCCGGCTCACGCAATTCGGCACCTTTCAACTGGCCGAGAGCCAAACCGACCTCCTCGCCGACGGCATGCGCCTGCGGGCCGAATTGCACGACGATGCCCGGCACTTCATCATCCCGCGCTCGAAAAGCACCGCTGCGCTCGACGCCGATAAAATAAAATTCCCGCTCACGCTGCGCAAATGGCAGGAAGGCGACTGGTTTATGCCGCTCGGCATGAAGGGCAAAAAGCTGCTCAGCGACTTTCTCATCGACCAGAAAGTGCCGCTCAACCTAAAAGATGACGTGCGCGTGTTGACGTCGGCCGACGGCAAAATCTGCTGGGTGGTGGGCTGGCGCGTCGACGACCGGTTCAAGGTAGAAGAAGCTACCGCACGTGTGCTCACCGTGCAACGGATGTAGCCGAAGCCCAAATGTATCAACCGTCCTAGAAAAACACAGACTTTCTACCGGCGCAATCTTTGGTTCGGTCTTACTTTTACGGCCGATACCGTTTTTTCATTCAACTCTCCTCCCATGAAAGTTACCGTAGTCGGAGCCGGCAACGTTGGCGCAACTTGCGCTGATGTGCTCGCCACCCGTGAAATTGCCAACGAAATTGTTCTGGTTGACATCAAAGAAGGTGTTGCCCAAGGCAAAGCCCTCGATATCTGGCAGAAAGCCCCCATCCTCGGCTACGACTCGCGCACCGTGGGCGTGACCAGCGACTATGCCCGCACGGCGGGCTCCGACGTGGTGGTGATTACGTCGGGCCTGCCCCGCAAGCCCGGCATGACCCGCGACGACCTGATTTCGGTGAACGCCGGCATCGTGAAGTCGGTGACCGAGCAGGTAGTGGCCCACTCCCCCAACGCCATTATCATCATCGTGAGCAACCCGCTCGACGTGATGACCTACCAGGCCCACCTCACGGCCAAGCTGCCCCGCGAAAAAGTATTCGGCATGGCCGGCATCCTCGACACGGCCCGCTACCGCGCCTTTTTGGCCGAGGCCCTGAACGTGAGCCCGAAAGATATTCAAGCGGTGCTCATGGGCGGCCACGGCGATACCATGGTACCCCTGCCCCGCTACACCACCGTGGGCGGCATTCCCGTGACCGAACTCATCGGCAAAGCCGAGCTCGATGCCATTGTGGAACGCACCAAGAACGGCGGCGGCGAGCTGGTGAAGCTCATGGGTACGTCGGCCTGGTACGCGCCCGGCGCGGCCGCGGCCCAAATGGTGGAAGCCATCGTGCGCGACCAGCGCCGGGTATTCCCCGTGTGCCTGGAGCTGCAGGGCGAGTACGGCATCAACGGCGTGTACCTCGGTACCCCGGTCATCCTCGGCAAAAACGGCGTGGAGCGCGTGATTGAATTGCAGCTCAACGACGACGAAAAAGCCCTGCTCGAAACCTCGCGCGGCCACGTGAAAGAGGTGATGGAAGCGCTGGACAAAATGACGGCCGTTGCATAATTTCTGATTGAGACAAAAAATAGCCGGCTCCTCACAGGACCGGCTATTTTTATGTAACTGGATTTATCTCACATTCAATAAAACGGCCCGATTCGGAACCCGATTGAGCCGTTGCAGCGTGGACGCAACTGCCCGGTTCATTCCTTTAGTTTGCTACAAATGTTGCCTACCTTGCAGTGCTGGCACACTACCCGATTTTACGTCCATGAAAAAAGAGGTCACCAATTTGTTTGATAAAGTTTATCTAACCATCGAATTTGATGAGGCCAACAAGTGGATATATACTAACTGGATAGGCGTTCTGCATACCGAAAAAGTTATTCAGGGCTGCCAGGCTACACTCGAATTTTTGCGGGAAAAACCCTGCCCGCTCATGCTGAATGATAACCGCGAGGTGGTAGGCTCATGGAACTCGGCCAACGACTGGATTGCCCAAAACTGGATGCCGCAGGCGCTGGCCATGGGCCTGAAGCGCTTTGCCCACATCGTTTCGCCGGGCATATTCGGCCAGGCCTCGGCCGCCGAAATGATAACCCGGGTGGGCAGTCAATTTGAGATGCGCCTTTTCGAGGACATGGAGATGGCTAAAGCCTGGCTGCGCGAGGCGTAGCTCCTACTGCTGGCTGGCCCGAAACAGCTTCTGCTTTTCATCCTTGGAAAGACTCTCGTAGCCGGAGCGCGAAATCTTTTCCAGAATAGTATCAATCTCATCCTGCAGGGGCTGGCCCGGCACGGCGGGCTTCTTGCCGCTGCTGGCGGCCGTGGCAGCCACCGGCTCGGGCCGACGCGTAGTGCTGCTCACGCGCATGGCGAGGCGGCGCGTGGTGAGGTTGCTGAACCAGTTGCCCACGGCCTGCACCGGGCGGCCCAGGTCGCGGCCGGCTTGCAGCTGCTTGATGAAGAGGAAGCCCAGCAGCGCCCCACCCAGGTGGGCAATTTCACCGCCAGTGTTGCCGCTGTTGATGCCAGCCAGCGAAATGAGCACCACGGCCGCCGCAATCCACTTAATCTTGACCGGGCCGATTATAATTATCGTAAACGTGTAGTCGGGTAGCAGCGTGGCAGCCGCCACAATGATAGCCGTGACGGCACCCGACGCCCCCAGTACCGACTGCCCGGCCGCAGCGGCGGGCTGCAGCACCGGAATCAGGTTGTAGGCCAGCAGGAACACAGCGGCTCCCGCCAAGGCGCCCAAAATGTAGAGGCTCACCAAGCGGCGGTCGCCGAGGTATTCACGCAGCAATTGACCGAACCAGTACAGGTTCAGCATGTTGAACAGAATATGAAAGAAGCCCTGGTGGGTGAAGGCGTAGGTCAGCACCGTCCAGGGGTGGCGGACCAGCACGCCCAGGTTGGCCGACAGCTCCAGCTGCCGCATTACCAATAGCTGCACCGTCGGGGCCTGCGATAAGTAGGTAATTGCCTCAAGCAGCACCACTGCCGCAAACACCAGCACATTCAGCAGAATGAGTTGGATGAGGGCGTTGTCGCGGCGGCTAAAGGCGGTGCGGATATCCTGAACGATGCTCATTGCACGAATTAAACGGATTATACGAATTTGGCCAGGCTACAGGTGGCCGGGCGGCGTAGATAATTTGGGTAACAATCAACTAGTAAAAACGCTCCCGGCCCCGCTCCCAAATCTTGACTACAATGAAACCAACAAGCAGACCACCGAGGTGGGCAAAGTGGGCCACGTTATCGTCGGGCGAGGGGTTGATGCCTTTATACAGTTCATAAAGAGCATAAGCAAAAACAAGGTATTTGGCTGCAATCGGTACGGGAATGGGAAAAATCATCATCTTACTATTCGGGAACAAATACGCAAACGCGAACAGTATCCCGAACACGGCACCAGATGCTCCTAACATTCCTACTCCCCGGCGGCTATTCGACACAATTGCGTCGATGGTGGCGGTAGCCGAAGCGACATATTCGGTATTTTCCGGATTGCGGGTCATGGCTAAGGCCAACGGCGCGTATCTCTCGTCGCCGGGCATATTGTCACGGTAGAATTCAGCAAATGTTGCGCCGGAAGGATGTGTTCTAAACTCCTGTTGGGAAGCCTCCAATTTACTAATTTCAAAATACTTAACTCCCTCATAAAGCACACCGGCCCCTACTCCACAAATCAGCCAGAACACCAGAAACCGTTGTCCTCCCCAGCGTTGCTCAAGTAATGGGCCGAAAGAAATCAGGGCGAACATATTGAACAAAATGTGGAAGAAGCCACCATGTAGGAACATGTAGGTCAAGAACTGCCAGGGGTAGAAGTACGGCGAACCGATGGGATACAAGCTGCCCACTTGCGTGAGCAGGGGCAATAAACTGATTTGGGCTAAAAAGAAAGCGGCGTTGGCAATAAGCAAATTGCGAACAACGGGAGTCAGGTTGAACATGGATGGTCGGTAACGCCAGCAAGCCGCTGGTTAATCAGCGAACAACACGCCGGCGGGCATATTGATAAAAAGTGCGTGCAAAGCTAGTGGCCCGCACGGGGGAGCAAAGGACCAACGGGTGGCGCTACTTACGGAAAAAGTCGGCCAGCTGCTGACCATCGAGCAGCACGAGAGTTTTACGGCCGTCAGGGGTGTAGCCGGGCACCTGGCAGGCAAAGAGGCGGTCGGCCAGGGCGCTTAGCTCGGCTTCGGGGAGGCGGGCGGTGGCCGTGCCGGCGGCCACGCGGCGGGCCAGGGCTCGGGCCAGGCTCTCGCTGCGGTCGAGTTTGAGTGGGCCCGCGGCGGTGCGAAACTGTTCGATGAGGCTTTCTAACAGGTCTTTTTCATCCTGAACAGGCATGCCGGCCGGAATGGCTTCCACCGCAATGGTATTCGGTCCAAATTCGGCGAAGATGAAACCCAGCGCGTGCAGCGGCTCGGTGAGCTCGCGCAGCACGGCAAAATCGACGGGCGAAAACGTGACCGTGCGCGGAAAAAGCAAGGTTTGCGACGAGCCCACGGCGCGGGCCAGCTCCTGCCGGTACTGCTCGTAGAGAATCCGCTCGCGGGCGGCTTCCTGGTCAATCAGCAGCACGCCCGATTTCACGGGCACCAGCACGAAGCGCTGCTGCACCTGCACGGCGCGGCTACCCGAGCCACCCTCACGGGCGGGGCTTGGGCGGCCCGGCACTGGCTCCGGCGTGGTGAGGCCCAACGACAAATCAGCGGTACTGGCGGGCTCGCGCCGAAGGGCTGCTTCACTGGCATCGGCGACCGGGGCCGTAGCGAAGCTGCGCGCCGTCACTTCATCAATGGCAGCGTCGTCGCGCACGGGCTGGCCCAGCTCGCGGTAAAAAGCTTCCAGCTCGCGGCGGGCCTGCTCGTTGGGGCGCGGCGGCAGCGGCCGCTCGTAGCCGTCGCGCCGGGTATCGGACTGGAAATTACTGAAGCCCGAGCTGCTGCCCCCGGGCCGGCCGGAACCCGAAACCGCCGATGCTAAAGCGTCGGGACGGTAGCTGTCGGCACTGGCCGCGGCACGAGCGGCGGGCGTGATGACGGGCAGGTGGTCGTCGGGCTCGCCGGTGCTTCTGCCGGCCCGGAGCGGGCGGATGGGCGCAAAGTTCACATCACCGTCGAAATCCAGCGAGGGCGCGATGTTGTGCAGGCCCAGGCTTTGCTTCACGGCGGCCCGCACCACGGCGTACACGGTTTTCTCGTCCTCGAACTTGATTTCCGTCTTGGTGGGGTGCACGTTGATGTCGATGGCCTTGGGGTCGAGCTCCAGAAACAGCACGTAGAACGGGTGCGTATCGCGGGCCAGCAGGCCTTCGTAGGCCGCCAGCACGGCGTGGTTGAGGTAAGCCGAACGGATAAAGCGGTTGTTGACGAAGAAAAACTGGTCGCCCCGGCTTTTCTTCGATGACTCCGGCTTGCCCACGAAACCGCGCACCGAAATGGAGTGCGTCACTTCCTCGCAGGCTGCCAGCTGCTCCTTGTAGCCGTTGCCGAGCAGCGCTACAATGCGCTGGCTGAGCTTACCGGCGGGCAGGCCAAACACTTCAAGCTCGTTTTGGTAGAGCGAAAAAGCAATCTGCGGGTTAGCCAGCGCTACGTGCTGAAACTCATCGAGAATATGCCGCATTTCGACGGCGTTGCTCTTGAGGAAGTTGCGCCGGGCGGGCACGTTGAAGAACAGGTTCTTGACGGCGATGCTAGTGCCATCGGGGCAGGCCGTGGGCTGCTGGCTGGTCACCTGCGAACCCTCTACCAGCAGCAGGCTGCCGGTATCGTGCTCGCGCTGCTTGGTCCGGATTTCCACTTGGGCCACGGCCGCGATGCTGGCCAGGGCCTCGCCGCGGAAGCCCAGGGTGCGGATGCGAAATAAATCTTCGGTGCTGCGAATTTTGCTGGTGGCGTGGCGCTCCAGGCTCATGCGGGCATCGGTGGGCGACATGCCGGCCCCGTTGTCGACGACCTGCACGAGCTGCTTACCAGCCTCTTTCACAATGAGTTGCACCTGCGTGGCCCCGGCATCGACGGCATTTTCCAGCAGCTCCTTCACCACCGAAGCGGGGCGCTGCACCACCTCGCCGGCCGCAATCTGGTTGGCGAGGTATTCGGGGAGCAAATGAATGATATCGGGCATCTTTTGGAGTCAGGGAGCGACGGGTGAAAAGCGGGCAGCAAGGAGCTAACCAGCACGTAAACAAGTGGAAACGCACCGGATACTAACCAGAAACTCCCCGCGTTTCAAACCCGCGCCGGGGTTTTCTGCGTAGCTTTGTGGCTAAATAGCGGAGTTACGGCACAAATTTTCACGGCTCACGCCGTGCTTGTTTTGCTCCGCCGTCGGCCACATTTGGAACCACCAAACCTGGCTGGCGGGTTCCGCCATTACCCACGACAAAAGTACGGCCCCCGCGGCCCGTTTGCCTCTTGAACCAACCCACCACCCCCACGGGGCTGATGCGCATTCCTTTCCGGTTAGGCTTCGCAGCCTTGCTGTTGGCCACAGGATTGCTGCTGTCGTTTTCTGAAGTAAAAAAACTGCCGGCCGACCCCATGCCGACCTCGCCGGCCGAAGTGGCCTGGGTCGACAGCGTATTCAACTCGCTCACCCCCGAGCAGCGCCTGGGCCAACTGTTTATGGTGGCCGCTTACTCCAACAAGGACCGCAGCCACGTCGAGCGCATTGAGCGCCAGGTGCGCAACCAAAACATTGGCGGGGTGATGTTTATGCAGGGCGGCCCCAAGCGGCAAGCCCTCATGACCAACCGCTTGCAGGCCGCCGCCAAGGTGCCCCTGCTCATTGCCATGGACGCCGAATGGGGCCTCGATATGCGCCTCGACTCGTCGGCGCATTTCGCCAAACAGATGACCCTGGGGGCCATGGACGACCCCAAGTACGTGTACCAGATGGGCCGCAACATCGCCCGCAAAATGCGCGCGCTGGGCGTGCACGTCGACTTTGCGCCGGTGCTCGATGTGAACTCCAACCCCGGCAACCCGGTGATTGGCAACCGCTCGTTTGGCGAGGACCAGGTGCAGGTGGGCAAGCTCGGCATCCAATACATCAAGGGCCTGCAGGATAGCCGCGTGATGGCGGTGGCCAAGCACTTCCCCGGCCACGGCGATACCGACACCGACTCGCACGTGTCGCTGCCGGTCATCAACACCGACATGGCCCGGCTCACGAAAGTGGACTTGGTGCCCTTCCAGCAGTCGTTTGAGGCAGGGGTGATGGGCGTGATTGTGGCCCACCTATACATGCCGCTTTTCGACACGACTAATGCTAAGACCACCACGCTGTCGCACGCGTTGGTGACGGATTTGCTGAAGGACAAGATGGGCTTTAAAGGCCTTGTATTCACCGACGCGCTGAATATGAAGAGCGTGAGCCGGCTGTACAAAGACGGCGAACTGGATGCCATGGCGCTGGCGGCTGGCAACGACGTGCTGCTGTTTTCGGAAGACGTGCCGTCGGCCCTGCTCCGCATTCGGGAGGCCGTGGCGGCGGGCAAGCTGAAGCAGGAAGATTTGGACCTGCGCATTCGTAAGATTCTGCGGGCCAAGTATTGGGCGGGACTGGCCGACTACAAGCCGACCAACCTGGCGACTCTGCGCGACAGCCTGAATACGCCCGACACGAAAGTGCTGGCTCAGAATATTTTTGAGCATGCCGTGACGGTGGTTAGAAACGACGATAATCTCCTGCCTTTCCAGCGGCTTGATACGCTGCGCATCGCGGCCATTACCATTGGTACCCAGGCTGAGGGACCGTACGCGACCATCTTCAACAAATACCAGCCTGGGCCGGTGTACGCCGTACCCAACCGCTACGCCGACGACAGCACATTTGCCCGCATCAGCAGCCGCCTGCAGGGCTACAACGTGGTGGTGGTGAGCCTGCACAACATGAATAACACGCCCAGCCACAACTACGGCCTGGGCGATGGGGCGCTGAAATTCATCAAGCAGCTCGAAGCCAATCCCCGCCTCAAAACGGTGGTGGTGGCCATGGGCAATGCGTATTCGCTGAAGTTTCTGGAAAGCGCCCGTACCCTGGTTTGCGGCTACGAAGACCATTACGCGGCGCAGCTGGTGGTGCCACAGGTACTATTTGGCGCGTTGCCGGCGCGGGGCAAGCTGCCGGTCACGGTGTCGCCCAACATGAAGGTGAGCGATGGCTTGGCTACGCTCGACCTGCACCGCCTGCGCTACGCCACCCCCGAAAGCGAAGGCCTGAGTTCCCGCGTACTGGCCCAGATTGACAACATTGCCCTGGAGAGCCAGACCTACGCCGCCGCCCCCGGCTGCCAGGTGCTGGTGGCGAAAAACGGCACCGTGGTGTTCGACCAGAGCTACGGCTATTGCACCTACGACCAGAGCCAACCCGTAACCAGCAACACGCTCTACGACTTGGCCTCGGTGACCAAAGTGGCCGGCACCCTCCAGGCCGTGATGTACCTCAAAGACCAGAACCGGTTGAACCTGGAGGAAAAAGTGGCTACTTACCTGCCTGAATTGGCCCGTACCAACAAGCGCGACATGACCATTCGCGATGTGCTGCTGCACCAGGCTGGCCTCAAGCCGGGCATTCCTACCTGGGAGCGCACCATTAACAGCAATGGTTTGAAGCCGACTTTCTACGCCAGCACTCGCTCTGATAATTTCCCTAACGAGGTGGTGCCCGGCGAGTACAGCACGAAAGCCGCCGATGACTCGGTGTGGGCCTGGACGATGCGCTCCAGCCTGCTGCCCAAAATCAAGGGCAAGTACCCCACTGAGTATTCGGACCTGAGTTTTATGGTGATGAAGCGGGTGTGCGAGAAAATTCTTAAGCAACCCATCGAGAACTTTCTGCAGGACAATTTTTACCGTCCACTGGGCCTGGGCAGTATGACGTATAACCCGTTGCAGCGCTTTCCCAAAAGCTGCATTGCCCCTACCGAAAACGACACGTACTATCGCCGGGAGCAGTTGCAAGGCACGGTGCACGACCAAACCGCGGCCCTGGTCGGTGGCGTGGGTGGCCACGCTGGCCTATTTGCCACCGCCAACGACCTGGCCGTGCTGATGCAGATGAACCTGCAAAACGGCCGCTACGGCGGCACCCGCTACTTCCAGTCGGCTGTCGTGACCGAATTTGCCCGCCCGCAGGGTGGTGGCAGCCGTCGCGGCCTGGGCTGGGACCACGGCGACCCCAGCAAGCCCACCGGCCCCACCAGCAACTTGGCACCGGCCAGCACCTTTGGCCACACCGGCTTCACGGGCACCTGCGTGTGGATGGACCCCGATAACGGCATCCTCTACATCTTCCTCTCCAACCGCGTGTACCCCGATGCCGGCAACAACAAGCTGCGCCAATACAATATCCGCACGCGGATTCAGGAGGTGATTTACAAGTCGTTGGCGGCGGGGAAGCTAAAAGAATAAGCCCCGCGCAACGTTCAGGCGGGACGGGCGGTCAGAGTGGCATTGTTCACCTAATCGTCTTTCCCGATGGCTCGCTTTTACCTTTTGCTTTTTACTGTGCTGCTGAGTGCCGCTTCCGCTGCGGCCCAACCCACTTTCCGGCTGGGCCTGCGTGGCGGCCTCAATCGGGCCACTTCCACGGTAGAGCCGGCCAGTACTTCCCCAAGCTCCCAGTATTATTATTCGGCCAGCAAGTCGGCTATTTACGCCTGGCAGGCGGGCGCGGTGCTGGAGGTGGCCTTTCGTCGGTTTGCGTTGCAGCCAGCCCTGGTATTTTCGCAAAAAGGTGAGCAGTTTAGTGCCGCTACTTATGTTAGTGGTGTCGCAGGCATGAGTGGCACAGCAATGTCCACGGTCAACCGCTACAACTGGTTGGAGTTGCCGGTGAACGTGGTGTACACCCTGCACGGCTTCCAGGTGTTCGCGGGGCCCTATGTGGCGCTGGGTGTAGGCGGCCGGCAGCGCGGCACCATCTCAGGCTTTTCGCCCTTTGTCCGATTTGCCTCCCAAAGCACTGACGAAAAGGTAGCTTATGGCCCCGATTCCAATAACCGCCGCCTGGATGCGGGCGTTAATTTTGGGATTGGCTACCGGCGAGGCCCGGTTCAGGTGCAACTCGGCTGCAGCCTGGGGCTACGGAACCTGCACCAGAACAGTGCTGACCAGGTCTACGACCACGGGCACAACTTCTACCAGGATGCCGCTTACAACCGCGTGGTGCAGTTGACGGGCACTTATTTTTTCAAGCTGTAGTCCCGTCAAGCAATTAATCAGGGGCCTACTGAATTGCATGTGCGCAGATTCCAATGGATGGCACCGCGCAACGATGTTGCGCTTGCGTTGTATTTAGCAAGAATACTGCTCCGGCGCCAACATCGCTGACCAATTCCGGTTACGCAGAACGCGCGGCAGCTTTTCGCGTTACTTCCTTTATGAATATCGGTATCGTTTGTTACCCCACGTTTGGCGGCTCTGGCGTGGTGGCCACGGAACTGGGCAAGGCCCTGGCCCAACGTGGCCACCGCGTGCATTTCATCACCTACAGCCAGCCCGTACGGCTCGATTTCTTCAACGAAAACCTCTTTTATCACGAGGTATATGTGCCGGCGTACCCGCTTTTCCAGTTTCCGCCCTACGAGCTGGCGCTGACCAGCAAGATGGTCGACATCGTGCAGAACGAGAAGCTCGACGTGTTGCACGTGCACTACGCCATTCCGCACGCCTCGGCGGCCTACATGGCCAAGCAGATTTTGCGTGCCCGCGGCATCCAGATTCCGGTGGTGACCACGCTGCACGGCACCGATATTACCCTGGTGGGCAAGGATGCCAGCTTCGAGCCGGTGGTTACGTTCAGCATCAACCAGAGCGACGGCGTAACGTCGGTTTCGGATGACTTGCGGCGCGAAACTTACCAGTACTTTGCCATCGAGAAGGACATCACTGTCATTCCCAACTTCATCGACCTGAACCGCTTCAAAAAGCAGGAAAAAAGCCATTTCCGGGCTGCTATTGCCCCCGAGGGCGAGAAGCTGCTCATTCATACCAGCAACTTCCGCACCGTGAAACGGGTGGAAGACGTGCTGCGCATTTTCGTGGGCGTGCGGGAGCAGATTCCGGCCAAGCTGTTGCTGGTGGGCGACGGCCCCGACCGCAACCGCATGGAGAAAATGGCCCGCGACCTCGACGTGCACCGCGACCTGCGCTTCCTGGGCAAGCTCGAAGCCGTGGAGGAAGTGCTCAGCGTGGGCGACTTGTTCCTGATGCCTTCGGAAAATGAGAGCTTCGGCCTCGCCGCCCTCGAAGCCATGGCCTGCGAGGTGCCCGTGGTGAGCACCAACGCCGGCGGCATCCCCGAGCTCAACGTGCACGGTGTAACCGGGATGCTGAGCGAAATCGGGGACGTGGCCGACATGGTGAAAAATGCCCTCTACGTACTGGACGATGCGAACCTACCCCGCTTCAAAGCCGCCGCCCGCGCCCGCGCCGAGGAGTTTGACGTAGAATACATTGTGCCACGCTACGAGGAATGCTACAGGCGCGCTATTGAAGCAGTGGCAGTGGCCGTGTAAGCGCCCTTTGTCATTGCAAGGCGCACCCACTACCTTAAAACAGCCCGGCGGCCTCGTTCTTCACCACGGCCAGCGCCTGCGCGGTGGGCTCGGCCCCGTCCAGCATCAGGCCTTCGAGAATGCGCTTGGCTAGCTCGGTGCCGCGCGCCTGACCGGGGTTGGGCAGGCCGTGGAAAGCGCGGTTAACCATGGTCAGCACGTTTTCCTTGGCCTCTTTTACCAACGTCCAGGCATCGCCCGAAATGTAGAGCTGCTGCGAGAGATTATGCTCGTATTCGGCCCGGATTTCCTGTTGCAACAAGCGGTGAAAATCGGGCGCGGTGGAGCCGGCGCTGCTCAGACGCACGAGGATGTTGTTGGGCGAAATGCGCTCCAGAAACAGCACGATGCGCTCGTAGGCCTGCAGGCGCAGCGGCAGTGTGGCTTTGCTGCTTTCTAAGCGCATTTCAATCAGGCGGCGCTGTTGCTCCCGGTCCAGAAACTGCCGGAACAGCAGGTAGATGGCCCCAGCCACGATGAGCGCGGGCAGGGTAATCTTGAGCAGGTCGAAGAAATAGGTAGTCGAATCCATTTAGAAGGCAGGCTTTCGCTGACCAGTTAACGGGTAGTTGTCATGGTATCGGCGGCAAGCAAAAGCTTACCGCACTTCGGGCAAATTTACGCCGTGAACCGCCGGCCCCCAACTGCTGTTTGCTCCCTGATAGCGGCGTCGCGAGCTACTCCGGTAGCTGCTGTATCTTTGCATCCCTCTCGCTTTAAACCGTCATTACATTATGGCTTCTGTTGCCACCCTCGCCCCCATTACCCTTACCGACCGCGCCGTAGTGGAGGTGAAAAACATCATCCAGGAAAAAAACGTCCCGGCCGATTACGGCCTGCGCATTGGTGTGCAGGGCGGCGGCTGCTCGGGCATGAGCTACCTGCTCGGCTTCGACAAAGCCAAGGATGCCGACGAAACCTACGACCTCGATGGCCTCAAGCTCATTATGGATAAAAAGCACGCCATGTACGTGCTGGGCATGGAAGTTGACTTTCAAGATGGCCTCAACGCCCGCGGCTTTGTATTCAACAACCCCCAGGCCAAAAGCACCTGCGGCTGCGGCTCGTCGTTCTCGGCCTAGTACCCGCCAGCATTTTGCGTCACTGATTTGTGAGCCCCGAACCTTTTGGTCGGGGCTTTTTCGTTTTCTTTGGGTTGACATTTTAATTAACCCGGCTACTATGCGGCATTCCCTATCGCTCCTTCTGTGCCTGCTGGCGCTGACTACCCAGGCGCAAAAATTCACCAAAGCAGAAGTGGCCCGCTGGCAGCAGCAGGCCCAGCAAGTCCAGATTATTCGCGATACCTGGGGCGTGCCGCATATTTATGGCAAGACCGATGCCGACGCAGTGTTCGGCCTGCTCTACTCGCAGTGCGAGGACGATTTCAACCGCGTCGAAACCAATTACCTTGATGCCATCGGCCGCCTGGCCGAAGTGGAGGGCGAAAAGGAGTTGTACCACGACCTGCGCGCCCGCCTCTTTATGGATACTACGCAAGCAATTGCCATCTACAAAAAAAGCCCGGCCGACCTGAAAAAATTACTCGAAGCCTTCGCCGACGGCACCAACTATTACCTGGCCACTCACCCCACGGTGCAGCCTCGGCTGCTACGCCGTTTCCAGCCCTGGATGCCGCTCATGTTCAGCGAGGGCAGCATTGGCGGCAACATCAGCGTAGTATCGGTGGGCCGGCTAAAGTCGTTTTACGGACAGAAAAAGTCCAGCTCCTGGATTGATGCCGACGCCGGGCGCAAGGACCGGGACGAGATTGGGTCGAATGGCTTTGCCGTTGGGCCGGGCAAAAGCGCCAACGGCCACGCCTTGCTGCTCATCAACCCGCACACGTCGTTCTACTTCCGTTCCGAGGTGCAGATGGTGAGCGAGCAGGGCCTGAATGCCTACGGCGCCGTGACCTGGGGCCAGTTTTTTGTCTACCAGGGCTTCAACCAGCACTGCGGCTGGATGCACACTTCCAGCAGCGCCGACTCGATGGACGAGTACCTCGAAACCATCGAGAAAAAAGGCGGCGCATTTTACTACAAATACGACGGCAAGCTACGCCCCGTGGTGGTGCAAAAAGTGTCGCTGCCCTACAAAGAAGGCGGCCAGCTGCTGCGCAAGGAGTTCACCACCTACCGCACCCACCACGGCCCTGTGGTGGGCCAGAAATCCGAGACGCAATGGGTAGCCGTGCGCATGATGAACGAGCCCCTCGCGGCGTTGCGGCAGTCCTACCTGCGCACCAAGGCCCGGGACTACCCCAGCTTTCAGGAGGTAATGAAGCTGAACGGCAACGCCTCGAACAACACCGTATTTGCCGATACCAAGGGCAATACGGCCTATTGGCACGGCAACTACATGCCCAAGCGCAGCCCCAAGTTCGACTGGAACCAGCCCGTGGACGGCAGCACCTCGGCCACCGAGTGGCAGGGCTTTCACGGGGTGAACGAGCTGGTGCAGGTACACAACCCGGCCAGTGGCTTCATCCAGAATTGCAATTCCACGCCCTTCACCGTGTCCGGTTCCAGCAGCCCGGCCGCCGCCAAATACCCCGCCTACATGGCCCCCGATGCCGAAAACTACCGCGGCCTCAACGCTGCACGCGTGCTCGGCAGCAAAGCCAGCTTCACCCTCGACACCCTGGTTGCGGCCGCCAACGACCCGCACCTCACCGCCTTCGACGACCTGCTGCCACCGCTGCTGGCCGCCTACCAGCCCACCGCGGCCGAAAAGGCGACCCCAGCCGTGGCCGAAGCCGTCGGGCTGCTGCGCGCCTGGAACCGCGGCTACAGCCAAACCTCGGTGGCCCAAACGGTGGCCATCTACTGGGCCGAGCGGATTCAGGCCCTGGTTCGCGCCCGCGTGCCGGCCGCCCAGCCTCAGCTCGACTACATCGCCTTCACCCGTTTTGCAATGAGCAGCACCACACCGCAGGAAAAAATCGCCACCTTGGCCGAAACCCTCGACGACCTCACCCGCGACTTCGGCACCTGGAAGATGCCTTGGGGTGAAGTCAACCGCTTCCAGCGCCTCACCGGCCGCGTGGCGGAAACCTACGACGACCAGCAGCCTAGCCTACCGGTGGCCTTCACGTCGGCCAACTGGGGCTCGCTGGCTTCGTTCAAGGCGCAGGCTTACCCGGGCACCAAAAAGCGCTACGGCGACATCGGCAACAGCTTCGTGGCCGTGGTCGATTTCGGCCCGCGCATCGTGGCCCGCTCCGTGATGACGGGTGGGCAGAGCAGCCGGCCCGGCACCCCGCACTTCACCGACCAGGCCGCTCTATATTGCAAGGGCCAGTTTAAGGAAGTGCGCTTTTACCCGGAAGACGTGAAGGCGCACGCCGAAAAAACGTACCATCCGGGCGAGTAATTTGCCACCGTATCTACCCACCAGCCTCTTGCCTCAACTCATTCAGCAGCCCTATGGACATTAAATATCTTTCCGACGACAAAGGCAAAATTACCGGCGTTTTCATCCCGATTGAGGAATGGGAACGAATGCAAAAGCAGTACAACATCAGCGAAACCGCCCCGGCCGATTCCGGCGCCAAGTTGCAGCAGTCGCTGGCCGAGGCCCTGAAAAAGGTCAAGCCCGAGGAATAGCCGCCGACACGATTCAGGATTTAATCAACCGTTTTGAGCATAAAAAAAGCCCGGGTCTGCCGGGCTTTTTTTATGCTCAAAACGGTTGATTAAAGTGCCCACGCATAAGTAACCGGATAAAGAAGAACGTCATTCCAAGCCTGCCGAGGAATCTCGCTCGCGCCAGTAGGCGGCGCGGATGACTCCGGCGAAATTCCTCGGCAAGCTCGGAATGACGTTCTTTTTAGTTGACTACGGTTACTTGTGCACGACTGCTTAGCGCCCAAAATCGTCCTGCACGCGCACGATGTCGTCCTCATCCGAGGGATTGCCGGCATCGGTGTGCTGCCAGATTTCGGCCAGTACGCCCCAGCCTTCGAGGCCCACCAAGCGGTGCCGCTCGCCTTGTTTCAGCACGATGCGCTCGCCCACTGCGTAGCTTTTCACTTCGCCCTGCTCATCGGTGTCGCTGGTGGCTACGCCCACGGGACCCTGCACCACCTGCCAGATTTCGGCGCGGCGGTGGTGGTACTGCCAGCTCAGGCGCTGCCCGGGAGCCACCAGCAACACCTTGGGACTGAGCTTGCCAGAAATCTTCAGTTCCTCCACCGAAAGACCATCGAAATAAGTGTTGGCAAAATTCTGGGCCTGGTCTTCCTGAATGACGAAAAAACCGCCCCATGGGCGCGTTTGGTCCTCTCTGGCAATGGTGAATCCTTGTTTTTGAAGCTTCGCGGCTACCTGCTGAAATAGGTCTTGTTTCTGGGTGTCGGTACTAGGCATGAGTGAATAAATGAGTGAGGCTGTTTGGGGCCAACAATTTACGATTGCACACGCCAGCTTCGCTCTAACTGCATTTTAGATTGCTCAACCGCAAACCATGTCGAGGCATCCGCCTCATTGGGGTAATCAGTTGATTGTAAACACGGGTTTTCAGCCACGATGTAATGAAAGTAAAACTGCTCGCCCATTACCAAAACAGGAATTTGGGTGAACAGGCCACACGCGGTTATTGTGGTTACCTCCATTTCGTATTTCGACAATAGGGTTTCAAATCGTGCTGGCATATGGTCACTAATTGATGCCCGATAAGCCATTGCATCCTCATCTTCTGTACCAATGTGCATTTGGCGGGTGCCGTTTTCGAACTCAACTGCAATCAGATTTTGTCCCGTTGCCGCTCCGCATTGCACGACTGTATTTGTTGCCTGCAACGCTATGCTGAAGCTAAGTTGCTCGCTGCCTGCGTTCCGTTTGCTAAGGTAAAAAAGCCACGCTTGTGCAGATTCAACCTGCATTCCTGCTGGTAGCCAGTCAAAATAGGGAGCTATTTTTTTAATCACCACCTCGTAATCAGCAGTGACAAGAACACCCTTTTTATTTTCTTCCGCGAATAACTGGTTGCTTGAATTTATCAGCAACTCAAGTGGCCCCAGCTGCGACTGATATATTTCTTTGAAGATGCATGAATATTTCATTTCCTGCTCGCTTATGTTTTATGCTTGAGCCTTAAATTAATACGTTTTACTGGCATCCACCGGCACCACCACCACAAAATCAGCCACGTTCACCTGCTCCTTGTCCAGCGTCTGAAGCTGCTCCTGGGTCACTACGCTGAGGGTGCGCACGCGGAGCTTGGGCGCATACTGACGCAAGTAGGCCCCGATGCCGTCGTGGTTATCGGAGTGGTAGCTACCGTTGAAGTGAAGCAGGATTTGGCCATCCTGGCGGCTGGTTTGGATGAAGTGGGCCATGGTGGCATCTTTCAGCGCCTGGGCCTGGATGATGTTCTGGGCCCCGCCGCCGTGGGCTTTGCCATCGCCGCCGAACATGGCGGCCATGTTTTTGTAGCCGGGCAAGTCGTAGTCAACCTTCAGCGGCAGCGGCGCGAGTAGGGCGCGGTCGGCTGCCGGAATTTTATCGAGGGCGGTGAGGCTGCGCTGGGCCACGACTCTGGCAAAGGAACGCGGGGCGTTGGTACCCACCACGGGCACCCGGTTTTCGCGGGCCAGCTGCAGCAGCGGGCGATAGTCGGTATCATAGTTGGGCCACGGACGAGCCTGACGCAGGAAAGCGGTATCGGCCAGCATGCCGGCGGCATATTGCGCTACCAGCGGCTGCACGTCACGCTCAAACATTTCCATCCCCAGCACCAGTTGGCCGGGCTTCTTCAGCTTCAGCAGGTCCTTAGTCACCTGCAATTCCAACCAGTGGGCGACGGCATCGTTGTGCTGCTCACCGAAGAGCACGACATCGGCCTGCGCCAGTTCCTGCATCATCTGGTCGTAATCGGCGGGTTGGCCGGCGGCGGTGAAAAGACGGTAGGCCGGCCGGTCGCCGGTGAAGGCGAGGCCGGTGAAAGCCAGACAAAGAATGAGAAATGAGCGGAACAAGGCGGTTGTCATACTACGAAAGAACGTCATGCGGAGCGAAGTCAAAGCGTCTCCACCGCGCCGCTAACTGATTTTAGCGTTGTGGCAAAGATGCCCTGACAAGCGCCGCATGACGTTCAAGGTTTTCCTGAATACAACAACGCTACCCCTTATAGAACATCCACTTACCCAGCTCCTTGTAGGTCACCTTCTTGCCGTACATCAAAACCCCCACGCGGTAGATGCGGGCCGCCACCCACACCGTGCCGATGAAACCCAGAATGAGCAGCCCGATGGACAGCGCCAGCTGCCACGCCGGCACGCCGAAGGGCAGGCGGATGACCATGGCAATGGGCGAGGTCAGGGGAATCATCGACATCCAGAAAGCCACCGGCCCGTCGGGGTTGCGCAGAATCACCGATACGCCCACGACATAGCTCAGGATGAGCGGCATGGTAATCGGAAACATGAACTGCTGGGTATCGGTCTGGTCGTCCACGGCCGCCCCCACGGCCCCAAACAGCGCCCCGTAGAGCAGGTAGCCACCCAGAAAGTACACGATGAAGCCGAACAGAATAGTGCCCAAGGGCAAATCGCCCAGCGTTTTAAAGATATTGAAGCGGCCAGCGGGGTTCGATTGCTCCGTTTGCTTGCTGATGCCACGGTCGAAGCCTTCGGCGGCGCTTTGCGGCTCGTCGTTGGCGGCTGCCGTGGCACTGGTGCCGGGGGCGGGCGTCGGGGTGGCGGCCACTTCGGTTTTGGGCTTGTCATCGCGCATCAGGATGGGCATCAGCAGCGACGACACCCCAAACGACAGCAGGCCCCACAGCAGGAACTGCGTGAGCCCAACGGCCGCAATGCCCACAATTTTGCCCATCATCAGGTCAAACGGCTTCACCGACGACAGCATCACCTCCATAATCCGGCTCGACTTCTCCTCCCCCACCCCGCGCATAATCTGCACGCCGTAGATGAAGATGAACATGTAAATAGCCAGCGCCAGCACGTAGGCCATGCCCGAAGTGGCCAGGGCGTTGCTATCGGCCTCCTTACCGGTGTCGTCGAGGCTGATGGTTTGCAGGCTGACTTTGGAGCGCAGGCGGTCGAGCTGCTCCTGCGAAAGACCGGACTTCTGCATTTTCAGCTCCGAAAACGCTTTGTTCAGGGCGGTTTCCACGGCCAGCTGCTTTTTCAGGCTGATGTTGCCTTTGCCGTAGAACTGCACGCCCGCGGGCTTTTCCACATCCAGCCCGGCCGGCAGGTAGAGCAAGCCGTCGTGCTTGGCTTTTTGAAAGCCTTTTTTGGCGTTGGCAAGGCTTTCAGTCGTGCTTTCGAAGCGCAGCTGTGACGTGCCTACCAACCGGCTAGTCAGGTTGAGGCCGCTGTCATCGCGCACCTCCACCACGTCGGTGCTGTCGTTATCAGAACTGGCAATTTTAACGATAAAGAAGCCGAAGCCGGCCAGTAGCAGCGGCACGGCCAGGGTCAGGACGATAAATGCTTTTTTGCGGACCCGGGTCAGGTATTCGCGTTGGGCAACGAGTAAGAATTTAGAGACCATGATTGTTGTTTTATGTTATCCTGAGCATGTTGCGAATGAAGCAAGGTCGAAGGACCTCATCCCACCCGCAACTGCTGGAATCTGTAATTAGAATTGCCAATATCAGTCGCCGCGAGCGGCTGACTGCGTGGGCACGACAGACGAGTTTAAGCGGTTTCTTCCACCAGCGTTTCGGGCATGGTTTCGCGCACGCGCCGGATAAAAATCTCATTGATGCTCGGAATCTGCTCCCGAAACGCCTCCACTTCCACATTGGTAATGAGGTAGCGCAGCAAGTCGTTGGGCCGCACGCCGGCGTGCAGCTGCACCCGGGCGTAGAAATGGCCGTTTTCGCGTTCCGACTGCTCCACCACTTCAAAGTCGGGATGCACCACCATCAGCTTGCCCCGGCCTTCCACCTCGTAGGTATTGGTTTTGAACTGGTCCCGAATCACGCCAATGGGACCGTCCAGCACCTTGCGCGAGCGGTTTATCAGGGCAATATTGTCGCACAATTCCTCCACCGACTCCATGCGGTGCGTCGAGAAAATAATGGTCGCGCCTTGCTTGCGCAGGTCCAGAATTTCGTCTTTAATCAGGTTGGCGTTGATGGGGTCGAAGCCCGAGAACGGCTCATCCAGAATAATCAGCTTGGGCTCGTGCAGCACCGTGGCAATAAACTGCACCTTCTGCTGCATGCCCTTGCTCAGGTCCTCCACGTTCTTATTAGCCCATTCCTTTATCTCGAATCGGCTCAGCCACTGCTTGATGCGGGCCGTAGCATCGGCGCGGCTCAGGCCCCGCAGCCGCGCCAGGTAAAGCAGCTGCTCGCCTACTTTCATCTTTTTGTAGAGGCCGCGCTCTTCGGGCAGGTAGCCAATTTGGGCAATGTGCGAGGGATTCAGCCGCTCGCCCCGAAACCGGATTTCACCCTCATCGGCCCCCGTAATCTGGGTGATGATGCGGATGAGCGAGGTTTTGCCCGCGCCGTTGGGCCCGAGCAGGCCGAAGATGCTGCCTTCGGGAATTTCCAGGCTCACGCCTGAGAGGGCAACGTGGTTGGCGTAGGCCTTGTGCACGTCGATGGCTTCCAGTATTGGTTTCACAGAGAAAAAGGGTTGATTGACGGATTAAATGTAGCCGAATGGACGGAATATCAGCCGGCCGGCTCGTCGCTCAGCTCGCGCAGGCTGGCTTCGAGGCGGTCGAGGTGCTGGCCGTAGAGGTACTGGAGGTACCAGCGCGTACCGTACACAGTGCCCACTTGCAGCAGGGCGCCACCCACCAGCATCACTGCGGTCATGATGCCAAGCGCTTCCCAATCAACGACATAGCCTGGCGTCAGCCGGCTGTGGGCGTACTCCTTGCTTACGGCGAAGCCCAGCCCCATCAGGAACCCGAAAGGCCCTGTTGCCAGCGTGAGGCGGTAGTAGAAGCGCAGCAGTTGCCGCAGCCCGGCACAAAGCTGGCTCAGGTGTTGGCGCACCTGCGTTTCGGCGTGGGCCATGCGCTGTAGCAGTCCCAGCTTGAGGTAGTAGTAATACAACATACCTACGGCCAGCACCAGCATGAACTTACCCCAAAGCTGAAGGGGCAGCTCGTCAGCGTAAACAATGTCAGTGTAAACAATGTAAGCCGGCAGCAACATAATTACCAGCACAGTCAGTCCAGCTTCCAGACGGGCGTTACGGCGCATTTTCTCAACCAAGCTAGTAGAGCGGTGCTTGAGCAGTTGTTTCAGGCTCGTTTCGGTCAGGTCGGCCGTGGGTGGCGCCTGCTGCCAGCGCCGGCGGAGTTCATCAAGTTCCATAAAAAGAGGTGGTTACGTTAGGCCGGCTGGCCCATGAGCGTGCGAAGCTTGTCCTGAACGCGGTGCATTTTCACGCGCACATTATTCTGGGTGATGCCGAGGATATCGGCCATCTCATCATAAGGCCGGTCTTCGAGGTACAGCAGCACAAAGGCCTTATCGACCTCCGACAAGCGGCCAATGGCCCGGTACAACACGGCCCGGTCGTCGGCATCAAAGTCGGAGTCCGACGTTTGCGCCACGGCCAAGGCTTCGGCATCCAACTCGCCCGGCGCGGGGCGGCGGGTGCGCTGGCGCAGGTTCGAAATGGCCACGTTCAGCGCAATGCGGTAGAGCCAGGTACTCAGCTTGGCTCCCGGCTGCGGCACGTAGCGCGGCCACGCCCGCCACAGCTGCAGCACCATTTCCTGAAATAAGTCCTGCCGGTCGTCGGCATCCTGGCAGTACAGGCGCGCCACGCGCCGCAGCAGCGGCTGGTACTCGTGCAGTACGGCAACAAAATCAGCAGATGGAGCAGCGGAAGACATGCAGGGGAAAGATTTCCGAAAGTTAATCGCAGCGGCAAACCCCGGCATTACAGCGCCAAGCCGAATAATATTGCGAATATATATTTTATCTGGGTGGATGTAATGCCAGCCGCAGATGGACGATGAATGACCCAAAGCAACGGCTATCATCCAAATCTGCCTCATGAAAAAACCAAACGTCATTGCCAGTATCGCCTTCGGCTTGGGGAGCGTTTCTCAGCTCGTGGTCGGCTATTACTTCGCCGCGCTGGCTGCAGGCCTATTTGCCGGTGCCCTACTGCTCTCTGATGTGTCCGATGGTTCTCCTGCAGCCCGGGTTGCTGTGAAGCCACTTTTAACCTGGTGCCGCTTGACTTCCTTGCTATTGCTGGGTGCCTCTATCGGCCTTTTCAGCTACGACATAGGCCGCGCCTTGCATCAAGCCACACACAAACCAACCGCCGAAACGCAAGCCAGATAACCGACTCACGCCTTCCAATTTTCTCATCTTTTTTCTGCAAAAAAAATGCGCCTTCTAACCCTTTCACTGGCCGCCGCTTTGTTAGTAGCCAGCCCCCTGGCCCACGCCCAAAAAGCAGCTAGAACCACCCAATCAACACCCGTCGCCGCTTCCACCAAATCTCTGCTTTGGGAAATTTCGGGCAACAAGCTGGCCAAGCCGTCCTATGTGTTTGGGACTATTCACCTGCTCTGCGCCGACGACCTCAAAGTGAGCGAGGCAGTTAAAAGAGCCGTCGGCAACTCGCAGCAAGTGGCCCTGGAGCTGGACATGGACAGCCCCACGATGGGCGAAGAAATGCGCAGTCGGCTCACGCTGCCCGCCGGCCAAACCGTGCAAGGCTGCATGACCAAGGAGGAATACGCCGTGGTGAACGACTATTATACCAACGAGCTGAAAATGCCTTTTGCCCAGATGGGCTCCATGAAGCCGCTCTTGCTCTCCAGTTTGCTCTACTCCAAAATGTTGGGCTGCCCGGTGGGAAGCTACGAAATGGCGTTAGTCGAAATTGCCAAAGCCAAGCAGCTGGAAGTCATTGGCCTAGAAACGGTGGCCGAACAAATGAGCCTGTTCGACAATATTCCGTGCGACAAGCAGGCCCACCTGCTGTCCGATATGGTGGTGAAGCGCGCCGAAGCCCAGCAGGAATTCCGCGACCTGCTTCAGCTCTACCAAGCCCAGGACGTAGAGGGCCTCCTGAAAAAGTCGATGGGCAGCAAATTCGGCCTGCAAGAGTACGAAGACCAGCTCGTCACCGCCCGCAACAAGCGCTGGATACCGCTCATGGCGCAGCAAGCGCTCAGCAAACCAACCTTTTTTGCCGTGGGCGCGGCCCACTTGGGCGGCCCCAGCGGCGTGCTGGCGCTACTTCGCCAGCAAGGTTACCAAGTGAAGCCGTTGCTGTAAGCACCAATGCCAGCCTAGAGCAGTTTCGGAGTTCGTGTACGTAGGCGATGTAGCGTGGACTCTGCGAGTCCGCGCCCGGCCCGACCTACACGCGGACTCGCAGAGTCCACGCTACACGTACACTAACCCCGGAACCGCTCTAGCTCAATTTTGAAAAATGCCAAGAGGCATTAAGCAGAAAAGCCCGCCTTCCTCAATTGGAAAGCGGGCTTTTCTGCCTCTGAAGGACCTTAAGCAAAGTATTCTTTCACTTTCTCGAAGAAGCCCTTCTCATTCTTGCCGGGGTGCGGCGTGAAGTTGTCCGAATCGCGCAGCTTCTCCAGCAGCTCACGCTCTTGGTTGCTCACGTTCTTGGGCGTCCACACGTTCAGGTGGATGAGCTGGTCACCGCGGCCGTAGCCATTCAGGTCCTTGATGCCCTTACCGCGCAGACGCAGAATTTTGCCGGGCTGGGTGCCCGGGTCCACCTTAATTTTTACCTTGCCCTCAATGGTAGGCACCTCCAGGCTCGCGCCCAGAGCCGCATCCACGAAGGAGATGTACTGCTCAAACATGATGTTGTTGCCGTCGCGCTTCAGGAATTCGTGCGGCTCCTCCTCAATCTGAATCAGCAGGTCGCCGGGCACGCCGCCGCGCTCGGGAAAGTTGCCTTTACCGCTCATACTCAGCTGCATGTCGTTGGCCACGCCCGCCGGGATGTTGATGGGAATCACTTCCTCGTGCAGCTGCCGGCCTTCGCCCTTGCACACGTCGCAGGTGCTCACAATGGTTTTGCCTTCGCCGTTGCAGGTGGGGCAGGTACTGCTGCTCACCATCTGGCCGAGCATGGTGTTCACCACGCGCTTAGTCTGGCCCTGGCCCTGGCAGGTGGAGCAGGTTTTAAGGTCGGTGCCGTTTTTAGCGCCGGTACCGCTGCACGGCGTGCAGGCCACGTAGCGCTTCACCTTGATTTTCTTCTCTACGCCGTTGGCGATTTCCTCCAGGTCGAGCTTCAGCTTAATACGCAGGTTCGAGCCCTTGCGCTGCCGCCGTCCGCCGCCCTGCCGCCCGCCGCCGAAGAAACCATCGCCGCCGCCGAAAATATCGCCGAACTGCGAGAAGATGTCCTCCATGTTCTGCGGCCCGCCACCGCCGCCGCCGTTGCCCATGCCCTGATGGCCGTACCGGTCGTATCGGGCGCGCTTTTCAGCGTGGCTGAGCACTTCGTAAGCCTCGGCCGCCTCCTTAAACTTGTCTTCGGCCGACGGGTCGTCGGGGTTCTTGTCGGGGTGGAACTTGATGGCCATCTTCCGGTAAGCCGACTTGATTTCGTCCGCGGCCGCGTTTTTGGCAATGCCTAGTATCTCGTAATAATCGCGCTTCGTAGCCATTTTCTCCTTTAAGAATCGTCTGTCATCCTGAGCATTTTGCGCATAAAGCAAAGTCGAAGGACCTTATCACTTTTGCGTCGAATTGATTACTGCAACTCGTTCAGTCGTAATAAGGTCCTTAAACTTTGTTTTATGCGCAAAATGCTCAGGATGACAGTTAGTTTAAACCTATTGCCCTAGCACCACTTTGGCGTGGCGAATCACTTTATCACCTAAATAATAGCCTTTCTCCACCTCGTCCACGATTTTCCCTTTCAAGTCGTCGCTGGGCGCGGGAATCTGGGTGATAGCCTCGTGCAGCTCGGCATCGAAGTCGCCACCCTTGGCCTCCATGGCGGTCAAACCCTTTTGCTGCAAGGTTTTGTTCAGCTTACTCTGAATTATTTCGATGCTTTCGCGCACGGCGTTGGCGTCGGTGGTAACGGCCGTGGCATTGCGGGCGCGCTCGAAGTCGTCGAGTACCGGCAGCAGGGCCACCATCAGTTCCTGGCTGGCAGTTTTGAACAACTCAATCCGCTCCTTAGTAGTGCGGCGCTTGTAGTTCTCAAACTCGGCGGCCAGGCGCAAATACTTGTCTTTGAGGTCCACCAGCTCGGCGTCGGTGCGGGACGCCTCGGAAGCGGGCGCACCAGTGGCCGTCATATCCGGGTCGGTGGTTTCGCCGCCTTCGTTATCGGCCATTTCGCCAGCGGTGTGGCTGGGGTCAGTGGTCAGATTGTCGTCCTGGGGCAGGTTGTTATCGTTAGCCATTTGCGGAAATATTCGTCGGAAAGGGTTTTTCACGGGGTTAGCCGGTTAGTCACGTTGCGGGCGCAATTCACTTGCCAAAGGGGCGTGGGCTGCCATAGTGGCATTAGAAGTTTCTATCTTTACAGCTCTACAAAATATCAAAGTTGATGAACCCTTCCGCACCATTTTCTACTCAGTTAAGTGTCGTTTATGTTCTAACAAATCCAGCAATGCCAGGCATGGTTAAGATTGGACGCACAAGTCATGACGATGCAAAGACCCGAATTGACCAACTGTACACAACTGGTGTTCCGGTCCCATTCAATCTAGAATTTGTCTGTAAAGTCCCCAACTCAGAGGAAGTAGAGAAAGCCTTACACCTTGCTTTTGCGCCGCATCGGGTAAATCCCAAACGCGAGTTTTTTACGATAGAGGCCAGCCAAGCAATCGTGATTCTGAAGCTGCTCCATGTCCAGGACGCAACGGATGAAATTGAAAATCAATCGACAACTATTGAAATCGCACAATCGGAAGTTGATGCTGGCACTCAGCTTAAGAAGAAGCGCCCGCCACTCAATTTCACAGAAATGCAGATTCCTCCTAACGCCCTACTCACCTGCAAGGTGAATGCGGTAAGCGTAACAGTAGTAGATTCTAAAAGGGTACAGTTGAATGGAGAAGAAATGTCATTGACTGCTGCAACGCGCAAAGTATTAAATATAGATTACAGCGTTGCCCCAAGTCCTTATTGGTCTTTTAATGGGAAGCTGCTTCAGGACATCTACAATGATACCTATGGACAGTTAGGTGACGAATAATCTACTCATGCAACGCCTTCCAAATCATATCTTTCAGTTGCACGATGTTCTTATTGGCTAGGCTGGAAATGAAGATGGCGGGCACCTCAGCCGGAAGCGACTGTCGGATTTCGGCCTCCAGCTCCTCGTCAATCATATCGGACTTGGTGATGGCCAGCAGGCGTTTCTTGTCCAGCAGGTCGGGGTTGAACTGCTCCAGCTCGCCGATTAGCACCTTGTATTCGGCCGTAATGTCGGGCGAGTCGCAGCTTATCATAAAGAGCAGCATGGAGTTACGCTCGATGTGGCGCAGGAAACGGGTGCCCAGTCCCTTACCCTCAGCCGCGCCCTCGATGATACCGGGAATGTCGGCCATCACGAAGGATTTGTAGTCACGGTAGGCCACCACGCCCAGGTTGGGCACCAGGGTGGTGAAGGCGTAATCGGCAATCTTAGGCTTAGCCGCCGATACCACGGACAGCAGCGTGCTTTTGCCCGCGTTAGGGAAGCCCACGAGACCCACATCGGCTAGCAGCTTCAGCTCCAAGACGATGATGGCTTCAATGGCCGGCTCGCCGGGCTGCGCGTAGGTGGGAGCCTGGTTGATGGAGTTCTTAAAATGGTCGTTGCCCCAGCCGCCGCGCCCGCCGGGCACGAGGGTGAGCCGCTGGCCGTGCTCGGTGATTTCCAAAATGTGGGTGCCATCCGGGTCGCGGGCCACGGTGCCGAGCGGCACTTGCAGCACGATGTCTTCGCCCTGCGCGCCGCTGCGCAGGTTTTCGCCCCCGCCCTCGCCGTCTTTGGCAAACACGTGTCTCTGGTATTGCAGGTGCAGCAGGGTCCAATGCTGCGAGTTGCCTTCGAGGATGATGTGGCCGCCCCGGCCGCCGTCGCCGCCATCGGGGCCACCGTTGGGCAGGCCCTTGGCCCGGAAAAAGTGGTGCGAGCCCGCGCCGCCTTTGCCCGAGCGGCAGATGAGTTTAACGTAGTCGATGAAGTTACTTGAGGCCACAGGAATTGAAGTATTAAGGTAAAAAACGGTCATCCTGAGCGTAGCGAAGGACCTTATCACGTTAGGAAGGACGGCAGAACAGACGTTCAAATGCCGGTTTTTCTAACGTGATAAGGTCCTTCGCTACGCTCAGGATGACAGTCGTATTAAAAGATGACAGTCGTGTTAAAAACGTAAAGTTACGCCTTTACCTCGTTGGTTGCGGCGGCCGGAGTTTCGGGCACGGCAGCTTTGTGCTGGTCAATCAGCCCGCAGATTTCGGCGAAGATGCTGTCAATCGGGCCAATGCCGTTGAGGGCGTGGAATTTCTTTTGGGTGGCGTAGTAGCCGGCCACCTGGGCGGTTTCGGTGTTGTACACCTTCACGCGGCGGCGAATTTTGGTTTCATCCTGGTCGTCGGGGCGGTTGCTGGTTTTGCCACGCTCCAGCAAGCGGGTCACTAGCTCCTCCTCCTGCACTTCGAGCGCAATCATACAGCCAATGTGAGTGTTGTGCTCGGCCATGAGGTGGTCGAGACTTTCGGCCTGGGCCACCGTGCGCGGGAAGCCATCGAAAATAAAGCCACCTACCTGAGGGTTGGTTTCCAGGGCGCTGCCAATCATGCCGATAACGACGGCATCGGGCACCAGCAAACCTTCGTCCATGAGCTTTTTGGCGGTGAGGCCAAGCTCAGTGCCTTGGGCAATCTGGGCCCGCAGCAGGTCGCCGGTGCTCAGGTGCACCAGGTTGTAATGGGCGATGAGTTTCTGGCTCTGGGTTCCTTTACCGGCACCGGGCGGGCCAAACAGCACGATATTCAACATGAACAAGAAAGTTGCGCGAGGGAGAAGGTTTGGTAGGTTTGGGCAAGTTAATCAATCGGTAACAAAGGACCGGCTACACGGCCACGTACACATCGGGCAGGTTGCGCCCCAGGCCATCGTAGTCAAGACCATAGCCCACCACAAAGTCATTGGGAATTTCCAGCGCCACGTAGCGCAGGTCGAGCTCGTGCCGCAGGCTGGCCGGTTTGTAAAACAAGGTAGCAATCTCGACCGAAGCCGGACCTTTGGCCAGGAGGGTGGGCAGCAAGTGGTGCATGGTCGTGCCCGTATCCACAATATCTTCGACAATAATGATGTGGCGCCCCTGGATGTTTTCGCGCAGGCCCAGCACTTCCTGCACCACGCCGGTGCTATCAGTGCCCTCATACGAAGCCACGCGGATAAAGACAATCTCGCAGGGTTCCGTCATCCGCTTGAGCAAGTCGGAAGCAAACATGAATGCTCCCGTGAGCACAACCACAAACAAGGGTTCCCGACCGGCATAATCGGCGCTCAGCCGGGTTGCCAGGGTACTCACCGCTTCATCGAGCGCAGCGGCGGGCAGGTAGGGCCGAAAAACTCTATCGTGAATGGTAACGTGCGATTGGCCCATGCGGCGCGGGGATAATGAGCCGCGAAGTTAGCCACGGATTGACCGTACGGCCCCGCGAAAGTTTCGGATTTATTTGCCGGGCAAAGCGGGAGTCACATGAAGTGAAACCTCATTCACTAGGCCAGCCGCTAGCTCGGTGCAGCTTACACCCTGTGGGAAATTCATGAAAAAGGCCGCTACCAAAATGGCAGCGGCCTTCGATTACCCAGCTTTTCAGCAATGAATTACCATCTATTAACTATTGAAAACAGAGCGGTTCAGGGTGCTGAAAAAAATTATTTTACTTGACGCAGAGCCGTGAGAACAACCTTGGCAGCGGCCGGAGCAAGGCTTTCGGCGTAGCGCACGCGGGGTTGCACCGCCGTTTCAATGCGCTGTTTTTCCAGCTGCACCGGGGCCATGCCACGCTCACCGCCTTTTTCGGCGATGTGAGGCGCAATTACCAGCGACACAATGCTCATCAGCTTGATGAGAATGTTCATGCTTGGGCCCGAAGTATCCTTGAACGGGTCGCCCACGGTGTCGCCGGTTACGGATGCTTTGTGGGCATCCGAGCCTTTGTACTGCATCACGCCGTTCACCATCACCCCTTTTTCAAAGGACTTTTTGGCGTTGTCCCAGGCACCACCAGCGTTGCTCTGAAACATGGCCATGAGCACGCCACTCACCGTGACACCGACTAGCAGACCACCCAACACCTCGGGCGAAGACGCATTCGAAAACATGCCCCGGCAGCCGAACCCCACGATAATCGGCGTGAGCAAGGCAATTGCGCCCGGCAAAATCATTTCCCGAATTGCGGCTTGAGTCGAAATAGCCACGCACTTTTCGTACTCCGGCCGGCCCGTGCCCTCCATGATGCCCGGGATTTCGCGGAACTGACGACGCACTTCCTGCACCATGGCCATGGCAGCCCGGCCCACGGCGGCAATTGCCAGCGAGGAGAAGATGAAGGGAATCATGGCCCCGATGAATACGCCCGCCAGCACGGGGGCCTTACTGATGTCGATGGACGTAATGTTGGCCGTACCCATGAAGGCAGCGAACAGCGCCAGCGAGGTCAGGGCCGCCGAGGCAATGGCGAAGCCCTTGCCGGTGGCGGCAGTGGTGTTGCCCACGGCATCGAGGATGTCGGTACGCTCGCGCACTTCCTTGGGCAGCTCGCACATTTCGGCGATGCCGCCGGCATTGTCGGCAATGGGACCAAAGGCGTCAATGGCCAGCTGCATGGCGGTAGTCGCCATCATGCCGGCAGCGGCAATGGCCACGCCGTAGAGGCCCGCCGCTTCGTAGCTCAGCACGATACCGGCGGCCAGCACCAGAATGGGCAGCACCGTTGATTCCATGCCCACGGCCAAACCGCCGATGACGGTAGTGGCGTGGCCGGTGCTGCTTTGCTGAATGATGCTATTCACCGGGCGTTTGCCCATGGCGGTGTAGTACTCGGTGATGATGCTCATTAGCGTACCAACCACGAGGCCGACCAATACGGCATAGAATACGTGCAGGGCATCGAAGCTAATGCCCCGGATAGTAAAATTGCCAGCCGGCAAAATCCACATGATGAGGCCATAAGAGGCAACGGCGGAAATGGCCACCGAGATGTAGTTGCCCAGGTTGAGAGCGGCCTGCACGTTGCCTCCCTCCTTCACCCGCACGCACAAAATACCGATAAGCGAGGCCAAGATGCCCATGCCCGCGATGGCCATCGGCAGGAAAATTGGCGAGAGGCCCCCGAATTGGTCGTTGGTCACGGTTACTTCGCGGCCCAGCACCATGGTCGCCAGAATGGTAGCTACGTAGGAACCAAATAGGTCGGCTCCCATGCCGGCGACGTCGCCCACGTTGTCGCCCACGTTATCGGCAATGGTTGCGGGGTTGCGGGGGTCGTCCTCCGGAATCCCGGCTTCCACTTTACCCACGAGGTCAGCGCCCACATCCGCTGCTTTAGTATAGATGCCGCCGCCCACGCGGGCAAACAGGGCAATGCTTTCGGCGCCGAGCGAGAAACCGGTGAGAACTTCCAGCGCCTTTACCATTTCCATCCCATTGGCGAGACCGCTGGGCACGAACATCTTATAGAACACGATGAACAGTGACCCCAGGCCCAGCACAGCCAAACCGGCCACGCCCATACCCATCACCGAACCACCCGAAAACGACACGTTCAGGGCCGTGCTGAGGCTGGTTTTGGCTGCCTGCGCCGTGCGCACGTTGGCTTTAGTGGCAATTTTCATCCCGATAAAGCCGGCCAGGGCCGAGAACACGGCCCCAAGCAGGAAAGCAATGACAATAACGGGGCTGGAGTTGCCGCTGGTGCTGCCCAGATAAAACAGGAAGGCCCCCGCAATGAGTCCAAACAGGGCCAGCACCTTGTATTCGGCTTTGAGGAAGGCGATGGCCCCATCGGCGATATAGCCGGCAATGGTGGTCATGCGCTCATCACCAGCATCTTGCTTAGTCACCCAGCCGGCCCGCAGCCAAGTGTAGAGCAATGCGAATATGCCCAGCGCGGGCACAGCGTAAAGGTATGGGGTCATAAAAGGGGAATAAGAACGGAAAAATGTGAAAGTGTGTGTTTTCGGCCCGCAAAATAGCGGAAATTGCTACGAAAATCACTTCCCCGTTCAGGCCCCTCGAAAAAAGCACCTTTGGTTGGCTCTTCAACAACTGAAAAGCTGACCATCAGCCGCGCTACAATTCCTGCATTAGCACCCGGTACAACGCCAGCATACTTTCAATGTCGCGCTTGTCCACCAGCTCGTTGGGCGTATGCACATGGTCTTCGGGGGCCCCGATAAAGCACCAGTCCCACGGCGCAGCCGCGTGTTGCAACTCCTTGGCATCGGAGCCACCACTGCCTTCTACTTCGAGTTGGTGCGCGATGCCCGAAGCTGCGGCAATGGCCCGAATACGGTCGACGTAGGCGCGGCGCGGAATGAGGGAATCGCGCAGCGAAATGGCACAGCCCTGACCAGCATGTACGCCTTCGGTAACCCAGGTAATGTCCGAAATTAAGGCTTGGCGCACGCCATAGGTTTCGTAGATAAATTTAGCCAGGTACGCCACGGAACCGCCGCCGTGCTCTTCCCAACAGGAGAAGGCAATGATGCCGTGTTCCAGCGTTTCACAAAGACGCAGAGCATTCCACACCCCCAGACGGTTGTCGAGGTAGCAGCTTTGCACCGTGGTGACCGTTTCGCGAAAGTCACAATAGAACGTAAGCTCGGTCCCGCGGTCAATCTCACGGTGGAACGCGTAACCCAATTCACCCGTTTCATTATCAACAGTTAACGTACAATCTACCAGTCCTTGCGAATCTTGTCCCACCAATCGGTAGCCGGCCTCTACTTGCGGACCGCCGATGCGTACCAGTTGCCGACCGTAGCGCACCGTGAACCCAATACTGTCAAGATGCGCAAAAATGGCCGTGCGCGGCTGACCAAACACCAGCAGTATGCAGTCCTGAAACCGGTCGTCAGCGACAATTTCGGGCCGATGCTCCCAGCTGGCTTGGTGCTCGTGCACGTAGTTCAGCACAAACTGGGTGAGGGCGGCTTCATTACCGGCGGGGGCCGGGACCCGGCAGAGGGAGTGCAACAGTTGCATGGACAAAGGGAAGTACGCCCAAAAGTAAGTCAAAGTCCGTACTTTAGCAGGCCCGTAAATGGGTTCCAACCAGTAATCGATTTACAGTTTGGGTCTATCTTCTACTATCAATTTATGCTGCGTACGCTATTTTGGGTCTGCTTGGGGCTGCTTATGATGCCGCTACTGGGCCGGGCCCAGACACCCGATACCATTCGTACGTCGCCGCCCATCCCCACAGTGGCCCTCGATACGGTGGGCGTTCTGCCTTCGGCCATCGACACCAAAGGCTGGCTCCTGCTCGATAAAGACATCCAGCAGGAACTGGACGGTGCAGTTAACAACATTTACAACTTCAAGTACGACCGGGCGGAAAAGCAGTTTCGTTCGTTGCGGCGGCGGTACCCTAACCACCCCATGCCGTATTTTTTATTGGGACTGAATACGTGGTGGAAAATCGTGCCCACGCAGCTTCAGACGCTACAATACGACAAGACCTTTTTGGCCTACATGGACACGGCCGTCACCAAGGCCCAGCGCTTGTACGATGCCGATAATAATAACTACGAGGCCAGCTTTTTCTTATCGGCCTCCTACGGGTTTTCGGCGCGGCTGCACGGCGAGCGGCACGACTGGCGCAAGGCTACCGTAGATGCCCGCCGCTCACTCAACTACCTCAAGAAGAGTCAGGAGGCGAATGACCTGAGCCCGGAATTTCAGTTCGGGCAGGCGCTGTTCAACTATTACTCGGTTTGGATTGGCGAAAACTATACCCTGCTCAAACCTGTGCTGCTGTTCTTTCCCAAAGGCGATAAGAAAGTGGGGATTCAGCAGTTACGTAGCGTAGCCAACAACGGCTTCTACACCGCGACTGAAGCCCGGTCTTTTCTCATGCGTATCCTTAAAAACGAGGAGAATAATGCCGAGGAGGCCATGCCAATAGCAAAGTATCTCGCCACCACCTACCCCGACAACGGCTATTTTCAACGCTTCTATGCTTTGCTGGCCTACGACCAAGGCGAATTTGCCGACTGCGAGCGGGTGAGCCGCGAAATTCTGGATAAGATAAACCGGGGCATGCCCGGCTATGAGGGCATCAGCGGGCGCTACGCCAGCTACTTTCTGGGCTACCTGATGCAAAACCGCTACCGCGACATGGCCAAAGCCAAGGACTATTACCAGCGGTGTATCGTGTTTGCCGAAAGCACCGGCGACAACTCTGGCGGTTTCTACCTGTTTTCCAATGTTAACCTTGCCCGCATGGCGGTCAAAGCCAAGGACTTGGCGGCAGCAAAACGCTACTATACTGTAATACTGGATAAAGCCGACCGCAAATCGGAGCAGCACAAAGAGGCTAAGGCGTGGCTGAAGAAAAACGGTAAGTCCTGATTTAGAAGATGGAACTCTCCGATTTATTTTTAGCTCCCATCTATCTGGGCATCCTTTATGCCTTGGCGTATCTGGTTCGCCCGGCAGTCACCAACCAATTTACCAAGCCTTATTTCATTCCGGCCCTGACGCTGAAGTTTGTCGGGGCCATCGGGCTGGGACTGATATATCAGTTTTACTACAACGGAGGTGATACGTTCAATTACTTCTATCATGCCAAAATCATCAATTCGGCATTCGACAAGTCATTCGCAACCGGCTGGAAACTCCTCCTCGATGGGGGCGGCGATAACATTCCCGAGACGGCTCCCTACGTGGTGCAAATGTTTTGGCACCAAGCCGGGTCTACCGAATACTTAGTTTCCCGCTTCGCAGCCTTTCTGGGTCTGTTTTGCTTCAATAATTACACGGTTATTGCGTTGCTATTCGCTACCATCAGCTTCAGTGGAATATGGGCGATGTATATCACATTTGCCAAAATAAGGCCGCACGTATACAAGCAACTTGCCTGGACGGTATTTTATGTGCCATCCATGTTTTTCTGGGGCTCAGGACTTCTTAAAGACTCTTTGTGTTTGGGTGCCTTGGGGTGGCTGTTTTACGCCCTCTATCGGGGCGCGGTGCAGCGACAGGCCGTACTCAAGTGCGCGCTGATTGGTTTTGCTGCGGCCTATGCACTATTCTCAATCAAAGTATATATTCTGCTATGCTTTCTTCCTGGCGCACTGCTTTGGGTTTTCAACGAAACTAATTCCCGCATCAGAAATCAAAGCGTGCGCCTACTAGCAAAGCCCCTGTTTCTAGCGTTGGGCGGGGCACTAGCTTTTTATGCTGCCACTAATCTTACCAAAGGAGACGATAAGTATGATGTAGATAAAATTGGCGAGCGTAGTAAGATTACTGCTGACTACCTCTACCAGCAAAGCGTCAAACAAGAGGGCGCCGGTTATTACTTAGGTGAGTTGGATGGCAGCCTAGGCAGTATGGCCAAACTTGCGCCTCAAGCCGTGGGCACCGCCCTCTTCCGCCCATTCGTTTGGGAAGCCCACAACCCAGTGATGTTGCTTTCAGCCTTGGAGGCTGGCTTTATCTTGCTTTTCACCCTGCGCATTTTTTGGCGAACAGGCGTGGCACGAACGTTTGGTATCATCGGCCAGCACCCGGTACTGGTACTCTGTTTTGTATTTGCGGTGGTATTTGCGGCATCCGTCGGCATCACTAGCTCCAATTTTGGAACACTAGTGCGCTACAAAATCCCCATGATTCCGTTTTACCTGGGTGGGCTGTACATCTTGCAAAGCTTGGCTCAAACCAAGGCAGCAGTTAAATCAGTCGTGCGAAATCGTGCTTCCACAACGGACCGACGCGCCCAGGCAGCATAAGGCATTATGCTGTTTTCTGATTGCGTTAAACGGTTGCTATTATCGAAATAAAGCCAGAAAGTTGGGGGTATTAGCCACAACCGAGTACCGCGTCTCGATGGTCGCCCGGGCGGCTTTACCAAGGTGCTGTCGCAACGCGGCATCAGCCAGCAGTTGCCGGAGGCTGGCTTCCCATTCGATGGGGTTAGCACACACGAAACCGTTCTGACCGTGCTGCACCACCTCCATGTTCATTCCCACTGGCGACACCAACGCTGGAATACCTAATGCCATGTATTGCAGTGCTTTGAACGCACATTTGCCTTGCGCCCACAGGTCATCTTTCAGCGGCATCAGACCCACGTGAAACCCCAGTAGGTCCGCGATTTCGGTATCTTTTTGCCAACGAACAAAGACCAGGGAGCGGAGTGAAAAGGCGGGCGGCTGATTGGAAATTACCCGGAACTCAAATTCCAGCCCTTCCGCTTCCAGTTTTGCTAGCACGGGCACCACCTGGTCCAAGTATTTAAGGGTAGAGTGTGTACCCGTCCAGCCAATCACCAGACGACCGGGCGCCGTTTGGTCACGCACTTGGTTGTGCAGGTTTACCGTGTCGATGGTGGTGGGGTTGACGACGGTATTAGGGTTGAATTGCCCGGCATAATTAGCCAGATAGATATTGCCACAGCTGTTTTTGTAAGCCCATCGACAAATATCGGCCACTTTGTGGTGCCACTTTACTCCTGCCGCCACCTTGTTGGTTTCTGTGGTGTTGGCCAGCCAGATGGCATCGTCAAAATCGTAGATAATTTTCCTGCCCAGCACCTTTGCAATCAGCCACTCGAACACGGGCGGACCAACCGGCGCCGCCTCCCGATGCACAAAAACGAAATCGTAAGTGGGTACGGAAAACAGCAATAACAGCCGGCGAATAAACCCCGCCAAAATTCCTCCTGCTTTTTTAGCGGCATGGCCAGGCTGATAGAGAATACTCCAAGTAGCCACCGATATAAATGGGGCGAGCCGATAATAATGGCCGTGGGCCGTTAGCGCGTCGAGGTACTGCTCAAAGCGAAAGCGCTGCGATGGAGCACGGCCAAGTGGATACGGAATCAAGAATAAAATACGCACGGAAAGGAGATTAATACATGTGAAAGAAGTCCAGCACGGCATCAGTAATACGGCGCTGGTCGGGTTCAATCAACTCGTAGAATAGTGGCAGGCGTACGAGACAATTGGCGTAATGGGTGGCCCAAGGCAGGGACCGGCCGTCATGCTGAGCCGCGTAGTAGGCGCTGCTGTGCAGGGGCTGGTAGTGAAATACCGCCCATATGCCGCGCCCTTTGAGATGCGCAATGAGGGCTGTGCGCTCAGCTAGGCTGCGGCATATGAGGTAAAACAGATGACCATTGTTAGTAGCGTAGTCGGGCAGCACGGGCAGACCAATTCCCTGGCTCAGCAACGGCTGTAGCGCCGCGTAGTAGCGCTGCCAAATAGCCCGGCGCTGGCCTTGAATATCGGCTAAGTGCTCAATTTGCGCCCACAAATACGCAGCAATAATGTCCGAAGGCAGGAACGAAGAGCCTATATCCACCCAACCGTACTTATCTACTTCTCCCCGATAGAATGCCGAGCGGGTGGTCCCTTTCTCACGAATAATTTCGGCTCGCGCCCCCAACCGAGTCTCGTTGATGGCCAGCATGCCGCCCTCGCCCGAGATTATATTCTTGGTTTCGTGAAACGAGAAAGCACCCAGTGTGCCCAGCGTGCCCAGGGGCTGCCCCCGGTAGTAGCTGTCAATGGCGTGAGCCGCATCTTCCACCACGGCCAGGCTGTGCCGGTCGGCCACGGCCAAAATGGTGGTCATCTCGCAGGCAATGCCCGCATAGTGCACCGGTACGATAGCGCGCGTGCGGGGCGTTACCAAGTTTTCGAGGGTGCTGGTATCGAGATTAGGATTGAGCGCCGTGCTGTCGGCAAATACGATGTGCGCCCCGCGCAATACGAATGCATTAGCCGCACTCACGAACGTGAACGACGGTATGATGACCTCATCGCCCGGCTCGATGGCGAGCAGCAAGGCTGCCATTTCCAGCGCATCGGTGCAGGAGGTAGTAAGCAGCACTTTTTGAAAACCCCGCTCCTGCTCGAAAAACCGATGCACTCGCTCCGTAAACATTCCATCGCCGCTGATTTTACCGGAACGCACCGCTTGCTCGATGTAACGTGCCTCGTCGCCCGAAAAATACGGCTTGTTGAAGGGAATCGGAATGTGCATGGCAGGACAAAGCTACGCGCCGGCCAGTGGGCTGTCCACGCTCATCACAGCCACAGGTGGTAGTAATGTTCGGTGCGCAGCAATTTAAATCCGCACTGCTCGTAAAACTGCCGGGCCGGTTGGTTGACTCCCTGCGTCACCACGCGCAGCTCGGTGCACCCCTGATGCCGGGCTTGCTGCTGGGCCATCTGCACTAAGCATTGCCCCACATGCCGGCGCCGGGCCGTGGGAGCCACCGCCAGCAACGCAATGCTGGCCGTCTCGTGGTCGCGCGCTTCAAAGGCCAGCATACCCGCCACTTTCTCGTTTTCCGTGGTGGCCACACACACCAAGCCATCCGCCAGCACTTGGTGCAGCCAGCGGGTATAAAGCGCCCGGAATGCCATGTCGCCAATTCGAGCGTCGCGCCGAAAACGAGAATATTCTCCGCTCCGCCACGCGAGTTCTTCGAGCGAGGGAGTGAACTCCGTAGCCATTGCCAAGGCAATGCCAAGCGGCAACGGTGCCAGCGAAATGCCGCTAGCGAGCAATAGTCGGTAGGTCAGCCGAACATCAGCGAGCCATCCCCCAGCAGCCTGCACTGCCGCTGAAGCGGCAGTGCAGGCTGGGTTCACCAGCAAATACAGCAACTTGATGCCGGACGCTCGACACTGCGCCATAGTCGTAGACACCGCCGTGGCCGAACCGTCGGCCCCGACTACTAATCGTGCCACCGGAAATCCCAGCCATTCGCTGTCCCAAGCCAACAACTGCACCTCCGCTCCCAGCTTCATAGAAGGTAAGCATTATCAGTAGCCTCGTCCACGATGTAAATCGGGCGGTTTTTCACCTGTTCAAATGTTTTGCCGATATAAAGCCCCACCATGCCGAGCACCGAGAGCAGCAGCCCCGAAAAAAACCAGATAGAAATTATCAGGCTGGCGTAGCCGGGTTGGGAAATTTGCCCCACCCAATACCGGAATAAGGTCACAGGCACGAATAAAAAGGCTCCCCCCGCCAATAACAAGCCGGATTTTATGGTTAAACGCAGGGGTTTGTCAGAATTAGCAAGCAAAATATCCAGGGCCAATCGCAGCCGCTGTCCCAAACCATAGCTGCTCAAACCGATGGCGCGCTCAGCGTGCGCTACGTCAAGATACGCCCTGCGAAAGCCCACCCAGCGCACCATGGTGGGGAAGTAGCGAATATTCTCGCGCATAGTCAGCACAGCGGTAATTACCCGCCGGTGGTAAATCCCGAAGTTGGCCACCGCCGCGTCCTGCGGCGTATCGGTCAGAAAAGTCAGCACCTGGTAAAACAGGCGTGAGAGTATTTTTTGACTCCACGAATCCTGCCGGTTGGTGCGGCGGGCCAGTACTAGGTCGTAGCCCAGTTGCGCCCGAGCCAGAAGCGCGGGAATCTCCTCGGGCTGGTCCTGCAAGTCACAGTCCAGCACTACCACCCATTCTCCTTGGCTACAGTCAAGCCCAGCAGTAATAGCTTGGTGCTGGCCGAAATTGCGGCTAAGACGGATGCCCTGAATGCGCGAGTCGCTGACCGCCAGTTGTTTAATAATATCCCATGAATCATCGGGACTACGGTCATCGACCAGCACGATTTCATAATTCTGCGTGAGGGGCTCAACACTGGCCCGGATACGCCGCACCAGTTCTTCCACAAGGGCCTCCGCCCGATAAACCGGACTGACAACAGAAAGAAGCGGACGAGTACTGGACACAAGGCAGGACTAAGAGCGGCAAAAGTGCCGGAACGCAGCTAAATTTAGGCAAAAACGCCTTATTGCGCGGTGGCTGCCCCCGGTAGCAATGCTTGGTACGCTTCGCGGGCCCGGTTGAGACTACGGTAGCGCACGGCCAACTCGTGGATGCGGGCCCGATGCCCGGGCATGCGCATCAGTGCGGCCAGCCGGGCTAGAGCCGCCGGCACGCTACCCGGCTCAGTCAAGTCAAATACCGCACCGCCCGCTTCGGCTTCTACAATGGCGGAGTCATCCCCCACCCCCGGCGTAACCAAAACGGGTAAACCGCTGGCCCAGTACTCGCCAATTTTGATGGCCGAACAAAACCGCCGACAGGGCGCGGGGCGGATGGGCGAAAACGCAAAGTCGGCCGCCGACAAGTAATTGGGCACTTCGGCGTGTGGGGCTTTGGTCACAAAAGCGCGGTCGGGCCCAAGGCCGACGGCTTCCAGCTTACGGCGCACCTCGGCCTCGGGGTTGGGGGTGAGAATTATCAGGCGGAATTCGGGACCGAAATGATTGGCCGCCGCCTGGAACAGCTCAAAGGCCTCCTCATCATAGTAGATATCGCCAAACTTCCCCACGTAAATACCCACTACCGGGGCCGGGGCCGTGTAGCCCAGGCGCTGGCGTACCCGCTGGCCCGCAGTGGCATCATAGGCAAAGGCCATTGCATCGACCGAGCACGGTACTGTCACGATGCGGTCGGCAAGCACCCCCTCACTAATAAGCTGTTGGCGGTAGTTTTCGGCTACCGGCATCAAGCCCAAGGCCAACTGCTTCTGGCGCTTCTCCCAGTGCCGCTGAAAGAGGTAGCGGGGATCGTAGGCTCGCCAAACGCCCGACTCGCGCATGTAGTCAGCGTGCGGCTCGAAGGACTCGACGTAGAACGGCAGCTTGATTTTCTGCCACACCAGATAGGCCAGCGCCCCGGCCGGCGCGCCCCGCGCAATCATAAAATCGGGTTTAAACTCGGCAATCTGCCGAATCAGCTCCTTTGGGAAACGGGTGAAATCCTCAATTTTATTGAGAATAACATTGCCGCTGGGCCGGGAGCGCAAGGGCTCAAATGAAATCTTGCCCGCAGCAAATCCCGGTTCAAACACCAGTGCCGCTTGGGCATCCGAACCGCGCTCGATAGTGACCAAGCGCACGGCCGTCACATCAGGGCGGTCCTGTAGTAGTTGCAGGTGTGGAAAAACCGTGGAGGTAGTCAGGCCATCGTTCAGCCCCCAATAGCTCAGAAATAGAATACGCATGAAACGAGAGTAGGACAGCTGTACCTGGCTGTTGTCGCTTAAAAGCTAAAATAAAGCAGCATAGGCCTCCCGGGCACGCTCTATTGAACGGTATCGGACGGCCAGTTGATACGTATTAGCACGGCAATCTGAGGCTTCCAATAGCGCCTGAAGGGTTAACAGGGCTATTGGCACACTACCGGGCTGCTCCAAGTTAAATACTGCGCCGCCACCTTCGCGCTCAATGATGGCGGAATCGTCGCCGACTCCTGCGGTAAGTAGCACGGGCAAGCCATTGGCCCAGTATTCGCCTACCTTAATAGGCGAAACGTAAGGCGTTGGTCGGTGCAAGCCGAAGCCAAAGTCAGCGGCAGACAAGTACCTAGGTACTTCAGAGAAGGGCGCAAATACAACCTTTACCTGCGCCGGTTCGATACCGACAGCCGCTAATTTAAGCAAAATTTCGGCGGCCGGCTGCGGACTCAGAACCAACAGCCGAAAAGACGGGCCAAAAAAATCGGCCGTTTTCCGGAACAAGACAAATGCTTCGTCGTCGTAGTAAATTCCTCCGAATTTACCTGCGTATACGCCTACCAACGCGTCGGGCGCAAATCCCAGGCGCGCGCGCGTCTGCCCACGCTCCTTGGGGTCAAAAGCAAAGTCGACGAGATTTACCGAACAAGGCACGGTGATTACCCGCTTGGGTGATACCCCTTCCCGCAAAAGCTGCTGACGGTAGTTCTCGGCTACGGGCAGCAAGGCCTGGGCATGCCGCTTCTGCCGGTTTTCCCAATATTGCTGAAATAAGTAGCGCGGGTCGAATCGTGACCAGACCCCCACTTGGCGCATGTACTCGGCGTGAGGCTCAAAAGATTCAACGTAGAACGGAATGCCTATGCGCTGCCATACTAAGTAGGCCAGCGAACCGGCCGGAGCACCGCGCGCCAAGATAAAGTCAGCTCCAAACGCTTTTGCCTGTGCAGCCAAAACCCGTGGAAAACGCAAAAAATCCGCTGTTTTATTTATTAGCACATTCCCCCCGGGCGGAGAAAGCAAGGGCGCAAACGTGATTTTATTGGTCGTGAAAGACAATTTGAGCGCGGGCGGCCTAAGCGCTGATTCTTCCCGCTCTATCGTCACGAGCTGAATGGCCTCAACATCGGCTCGGTCCTGAAGCAGGCGCAGGTGCGGCAACACGGTCGCAGTCGTCAAAGGGTCTTCAAATCCCCAATAACCCAGAAAAAGTATTCGCATCGCAGCTTGGTACGAAATAGGCGGAGTGAAGGGTTAGCGTCCAAGCCGGCCCTTCAACCATTGGATTGATGAAGGGCTGCTCAGGCAGCGCAACAGCAGCCCGGCAGCCTGCTGTAACGGCAGGCCGGGGGCAGCCTGCCGGGCATACGCGAGGGCTTGGCGGCGGTGGCCATCTATGTGGGCATGAATGGCACACAGGTAGTGTAATCGCCCCAGCAGGCGGCGGCGCTGGTCCGGGGTCAGGGTCAGGTGCTGCTGCATCCAGCCGGCGGCAAGGTCGAGCCGACGGATAAGCCCTTGGTTATCGGCCCGCATCGACCGCTGGTCGTGGTCGTTCATGGTCAGCGTCAGCGCGTCAACCAGTTGCACGGCATCGCGCTGGGTGTTCTGAAGCATGAACATCCAGTCTTCCACAGCCGCATACCGGCGGTCCTCCTCAAACGGGTGCAGGGCGGGGTTTTCCCGCCGCACGCATACGTTGCACGCTAGCACATTGCCCTGCAAAAAAGTTTCAAACCCCAGCGGCCCTGCTGGCAGCGGGTGCAAACCGCTGGGCCGATGTTCCCCGTCACGGGCGAAATCGTACTTGGTGGCAATGAAGTTGGGGCGCGGATTCTGAGCCCGAATGGCGGCGTGCAAGGCAGCAAGATGACCAGGATGAAACAAGTCGTCGGAGTCCAAAAACAGCACATACTCACTGGTAGCCCGCGCCAAACCGTAGTTGCGGGCCACCCCACGCTCCTCGTTGACCTTGGGCAGGTACTGCAAACGCGAATCGGTGTAAGCGCGCACTACGGCGGCCGTGTGGTCGGTGCTGCCGTCGTCCACTACCAAAATCTCAAACTCAGCAAACGTCTGGGCCAGCACCGAGTCCAGTGTCAGACCAATAAGGTCAGCCCGGTTGTAGGTGGGAATAACGATGGAGAAAAAAGGGGTGTTCACAGTTGCTTATCAGTCAAGTAAAGAAGAGGCCCTGAAATTGCTTTAGCCGAAAAAGTGCACCAGTCCGATGCGTAGTCCTTTCAGCACAGCCAGCGTAACCAGCACGAGCAGAATGCTGCGGATAGCCACGCGCAACACCGGCAGCTTGAGCAAGTGCAGGATATGCATATCTATAAGGAAAGTAACAACCAGGCTACTCACCCCAAACAGCAGCATCCCCAGGTTCAGGTCGTGCGTGTAGGTGCCCAGCGTCAGGCTGGCCGCCCGGCACAGCACCAGCAGCGCGGTGCCCAGCAGCACGGTGCGCTGCTTCCGAAATACCGCATAGATGGGACTGGTGGCATAAGAAGCCAGCTTAAAAATGTAGTAGTAGCCCAAATAGGCAGTGAACACGCCGGCCTGCTCCCAGCGGGCGCCAAAAGCAAACTTGAAAATCCAGTCGCCATATACGGTAATGATTCCGAATGGAAGTAAGCCCAGGTAAAACAGCTTGTTGTAGAGGCCCAGGCATAGCTGCTTTAGTCGCTCGGGCTCCTGCTCATATATTTCAGTGGCCTTCTGCAAAAAAACCGGAGCAATAGCATTACCAATCAAGCCGATAGGCAATTCCAGCAGGCTGGTCGAAAAGGCGTATAGCCCAACCGCGGTAGTTCCAAACGAGCTGGTGAGAAAGAAGACGGGAAGCTGGGAAGCCAGCGTGTTGAGGTAGCCGGTGGGCATCACAAAAAACGGGTACTCCCGGTATTCGTACGCTACTGCCCGGATGCGCACCCAGGAAAACGAGCGCCACACCTCCCCCACCTGCCGGTGAATACCACTGAATAGCATCGTACCCGCCCCAGTTAGCTTACTAAACAAGTCGCCCAGCAGCAGACCCGTCGGGCTACCGTGCAGCACCACCCCCGCCCCCAAGGTGAGGGCGCGGCCAGCCAGTGAAGTGCCCACATCGATGCCGGCGCGCTTACCAAAATCCTTGGTTCGCAGGTACCAAGAGTTCATGAGCATCATCATGTTAAATAAAAACACGCTGACCGGCACCATGTACACCCAATTGCCCAAGGCCTCTGCGCTGAGCAGCCGCAGCAGTGGTTGCTTGAACAGAAACACCAGCAGCAGCATTACCAGCAGCATCCCGATGGCCAGCACCATGCTTAGCTGCACGAGGGCATAGAACCGCTTGCGTAGCCGCGGCAGCAGAAACGCCGACGGGTAAGCCAGCGTGGACAGCAGCGCGATGTTGCCGACCATGGTATTGAATACCGCAAACAAGCCATAAGCTGCCGGAGCGTATAGCCGCGACATAATAGGGGTGACCGCAAAGCCAATAACGGCCACGGCCGCTGTTCCCGAAAACGTAACGGCGAAGTTTTGCGCAAAGGAACCTTGCTGCCGCAACGCCTGCACGTTGCGGCGCACCACATTCTGAGCCCGCTTAATCACGCCCTCTTGGTATGAACCCTAGTAGCTTACTGGTGCTGCTCATGCTGCCAGTTCACTTTGTGCCCACCTTTCATTAGATAAGCATCGCGCTTAAACAACTCGACATCAGCCTGCATCATATCCTTCACCAGGGCGGGCAGGTCATACTTAGGTTCCCAGCCCAGCTTGGCCTTGCACTTGGTCGGGTCGCCAATGAGTAGTTCTACCTCGGTGGGACGGAAGTAGGCTGGGTTCACGCGGCAAACGATGGTACCGGTCGCCACTTGGTATTCGCCCATGGAGCAGTTTACTACGCGGGCAATTTCGCCCACGCCTTCCCCTTCAAAGGCCACCTCCACGCCTACTTCGGCAAAAGCTAGGCGCACAAAGTCGCGCACGGTAGTAGTGATGCCGGTAGCGATGACGAAATCCTCGGGCTCGTCTTGCTGCAAAATGCGCCACATGGCTTCCACATAGTCTTTAGCATGGCCCCAGTCCCGCTTGGCATCAAGGTTGCCGAGCGAAATATCGTCGCGCATTCCCAGTACAATCTGGGCTACTCCCCGCGTTATTTTGCGAGTCACAAAGGTTTCGCCGCGCAAAGGGCTTTCGTGGTTGAACAGGATGCCGTTCACTGCGAACATGCCGTAGGCCTCGCGGTAATTCACCGTAATCCAATAGCCGTAGAGCTTGGCCACGGCATAAGGCGAACGCGGGTAAAAAGGCGTAGTTTCGCTCTGAGGTACTTCCTGCACCAAGCCATAAAGCTCCGAGGTGGAAGCTTGGTAGATTTTGGTTTTCTTGGCAAGACCTAGTAAGCGCACAGCTTCCAGAATGCGCAGCGTTCCTACCCCATCTACGTCAGCCGTATATTCAGGGGCATCAAAGCTCACCTTCACATGTGACATAGCCCCAAGGTTGTAAATCTCGTCGGGCTGCACCTCCTGAATGATGCGAATAAGATTGGTTGAATCCGACAAATCGCCATAATGATTGGTGAGGCGAGGATTTTTGCGGCCGTGCTTATCGGCCATCAGGTGGTCAATGCGGTCAGTGTTGAAAAGCGAGGAACGGCGTTTCAAGCCATGTACTTCGTAGCCTTTTTCGAGTAGGAGTTCGGCCAGGTAGGCACCATCCTGACCCGTAATACCGGTAATGAGGGCAACTTTCATATCGTTTTGCTTCGCTGGTAAAGTGCGGACGGGCATCAGCCTAAGCCTAGCCCATTGCCTTGGTCAATTGATTATTTTTGAAAAGAAATTCGGTAGGATGTACACGGTTATACTCAGCCATAAATTTGTCGGCCACCACAAAAGCTGCGGCCAGCTGAGCATTGGCACTAAGGGGCGCGGAGTTGGACGAGTATCCAGTAGGCATCGTAGCATTACTCTGGTAGTCAGGACGTTTTAGTATCGCAAAAAGCACTCGTTTAAGTGGCCGTAAAGGTTTTTTCAACCACTCAATGTATGGCACACGCTGCCGCAGTAGGCTGCCCAGGTCATTGCCAAAGCGCTTATCGTAATAATAGCGCATTCGGTCAGCCTCCCGGGAGCTGGTATCGGCCCCTTTGCCTTGGTTCATAACCCGAAAGTTACTCTGCGGATTTTCAATCCGTACGCTAAGCATAGCTGTGCTCCAGGCTAAGCTCACGTTCAGGCTGGTGATACGATAGGTGAATTCTGTATCAACCTGCACAACGCCGGTGTGAAACAATCCCGTAATGGCCAGCGAGCTGCGCCGGATAATGAGCGGTAGCCCAATCATCCAGACAACTTCCTGGTGCAAAAGCCAGCGGCGGTAGTTCTCGGCTACGTCGTCGTAAAGCATGGCAGAATCCAGATGCTCAATGTGTATCAGCCCGGTATTACCCGCCAACACGTCTACTTCCGGATTGGCCAGCATAAATGCCTTAGCCTCCTGGATGGCCGGATAACAAAAAGCATCGTCGTCGGTCACTAGCTTCAATACTTCGCCCTTGGCCCGTAGCATCGCCTTGTTAAAGCCGTGGGCCTCACCTCGGTCGCGCTCCGATACAAATTGCTGAATCAGACCAGCATCAAATAAACCTTGCAAATATTCCGGCGTTCCATCCTTGCTTCCCCCGTCAGCCACTACAATTTCCTCGTCGGACTGCCGGGCCGCTATCAACCGCTCCACCACCTGCTTCAAGTAAGGCAGCTTGTTGTAAGTAGTGAGGACGTAAGAGAGTGCGTAGTCGGGCATAAATAAATTGCGGCGGGTGAAGTAACTTAATTGATGATACGCGAAAAACCAGCCTAGTAGCCCATTTGCCTGGCATATTCCAGCATCTTTTCACGCGGCCGAACCTTTACCGGCCGGGCTGGTACGCCCACGTAGATAGTCCAGGGCTCGGTGTCCTTTGTCACCAGCGAGCAGGCTCCCACCACGCTGCCTTCTCCAATCGTCACATTGGGCATAATTACCACATTGGTCCCAATGCCCGCGAAGCGGGCACAGCGAATAACACCAATATCCACGGTATCCCGAAATTCCTCGGGCACGGTGATGCTGGTGAAGCCATCGCCCAGGAAACGGTCAGAGCCGCAGACTAGCCGACTCCCCGCTCCGATGGTTACAAAATCCTCCATAACAAAAACACTCTCTGCCCCACCGATGATGGTCAGATAAGGGCCCAGGTGGGTATAATCGCCGATTTCGGCAGCAGTAGTCAGGTAGAGGCCCGAATCAATGGCGACGTGGCTGCCCACCCGCATGAGACGGGGCCGCCGGATTTCCACGTTGGCGCTGATGAATACATCCTCACCGCAGCTCAGCAGCTTGGTGGTATCATAGGCCGGCGAATGCAACAGGTGGGCGGTAGCCATTACTTAATACGGATAAACTGATTCGTAGTAAGCAATTGTAGTCGCGATTCCTTGTGTAAAAGGCGTAAACTCGAAATCAGGGAATACCTGACGAAACTTTACATCGCTCATCACTTTTTTAGGGGCTCCATCAGTCTTCGTAGAATCCCAAACGAGCTTGCCCTGGTAATTGAAGATGGCTTGAATGACTGCCACTAGTTCCTTTACGCTGATGCCTTCGTGCTGGGCCAGGTTGGTTGGTTCTTCCAGCCCCACCCGGTCAGGATGTTGCAGCACTTCCCACACCAGCCGCGCAAAGTCGGGGGCGAACAGCCACTCGCGAATCGCCGCCCCGGTTCCCCAGATATCCAATTCAGCCTGACCAGTATTCCGAGCTTTCACGAATTTAGAAATCAGCGCATTCAACGCATGCGCTTTGTCGGGGTCGGTGGAGTCGTAAGGACCGTACATATTGGGCGTGAGCAGGTGAATGCTCCGTACCCCGTACTGAATTTGGAAGCACTCGGCCACGGCCCATAGTAAGCGGCGGCTGGCCCCGTAGCTCAGCACCGAGCGATGCAGATGACCATTCAGCCACTCGTCCTCCTGAAAGATATCGGACGCAGCCGGGTAGGCGCAGTTGGCAATAGGATTGATGACCAATGCTTCGGGACAGACCTCCGCGACAGCCTCATACATGCCCATTATCATGCGCGCATTGTCGACTATCACGGTAGCGGCTTGGTCGGTCACGTAGTTGAGGCTGCCCACGTGGGCGGCACAATTGATGATATGCGTGGGCCGGTGCCGTGCCAGAAACGCGGCGGTTCCGGCCGGGTCTCGCAAATCGACACCCGTACTGAGCGACGCGCCCACGAATGCCACGCCATATTGGCGCAGCGCATCGGCCACGTTATGGCCAGCAAAGCCTGAGGCCCCGAATAACACAACTTGCATGGCTGAGTTTACCATCCCTGTCGAATTGTGTGTATAATGTAATCCACCTGCTCGCTGGTCAGTTCATCATGCATGGGGATATGAATCTGGGTCTGGTCGAATCGGCGCTGCTGCGTCAGTTCCGAACGCTTACCACCGAATAAGCTATTGTGGTCAATACCGTCATGCACCACCGAACTGGCAATTCCGCTGGCTTTGAGCCGCCGGACAAACTGCAGCCGGTCCGCCACGTGAAATCCAAACAGCCAGTGCGCGCTTTCACGGTCGGGCTGATGCACGAAGTGCGTCAGCCCGGTCACGTTTTGTAATCCATCCTGATACCGGCGCACCAGGGCCCTACGCCGCAGCATCCGCTCGCCAAAGCCCTCCAGATTGGCCAGCCCGAGTGCCGCGGCAAAGTCTGAGAGGTGGTACTTGTAGCCTATATCGGTCAGGTCATACTCTCGCTCTCCCAGCTCCGATACCGGCGAGCTAGCCCGGTCAATACCAAACCAACGTCGGCGGAATACCTCGTAGGCCTTCTCCGGGTCGCGGGCGCACAGCGCGCCGCCATCACCGGTAGTGAGGTGCTTGATAGCCTGAAACGAAAAGCAGGTATAATCGGAAATCGAGCCAATGGCGCGGCCCTGATAGGTTGCGCCCGGCGCATGGGCGGCATCCTCAATTACCACCAGCCCATACCGGTCGGCAATGGCCTGTATTTCGGCCAGGTCGCAAGGGTAGCCCCCCCAGTGTACCGCCATAATGGCCTTTGTACGCGCCGTGATGCGGTGCTCGATATTGGTGGGGTCGATATTGCCGGTTTCGTACTGTATGTCGGCAAAAACGGGAGTGGCGCCGGTCTGCACCACAGTCAGGGCCGAGGCGATAAACGTTTGCGGAGCCAGAATGACCTCGTCACCCCTTCCAATCCCGGCAACCTCCAGGGCCAGATGCAGTGCGCTGGTACCACTGTTGAGTGCCGCCGGGTGCAACAGGCCCAAATCAGTGCTCAAGCAGGCTTCAAATTCCCGAACCAGCTTTCCTTCGCTAAGAAAGGTACTGGCCAGCACATCGCCAACGCGCTGCAGGGCCATAGGATGCACGAAAGTGGCAAACAGAGAAATGGTGCCGCCTGGTGAAAGATTCACAAATGGCGCGAGCGGCGCGGTTGAACTATGGGCCATCAGAGTACGGAGAACGCGGCTACAAAGATAAACTATTCAAGTGGAAACGCTTATTTATTTATTAATAGTGATAAATATACTTGTTTTTTTTATTAATACAAGCCATATCATATTACGAGGACTTAGCGTGTGTGCTTTTGTACTCATCACGAATTATATTGCGAGAACGGTGTAAATACGCATTTTTGCGTCTCCCATTAGCTCCGCTGACATTTGAGTGGATAGCTTCATTCTATAAGCTGTAAAAGCCCACAGAACCTGTACTGAAATATAACTTCCAGTACCGTTCCGTCGGCTTCTACAACCCACAGCAAAGAAATTATTTTTCAGGCCCCCAAAGCGTCGTGCTGGCTAACTGCCTGCCAGGCTTGACAGTTACCGCATCACCGCCGCTTCGGGCTGCTCAGCATACTCCTTGTACACAGCTCGCAACCCTTCTGGCAGCCCAATCTGGTAACGCCAACCCAACTCGGCCAGCTTATCCACGTTCATGAGCTTGCGCGGGGTACCATCGGGCATAGTGGCATCAAAGCGTAAAGCCCCGGTATACCCTACAGTGCGCGCCACCAAATCAGCCAGTTCTCGAATACTCAAGTCTTCGCCGGTACCCACGTTCACGGGCTCGGGGCTGCTGTAATGCTCTAACAAGTAGAAGCAGGCATCGGCTAGGTCGTCGACGTGCAAAAACTCCCGGCGCGGATTGCCCGAGCCCCACACCTCTACCTCGGGCAAGTCGGCTTCCCGGGCTTCGTGAAACTTACGAATAAGGGCGGGCAATACGTGAGAGTTTTGCAGGTCGTAATTATCATTTGGCCCATAAAGGTTAGTGGGCATCGCCGAGATAAAATCGCAACCGTACTGTGCACGATAGGTCTCACACAATTTAATACCCGCGATTTTGGCAATGGCGTAGGGCTCATTGGTGTATTCAAGAGGGCCGGTCAGCAAGGCATTTTCCTGCAGTGGCTGCGGAGCCAGCTTGGGGTAGATGCACGACGAGCCCAGCAGCAGCAGCTTTTTCACCCCCTGCACGTAGCTCTGATGAATGACATTAGCCTCCATCATCAAGTTGTCGAATAAAAACTCTGCCCGGTAGGTATTATTGGCATTGATGCCCCCTACTTTGGCAGCAGCCAGCACCACGTATTCAGGACGCTCTTCCGCGAAGAAGTCTGTCACGGCTGCCTGATTCCGCAGGTCCAGCTCAGCTGAGGTACGCGTTACCAAATTATTGTAACCTGCTTTTTTCAGGCGGCGCATCATGGCTGAGCCAACCATTCCACGGTGGCCGGCTACGTAGATTTTAGCACTTTTTTCCATTATTTAATACATTTATACAAAGCTATTGATGCTTAATTTTTTTCTAAAGCAGTCTGAGACTGAATATGTTCCCTTGGTCTTAACAGCTGATGTTACGCACGGAGTAGGGTGAGTTGATGGTACATGGCTTTCAGGCCGACGGTATAGAGTTGGGCTTTGAGGCGAAAATGCCCGATGCCGCATTTGAGCTTGAGCACCTCCAGTTTGGTGTAGGCCAGCACGGCGGCGAAGAAGTGCGTGGCTTGCGTGGCCAGGGTTTTGGTGGGTGATTTTGCCATCGAGGCATTCTGTTTGAGCGACTTGTGGTATTCTTCCACTTTCCACCGTCTCTGGTAAATCGTGGTCAGTTGGGCCTGGTCCAGGTCGGTGTCGCTGCTGACCAGATACAAAATACCCTGGCTCCCGTCCTGGTTTGTAAAGACTTGTTTACTCACGAGCACCGCCTCTTGAACGGCCCGCAAATAGACGCGCAAGGGTTGCGTATCGGGAAACACCAGCGACTGCACGGACTGGAACCGGCCTTGCGCACGGTCGGCTTCGCTCAGGGCCACGGTGCGGCTGCTTTCGAGGGCAAAAAGAAAGTGGTGGCCCAGGGCCCGCACCAGGGTCATGTTCTCGGCCGAGGCATACCAGCTGTCGGCCAGCAAGTAGCGGTAGGCCACCTGTTGCTGGGCTACGCGCAGCATCTGCTGCAGGTACTCATTCTTGGTAAACGGGCTCTGGTAGCTGGTTTTCTGGGTCTTGGGCTGGTAGACGGGCACCGTTTTACGCACCAGCTCGACGGCGATGGGCAGGGCCAACTCCCCGGCCTGGTAGAGCAAGGTGACGAAGTTCAGGCCCTTGACGTACCGCTGCTGGCTGTGGTCCCAGTGCGTGCAAATCAGCTCGTTGGCGTCGGTGTGCGCCTTTTCCAGCACCGAATCGTCGACGATGAGCACGGCAAACTCTTCGGTCGGCCGCCGGGCTTCTGCCTGCCGAATCAGGGGCTTGGCCTGCCGCCAGACCTCGGCCGGGCCGTAGGTTCCCTGACTCAGCCAGCGCGTGATGTGGTCGTGGCTCAACGCCCCGTCCAGCAGCCGCGATAAGCCCGTGGCCGTGGTCGGACCCGTCGAACTCAGCAAATAATCCGTGTACAGGTCCAGCGTGCAAGTCATCATAAGCTGCTAAACGGGCTAAGATGCCCAACGACTGCGTAACATCAGTTAACAGTTAAGCTGTCTTCCACCAGTCCAGGTCCACGGCTGGGGCCTGAGCCGCGGCGGCGGGGACTGGTTTCAGAGTTTTCAGCAGGCTTTGGGGCATCAGTTTCTTCACCAGCGGATTGATGCTAGCCCCCAGAATCATGCGGCGGGTGCGGGCACTGTACCCCAGTAGACCGGACAACTTGCGGAAGGCAATGGGCCGGGCGGCGCTCATGTCACGCTTGCCTGTCCAATTAATCTCCCAATAGGTGTAGAGGTTGCGCCGCTCCTCGTCGGTGAGGTGAAACAGCTGCCCGTAGCGCGGCTCCTGCTCGCAGAGCTCTACCATCTTCACCAGGTTCGGAAACCACTTGTCGCTGGTGGCCGTGCGCTGGTCGGGGTGCAGCTGGTACACGGCCAGCATGTCGGGAATGTAGTGCCCGGCAGCCAGGTGGGCTACCCGGTACCACTGGTCGATGTCGGCGCACATATCCACTTCCCGCCGCATGCCGCCGGTTTCTTCAAAGAACCGGCGCTTAACAAACGTGGCGTGCTGAGGCGGCACCGTTTGAAACAGAATGGTGCGCGGCGTAATAGCCCCGGTCGGAGCGCTGCTGCTAATGATGTTACCCTGGAGGTTAATCGCATACTCGCCCCCAGAAATGAAGCTGGCTTCGGGATACTGCTGAAACGCGGCCGCCATCTTACGAAAAGCGCCGGGCAAGTAGTAGTCGTCGGAGCTTTGGATGGCCAGAATCTCGCCAGTAGCCCGGACTACGCCCTTGGTTACGGCATCAACGAAGCCCTCGTCCTTGGCCGACCACCAGATGAGACGGTCGCCGTACTTCTTCAGCACGTCTACCGTCTCATCGGTCGAGCCCCCGTCCGAGACGATAATCTCAATCGGGCCGGGGTAATCCTGTTTGAGAATGCTAAGCAGCGTGCGGTCAATGAACCGGCCCTGATTCCAGGACGGAATGACCACCGAAACAGAAGGAAATTCCTGCATGGGGCCGCTTATTTGGTCAGGGCCGCCACGTCGGCCAGCCACAGGTCCAGCAATTCAATTTCCTGGGCTGTCACGATGTTCTCCTTGGCCAGCTCGGCATAGGCCCGGCGCAGATTTTCGCTCACAGTATTGCCTTTGTCGATGGCGCGGGTTACAGCGGCAATAACGTGGTTGGGGTGCAGGTAGCAGGGGATTTCCGACTCGAAATCCTTCATGTAGTCGTGGGGGTTGCGCACCTGAAGCACCGTGGCCTCGGTGAAGCCCAGGCGGTAGCCGTGCGCCCACATAATGGGCTGGGCCACGAGGCCGCGCAGAATGTCGGTGAATCGGAATGTTACGAAAGCCGGCAGGTAGAGCAACGGGAAAAGCTCCTGGCGCACGGCCGTATTCTGCGAGTTGAAGGGGCAAAGCGTGCCTTCGGCCAGCACAATGGGGCTGCGCTTGTCGAAGAATACCTCCGTGTTGTCAATCAGCCGGTAAATGGCATCCACGTCCGGGTCGGAGTCGGCCAGGCCCTGCCACATGCCTATTTTGGCCGTCGTCTCGGTCAGGTCGGCTTTCTTCAGGTTGTGGGTGTCGTCCAGAATCAGGTCGAGTGGATAGCCGCGGGGCCAGATATGGTGGCTGGTAAAATTCTTGTAGATATTGACAAAGCCTTTATTGACTGGGGAAGCCGCGAACGTCCCTTCAAAAGCCGGGAATACCCAGCCATCGTACGGAATATTGTCGTCGTCGGTATCCACGATTACGCTGGCCCCGGCCTGAATGGCGTGCAAGTAGCCCATCATCTTGCGCCCGTAATGGTTGAAAGGGAGCTTGGTACTCAGACTGAATCCCTGGGCTTCTTGGTCGGCAACCGACAGGTACTCTACCCCATCGACCTGCCAGCTGGCCGGCGATTTTTTGTCGCCCGCTACCACCAGTTGGTAGTCGGACATGGCAGCGATTTTGGCAACGGCCTCGGTGGGCGCGAAGATGGACGTGATAACGACGTGCGTTTTGGACATAGTAATGGGCAACAAAAAGAAAAGCGGCCGGCCTTCAGTGGTACCGGAAGCGGCGTGGCATTGGCTACGTAAAGGTACGATTTTACTACGTAGCCTGGGGGCTATAACTCCATGCGGTCGAGTAAGGCCCCAAAGCTGGCCGCGTAGGCGGGCCGGGTGTGATTTTGCACGGCAAATTCGCGGGCCGCGTCGGAGCGTTGGCGCAGGTCGGCATCATGCAAGGCCAAGAGGGTGCGCACATGGCGCTGGATATCGGCAATAATGATTTCCGGCTCCTGAGAGTCTATCTCGAAGCCCAAGTGAGCCGAGCAAGCTGCCGCAGTTTGTGTCACGATGGGAATCAATCCGAAATGCAGGAGTTGAACGACGGCCCCCGCGCCGCCTTCAGAAGCGCTGGGGTACACTTGCCCGATGCTACCATTAGCTACCTTGGCAAAGGCCGGGGAAGTCACATCGACCCAGCCCAAGTAGCGCAGGTTGGGGTACCGAGCCAGCTGCGGCTTCAGCCACTGCCACAGCCGCTCCTCGCGCTCAATGTTGCCGGCAATGTAGAGGGTGGCTTCCGGCAGCCCGGCGAAGGCTTCCACGGCCAGGTCCAGGCCTTTTAGAATCGCTCCGCCGCTGCCCAGCCACACGAAGCTGGCGCGGGCAGCGGCAATGTCCTTGACCACATGTTCGGGCTGCTGGGCCACCGAAATATTGAGCTGGTGGCGTTCGGGCCGGGGATGGTAGAGCTCGCGCTGAAACGGCGTCCCAAACGAGGTAATATAGTCGGCGTACTCGTCGGAAAAGCTAATGCGCGTCTGCCGCTCGGGCCGCACCCAGATGCCGGTGCGCCGATGAAAGTCGCGCAAGCGGGTCATTTCAGCTAGGTTCTGAAAGGCCCAGTAATTCTCGGTGCAATAGAACACCTTTTTTACCTTTGCCGTCGCGGGGCATTCGGCCAGCCGGTCGCTCTGCACGAAGGCTACCTCGTACCGCTCCCAGGCTATAGCCTCCGGACAATGCACGTCGTAGAAATCGACGATGTAGCCCCGCTCGTTCAGCTGACGTACCATCTCCACGGTTTCCCAATACATAGAGTGCTCGTTGAGCATGGGCGCGCTATCAAGTTTGCCAGCCACGTAATAAGGAATAACGTGCAGCACGTACACGATGAGCGCACGTTTCGACTGGGAACCGATTTGCCCTTGACCAATGTCCCGAATAGAGCCGCCGCCGGGGGGCATAAACAGTTTTTTGGCTGCGGCGTGCAGGGCATTCGATAATCGATAGCGGACTCCTCTAATTGTAGGCATGTAAATTATTGCGTAATAAAAGAGTCGGAATGTCTTGGGTATGAAAGAAACACCAAATCAAAAGTCAAGCACTTCTGACTAGCGACCCTGAACACATATTTGGCTATTGTTCAAACTGAAGGCGTGCTCCTACCAATTAGCCGCTTGATAGCTCCAGATACTTGCGACATGCGCCGGGCCGGTATTCCCATCCGTGCCAGCACGAGCAGAGCCAAACTGCGCGTGTCGTACCGGACCTGCCAGCGACGGGTCAGCCATTTTACGCTGTCCGGATGGTCTAACAAGTAAAGCACTTCAGCATAATGGGCGATATGTTGAGTAATAATTACATCCCCATCCGCGCTTAACCCTATTTGTTTTTGCAGCAATCTGAGACAAGATTCAGCCATCTGAGCACGTCGCTGAAACGTAGCCGAACCCCCATGCACACGATAAATGGCAGTTACTTCAGAATGGTAAATAAATTGGAATTGCTGAGCTATGCGTAGCCACATATCCCAATCTTCAAAACTAAGTGACTCATCGTAAGCACCTACCATGTCGAAGCAACTCCGACGCATCAACGTTCCCATTGCTTGTACATAGTTCAGACGTAATAAGTCCAGCCATACCCAACCTTCGTATGGTACCGCTTCGCCGCCACTATATAAATGAGGCAGCGTTACCTGACCATCTGAGTTCATCCTGCTAATGTCGCTGAACACAACTCCCACTTCAGGCGCAGCCGCTTCCATGATTGCTACCTGTACGGCTAGCTTGTGTGGCAGATAAATATCATCTGAACCAATAAAACAAACATACTTACCTCGTGATTCTTCGACGAACCTGTTGCAGACTCGACATACTCCTTGATTGGTAGCATGGGCAATGAGTCGACCATTATAGTCATAACGCCTAGAGAGCCAATCTTCGATAACGGCTACAGAATCATCAGAGGAGGCATCATCTACAATAATAAGTTCAATGGCGGCATAATCTAAAGCGTATATGCTATCTAATGTTTCCACAATATATTGGGCGTTATTGAACGACGCAACTCCCACAGTTACAAGGGGTAGTTTGGGCATATGTTTAAGAGTGAGCAAAGCCATTACTAATTTAAAATTCTCCAGGTAGCAAAGAAATACCTATTTCAGTTGCAATCCGGCAGGGGTTTCTACGTAAATATCTCCTCCTGAAGAATGCCAATGGCCTGGCTTAAATTCATCGGCTGCTAGTCTCTGCCCTTTTGTATCTACCCATCCCTTCTGCCGCGCAGGGTTACCATATACTAAAGCATGGTCGGGTACAGAACGAGTTACAACTGCTCCAATGCCTGTCATGGCAAAGCGCCCTATGCGAATCCCTGCCAGTATAGTAGAATTAGCTCCGATTGATGCTCCATGCGCAACCACCGTTTGAATCATTTCAACATCATATTGCTTGCTACGCGGACGCAAATCATTGGTAAATACAACGTTAGGTCCCAAAAAAACATTGTCCTCAAGAGTTACTCCCTTCCAGAGGTAAATGCCGCTCTTTAAGGTAACGTTATTTCCAATTGATACTCCGCCCTCGATAAAGCAATGGTCGCAAATGTTGCAATTATCACCAATAAAAACATCAGGTAGAATATGCACAAATGCCCAGATAGTGGTACCAAAACCTATGGTATTGGTTTCCACTAATGCCGACGGATGAATATTACTCATTCAAAGAAAAAGACTATGATGCATTAGAATTTATCTGTTGTTTGCTCCACGCATCAAAACCAACTCCCTGCCATGGCATTCCCCGCTCGAAATTATACATCCAAGGGTATTGACTTCCTTCTTTTTCCTTCGAACCTATCTCACGAATATCACGAGTGACTTTAGCTGGGCTTCCTACAGCAAAACTAAAACCAGGCACATCCCGGCTCACTACTGAATTGGCACCAATTAAGCAATTACTGCCAATATTTACGCCGGGAAGCAGCACTGAATGCACTGCTATTATCGTGTAATCTCCCACCGTCGGACCAACGTAATTATTGGATGGTGGGCGAGAATCATTTGTGAAAATGGTGTAAGGATATACAAAAACGTGGTTTCCCAGCTTAGAAAACTCGCAAATGTGCACGTTACTGTACAAACGGCAATAATTGCCGAACGTCGCGTTTCCCTGAATATCGACTAAAGTACTAATCAAGCAGTTTGTACCAAAAACTGCTCCTTCACGAACCGTGATACGGTGACCAGTATTCAACCCTTTTCCAAAGGTGCAGCCCGCATATATGATAGCATGGCTACGAATAAATGAATCAGCCCCTATAACAGTCTCTGGATTTGTGTAATCCTCTTGAGAATAGTAGGCATGTTGCGGCTCGCCTATTACACAATCATTGGCGATAATAGAATTGTCACCAACTATTACGTTATCGTAGATAGTTGTGTTATCACCGATTCTAACATTCTTTCCAATGTGGACGTTGGAGCCCAAATGAACATTACGATTATTAAATTTCATGAGCAGTCAATTTTTTGAATTCGGAATATAACCGGATATAATCTTGCTCATCATACTCCATAGAAGTTAAGCACATGAGTACTGCACTATGCGAAAACTTGATTGTGCGCCAATGTAATCTTGGAATGTATAAGCCTATGTTAGGGGAATCCAATACGTATTCAGTTTTTTGCCCCCTCACATCCTCCAAAACAAACTCAATGCGGCCGTTTGTTGCAAAAATTAATTGTTCTAAATCCCAATGAGCATGGTGACCTCTAACAACGGAATCAGGCGTGAAATATGTCCAATAAACTCGCTTTATTTCAAAAGGCAAAGTGCTATTTTGAGCAACCGAGATGTAGCCTAGCTCTGATGAGCCAATTTTAGCAAATTCGATAAGTCGAGAAACTGACATGGTTAGTGTTATTGAGAGCAATAAAGGATTATAAAACAAGTGTTGCTCAGCGAAATCTAGCTATACGAGTATTTCGAGTAAGTTTGCAAATAGTGTGCACCCCTGAATTGCTCAGAATAAAACCATTATGCATCCTCTTTCTGCTGACTTTAGTTAATCATTGATATTCCAACCCTTCACCGTCAATTCATTGGCGAAAGACAACACACAGAATTGGGGTAATTTAAGAAGTTATGCAGACTTTAAAATTGCGTAATACCTACATGCCAGTAAAAACAGGCGGGCGCTTTTCTACAAATGCTTGCACCCCTTCTTGAAAGTCTATGGTGTGGCAGCATGCCTCAAATGCAGCGGCCTCCATCTCGTAGCCATTGATACCACCTGCTAAAGCACCAGAAACTGCTTCAAGAACTTTTGTCAAAGCGAAAGGAGCGTTTGCAATCATTTGAGCAAGTATTTCGAAACTGACAGTTAATAATTGTTCGGCAGGAACCACGCGGTTGACCAGCCCAATCCGAAATGCTTCACCGGCTTTTATTGAACCCCCTGATAGCATCAACTCTAGTGCTCGTCCTCTACCAACCAATTGCGTTAAGCGCTGTGTACCACCGTAGCCAGGAATGATACCTAATTTTACTTCGGGTAATCCTAGCTGTGCCTGCTCGCTTGCGATGCGAATATGACAGGCCAACGCAAGTTCGCAACCACCACCGAGCGCGAATCCATTAATAGCCGCAACGACCGGGATGGGCATGTCCTCAAGCTGTTGCAGGACCCGCTGGCCACGCTCAGCAAAGTCTCGGCTTTCTGAAGGAGCTAGCAACTTAAATTCGTTGATATCAGCGCCCGCCACAAAAGCTTTACTACCTGCTCCCGTAACCACTATCCCCCGAACATTGACATCGGCCTTAGCTTGAGTCAGCAAATATTCGAGTTGCTGCACTGCTTCAATATTCAAGGCATTGTACTGCGCAATTCTGTCAATAGTCAGGAGCTGAATACCGTCAGGACGCAATTCAGTGCGAATAAAGGAGGTGCTGGTCATATCAACTATATGATTTTTGAGAAAAGAAAACTACTATTTGCTCCCCCATCAAGAATGCGGATTATGCAAAGGCTTCTAGTAAAAACTCTCAACCGCAGCTACTACAGCCGCAACATGCTCTTCCGTCATTCCGGGCCACATGGGTAGGCTCAGGCTGGTAGCGGCCAATTCTTCCGCGATGGGGTATGAGCCCGCCGCAATGCCCATGTGCGCGTAAGCCTGTTGCAAATGCGGGGGCACCGGGTAATGAATGAGCGTGCCGATGCCGACTTCGGTGAGGTGCTGCTGCAAGGCATCGCGCTGCGGACCACGTAGAGGTGGTAGACGTGGGTAGCGCCTTCGGCCACAGCCGGCAGAACGAGGTCACCGAGGCCGGCCAGGCGCTGGTCGTAGAGGCGGGCGACTTGCTGGCGCTGCCGGGTCCAGGCCATGAGCTTGGGCAGCTTCACGCTGAGCACGGCGGCCTGCAACTCATCGAGGCGAGAGTTGTGGCCAATGACTTCGTTGTAGTATTTCTTCTGGGAGCCGTAGTTACGCAGCGTGCGGATGCGCGCGGCCAGCTCCTCGTCGTTGGTGGTTACGGCTCCGGCATCGCCCAAGGCTCCCAGGTTTTTGCCAGGGTAGTAGCTGGTCCCGTTCACGTTGCCGAAGCTCCCCGTGACCCCACCCTGCCAGGTAGCGCCCTGCGACTGGGCATTGTCTTCGACCACCCACAGGCCGTGGGCTTTGGCCACGGCCATAATCGGACCCATTTCGCAGGCCTGCCCATACAAATGCACCGGCATGATGCCTTTGGTGCGGGACGTGATGGCGGCCTCAATCTGAGCCGGGTCTAGGTTGTAAGTATGAGGGTTGGGCTCGACCGGCACAGGCGTAGCTCCTACGAATGAGATGGCCAGCCAAGTGGCAATGTAGGTGTTGCTCGGCACCAGCACTTCATCGCCGGGCCCTACGTTCAGAACTTCTAGGGCCAGATGGAGGGCATCAAGACCGTTGGCGACCCCAATGCAGTGTTGTACATGGTTGAATTCGGCATAGGCCGCCTCAAACGTCCGCACCTGGTCACCCAGTACATACCACTGCCTATCGTACACGTCGGCAATGGCGGCCAGTATTTCCTCCCGAATGGGCGCGTGCTGGGGAGTGAAGGAGAGAAAAGGAACGTTCATACAAGAGAGAAGACCTAAGTTTTGAGACCGCAAAGGTAAGAGCTAAGGCGCTTCCGCCGACATGGGATAGACGCTGATAGATTCCTTAGCAGGAGCCCGCAGCACATGTAGCGCCTCCCCCGAATAGGCATCGGTGTAGGTAGCCCGCACCAGAGGCCGGAGGGTGGTGGGCAGCCGGGCACGGCGCGAGGTGCAGATAAAGCTTATTCCGTGCTGCACCACAAACTGGTATTTAGCGCTGTCCAGGGGCAGCACCCGTCCGGCCATCTGCTCGAATCGATAGAACCGATAAAAGGTGGACTTGCGCACCGCCTGTTCGGCCTGCACCGAATCGCGACGGAATCGGGGGTCCGTGCTCCGGTTCTCCAAGTTGAGTGGAGAGAGCGTGGTAAAGGCATAGTTGTTTTTGAAATTCGACACGTAGTTGCCGCAGGTGTAGGAATCGGGCGACAGCATAAAGGCGTTTTCGTAGTCGGCGTTGGCCCATATATAGGCTCCCCGCGAGCCAAGTCCGGGCAGTACGCGGCCCACCTGTCGCAGGAATGCGGGCGAGTAGCGAGTGGTTTCCAGCATTCCCTGCCGGTCAATAAACAGCTTGTAGCCGTTGATACCCGCCAGCAGAAGCAGCCCGGCTGCCGCTACCACGTAGCGCCGCTGGGGGGCATTGGCCAAGGCTGCACCTAGCAGCACGGCTACTACCGTAGCCGCTGCGGGCACGATGATATTGGAGAAAAACTGAAAACTATCAAGAAAATGAGAGCCGAAAGCGCGCATGAGCGCAGCCCACACCAAGCAGCTCCCGAACCAACCTAGCAACACTACGTGCTGCCGCTCTATCTGAAGTAGCCGGTGCGCGCCCAGCGCAAGTAGCAGGGCTAAGTACCCGCCGTAGTAGATACCAAATACTATCAGGGCTCCGATACCGATATTGATAAGCAGACGGACTTCGTCTGTGCGCGGGATAATGGTAGCCAGCGTGAAGCCGCGCCCCGTACCAGGGAACTGATAGGGCTCGGGTTGCAGCCCGTAGAAACCCGCGATGAACAGGCACACCAGCAAGATGGGTACTACCATGGCCAGCGCCTTGCCAATGGACAGCTGATGACTCAGCCACAAGCCCAGAGCGAGTGTAGCTGCCCCCAGCCCAACCACTGGAGTAGTGGAAACAAAGACGAGGGGCATCGCCGCCATGGCCATGCCGGTGGCTACGTACTGCCGCCGCAATAGTAGCAGCATGGCCAACAGCACGAAGAGGTACACGGGGGCCAGCTTGGGCAGCACCGGGAGCAGCCCACTCGCCATAAGGCCGCCGTTGTGTACGAAAGGAATGTCCGACACTACCGGCCAGCAGGTACCGGTCGCAGTCAATAGAAGCGCGCCGAGAACGGGCAGCCAGCGGCGGTCAAGCTGAAACTGCGCCAGAATAGCTATAAATCCGGTTCCGACCACGGTAATGAGCACGGAATAAGTACCGAGATACAGGCACCAGGCGGCGGGCAGATTCGTAACGCGCACTAATAGCGCGTTCAACCAGATTTCAAAGTAGTGGTAAGGGTTCTCCGTCAGAAACTGCGGGTATACTGCCTCTAACACGTTGGTTTCAATGCCGGCTACGTTCAAAGGCTGGGTCAGCCGGCCGTAGTACACATAATCCTGAAAAGGAGTAAGCAAAAACTCCGACGTAACGTCATAGAGTAGCAGGTACCGCACGGCAAAGATTGCCAGGCCCAATGGCAGCAGTAACGCCAGTGGGGATAGTATCGACACTGGAATAATCTTCTGCTCACTCTCCACTGGACCCGTCGCCCGGCGCAGGGCCAGCAGCACGCCCAGCAGCAGCAGAGGCAAGGGCAGCAGTACCGTTACTCCCCGAGTTTTCAGGAGCGCATAGCCCACTACTCCAATGGTGAGGCCCGTAAGTAAAGAGAGAAATAAGGCAAAAAATCGGTCGGCCGGGACCATCCGCCCCAGGCGCAACCCGGCATGGCCCACCCCGTAAGCGGTCAGCAGCGTGACCATTGTGGTAAGCAGCAATTTAACAAATAGCAACACGTTGGAAGAGTTTAGCTACGGAATTGAAGGGGGTTCCTACCGCGATACCACCGGGGTCGCGTCGGCCCCATACAGGCTTTTCACCACGTACAGCGGTCGGTTGCGGGCGGCATCCATGCCCCGCCACACGTATTCCCCAATCACGCCGAGCGCAATCATCTGAAACGCGGACACGAACAGGACCACGACCATTAGGGCAGTCCAGCCGGCGGGGCCCTGGGGCTCAAAAATCTTCAGCCCTATTACATACAGCCCATACAACAGCGCGATGGTCCCTAGGCCAATGCCGGCCACTGAGATGGCCCGAATGGGAAAGTAGGAGAACGAGAGCAGCGAGTCGATAAAGAGCTTGATTTTCTTCTGCACCGTCCAGCGCGACTTGCCCACTTCCCGCTTGCGCCGCACGTAGGGAATATTAACGTAGGCGTAGCCCAGCCACACCATGAGGTAGAACACGTTGCTGTTGCGCTCCTGCATCCGCACCACGTCGTCGCGCACCTGCCGGTCGAAAAACACGAAGTCGAACCCGCCGTCGGGGATATTGCTCAGCGCCAAGTGCTTCATCAGCCAATGAAACGTTTCGGCGAATTTCTTGGTCAGCCCGGTTTCTTCGCGGTCCTGCCGGTTGCCGATGACCAGCTTGAAGCCCTTGAGCCAGTAGTCGTACATCTGCACCATCAGCTCGGGCGGGTCCTGCATGTCGGCGGTGATAACGGCCATGCAGTCGCCAGTGGTATGGGCCATGCCCGCCACGATGGCGTTGTAGGAGCCCACGTTGCCCACCAGCTCCACCACCCGCACCCGGTCGGGGTACTGAGCGCGGGCGCGCAGCAGCGCCTGCAACGTGTTGTCACGCGAGCCGTCGTCGACGAAAACGTACTCAAACGTCAACCCAGCCGGAAAATTCGCCTCGTTGGCAATGAGCTCCGGTACGGTGATAGGAATGTTGTCCTCGTTGAAATAACAGGGAATGATAACGGAAAGCTTCGGCATAAATGTAGGCTAACAACGGATTTTAAAATAATGCATCTGGCGCACAGTCAAAAAAGTCAGAGGCTGTGGCAGGCCATTACATGAGTCGTGCTTCCCAACCGAAATCCCAGCTTCTCGCAGGTACGGAACACCGCCCGATTGGTGACCTGAGTAGTCATCAGCACGTAGGGCAACGATAATGCCGCTGCCCGACGCACCGTTTCAGCCACTAGCCTGATGTGCCAGCCCCGATTTTGTGGTCCTACGGCGGTGAGCAGCACCCGCGACGACCCGCTACCGGCCACCGTCGGGTCGGCAGGAGAATCGCCAATAGCCAGAAACGAGTCGACCGGCAGGCCGGGTTCATCGGGTACCAGCACGGCATCGGCGGCGTAGCTACCAGCCACAGTGGCCTCGGCGTAACGAGCCAGCATCGCATCAGCCCGGACCGCCCCAAACCACGGGTCGGCATGAAACCGGTCGTAGTCGTTGCGGGCCGACGCCGACACCCGCCCAATGTGCGCCGCCTCATCAAACCGAGCCAGCCGCACTGCCGCCGGTAGCGTGGCCAAGGGTTCCGCGGTAGGCCGGTAAAAGTTGAGCCGGGTTTCCACCAGCCGCCAGCCCCCGCCGCTAAGCGCTTGCAGCAAGGCTACGTCTTCGGCCGGCACCACACTGAACGCATAGTACGGCCCCCGCTGGGCCAGTTGAGCGCGCAGGCTGCCAGCGGCCAGCGCCAGCGCCGCCGGGTTGGTTTCGGCCCCAAATAGCCCCGTGAATAACCGGTAGGTGTCCGTGCCAAAAAACTCGGTATCCCAGGGCAAATGCTGTAGCAGCCATTGACCCTCGGCAGCTGTCATGGCAAGCACCTGCTCCCCGGCACTGCTTCCAAAACGGGCAGCGGCACCGGTGCCGTACTGGGCTTGCTGAGTTGCCGCGGGCAACTCGCGCAAGAAATGAGTAGGCGAATAGAAGCCCAGCGCGGCCGCGCGGGCAGCGACCAGAACCGGGTTTGGGGCCGAGACCGGAGCCAAGTCCGCTACTTGTTCTGCCATACCCGTTTAAACTCGTCGTAGCTCCGGATATAATCGGCCTCATCATATGGCATCGAAGCCAGCACCAGCTGCACCGCCGAGTGCGAGTACTGCATAGTGTGCCAGGCGTGCGGGGGCACGTACAAACCCACATGCGGGTCTTCGAGCCGGAAGGTCTGGATGGTGCCATCGGCCAGCTCGGTGGTAACAATGATGCGCCCGGCAGCAGCAATCAACACCTGCTCGGTAGCATAGTGGGCGTGGCGGCCCCGCACAATGCTCTCCGGCGTGTAGTAAGTCCAGAAAATCCGCTTCACCTCAAAGGGAACCTGCTGCTGCTGCTCCGTAACGGAAATGTAGCCGATTTCCGGCGCCCCGAGTTTAGGAAAGTCGATGAGAAAGGGATTCTCCATGCTTAAAATACAAATGCAGGTGCGAAATAGGTCGAAGGTCCCGACAACAGGGAGTTCCTACGAGCCAGTTGTCCTCTGGATAACATGTACATATTGAAAGTACTCTTCTTGCATTTTTCAAATAACCCAGCAGCTTACCCGCATCTGCCGCTTCGTGGCAGCGTGCTAATTGGCTGCGCCGTAGCTCCACCGTAGCCGGACCGTAGATGAAGCCAGTCTCGATCATAGTCGTCGTACGGGCGACTTCATGGCCGATATCTAAGTATCTTCCTAAAACAAACCAAGCGGCAGGCCGGTAGAATCTAGGATTATACCGGCCTGCCGCTTGTTAAGTCAGGTTCCGCCCGCAGTTATTCCGGCAGTGCTACGCCACGAAGGTAGCAAGCCCCTGCTAAAACACCACGACGCTAACCCGGCATTCTACCGCCAGTGCCTCGCCAACGGCTACTTTACGTGCTCCTTAAAGTATTCCAAGGTACGCCGCAATCCTTCGGCGCGGTTCACGCGGGGCTCCCAGCCCAAAATTTCCTTGGCCTTCGTGATGTCTGGCTTGCGTTTCATCGGGTCGTTTTCGGGCAGGGCCTGGAACGTGGGCTTGAACTCGACGCCAGTGAGGCGGGCAATTTCCTCACCGAACTGCTTAATGGTGATTTCATCGGGGTTGCCGATGTTCACGGGCATATGGTAGTCGCTGAGCAGCAAGCGGTAGATGCCTTCCACCAGGTCGTCGACGTAGCAGAACGAGCGGGTCTGCGAGCCGTCGCCGAATACGGTCAGGTTCTCGCCGCGCAGGGCCTGCGAGAGAAAGGCCGGTAGCACGCGGCCGTCATCGAGGCGCATGCGCGGGCCGTAGGTATTGAAAATGCGGATGATGCGCGTTTCCAGACCGTGATGGTTATGGTAGGCCATGGTGATGGCTTCCTGGAAACGCTTGGCCTCGTCGTAGCAGCCGCGGGGGCCGACGGGGTTTACATTGCCGTAATATTCCTCTACCTGCGGGTGAACTTCGGGGTCGCCGTAAACTTCCGAAGTGCTGGCTATCAGCATGCGGGCCCCTTTCACGCGGGCTAAGCCCAGCAGGTTGTGAGTGCCCAGCGAGCCCACTTTCAGGGTTTGAATCGGAATTTTGAGGTAATCAATCGGCGACGCGGGCGACGCGAAGTGCAGGATGTAATCGAGCTTGCCGGGCACGAACACGAACTTACTCACGTCGGCATGGTGAAACTCAAAATCTTCCTTGCCAAACAAGTGCTCGATGTTCTGGAGCGAACCCGTAATCAGGTTGTCCATGGCGATGACGTGGTAGCCCTCGGCCAGGAACCGGTCGCAGAGGTGGGAGCCCAGAAAACCGGCCCCGCCAGTGATTAGGACGCGTTTTTTTTCTTCAGACATAAATTTTCTTGTCATCCTGAGCGCAGCGAAGGACCTTATCACGTCCGTGCAACTTGGTATTAATGATTACCCTAAAAAATGCAGCCGTGATAAGGTCCTTCGCTACACTCAAGATGACACACGTTTTAAAGTTAAGCTCTAGCCGGCTCCTTGTGGTCAGTCTTGATGCCAATGCAGTGGTACACGAAGCCAATGTCTTTCAACTCACTGGCATCGTAGATGTTGCGGCCATCAAAGATATTCTTCTGCTTCATCAGGCGTCCCACTACTTCAAAGTTGGGGGCCCGAAAGTCGGGCCACTCCGTCACCACTAGCAGCGCGTCGGCATCGATGAGGGCTTCGAATTCGTCCTTGGCGTAAGTAATGGTGTCACCGAGCGAATGCCGGGCTTCGGGCATGGCCACGGGGTCGTAGGCCATCACGATGCAGCCCGCGGCCAGCAGCTTCTCGATAATGACCAGCGAAGGAGCTTCCCGCATATCGTCGGTCTTGGGCTTGAAGGACAGGCCCCAAACGGCGATTTTCAGGCCGCGCAGCTCGCCGCCAAAATGCTGGCTCAACTTGTTAAAGAGTACTGATTTCTGGTTCTCATTCACCCCTTCCACGGCGCGCAGCACCTGCATGTCGTAACCGTTTTCCTGGGCGGTTTTAATCAGCGCCTTCACGTCTTTCGGGAAACAGGAGCCGCCGTAGCCGATGCCGGGGTAGATGAATTTGGTCCCGATGCGGGCATCGGAGCCAATGCCCCGGCGCACCATGTTCACGTCGGCCCCCATGATTTCGCATAGGTTGGCCACGTCGTTCATGAAGCTGATTTTGGTGGCCAGCATTGCGTTGGCCGCGTACTTGGTCATCTCGGCCGACGGAATATCCATGAAAATAATCGGATGGCCGTTGAGCAGGAAAGGCTTATAGAGGCGGCGCATTACTTCTTCGGCGCGGTCAGAGGCGATGCCTACCACAATGCGGTCGGGCTTAAGGAAGTCGTCGATGGCCGCGCCTTCCTTGAGAAATTCGGGGTTGGAAGCTACGTCAAACTCGATGGCGCTGGCGTCGGTACCGCGCTTGGCCAGAGCTTTTTCGATTTCGGCCCGCACCTTGGCGGCAGTGCCCACGGGCACCGTGCTTTTGGTCACAATCACGCCGTAGCTGCTCATGTGCTCACCGATGCCGCGGGCTACGGCCAGCACGTACTTCAGGTCGGCCGAGCCGTCTTCGCCGGGCGGGGTGCCCACGGCGATAAACGCTACATCGCAGTCTTTAATGGCTTCGGTCAGGTCCGTGGAGAAGTGCAGACGCCCTTTTTCCACGTTGCGGGTCACCATTTCTTCCAGGCCCGGCTCGTAAATCGGCAATATGCCTTGGTGCAGATTATCAATTTTTTTCTGGTCGATATCGATGCAGGTCACGTCGATGCCCACTTCGGCAAAACACGTTCCCGTCACTAAACCAACGTAACCGGTACCTATAACTGCTATTTTCATATGATGCGTTGGGCGCAGAGATTAATAATTCAGCGCAGCAAATTAGGCCTTCAGCGCTCGTTGGCACGAGTACGGAGGCGATTACAAGCGCATGCCGCAAAGATACTGCCAATTTAATGACGCAATCTTCCAATAATTTATCTATTTTCAGTTCATTTTTACAATCCGAAATTCAACTGCATAATTCTGCAGAATAACGCGTTGGGCCTGGTTGTGGCCTTCGAACTGGTAAGCCGGGTATTTCATGAAGTATGGCACTGCAGCGACTACGGTTCCAGCCTTCAACCCAGGAGCTTTGTAGCAGCTGATGGGATAGAGATAGGCGAAGTTGATGAATTGATAGCGGGTTGGTTGTGGTACAATCACCTGAATTGGTCTCAGCCGGGGGCCGAACAAGCGGTTGAAGATGATATTCTTATCGCATACGCTGATTTCATTGGCGGCAATCTGATTATAGTCATGAATGCCGTGGTCATAGGCTACATCACTCGGGTACTCAATGGCTTTGTAAGCACTGGCAAAAGCCCCGAAATGCTCTAGTGCCAAGGCACTGCCGAAGATGAGCAACAGCGTGTTTACGGCCAGCCGGGCACTGGCTAGCTTGTGCAGCGCCACCAAGGCCCCCAACACGATGAACGGGCCGAAGAAATGCAGAATCCGGCCATAGAACACCAGCTTGTGCGCCAGCACGGCCCCGGCATAGCCCAGCCAGGCCAGAAAAGAAATGCTCAGCAGAGCTGCCAGCGACAACGAGGCGGGCTGCCGCACAGCCGCCCCGAGGCACCGCAGCAAACCAATCCCAAACAACAACACCAGCCCAAATCCCATCCAGCCCTCAACCTGCCAATAATACCGGCCAATAAAGCTGAGGCCTTCATCGAAACTGCCTTGGGTGATAGTGGTGGATATGTAGCGGCTACTGGCCCAGTAGGAAGTATCCGCCAGAAGCGAGAGGAGCTGTAGCCCCCCCAATACCAAAAGCACGCCTGCCAGTTGAAGCCCAACCGGTACCAAGCGTCCTGCGGTTTTTGCTTCACTCCCATCGGTTGGGGAGGCCAAAGCCAGCACTGTTCCCAGCGCCAGCAGTACCACCGGACCCATGAAATAGCCTGGGTATACGGCGTAGCTAAACGCGGCCAGCGCCCCAACCAGCCCATATTTCCATCCCGCCGAGCGGGCCGTGAGCCGCAGCAGCAACCACAGCGCCAGCAGGAAGAAGAATAGCGCGTGGTCGTAGGGCAGTAGGTGGCGCAGGTAGAGGTTCGTATTTACCAGACTTGAATACAGCACGATACCGAGCAAGGCCATACCTGCCTGGAAAAACCGCCGGTATATCTTGTAGAGGAGCAGCATGTTCAGGCTCATCACGAGCACATTGAACAACTGCGGTACTTGTAGCGACGGCGGAGAATTGGGATTGAGCCCGGTGGTCAGCAGCAACGCAGCTTGCCCCAAGCCGGGGATGGCGCGCCACAAGCCGTCACCGGGCCGGGCCCCCATCGAATTAATGGCCCGCAAAAACTCCAGCACGTGGCCTTCGCCCAGGGCCCGGAGGCCCAGCATGGCGGTGACGTAGCGCTGCTCGTCCACAAACGCCATGGTGCCCTTGCCAATCAGGCTGATACGTACCGCCGTAATGGCTAATCCCACCAGTAAAGCCAGCTTTGGAATCGAAAAGTGACGCCTAAAAAAGGAGGAGCCGACAGGCGGCATAGTCCCAGCCAGACTTCCCGATTCCTCCTTTCTTATCCCTGTTTTTCCAATCATTACGCCATGTACTGCTTCCACCAGGTCTGGAACACGATGAGGCCCCAGATGCGGGCGTGTACGTCGCCGGGGCTGCGCGAAAACAGCTGGGTTTTGAGGGCGCGAATGGCCGTGACATCGAAAATGCCCTGCGCTTCGATGAAGTCATCGCGCAGCAGGTCGTCCTCAATCAAGGAGCGCAGCTCGCCGCGCATCCACTTGAGCAGGGGCACTTCGAAGCCGTGCTTGGGCCGGTCGTAGAGCTCCACGGGCAGCTCGGAGCGAAAGGCGTCCTGCACAATGCGCTTTTTCATGGTCGCGTCCACCTTGCTGGTGACGGGAATGGAGAAAGCAAAGTCGACCACTTTGTAATCGAGGAACGGCGTGCGCACTTCCAGCGAGTTGGCCATGCTCATCAGGTCCACCTTCGTGAGCATGTCGTAGGGCAGCACCAAGGTCATGTCGGTGAGCAACACCTCGTTGAGGTCGCCGTCGGCGTGCAGGTGCTCCAGAATGTCTTTGCGGCGCTTGGCGGCTAGTTTCTTACCCACTTTGGCCCGGCTGGCGGGACTGAGCAGGTTGCGGGCATCGGCAGCCGAGGCGAAGCTGGCCCAGTCCCAGTACCGGTCTTTCACGCCGGCCGTCATGCCGCGCGAAAAACGCTGCAGCTGCCGGATACGGTTGCCAATAAAGCCGTTGCGTGACTTGGGTAACACATCCCAGAGGAAGCCCAGCGCCGTTACCGCTTCGGCCTTAACGCCGCCCTGCCGCACCTTGAACTCGCCCATGTGCTTGTTGTAGCCGCCAAACATTTCGTCGGCACCGTCGCCACTCAGCGCCACGGTCACTTTCTGGCGGGTGCGCTGGCTGAGGATGTACACGGCCAGGGCCGAGGAGTCGGCAAACGGCTCATCGAGGTAGTCCAGCATGTCGTGGATGTGCTCGTAGAGGTCGTTATTGGTCAACGAGAAAACCGTGTGGTTGGTCTTGTGGCGGGCGGCCACGAGGTTGGCATACTTGGTTTCGTCGAAGAACGGCTCGTCCTTGAAGCCGATGCTGAACGTGCTCAGGTGGGGTGTGTGGCGGGCGGCCAGCGCGGCGATGACACTGGAGTCGATGCCCCCGCTGAGGAAGCAGCCGAGCGGCACGTCGGCCACGAGGCGGCGCTGCACGGCCCCATCCATCAGGTCGACCAGCTTGTGCTGCTGCTGCTCGTAGCTGAGCTTATTTTTGGCGACCTTTTTGGCGTCGTAGGGGATTTTGTACCAAGCCTTGCCCACCACCTTGCCGTCCTTAATGTACAGGTAATGGCCGGGCAGCATCTTTTTCACGCCCTTGAAAATGCTGGCGGGGCCGGGAATGTAGTTGAGCTGCAGGTACTGGCTCAGGGCCACGTAATCGAGCTTGCGCGGCACGCCCAGGGCCATGATGGACTTCATTTCCGAAGCCAGAAACAGCTTGTCCTCGTCGCGGTAAATCAGCAAGGGCTTCACGCCAAACCGGTCGCGGGCGATGAGCAGCGAGTTTTCCTCCTTGTCGTAAATAGAGAACGCGAAGAACCCATTCAGCTTCTTGATAAAGCTGCGGCCCTCGGTGATGTAGAGCTGGAGAATGACCTCCGTATCAGTCTGCGAATGGAATTTACAGCCGCGCTTGAGCAGCTTCTCGCGCAGCTCGCGGTAGTTGAAAATCTCGCCGTTGAAGACGATGGTATAGCGCCCCGACGCGTCGGTCATCGGCTGGTTGCCGTCGGTCGAGAGGTCGAGAATAGCCAGCCGCCGGAAGCCCAGCCCGCACTGGTCGTAGACAAAATGGCCCTGCGAGTCAGGCCCGCGGCGAATGATAGCATCGGTGGATGCTTGCAGGTTGGCCAATGATTGACGACCTGTTTCCGTAAAGGCAAATACTCCGGTTATTCCGCACATAATCGTAGGCAAAAGTACGACCCCGCAACCTAAAGCCCGGCCTCGGGGTATTGACAACAGCAGGTTTGCCGATGAATTCAGCCGCTGCAGCCCGCCTGTACGGATTTTTGGCGGCACTGGCTACGCAGCGTTATTCCTGCTGTCCGCGCCCGCTCATCCTTCCATTCTCTTTTCTTTTTTTGCCTTTTATGAATACCAACGACCAATTCCGCGCTGCGGCCGACCAAGTAAACAACCTGCCCGGCGACATGGCCGCCAAGCACATGACTGAGCTTTACGGCCTCTACAAGCAGGCTACCGAAGGCGATGTGAACATGAAAGCGGGGGAAGTCTCCCCCACCGAAGCCGACCAGGCCAGCGGCCCCGCCGGCCTCTCGCAGGCCCAGTGGGACTCCTGGAACCAGTTTAAGGGCGTGCCCGAGGACGAAGCCAAGCAGCGCTACGTGGCCCGGGTGGCCGAAATTACGGGCGGCAGTAGCGGCAGTGCCACGGCCAGCCCCGTGCCCACCGACGGCCAGACCGGAGCCCCTACCCCCACCGACCACGGCGGCCTGCGCGGCGACATCACCGCCGGCGCGCCCTACGGTGGCGAGGACAAGCTCAAAGACCAGCAAGCCCGGTAAACGGATGATTTGGAGCCCCAGCGGCTTCCGGTTTTAATAGAAAACAGCCGACCTCTTCCCAAGGCCGGCTGTTATTTTGTGGGGGTACCAGTAGCGTTTTGCCAAGGGTAATGGCCGTGGGCTGCGGCGGGGAGTTGTCTGCCGCCCTTTGCGCAGTATCATTGCCGGGCGGAGCATTTTCTCCGGCCCTCCTCTTCTATTTGCGTTGTCTTTTATGGACCGTCGCCTTTTTCTAAATCATGGTACCCGCGTGGCCCTCACCGCCGCGCTGCTGCCCGCCGTGGCCTGCCAGCCCACCACCGACAAGCCGGTAGCCGACGCCCCGACGGATGCTGCAACCACCGGGAAAACTTCCGATGAACCGTTTGCCCTGCACGAGGCCACCGTGGCCGATTTGCAGGACCGCATGGCCAAAGGCACCGAAACGGCCCGGAGCCTCAGCGAAAAATACCTGGCCCGCATCAAAGCGCTGAATGAGGCCGGGCCCATGCTGCGCGCCGTCATCGAAACCAACCCCGATGCGCTCACCATTGCCGACGGCCTGGACCGGGAGCGCAAGGCCGGCAAGCTGCGCGGCCCGCTGCACGGCATTCCGGTGCTGATTAAGGATAACATCGACAGCGGCGACCAGATGATGACCACCGCCGGAGCCTCGGCCCTCATCGGCCATAAGGCCAAGCAGGACGCCTTTATTGTGCAGAAGCTACGGGCCGCCGGGGCCGTGCTGCTGGGCAAAACTAACCTGAGCGAGTGGGCGAATTTCCGCTCCTCGCACTCGGTGAGCGGCTGGAGCAGCCGGGGCCGCCAGAGCCGCAACCCCTACGCGCTCGACCGCAGCACCAGCGGCAGCAGCGCGGGGTCGGGCGCGGCGGTGGCGGCCAATTTGTGCGCCGTGGCCATTGGCACCGAAACGGACGGCTCGGTGGTATCGCCCGCGTCCTGCAACGGGCTTGTCGGCCTCAAGCCCACGGTGGGCCTGCTGAGCCGCAGTGGCATCATTCCCATTTCCAGCACGCAGGACACGGCCGGCCCCATGGCCCGCACCGTGCGCGACGCGGCCTTGCTACTGGCCGCACTGGCTGGCCCCGACCCCACCGACCCGGCCCGGCTGCCCATACCAGCCAATAGGCCCACCGACTACACCACCTTCCTAAAATCAGATGCCCTCAAAGGCCAGCGCCTCGGGGTAGAAAAAGCGCACCTGAACGGCCCGCCCGCCGTGGCCGCGCTGCTCAAAGAAGCAGTGGCCGCACTCAAAGCCCAGGGGGCGACGGTGGTGGAGGTTGAGCTTAACAAACTGATAAACCCGCTTGGCGAAGCTGAATTCAATGTGCTGCTCTATGAATTCAAGGAAGGTGTGAACAAGTACCTGGCCAGTGCCGGGACCAGCGTGCGCACCCTGGCCGATGTTATTGCCTACAACAAGGCCCACGCGGCCGAGGCCATGCCGTTTTTCCAGCAGGAAACCCTGATTCAAGCAGAAGCGACCGATGGGCTGAACAATGCCAAATACAAAGCCGCCGTACTGAAAACGGTGACGGAATCACGCAAAATCATCGACACTATGCTGCGCACCAACCAGCTCACGGCCATTGTAGGTGCCACGACCGGCCCGGCCTGGTGCATCGACTGGGTGAATGGTGACTATTCCACGGGCACCGATTTTTCAACGCCAGCGGCCGTGTCGGGCTACCCGCACCTCACCGTGCCCATGGGGATGGTGCGCGGGTTGCCGGTCGGATTGTCGTTTGTGGGTGGGGCTTATCAGGAAGGACTGTTGTTAGGGCTGGGCTACGCCTACGAGCAGGCCACGCACAAACGGGCAGCGCCGAAGATGCTGGCGACGGTGGCGGAGTAAAATAAAGTGGCACCAGGGCCGTAGGCAACTGTGAGTAAAAACGAACGTCATGCTGCGCTTGTCGCAGCATGACGTTCTACTATACTTGCCTTACAGTTTTAAAATATCTTCCCCGGATTCAAAATTCCATTTGGGTCGAACACGTTCTTTATGCCGCGCATCAGGTTCAAATTGGTTTCGGCAAGGGCAATGCCGATGTAGCCTTTCTGCACCAGCCCGATGCCGTGCTCGCCGGAAATGGTGCCGCCCAGCTTCACGCACAACTCAAATATTTCGGTGATGGGCTGGCGCAGGCCCACGTTCCACATCTCGTCGCTGAGGTTGCCGCGGATGATGTTGACGTGCAGGTTGCCGTCGCCGGCGTGGCCGTAGCATACGGTTTGAAAGCCATAGCGGGTGCTGATTTCCTTGACGCCTTTCAGCAGGGCAGGCAGTTCGGCCCGGGGCACCACGGTGTCCTCTTCCTTGTAAACGGCGGCTTTCACCGAGTTGCCGATGTTGCGGCGGATGCGCCACAGCTCGTCTTTTTGGGCGGCCGTGTCGGCCAGTAAAATTTCGCCCACATCGTAGCCCTCCAGCACGGCGTACACCTGCTCGGCTTCTTTATACAACTGGTCCAGGTCCTGGCCGTCGAGTTCGATGAGCAAGTGGGCGCGCACATCGTCGGGCACGGTGAGGGCAATGCCCAGGTAGCGCGCCGACCATTCCATGGCAATACGCTCCATGAATTCCATGCCCGAGGGAATGATGCCCGCCCGAAACACTGCCGAAACCGCTTCCGCAGCCTGCGCCTCCTGCCGGAAGGGCACCAGCATCAGGATGTTGTGCTGCGGATAGGGCAGCAGCCGAAACACGACCTTGGTGATGATGCCCAGCGTGCCTTCCGAGCCCACCATGAGCTGCGTGAGGTTGTAGCCGGTGGAGTTTTTGAGGGTGTTGGCGGCCGTCCAGATGATTTCGCCGGTGGGCAGCACCACTTGCAGGTTCAGGACGTAGTCGCGGGTGGTGCCATATTTCACCGCTTTGGGGCCGCCGCTGCTGTGGGCCAGATTACCGCCCAAAAAGCAACTGCCCTTGCTGGCCGGGTCCGGCGGATAGAACAGGCCGACTTCCTTCACCGCGTTCTGGAACGCCTCGTTCACCACGCCGGGCTCCACGGTGGCCTGCAGGTTGCGCTCGTCAATCTGAATGATTTTATTGAGCCGCTCCGTGCTCAGCACCACGCCGTGCTCGATGGGTAGGGCGCCGCCGCTCAGGCCAGTACCCGCGCCCCGGGGCGTGACGGGAATGCGATGCGCGTGGCACAGGCGCATTATCTGGCTGATTTCCTCGGCATCGGCCGGGCGCAGCACCACATCGGGCGCAAAATACAAATCCTCGGTGTGGTCGCGGCCGTAGTCGGCGTAGGCATCGGCAGTGGCAGTGGCTTCGGCCCGCTGGGCCGTGAGCACGTGCGCGGGGCCAACAATGGCCTCTAAGGCCACAATTATTTCGGGGGTCAGGGCGTTGAAGTTCATGAGCGGTGATTCCGGAAAGGCCGCGCAAACTATCTTTGCAGCCAATGGGGAGGGTGACAACGAAGATACTACCGGTACTGCTGGCTTTAGTTTTTCTGGCCGGCTGCCAACGCAAGCTCAATTACCGCGACGGCCAGTACCGCTCGGCCCGCGAGATGGTGCGCCTGAAAAAGGGCGGTAGCCGCCTGAGCGCCCGGCCCTCGGGCAAAACCAAAACGGTGGGCGTGACACCCAGCGGCAGCAAAACTAAAACCGTGACCCGGCGCGCCCCGCGCATGGGCAGCGCCACCGGCACCCTGGCTTCGGTGGTAGACGCGGCCCGCTCCTACCAGGGCGTGCCCTACCTCTACGGCGGCACCACGCGGCTGGGGCTCGACTGCTCAGGCCTGCTGCAATTATCCTTTGGCGAGGCGGGCGTCAATATCCCGCGCTCATCCAACGAGCAGGCCGTGTGGGGCGAGGGCGTTAAAACCACCGATTTACGACCCGGCGATTTGGTGTTTTTTGGAGCTTCACCGGGCAGCCGCGCTATCACGCACGTCGGTCTCGTGACGGTGGTCGACGACGAAGGCGTGGATTTTATTCACGCGTCAACGTCGCTCGGCGTGGTCGAAAACAGCCTGGAATCGGACTATTACCTCAGTCGGTTTATTCGTGCCGTGCGCCCGCGGCTCTAAACTCTCACGCCGGCTACCTTTGTGGCGAAAATGGCCAGGTATGTAGTACCCGATAAATGGTAAATTTACCGTAATCTCAGCGGCTAAGGAAAGCCTTACCTTTGTCCCGCTTTTCAAAGAAGCTCATAATTTCCACTAACTTTTTTTGTATGAATAACTTACGTTTACGCCACGTATTGCTGTTGGCGTTGATGCTCTTCACAGCACGACTGGGCTGGAGCCAGGGCGCTACCACGGCGGCCATGAGCGGCACGATAGCCGACAAAACCGGCGCGGGCCTGCCCGGAGCCACCGTTATTGCCATTCATACGCCCACCAACACGCAGTACGTGGCCCCCACCAACTCGGAAGGCCGCTTCAACATCCAGAACATGCGCATAGGCGGGCCTTACACGGTGAAGGTCACCTTCGTAGGCTTTAAGGACATCACGCGCGAAGGCCTCAACCTGACACTGGGCCAGAACCTGCGCTTCGACCAGAAGATGGACGACAGCTCTACGCAGCTAACCGAAGTGACCGTGAGCGGCCGCCGCGACCCGGTGATGAACGCCGGCCGCACCGGAGCCGCTACCACCGTGCAGCGCGAACAAATCGAGCGCCTGCCCACCATCTCGCGTAGCCTTCAGGACTTTACCCGCCTCACGCCCCAGGCCAACGGCAACTCGCTGTCGGGCCGTAACGGCCGTTTCAACAACATCCAGATTGACGGCGCTTCCAACAACGACTTGTTCGGCCTCGGGGGCTCGGGCACGCCGGGCGGCCAGGCGGGCACCAACCCCATCTCGCTCGATGCCATCCAGGAGCTTCAGGTGGTTATCGCGCCGTACGATGTGCGGCAGGGCCGCTTCAGCGGCGGTGGCGTGAACGCCGTGACCCGTTCCGGCACGAATGAATTTTCCGGCTCGGCATTCGTTTTCGGCCGCAACCAGAACACCGCGGGCAAAAGCCCCACGCCCGACCCCGCCACCGGGGAGCGCACCAAGCTGGCTGAGTTTTACGACTACCAGACCGGTTTCCGTCTGGGCGGCCCGATTATCAAGGACAAGCTGTTTTTCTTCGTGAACGGAGAAATCACCCGCCGCAGCGCGCCGCTGCTGTTCCGCACGTCTAACGCCCTGCCAGGTGGCGGCAACGAAACTGGCTCCAACGTGGTGAGCTTCGTCAACAACACCGACTTGCAGCTGATTTCGAATACGTTGCGCACCCGCTACGGCTACGATGCCGGTAGCATTGGTGAAATCAACGCCGAAACCCAGTCGAACAAGGCTTTTCTGCGTTTGGACTGGAACATCAACCAAAACAACCAGCTCACGCTGCGGCACAACTTCGTTGATGCCACGGACGACAACATTTCGCGGGGCCTGACCAACTTCCGCTTCGGCAACAACGGCTACCGGTTTCTGAGCCGCACCAACTCGACGGTGGCCGAATTGAAAAGCCGCTTCGGCAGCCGCTTCGCCAACAACCTGCTGGTGGGCTATTCTACCATCCGCGACAGCCGCAAAACGCTGGGCACGCTGTTCCCGTCGGTCACCATTGCCTTCGGGGCCAACACCGTGGTAGCGGGCTCGGAGCGTAGCTCGACCCAAAACCGGCTTAGCCAGGACGTGCTCGAAATCACGGACAATTTCAACGTGTTCGCCGGCAAGCACGTGCTGACCTTCGGCACCAACAACGAGATTTTCCGCTTCGACAACCTGTTTATAAACGATGCCGCCGGCCGCTACGACTTCCCGGACCTGAACAGCTTCCTGGTCGGGCGCGGCAATACTGCCGCCTATCGATACCGCCAGAACTACGCCCTGCCCGGCGGCAAGCCCACCGCCAAGTTTGGCGCCGCGCAGTTTGGCGTGTACGTGCAGGATGAGTACAACCTGACCGACCGGCTGCGGCTGACCGGCGGGGTGCGCCTCGACTTGCCGGTGTATTTCGACACGCCGTCGTACAACCCACGCGTCGACTCGACCTTCGCCAACGCCGTGGAAACCGGCCCTGCCCAAGGCGCGGCCTACGATGTTAAGACCGACCGCCTGCCGAAATCGCGGGTGCAGGTATCGCCCCGCCTGGGCTTCAACTGGGACGTGCGCGGCGACCAGACGCTTCAGGCCCGGGGTGGCGTGGGCATCTTCACCGGCCGCCCGGCTTACGTGTGGATTTCGAACCAGTACGGCGGCACCGGCGTAGACTTTGCTAGCTTCGACCGCACTGGAGCCTCCACACCGCTAACATTACCCGCACCACGCTTGGCCGTTGGCGTCCCCGACTCCATCTCTCGTCTGCCGGCCCGGGCCTCGAAGGGCAGCATTGCCGTAACCGATAAGGACTTCCGTAACCCGCAGCTGCTCCGCACCAACCTGGCCGTGGACTACCGCCTGCCGGGCGGTATCGTGGCCACGCTGGAAGGCATTTATTCGAAGACGCTGAACGATGTGCTGCCCCAGGACATTAACTTGGCCAACCCGACCGGTACGCTACAGGGCGATGGTCGCCCGGTGTATACGCCCGGCAACAACCCCGCCACCGGCGGCCCGAACCGCTACCGCAACAGCCGCGACTTCAACAACGTGATTCTGCTCACCAATACCAGCCAGGGTTACCAGTACAGCGTCACGGGAGAGTTGAAGAAGCAGTTCAACCGCGACTTCTTCGCCACGGCGGCTTACACCTACGGCCAGTCGCGCGACTTGTACTCAGGCTCCAGCTCGGTAGCTGTTTCGACCTGGGAGTTCAACCCCCACGTATCGGGCCCGAATAACCTGCCGCTGTCGTACTCCAACTTTGACCTGCGCCACCGCGTGATTGGCTCGTTCTCCTACCGCAAGGAGTACGGCGGCCATTTTGCCACCACCCTGTCGGCGTTCTACAACGGGCAGTCGGGCACGCCCTTCTCCTACACCTACTTTGGCTCCGACATCAACAGCGACGGCGGCAACCCCACGGGCAGCTCGAATGACCTGATTTACATCCCGCGCAGCCAGAACGAAATCGTACTGGTGACCGATGGCGTGAACGACCGCCGCACCAGCGCCCAAACCTGGAGCGAGCTGAATGCCTACATCGAGAACGATGACTACCTGAGCAAGCACCGCGGCGAGTACGCGGCCCGCAACGGGGCCCGCACCCCCTGGCAGCACCGCATTGATGTGCGCCTGATGCAGGACTTCTACGTGCAGGTGGGCAGCAAAACCCACACCTTCCAGCTCACGGCCGACGTCACCAACTTTGGCAACCTGCTAAACAATGAGTGGGGCCGCGACTACTTCGTAGCCAACCAGAACTTCGGTCTGCTGCGCTACCAAGGCCTGGAGAACGGCACCACCGGCCGCCCTACCTTCAGCTACGGCACCGGCACTACGACTACTCCAGCCGTGGCCTACCAGATTAGCCAGCTGGCTTCGCGCTGGCAGGCCCAGTTTGGTGCCCGCTACTTGTTTTAATCAGTCAGTTTAGCTAACCGCACTTTCGTATGAAATTTTCTTTTGTTTCGCTCGTCACCAAACTCACGCTGGCTACTTCGGTAGCCGGCGCGTTGGTTGGCTGCGATGACCCAACTTACCCCGCGCCGAGCCCGATAGAAACGGCTTCTACCGCGCAGGCCAGTTATCAGATTGTAAACGCTTCTCCCGGGGGAAACGACGCTCAGCTGCTTAGCATTGATAACTCCGCTCCGACTTCAGCTTTCGCCTCAATTCCCTATTTAGGAATTGCTACTTATGCCAGCCTGCCGGCTGGTCTGCGCCTGTTGCGGTTTTCAGTTACCGGTAATCTGAATAGCCAGCAGGTGGCCGTACGCCCTACTTTCAACACCAACACCAACACCACCGTCTTTCTTACGGACAGCCCGACCCGTGCAGCTTCCGGAACTGACCCCGGCGGAGTACGCACCATCGTTTTGGCCGATAACCTGGCTGCGCCCACGGTGGCAACAAGAGCCAAGGTTCGCTTCGTGAATTTATCGTCTTCCGGCACCTACGGGATTTTTAACGCCACCACGGTTCCCACTGCTACGTCTCTCTTCTCGGCGGTTCCTACCCGACGCTTCCGTGATATCACCTTCACTACGCAAGCTGTAGCGCCCAGTACCACGCCAACAGTCACCAACTTCGCCAACTTCACGGAGGTACCCGCCGGCCCGTACACGCTTGACGTGCGCAGCGTGGCAACCACTCCCCTCGCAGGCACTCAGCAAGTAGTGACGCTGGTGGCCGGCAAAATCTACACCCTATACACCCGAGGTATAGCCGGTAATACCAATACCCCGTTGCGCATTTCGGTAGTGACGCACAACTAACTGGCTCAGTACAGAATGAGCTTATGGAAGACGGCTGGATTTACATCCAGCCGTCTTTTTTTATGCGGTGGCTCGGCAAGCCACTACGCGCGGGCTTGGTGGGCTATCTGTAGAAACGCTCATCGGCTGCCCCAATCGCAAAGTTGCCGTAACGCAGAGCCACTTGGATTGGCCTTACCTTTGTCCCTGCTTTTTGGCAGGCACCTTTTTCTAACGGTTACCATTTTTTTTTGCATGAATAATACACATTTACGCCACGTATTGCTGTTGGCGCTGATGCTCCTCACCGCCCGGTTGGGCTGGAGCCAGGGCGCTACTACGGCGGCCATGAGCGGCACGATAGCCGACAAAACCGGCGCGGGTCTGCCCGGGGCCACTGTTATTGCCATTCACACACCCACCAACACCCAGTACGTAGCCCCCACCAACGCAGATGGGCGCTTCAACATTCAGAACATGCGGGTGGGACCGTACACGGTGAAGGTGACTTTTGTGGGTTATAAAGACGTAAACCGCAACGATGTCAACCTGACGCTGGGTCAAAACCTGCGCTTCGACCAGAAGCTGAGCGATACCAGCACCGAGCTGGCGGAAGTGACCGTGAGCGGCCGCCGCGACCCGGTGATGAACGCCGGCCACACCGGCGCCAGCACCACGGTGCAGCGCGAAACCATCGAGCGCCTGCCCACCATCAGCCGCTCGTTTGATGACTTTACCCGCCTCACGCCCCAGGCCAATGGCCAGAGCTTTGGCGGCCGGAGCGGCGGCTACAACAACATCACTATCGACGGAGCCATCTTCAACAACTCGTTTGGTCTATCCTCGACAGTAGGTGGCCAGGCTAACGCGCAGCCGATTTCACTCGATGCCATTGACCAGATTCAGGTGAGCATCGCCCCCTACGACGTTCGCCAGGGTTCGTTCACGGGGGCCGGCATCAACGCCGTGACCCGCAGCGGCTCGAACAAGTTCACGGGTTCAGTTTATGGCTTCTACCGCAACCAGAATTTCGTGGGAAGTAAGGTAGGTGACTTTCAGCGGGACTTTCCCAACTTCAACCTAAAGAACTTCGGCTTCCGCGCGGGCGGTCCCATCATCAAAGACAAGCTGTTCTTTTTTGTCAATGCCGAGCAGGAAGACCGCATCGACCCGCCCGCCGGCAGCTACATCGCCAACCGCGACGGGGCCCCGGCACCAGGGCCGAACTCAACCACCTCGGCGGCTTCGGTCCGCGACCTTGATATTCTGAAAAATTTCCTCAAAGACAACTACGGCTACGATGCCGGGGCGTACCAGAATTATGACCTGCGCTCGTTCAGCCGCAAGGCCACGGCCAAGCTCGACTGGAACATCAGCAGCAACCACCGTTTCAGCCTGAAATACAACTACCTGCGCTCGTACCGCGACGTGCCCCCAAGCGGCTCCGGAGCCATCGGGCCGGCCAACATCGGCCGTTCGCAGTCGCAGTTTGGTCTGCCTTTCGCCTCGTCGTACTACGTTATCAATAACAACCTCAACTCTGTCATTGCCGAGTTGAACAGCACCTTTAGCAGCCGGTTTTCCAACAACCTGACGGCCGGTTATTCCGCCTTTCGCGATGAGCGCGAAAGCCTGGGCGGCGGCAGTTTTCCGTTGGTCGACATCGGAACGGCCACCGCACGCACGGCGGCCGGCGGCGGAGTCACGGCTGCCAACAGCTTCACATCCCTCGGCTACGAGCCCTTCACGGCTTTCAATGTACTAAACTCGGACGTGTACCAGCTGGGCGACAACTTCACGGCCTTTCTGGGCAAGCACAACCTCACGGTGGGCACTTATAATGAACTGTACAAGTTCACCAACGGCTTCTCGCCCAACTACTACGGTGCTTATACCTTCAACGGGCTAGACGATTTTTACGCCGCGGCCCGCACCACGGCCTCGCCCCTGGGCTACACCCGCAACGCCACTACCGGTGTGCCTGCGGCCAACACCACGGGCACCCTTGCCTTTCCGCAGCGCTACAACCTTTCGTACTCGGCGCTCCCCGATGGCTCGTTTCCCTTTGCCGTAACCGAGGCCGCGCAAATTGGCCTGTATGCGCAGGATGAGTGGAGCCCCCGGAGCAACCTGAAAGTGACCGTGGGCCTGCGCGGCGATGTACCGATTATTTTCTCGGAAATTGCCCGCAACGAAAATGCAGCCAATCTGACCTTCCGCGACGGTGTGAAGCTGGAAACCAACAAGCTGCCCAACACCAAAGTGTTGCTCTCGCCGCGCATCGGCTTCAACTGGGACGTGAACGACGACCGCAAAACCCAGCTGCGCGGCGGCACGGGCGTGTTCACGGGCCGCATTCCGTTCGTGTGGCTGTCCAACCAGGCCGGCAACAACGGCGTGCAGTTTGGCTCGTTTTCGCGAATCGGGGCGCAGGTGTCGGCGGCCGTAAACCCGAATGACCCAACGGGTCCGGTGGGCAACTACTTCGACCCGAGCGTGGACCGCTACCGTCCCGCAGGCGCGGCCCCCAACACCCAGTACAACCTGGCCGTAACGGCCCGCGACTTTAAGTTTCCGCAGGTGTGGCGTACCAACCTGGCTGTAGACCAGGAGTTGCCCGGCGGCGTGATAGCCACCCTGGAGGCGCTTTACACGCAGGACCTGAATGCCGTGTATTTCCAAAACGTGAACCTGCCCCAGCCCATTGGCCGCGCCGTTGGTCCCGACACCCGCCCGATTTTCTACTCCTTTGGCGTGCCCAACACCACGGGGGCCAACGCGGGGCTCTACACACTGGCCCCGGTGGGCACTGCCCCCAACACCCGGCCCAGCTTGATTCAGAACAACCGCCTCTACAATGGTCAGGGCGGCGCTTCGGCCACCAACCCCGTCATCACCGATGCTATCCTGATGAAGAACACCAACAAAGGGTACTCGTACTCGGTAACGGGCCAACTCCAGAAGTCCTTCAGCAATGGGCTCTACGCGATGGCGGCTTACACCTACACCGATTCCCGCTCGGTGAACGACGGCGGCAGCATTGCCCAAACCAACTGGCGCGACCGCACGGTGTCGGGCGACCCGAATGCCAACGTGCTGAGCTACTCTAACTTCCTGCAGCAACACCGCGTCATTGCTTCGCTCTCGTATCGCCGCGAGTACCTCAATCACCTCGGCACCACCTTCTCGCTGTTCTACGAGGCCGCTCCAGCGGGCCGCTTCTCCTACACCTATGCCGGCGACATGAACGGCGATAACTCCGGCGGCGCGGGCAACGACCTGATATACGTTCCCCGGAACCAAAGCGAGATTGTGCTGCGCGATATCACCATTTCGGCCAACCAGGGCGGTGGCACCTACTCGGCGGCCCAGCAGTGGACGGACCTCAACAAGTACATCGACCAGGACGACTACCTGAAAACGCGGCGCGGCGAGTATGCCGAGCGCAACGGGGCCGTGCGCCCTTGGCAGAACCGCTTGGACGTGCGCCTGCTTCAGGACCTTTTCACTTCCATTGGCGATAATAAAAACACCTTGCAGCTCAGCATCGACGTATTCAACATCGGTAACTTGCTCAACAGCAGCTGGGGCACCCTCCGCACGGCAAACGTATCCAACCCATTGTCTTTTGCCGGCTACGACCAGCAGGGCCGGCCAAACTTCACCTTCCCTTACCTGACCAATCAGAGCATCGTCACCCCGGCAATCCCGGCCAGCGGTGGCAACCCCGCTGTTCCGGCGGTGCTCGCGCCCGGCGTTCCACTCACCAAAACCTTCCGTAACGAAACTGGCGGCCTTGGTTCGCGGTGGCAGGCGCAGGTGGGCGTTCGCTACATCTTCAACTAAGCCTTTCGGCTAGCCGAAGCCTCGAAGAGGGCAGGAATTACTTCCTGCCCTCTTTTTTTGTGGCTGATTGCTTGGCAATTGCGCTACCTCAGCAAAAAAAGCACACTCAGCGCTTGCCAAACCGCAAAACGGCTGTACTTTTGTCGAACCAAAGCGCAAATGGCACGGCGGCAAACAACAAATCAGGGGGATTAGCTCAGTTGGCTAGAGCGCTTGCATGGCATGCAAGAGGTCATCGGTTCGACTCCGATATTCTCCACTGAAGGTGTGAATGAAGACAATCAGGCAGTTACGGTCTTTTCCGTAGCTGCCTTTTTTTTTGCCCAGAATTTCCGGTGTAAACATGGTGTAAACATCCCAATCGCAATGTCCTTTGAACAGTCATTCCTCCCCAATATTGATTCTGCCACTTTTGAGAAGCTGCTAGTGCGTGTGGCGGCTTTAGCCGAAAGGCGAATCAAGGGAGTGTTCATTGATTCTCGGGATAAGGCCTACGCAGAAGAAGGGGTGCTTGAGTGGTGGGAGGCCGAATTATTTGGGGGTACCCACACACACGAGATTGTAGACCACCTTGAGCAGGAATACAGATTAGGAGCCTCGGCTTTAGAAATGACCATCTCGACTCTGCGTAGGATTGGGCGTTTATCCGAGGATGTTGGAGATAATCATATTTCTGAATTGAGCAGAGGCGTGAAATCCCCAAGGGACGCCTTTCGATTCATACTACAAGTACTCGTCTTCAGGAGGATAAAGTACCAGCGCCTGAATCCAACCCAGTTGGACATACCCACTTATTCTACCTTGCCCCCATCGCGCAAAACATTATTTGCCGATTATTTGAGGCAATTCAAGCCCGAGACAAAGGGTGAGGGGATGGATAGTCTCAAGCTAGATTGGCTTGGCACCCAAAACTCCCTTGCTGCGCTTCTGGTGATTTTAAAAGAGAAGGGGTGGGTACGGGATTATAAGCCTTACAGGGCCGTACAATCCGCCTTCACAAAATCGGATACTATAGATAAAATTCTTCGCCCAAGTAGCTTGGAACCTTTGCTAGAGGAAGCCCCATTTAAGAAGGATTTAGCTGCCTTCAAGAGTATAAAGGTAAATCCAAAAATTAATTTATAATTTTTTTCTAACTGATATACAGGTGACTAGGTAAAGAAAAAAATGGCGTTTGGATTGGCGCGCCATTTTTCAAGAAAGCAATATGGCGGTCCTTGGCATCATCATTCACCGATGTACCAATGGAACACACATTCATCTACCTCCCCCCCGACGTCCTGCGGCAAGTATGCCGAGAGGAGTTTGAAAGGGCCATAGCCAAGCTGGCTAGAGCGTAAGGACAATAAAACAATCAGTTATTTATCTAAGCCAATCAATCATTGCACCGATATGCCAGAACGCCAGAAAGGAAACGGCCGTTTTTTCGTAGCGCGTGGCCAAGCGCCGATATTGCTTGAGACGGCCAAAAAAGCGTTCGATTTTGTTGCGGTCGCGGTAGGTTTCCGCGTCCATCGGGGCCGGTTCGAGGCGATTGGGACGGCTGGGGATAACGGCTTCAATGCCATTTTGAGCGCAATAGGCGCGGTTTTCGTCGCTGTCGTAGGCCGTATCGGCCAACACTTTGCCCGGCTGTAAGCCCTTGAGCAAGGGCAGGGCCTGCGGGCAGTCGCCGGCCTGCCCGCCAGTGGCAATCAGGCGCACGGCGTTGCCCAAGGCCTCGGTGCAGGCATGAATCTTGGTGCTCATCCCGCCCCGGCTGCGGCCCAGGCACTCGGTTTCGGGGTTGCTTTTTTTTGGCCCGCCGAATGCTGATGGGCCCGCACGACGGTCGAATCGAGCATCATCCAGTCCAGTTCAGGGGCTTTCAACGCCTCAAAGGCGGCTTCCCACACGCCCTTTTGGGCCCCGCGGCGGAAACGGCGGCAGACGGAATTGAACTTGCCGAACCGCTCGGGCAGGTCGGCCCACGGACAGCCAGTGCGCATTATCCACACGATAGCATTGAAAAAAAGCCGGTTGTCTTTGGCTGTCACGCCGCAATCCGTGACCTTGCCAGGCAAAAGGGGCGCGATGGCAGCCCATTGTTGGTCCGTGATTTCATGACGACGCATATACTTTAATAATTAAGGTTATTATTTTTTGCCAATGGACTGGTAAAGATAATTGTCCTCACGCTCTAGTGGCCCAACCGACAACATTAAGTACTTGCCCGTTGCTCAGGCTTCGAAGAAGTACAATGTAAGCGATTCGTATCTCTACCGTCTTTCGTCTAATGGAGACGTTACGACACGCCGGGTTGGCAAGAATATTCAGTTCGACGCAAATGAACTTGAGGAGTTTTTCAACAAGAAGACGAAGCGGTCGCGCACAGCTATTGATGCCGACCTGAAAAGGAATGGCGTTTTCCCTACTTTGAAAGGAAAGCGCAATGTCTAGCCAAATCAAAGACCATGCGAGCCGCAACTACCTCACACCTGGAATTCTACAGCAACGTCTAGTAAACGAGGATGGCTCCAAAACTCAAGGGATAGGAAAGTTCATCACGGCTCGGCAGCTCTTGGAGGGCAGCAATGATAAGATGGCCACGCTGCTGGACCCCATCCTGCCTAAAACGGGTTTGGTGGCCTTGGTCGGCAGCAGCGACACAGGTAAGTCGGCATTTCTGCGGCAGCTCGCACTGGCGGTAGCTCTAGGTGACTCCACGTTTGTGGGGCTGCCCCTTTCGCTAACGCACCGCCGGGCCGTATATGTGAGCACGGAAGACGACCAGCGCAGCCTTGGATACCTGACCAGAAAGCAAATTCGGGGTCGTGTCAGCAGTATAGACGACTACGAGCGTCTATTATACCTTTTCGATGCCGATGACCTTCTAACGCAGCTGGACGAAGTGCTTACTCTTTACCCTGCGGATTTAGTTGTGCTGGATGCTTTCAGCGACTTGTTTGATGGGCGGCTCAACGACAGCCAATCGGTTCGGGCATTTTTCAAGGCTTACCACCAGCTCATCGTTAAGCACGATTGCCTCATCATCCTGCTGCACCATACCGGAAAGTACCGCGACGAGCAAGTACCCTCGAAACACCACGTAGTTGGTTCGCAGGCGTTCGAGGCTAAAATGCGAATGGTGATGGAGCTACGTGTCGACCCAATTTATTCGGAGAAGCGTCACTTATGCGTGCTGAAAGGTAACTACCTGGCGAGCGAGGACAAGAAGAACAGCCACGTTCTCACATTCGACGAGGACCTGACATTTCACGAAACTGGTGAACGGCAGTCGCTAGAGACGCTGACCAAAATCCCGAGTTTAGGGGGCGACAATACCAATCAAAAATCGACTGGCTACACCCAAGAAAAGTACGAAACGGCCGCTAAGCTGCGCGATGAAGGCAAGTCGCTAACAGAAATTGCTGAAGTGCTGGGATATGCCAACAAGAGCGCCGTTTCACGCATGCTGTCGAAGTTTGACAGCCCTTCATAGCTAACCATCATGAATGACTTCAAATTCATCCTGGAGCGCTATACTGGCCGTACCAGTCGCTATCCATGCCCTTCTTGTGAGAAGCCACATCAGTTCACACGCTACCTGAACGTCCAAACGGGCGAGCCAGTAGGGGAAGGGTGTAATTCAAAACTACGCGCTGTCTTTTTCATCAGTCATCGGTACAGGCCTCTTTGCATCGCTGAGGGCATCAGACACAGGTCCGATTTCCTGATTGGAGAAGGGCCGCGTAGTTTTGAATTACACCCGTAGGGGAACGAGTTGGCATCTGCAACCGGCAAGCGCAGTGTGGCTACCACTACACGCCCAAGCAATTCTTTACTGATAATCCCAACTACAATTCCTTTACCCCCTCCTACCAAGACACATACAAACCCAAACCTCGCGCTTCAGAACGTGTTGCCGGTACCGTGGCCTGGGAGGTAGTAAAACGCTCATTGGGCCATTACGACCGTAATCCCTTCATCGAGGGCCTATCCCAACTTCTAACAGAGGAAGTGGCCTTTGACCTGGCTCGCCGTTACCACATCGGAACCACACAAAACGGTGGCACCATCTTCTGGCAGGTAGATGAGCGTCAAGTGGTTCGTACCGGAAAAATCATCCATTACGATGTCGAGACGCTTAAACGCATCAAACGTGGGGCAAATGGCAATGACGTAGTTCCCCAATGGGCACATTCCAAGATAGGCCAAGCGGGCTTTAACCTACGCCAATGCCTGTTCGGCCAACACTTACTGGCTTCGCCTGATAACCTCCCGGTCGCCATCGTTGAAGCAGAAAAAACAGCGGTTCTCTGCTCCGTATTCTTACCCGCTTACCGATGGCTGGCCACTGGTGGGTGTGGTGCCCCGCAGTTGAAAGATGCGGAGGTTCTCACCGCGCTAAATTCTTGTGGTAAAGTGCTGTTGTTTCCTGATACCGGGGCAACCGACAAGTGGGTAGCGTACGCCAAAGAGATGCGCAAAGCAGGAGTACGAGTGCAGGTGCGCGATGACTTGGAAGCCCCCAACCTCGCCCGACCCCCAAACTGGGATTTGGCCGACGAATTTCTGGCCTTTGCACCCACCACAATGCTTACTACTGGTCCAGTTCGTTGGGCACTAACCGAACCAGATGGCTACCCCATATTTTGGGACTACCCACCCATCCAATCTTTTTAATTAAACCAGTTAGCCGTCTACAATGCTTTTGGAGGGCAAACAGACGACTAAATAGGACTTACGCACTTTGGGGTACTTTAGGCAAAAACGCACGCTCATGCTGACCCAAACCACCTACATCGAGTACCTGCTCAGTACGCCCACCAACTACACGTGCACGCATTTGGCGGCCCATCTGCCCGACGTGAGCCATGACCAGGTGAACCGGTTTTTGCGCACGAGCACGCTACCCATCAACCAGTTGCGCGAGTTGGTTCTGCCGTTGCTCCGCGACTCGCCCGAGGCGTTTCTGCTGGTGGACGACAGTGTGCAGGACAAGCGCTACAGCCGCTTCATCGACGTGGCCAAGCGCCAGTACTCGGGCAACGCGCACGGCATGGTCACGGGCATCGGGCTGGTCAATCTGGTGCACAGCAGTGGGGAAGCGGGCGACTTTCTGCCCCTGGATTACCGCGTCTACGCGCCCGACCACGACGGGCAGACGAAAAACGACCATTTCCTAGCCATGTTTGACCAAGCCGTATCCGAGGATAAGCTACTGGCCCGCACCATTTTATTTGATTCCTGGTACGCGGGCAGCACGAATTTGAAGCGCATTCACCGCGCGGGTTGGACGTTTTTCACGACCCTGAAAAGCAACCGGTTGGTGAGTCTGACCAAAGAAAGCGGCTACCAGGGACTGGATACGCTCGAACCGCCGCCCCAGGGCTGGAACCAGGGCGTGGAAGTGCGCCTGAAAGAAGTGCCCTTTGGGGTAAAGCTCTTCAAGTTGGTGGCCACAAACGGCAACATTGAATGGGTCATTACCAACCATTTGGCTGCTCATCTGACCCGCGAAATGGTGATTGAGGCCGTGCAGGTGCGTTGGCAAGTGGAGGAATTTCACCGCAGCTTCAAGCAACTGACCGGGTCGGAGAAGTGCCAGTGCCGCAAGGCCGCGGCCCAGCGCAACCATCTGACGTGTTGTTACCTGGCCTGGGTTTCGCTGCGTCAACACGCCCGCCGGATGGGGCAAATCATTTACCAGGCACACCAACAGCAATGGGCTCCTTACCTGCGGCAGTTGCTCCAAAAACCACTCATCCAAGCACTTGTCTAGTCGAGTGCGTAAGTCCTACTAAATCATCTCTACCATGAAATACCCTCAAGAACAACCTCGCGAATGTCTTCAGTGCGATACCCCCATTTCAGGCCGTGCGGATAAGCAATTTTGCGACAGCGCCTGTAAAGCCCGTTACAACCGCGAAAATGAGAAGGCACAACCTGCTGCCGTACACCAGCCCCAGCCGACTCCTTCTTATGACTTCAAACAACTACCTGCACCGCTTCAGCGCGTGCCTTTGGCAGTCGCAGCGTATGACGAGGATGATGAAGACGATTTAAAATTGGAAATCGAGCGCCAATTAGAAGACCTGCATCAAGCTTACATAAAGCTTGTGAATTCGTTTTTGAAAGAAGATGGCTATGAGTTCGATTCAAACTGGTTGGACGACTTCATTGAGGAACTGGATGAAGCCGCGGTTGAATACCGTCAACACCCAGGTCTACGCACCCCCTCCCACCCTGCCCATAACCGACTTGCCGACCTTTACCTGATTCGCGACTACTTGCGGGAATTGCGTGAACAAGTTGAAGACGCCGACGAAGCAGTATCATTTTTTGGAAGAGCCGAGCCAGACACAGTTTGCATAGAAATTTCTAAAAAGCGGCGAAAACGCCTTCGTGAAAACATGCTCGGTGTAGCATAGCTTTTAAGTAAAAAAAGCGTTGCCGTTGCCGTGAACCCTCTAGAGAGTTTACGGCAACGGCAACGCTTCTTTGTTATGATTGAGGTGGTCTAGCTGAAACGGACAGTGGGAAGTCTTACCTTCCGCTGCTCATGACTGACAAACCGAATCCTGGTGGGCTGCCCACCACCCGCAAGAAATATACACCGGCCTTCAAGGCCGGTGCTTGGTAAGCAGACGTGGCCCGCGCCCAGGGTATTTCGCCGGCCCTGCTGGGCCGCTGGCTGCGTCAGGCCCTCGAGGCGGCCGTGCCTTATAGCACGGAACGCGACGAAATTAAGCGGTTGCGGGCCGAGCTGAAGCGCGTGGAAATGGAGCGTGATATTTCGAAAAAGTTGTAACCAAGGCCTACTTTACGCGCAGGCTCTCCCAACCGCTTCAGTCATGAGCCGCTACGCCTTTATCTCAGCCTGTGCCGAGCCCCGGCCCATGCAGGCACTTTGCCGGGTACTGGCGGTGAGCCCGGCCGGTTATTATCAGTGGGTGAAGCTGCCTGCTGCTATCCCAGCGCCCTGGCACCCAGCGGCCCAGCAGGCGTTGGCTGCACCGCCACGGCCCACAGGTGCTGAGTACCCGTGCGCAACGCCCGCGCACGCCCGTGGCCGACCCGGCGGCCATCGTGGCCGACCCGGCGGCCATCGTGGCCGAAAATCGGTTGCTGGGCCAACCCGCGCCCACCGCCCCTGACATGGTGCGGGTAGGCGACATTACTTATTTGCCGCTGATTGAGCGGGGCTGGTGCGACTTGGCCACCTGGCGTGACGCCTGTTCTCGGCGCGTCATGGGCTGGCACTTATTCGCGCAGATGCCCACCGAACTCGTCCTCACAGCTCTGGAACAGGCCCTGACGCTGCGCCAGCCCGCGCCGGGTCTAGTTATCCATACCGACCGCGGCAGCCAATACACCAGCGCCGCGTGCCGCGCTCGCCTTACATAAGCCGGGGCGGTGCCCAGCTTCAGCAGGCCAGGCACCCCCTACGACAACGCTCGGGCCAAAGCCGACTGGAGCACGCTCAAAACCGATTTGCTGCCCCATGGCGGGGCGTTCGCCAGTCTCGAAGAAGCTCGCTTAGAAGTCGCCCATTACCTCGACGCTTACTTCAATCTGGACCGTCGCCACTCTCCTCTCGCTCGCCCAACCAGTTTGAACGGAACCTGAAAAAACAACCTGCCTTAGCTCACTGTCCGTTTTATTGAACCACCCCAGTACAGAACCCTGACCCACCCTGCCGTCCTGAAGTAACAGATTGAGAATCATATCCGGCCAATTGCTTTGGGATGGGTACCATGAATCGTCTAATGGCGCTTGGGTCCAGGGCCCATAACCGGGTTAGTGCTGTTGGCCTTAGTAGCGTTTAATAAGGCTCAGCTATCGCCCCTTTTTGCGGAAGGGGCCGCCAACTGAGCGTCGCGGGCGCCTAGACACCCCCGCACGAAAAAAGCCAGGGAAGCGAACGATTGCAGCAAGCCATTGGCCACTGCGGGAGCATACCTCGTCCGATTTTAGAGTTAAATTAAGGATTTATAGTAATTTTTACCCAGTATATCGGCTAAATTACAGTAGGTAACAGTGATATCGGCTGCAGCCGAACTAAAGAGAGAACGAAGTAGCCCAAGCCCGAAAAATGGAGGAGAGTAAGTATTGCCATGAAGGTTACAGTAAACTGATATTATTAAAAAAAAGCTATTAAAATGCACAAATACTTTAAAAGTTTATATTTGTTATCAATTTTATATTTATTAGTTTTGATGAATATACCGGAATATAAGAGTGACTTCTTGAGCCGGCCACGTGCCTAGGGCAGCAAATAGAGCTTCTGATTTTTTGCGATTATGTCACAAAACAGCGCTTTTAACTCTTTTCCTACTTCCATTTTCTTTATGCTCACAGCCCTACCCCCCACCCCAAGCAGGAGATACTTTAAGGCCTACGGGTTCTTGCTGTTCCTGCTACTGAGCTTGTTTGCTTCCTTCGGGACAGCACATGCTCAGGCTGGAACTGCAGCCACAAGTGCGGCGACTGTTTATACTGATATGTCAGACTATTTGCCGGGTGACACAGTAAAAATAGAAGGCAATGGATGGATGGTTGGGGAACGGGTCAAATTAGAAATTGACCACTCTACCGTTTCTCATGGTAATACTGTGTTGTATGCCACTGCTAACAATAATGGGCATATTTATAACAATCAATTTGTTATTCAGCCTATTCACTTAGGAGAATCGTTTACACTAATTGCAACGGGCCAAAGCTCTGGATTGACCGCAAAAACTTCGTTTACAGATGGTGTTTCTGTTGCTGCCAATGGGGTATCGGTAGGCTCCCAAGGTACAAACCCTGTTCTGAGTGGCGCTACTACCTTGTACGGAGTAACTGTAGTCGGTAAATCAAGAGCTCCTGCTGGAGTTACTTCATCACTATCAGCAATTATAACAACTACCGGTCTATCCGCAACGGTTATATCAAGCATAACTTTCAGATTCTCGCCCTCAAGTGTTGATGTAAGTAATGGACAAACAGCAACATCAGATTTGACTGTATCCACTACAAGCGCTACTCCTGCAGGTTCATACAACTTCAATGTCACTGCAGATAATGTTGATGGAACTGCCACTTTAGTTGTATCTAATAAGCGCGCCATCACGGTAACGGCCGATGCCAACCAGAAGAAGGAGTACGGCGGCACCGACCCGACACTGACTTATAGTCTTACAGCGGGCACGCTGGCCAGCGGCGACCAGTTCTCGGGCGCATTGGCCCGGGCCCTGGGCGAGGGCGTGGGCAGCGCCTACGCCATCAACAAGGGCACGCTCGTGATTAAGAACGGCACGACGGACGTGACGAGCAACTACAACCTGACCTTCACCGGGGCCAACTTCGCCATCACCACGCGCGCCATCACGGTGACGGCCGATACCCAGACCAAAACGTACGGCACGGCCGACCCAGCTCCGTTGACTTACAAGATGACCACGGGCACGCTGGCCACGGGTGATTCGTTCACTGGGGTGCTGAGCCGCGCCGCCGGCGGGGGCGTGGGCAGCTATGCCATTGGCCAGAACACGCTGACGGCGGGCTCCAACTACACCCTGACATACGTACCGGCGAACCTCACCATCACCCGAGCCCCGCTGGCCGTGGCAGCAAATAACCAGACCAAGGTCTACGGCGCGGCCAACCCCGTGCTGACCGGTACCCTGACCGGCGTCCTGAACGGGGATGCCATCACCGGCGCCTACACCACGCTGGCCACG